>NZ_LRUC01000002.1:0-10000 GCF_001550095.1 Celeribacter ethanolicus | reverse complement strand
TGGGGCCTTAGCTCAGCTGGGAGAGCATCTGCTTTGCAAGCAGAGGGTCATCGGTTCGATCCCGATAGGCTCCACCATTACCACTAAGATTACATCAGCAAGCACTGAGATCAGTGTTTGCTCGTCTAATCTTAGACGACAATTGACATCGTATAGAGAGATTAAATGCAACATCGTTGATCGCCCAAGTGAGGGTTGATCTCGGTCGCTTCCGCAAGGAAGGCATTCAGCGGACCACATTCCCGGTCCAACGTCTGTATCGCGGCTGAAAAGATGATGTTGCCCAAGTCAAGTAAACTAACCAAGTTGCGGTTCTGCGGAACTGCAGCGCGTTTCCGATCCCATACAAGATCGGAAGCGGGAAAGTATGCTTTTGGTCCTGAAAGTATAGCTTCGCGTCTTTACCAGCTCGCGTTGCTCGCAAACTTCGTCCTCAAGTCGCCGACAGGCGGTAGGACATCATGTAGTTTTGCTCTTTCTGGATCAAATCAAGCGCGAGAAGGGCGTTTGGTGGATGCCTTGGCAGTAAGAGGCGATGAAGGACGTGATACTCTGCGATAAGCTATGGGGAGCCGAGAATAGGCTTTGATCCATGGATTTCCGAATGGGGGAACCCACCTGACAGTTCGATATAATAGCTTAGGCTGCTTATATCTTGCTGAAACAGGTACTTTTAACCTGAACACATAGGGTTTTAAGAGCAAACCCGGGGAACTGAAACATCTAAGTACCCGGAGGAAAGGACATCAATAGAGACTTCCCTAGTAGCGGCGAGCGAACGGGAACCAGCCGAGCACGATGAGTGACTAGAACAGATTGGAAAGTCTGGCCATAGCGGGTGACAGCCCCGTATAGGAAGCTTTGAGTGACGTATTAAGTAGGGCGGAACACGTGAAATTCTGTCTGAAGATCGGGGGACCACCCCCGAAGGCTAAGTACTCCTTACTGACCGATAGCGAACCAGTACCGTGAGGGAAAGGTGAAAAGCACCCCGACGAGGGGAGTGAAACAGTTTCTGAAACCGGACGCCTACAAGCAGTCGGAGGGACCTCGAGTCCTGACGGCGTACCTTTTGTATAATGGGTCATCGACTTGGTCTTACGAGCAAGCTTAAGCCGTTAGGTGTAGGCGCAGCGAAAGCGAGTCTTAATAGGGCGCATGAGTTCGTGGGATCAGACCCGAAACCGAGTGATCTAGGCATGACCAGGATGAAGGTAAGGTAACACTTACTGGAGGTCCGAACCCACACCTGTTGAAAAAGGTCGGGATGAGTTGTGCCTAGGGGTGAAAGGCCAATCAAACTCGGAGATAGCTGGTTCTCTGCGAAATCTATTTAGGTAGAGCGTCATCCGAATACCCCGGGGGGTAGAGCACTGGATGGGTAATGGGGCCCCACAGGCTTACTGATCCTAACCAAACTCCGAATACCCGGGAGTACTAGATGGCAGACACACTGCGGGTGCTAACGCCCGTAGTGGAGAGGGAAACAACCCTGACCTCCGGCTAAGGCCCCTAATTCATGGCTAAGTGGGAAAGCAGGTGGGACGACCAAAACAACCAGGAGGTTGGCTTAGAAGCAGCCATCCTTTAAAGATAGCGTAACAGCTCACTGGTCTAGATAAGTTGTCCTGCGGCGAAGATGTAACGGGGCTCAAGCCATGAGCCGAAGCCGAGGATGCCGTAAGGCATGGTAGCAGAGCGTGGTGTGATATAGCTTCATGCCTCTTTCGATCCTCAAGGGGATCATTAGAGGCTCGAAGCTTTCTGTGAAGCGGGCGCGTGAGCGATCCCGTGGAGAGATCACCAGTGAGAATGATGACATGAGTAGCGACAAACAGGGTGAGAGACCCTGTCGCCGAAAGTCCAAGGGTTCCTGCTTAAAGCTAATCTGAGCAGGGTAAGCCGACCCCTAAGGCGAGGCCGAAAGGCGTAGTCGATGGGAACACTGTTAATATTCAGTGGCCAGAGAGAAGTGACGGATCGCAAAGGTCGTTCATCCTTATCGGATTGAATGGGCGGCTCAGCGGTCCCTGGAAATAGCCTCTCATTAGATCGTACCCTAAACCGACACAGGTGGACTGGTAGAGAATACCAAGGCGCTTGAGAGAACGATGTTGAAGGAACTCGGCAAAATACCTCCGTAAGTTCGCGAGAAGGAGGCCCAGTTTCTACGCAAGTATTGGCTGGGGGCACAAACCAGGGGGTGGCGACTGTTTACTAAAAACACAGGGCTCTGCGAAGTCGCAAGACGACGTATAGGGTCTGACGCCTGCCCGGTGCCTGAAGGTTAAAAGGAGGGGTGCAAGCTCTGAATTGAAGCCCAGGTAAACGGCGGCCGTAACTATAACGGTCCTAAGGTAGCGAAATTCCTTGTCGGGTAAGTTCCGACCTGCACGAATGGCGTAACGACTTCCCCGCTGTCTCCAACATCGACTCAGCGAAATTGAATTGCCTGTCAAGATGCAGGCTTCCCGCGGTTAGACGGAAAGACCCCGTGCACCTTTACTACAGCTTCACACTGGCATCAGGCACAACATGTGCAGGATAGGTGGTAGGCTTTGAAGCAGGAACGCCAGTTCCTGTGGAGCCTTCCTTGAGATACCACCCTTGTTCTGCTTGATGTCTAACCGCGACCCATTATCTGGGCCCGGGACCCTGTGTGGCGGGTAGTTTGACTGGGGCGGTCGCCTCCCAAAGAGTAACGGAGGCGCGCGAAGGTTGGCTCAGAGCGGTCGGAAATCGCTCGTTGAGTGCAATGGCAGAAGCCAGCCTGACTGCAAGACTGACAAGTCGAGCAGAGACGAAAGTCGGCCATAGTGATCCGGTGGTCCCGAGTGGAAGGGCCATCGCTCAACGGATAAAAGGTACGCCGGGGATAACAGGCTGATACTGCCCAAGAGTCCATATCGACGGCAGTGTTTGGCACCTCGATGTCGGCTCATCTCATCCTGGGGCTGGAGCAGGTCCCAAGGGTATGGCTGTTCGCCATTTAAAGAGGTACGTGAGCTGGGTTTAGAACGTCGTGAGACAGTTCGGTCCCTATCTGCCGTGGGTGTAGGATACTTGAGAGGAGTTGCCCCTAGTACGAGAGGACCGGGGTGAACGATCCACTGGTGGACCTGTTATCGTGCCAACGGTAGTGCAGGGTAGCTATGATCGGAAAGGATAACCGCTGAAGGCATCTAAGCGGGAAGCCCCCCTCAAAACAAGGTATCCCTGAGGGCCGTGGAAGACCACCACGTCGATAGGCTGGAGATGTAAGTGCAGCAATGCATTCAGTTGACCAGTACTAATTGCCCGATAGGCTTGATTTGATCCAGTAAAAGCAAAACTGCTCTTACTCGAACGAAATCAAAAGCATACACAACACTTACTTGACTTGGACATAAGCTCATTATTCGGTTTGGTGGTCACAGCGTCAGTGAAACACCCGATCCCTTCCCGAACTCGGCCGTTAAGCACGATTGCGCCAATGGTACTGCGTCTTAAGACGTGGGAGAGTAGGTCACCGCCAAACCTAATAATCAGCTTATTAATCTCTCATACGATGCTTAACACACATTCGACCCTGTCGCGGGATGGAGCAGCCCGGTAGCTCGTCAGGCTCATAACCTGAAGGTCGTAGGTTCAAATCCTACTCCCGCAACCAAGGTCGAATACAAAATTCCCATATAACACAAAACAATAGGCGCCTTCCGGGCGTTTCTTGCGTTTGGGCCGTAGCGTACCAAAAACCACGCTGGAAGCAAATGGGGCGAGCTCAACAGTGTGGTGGATAGGCAACGGATGCTAACGGCAGAAAGCGGTGAACTTCCATTGAGTGTGGCCTCGGTGTTTCTATTTGCAACCTAGAGGCGCAATTGGTGTAAAAAACTATACTTTCCCCCTGCTTTGGGTTGTGTTGTACATGCTAGCCAAAGGCTGAATTTAGCGGATTGTTTTACATGAGTACTTTTGAAGCATGGATGGGGGATTGCGTCTTTCGTGACGCGCAGAGTGGTACCGATTGTCGGTGCTTTGTGTCGGTCTGGGCGGACAGCTATGCCACCTATTGCGCTGGGGTCGAAGCCTGTATTTTGCACAGAGGCCTTACACTCATGCGGCTGGACAATGTTCTGCCCGTACCCGAGTACCTCGACCGACCGACAGCCAACCATTCGCAAATTTCTGCGCTGGCGCAGGCGGTACATTCGGGAAATCCTGCTGAAATGGGACCTATGGGTCCGCTCATAGGAGTTAGAGGCGGAGAGCAAGAAAGCTATCTAATCATTGAAGAGATCGCGATCAGTCCACTGGACAGGCAACGCGGCGTCTGGCCGATGAAGACCGTTCCAGATGCGCTTTATGACCCGCTCTTTGGTCAGCCTACGCCGACAGAGGCCGAAATCACTCAGTATGGTGGAATTGAAAACGTCCCGGCGATGAAGACCTATGCCGTCCTTGATGCCAACAAATTCCAATCCGGGTTGAGCGAAATCGAGGATTGCGAGGTGCCGTTCCGATGTCTATTCAAAGGTCCCGCCGCCGTGGAGCAAAAAGACGTCGCGCCCTATCTGTTTGAACTGACGGAGGATGCGCCCTTTACCCGACGCCTGTTAACCCATCTCCCCGACATGCCGGAGACTATGACGACCGCGCATATGTGGCATCGGGAACCGGGAGTTTTTATTCGCTCACGAACGGAATTTGATGACATTTGGAAGCATTTCCGCAAGTTTACCAAGGTGCAGGATGAAAACGGGAAGTGGTATTATTTCCGGTTCTGGGAGCCAACTGTTCTTTGCGAGCTGCCCAAAATCCTGACACGTAAAAACGGAAGGCAATTTTTTGCGGAACACCTGAGTTTGATATGGTGTGCTGCTGATCCAAGCCGAGGAGGGATCATACGGCATGCGTAAGATGAAGAAATATATCGGTGGCGGGATTGGACTTCTGTGCCTTTGTGCCCTCGCGGCGTGTAAACCGGAGACGGATATGACAAAAATTGATTTGAGCGAAATTGCCGTGGATACGACCGGCTGGCAGGACTACTGCCTTGGGTATCATTCCATGAAAATCCCTCCCGATTTCACACCAGCGCCTGCAAGTGCAAGCATTGATTGGCATGAGCCGGAAATCATACAGGACGTTGTCGGATCGGCACGTGACTATATTCGGGCACAGGATCGCTTTGGGGAGGAGGTCTTTTCCACACGCGTTAACGGCTGGGATTTTATAGTAGCGCGGGAGCGCTTCAACTATGGTGTTTCAGACGATAGTCTCGTTTTCTGGGGGGGGCGCAAAGTCAATGACGATGTCATCGTGTTCACCGAAGATGCTTCAATATCCAAAGTCGGTGACGGAAGCGGACCGCAATATCGCGCATTCTATAACAGCCTGAATGTTTTTCCCGAAACCACGGATAACCGCAGTGATGGCTTTTGTTTCAATGGGTACGTGTTCTCAGGCTATATCCCGCAAAATACGTATAGTTATGATGCTGTTTTTCTAGGGCGCTCGACCCGGAATATCTATAAACGCTCCTCTTTCAACCTGACATTGTCCATGCAAAAAGAGCCACCAGAAGATGAACGCCCGCTTGTCTCCGGGCCGACATTCGCCGATTTCGGGATCAAAGCGGAGGGCGTGGAATTGCGAAAATCCGGACGCACTGGTGGGTTGATCCGATTGACCGCAGAGGAAGACGGAGTGTCCTCGCGTGCATTCCGTGCCTTTATCGATGGTGTTCAGGGGGATGCGACAGAATCTCGAATTTATATCAATGACTTTGAAAACAAGGATCGTTCCCCTGAGGAAAGCGAAGCCCAAATTCTTGGTTTTTTACAGTCGATTCAAAAAAATGAGCGTTGATTATGAGTTCTTGCCCGAAGGATGTGGTTGTCCCTGTCATTTTTATTCCCGGAATTATGGGATCCCCCCTTCAAACTGCCAAGGGTGAGATCGTCTGGGCTCCAGATGACAAAATACTCATGGGCAAAAAATACATTTGGAATTCCGGCTCGGTGATCGGGCCGGATCTGTTCCGGTTGCGCGAACGCGAAAACGTTTCTGATGCAGCGCAACAACGTAAAAAGCTTCTCATTGGCGGAAATGCCTTTGATAAAGACTATTTGAAACCGGTTGAATATGCTGCACATGACGACCTCGTTGCTGTTTCCAGTGATTTTTGGGGATCTCAGGTGGAGCGGAATTGGGGCTCCGTTGCCTGGGGATTTTACGGCGGAATTCTCAAGCAACTCGAACACAGTCGCCTTGAGATCAGCCAGCAGGCGAAACAGTCCAATCCGCTATTCAACCTCGTAGAAATGCCGGTTTTTGCCCTTGGCTATAATTGGTCACAATCGAATTATGACTCGGGGAAGTACGCCGCCGAAAAGATCAAGGAATGGGTCTCTAGAGGCAAAGCCCGCGCGGATGAGATCGGTGCCCAGTGTCCTGGAGCCGTTGTGGTGACCCACTCCATGGGGGGGCTGGTTGCGCGCTCAGCGACAAAAATTCACGGCGCTGAGGATGACGTCTTTGCTGTGATCCACACCGCGATGCCAACCGATGGTGCCGCGGCAGCGTACAAGCGCTTTCACTTCGGCTTCGAGCACCCCAAAAGCGTTCTGAGCATGGAGACTGTGACCTACTTGGCTTTGGGGCGGCAGGGAGCCCTGGTTACGGCTATTCTTGGACACATGCCTGGTGGGCAAGAGCTTTTGCCCAATAAGAGATATCGCGACAATGCTGGTAACAGCAAATGGCTTGCGGTTCAAAATCCGGAGCGAAATATGATCGGGCGATGGGTGTCCGGAGACGCGCCATATATCGAACTTCCCAGTAGCAATCCTTATACGGAAATCTACCGGCGCGAGGATCGTATGTATCGTGCAGCCAACCCTGAATGGTTGTTCCCAGAAGGGATGGAAGCTGCTTCTCCTAAAAAATCAGCCTTTTCTTACTTTGCAGAACAAAATCGCAACGCAGAAAGCCTACATGACAAACTAATCTCAAACGGCGATTTTCACGAAATTACTTACATATGCTACAGTGACGATAGCAGTCTGAAAACCTATGATAGAATTGACTGGGAGAGCGATAAACCTCTGGGGGCCTTGGGCCGCAGTATCAATGACGATGATGTTTCTGAGGATCGAACCCATGACTACCGGCGAGAACATCTGAGGACAGGTGATGAGGCAGACAAAGAAGTCTCGGGAGGCTGGTTCGGAACCGATTACAAGATTGACTTGGGGAGTGGGGCAGGCGACGGGACGGTACCTACAAGTTCAGGGGCATTTGCAAATGTGGCTCCGTCCCGGAAGAAGGCGCATACCTCCGGATATACGCACGATGCGGCAACGGACGCCCTGTCGGTCCAGTCGTGGGTGAAGGAAACCATAGGGTCCCTTTTGGGGCAGTGCTCGCTATATTGAGGCAGAAAATGCATGTTTGTTTTAAATGACAAAGAGGTGGCGGGACTTTGTGACCTTTCCGTAAGGAAACGGCGACAGCGGTTGAAAGCCGTATTTTTGAACGAAACATACGGACCAGATCGCAGCATTGAATTCCTATCTGATTTTTTTGATCGGGCGTTTGATGTTGCGATGACGTTACCAGAAATTCGCGACGATGAGTTGCTAAACCTGTGTCGCGTTGGGCATCAGAAACACACCGATGTTTGCGAACTTGAGGAGTTTCGCCGCTGTGAGCAAAAACAGAAATGGTCTGGGCGGTCATTATTTTTAGAATCTGCCTACGAAATTTTAACTCTGAGCTAACCGCTGCGTTTTTTCCTTCATCATCTATTGAAAATTTGTCCCTATCAATGGGACAAGAGCACATCTCCAAAGCGCAGCTCAATATCGTGCCCGTGCTCTTTGGCATGGGCTTTCGCCAGCGCCAGTTCCGGCGTGATCTCTGATTGTACGGTGAAGCGGAGGCCGTCAAAGCCGCTATGGAGGATTTGTGCCGTCATCTACTCTTGTCTTCGCTTTCGTAGTCGTGGAGGGGGGTGTTACATGACCCCCCTTTGCCTGTCGGCTGATTGTCGTGGTTTGAATTGAAGAAACCGGATGAAGCGGGATGCGCTTTGTGCCTCCGGCGGGGCAGCTTTTGTTTTGGGGCCGGGCAGTGCCCGGCTCCGATCTTATGGGAAGCTTTAGGCGCGCTGTGTGGCGTCTTTCGACATTTGGCGCGCAATCCATATTTCCGCGCGCTCGGCGCATTTGGCGGCGTTCAAAAGATCGCCTTGGGCAAAGCTTGGCGTGGAGTGCCAATCGCCTTGGCTGGTTTTGTAAGCGCGGGAGAGATCGACGGAATAGAAGCCGTCATTGTCCCAGATGGTTGCAGTGATCAGGCCCAGTTTGATCTTGTGGGCAGGATGTTTCGACATGGTGTCAGTTCCTATAGAAAAATGTGAGATGGAACGGGCGCGAGAACCATTTGCCCCGCGCCCGCAAGAGCCGTCCGGCCCCAAAATCCCGCATGGCGCTGCCAGCCCCACACGGGCAAAACTTAGAAGGCTGGGTTAGGCGACGGTGTACTGGCTGGTATTGCCGTGACAGCGCGCTTGGCCCCATTCGAGAAGATCGCGGCGGCGGTAGCGCACGGAGCGCCCCGACTTGTAGAACTTCGGCCCATAGCCCGTGACACGCCATTTCTGGATCGTGCGCACGCTTTGGCACAGGAAGTCTGCGGCTTTCTTCTCGTCAATGAACCCGTCCAGATAATCGGTGGCCGGGCGGTTATTGTCATTGGCTGCTTGCATCTTTTGCATCTGTTTCGTCCCTTGTTGCGTTCAGATGCTATTGATTTGGCCTAAGGCGAATTCTCCAAAAATATCTCTAAATAGAAAAGCAATTTAGAGAATTTGAAAAAATCACAAGCCTTTGAAAAGAGGAGAAAAATATTTGTATATTGTTTTGTCGGAAAGATGCGCAGGTGGCACGGGCAGGTCGGGTTTGTTCAATTCAAGCCATGCCCGGATCTTTGGGTAATGGGACGCCTGTGATGCGCTCACATCAATCTGACCGTCTTGGAGAAGGGTCTGAAACGCTTCCTCAATGGCTGGGCCCACGCCGGGCCGTCCGGCGGGGGTGGTCGGCGTCTTGTCCACAACGCCGCGTTCGAGGATTTCGTTGCGAATGCGGTTTGTCGTCAGGCGCACGTCCACGAATTCCAAGCCCCGGAAACTGAGCGTTCCGTTTGCCCAATCGCAATTTCCCGCCCATGCCGCTTTCGGAATGGCTACGGGCGCCGATGACAGGGAGCGGGGCAGCTCATAGCCGAAGCCATGCAGGTGCCCGCTCGATACGTATGATAGGATACCCGTGTCAAAGACCGGTTCGATCTGCACCCCGAGCGTTTGATCGCAGACACAGCTTATGGATCAGGCCCAATGCTGGGTTGGCTGGTTGAGCGTGAGATTGCGCCGCATATTCCCGTCATCGACAAGGCGGGGCGCAGCGACGGCACTTGGTCACGCGCGGAGTTCGAATGGGACGCGGAGAATGATCAGTATATCTGCCCCGAAGGTCACGAACTGAAGCAGTTCCGGCGAAACTACTCCGACCCGAACCGAGGTCCGACCGGCAAAGGCACAGCCCGCTATCGAGCTTTGAAGGAGGTTTGCCAAACCTGTCCATCGAAACCAACTTGCTGCCCGAATGCAGAAGCCCGCAAAATCACCCGCGAAGAACACGAAGACGCCCGCCAAGTTGCCCGTGATATCGCCAAAACCCACCAATACGATATCTCGATGAAGCTCCGAAAGAAGGTCGAGATGCTCTTCGCGCATCTCAAACGAATTCTTGGCCTGAACCGGCTCAGGTTACGTGGACCCTGCGGCGCAAATGACGAATTCCTCCTCGCCGCAACCGCCCAAAACCTCCGTAAACTGGCCAAGATCTTTCCTGCGCCGCAGCAACCGCGAAAAGCCTGAAAAGAAAGGCGCTCACGCCCATTCGGGAACCGCAAATTCTGCGCTCGCAAACATCAGTTTTTCAACAGAATCGGC
>NZ_LRUC01000019.1 GCF_001550095.1 Celeribacter ethanolicus | reverse complement strand
CCCTCAAATATGCAGCGCCCGACCGTAAGCCGCCAACACCGCCTCATGCATCATTTCCGACATCGTCGGGTGCGGGAAGACCGTGTTCATCAGCTCTTCTTCCGTCGTCTCCAACGTCCGCCCGATCACGTAGCCCTGGATCATTTCCGTCACCTCGGCGCCCACCATATGCGCGCCCAAAAGCTCGCCCGTCTTGGCGTCGAACACGGTTTTCACCAGACCCTCGGCCTCGCCCATGGCGACGGCTTTGCCGTTGCCGATAAAGGGAAATTTGCCGACTTTGATCTCGTAACCCGCCTCTTTCGCCTTGTCTTCCGTCAGCCCCACAGAGGCCACTTGCGGGTGGCAATAGGTGCAGCCCGCGATCGAGTTCGGCTTGATCGGATGCGGGTGGAGGCCCGCGATCAGCTCGGCGACCATGACGCCTTCGTGCGACGCTTTGTGGGCCAGCCAAGGCGCGCCCGCGATGTCGCCGATGGCGAACAATCCGTCGACGCCCGTGCGGCAGAATTCGTCAGTCACGACATGCGTGCGGTCGATTTTCACGCCCGCCTCCTCGAGGCCCAGACCCTCGACATTGCCGACGATGCCGACCGCGGAAATCACCGTGTCGAACTCTTCGGTGGTGACTTTGCCGTCGGCTTCAAAATGCGCTGTGACCTTGCCTTTTGCACGGTCGAGTTTCTTCACGGTCGTCTTTTGCAGGATCTTCATCCCCTGCTTTTCGAACTGCTTTTTGGCGAAGGCGGAGATGTCTTTGTCTTCGACCGGCAGCACGCGATCCATCACTTCGACGACCGTCGTGTCGGCGCCCAAAGTGTTGTAAAAGCTCGCGAATTCAATGCCGATTGCGCCCGATCCGATGACCAGCAACTTCTTCGGCATCCGCGTCGGCACCAGAGCGTGGCGGTAGGTCCAGACCAGATCGCCGTCGGCCTCCAGCCCCGGCAGCTCACGCGCCCGCGCGCCGGTGGCGACGATGATGTTTTTGGCGGTCAAAGTCTCGGTGCCCTTGTCGGTTTTGACCTCGACCTTGCCTTTGCCCGCGAGCTTGGCCTCGCCCATGATCGCGGTGACTTTGTTCTTTTTGAACAGGGTCTTGATGCCGCCGTTCATCTGCGCCGCGACACCGCGCGAGCGCTTGACGATGGCGTCGAGATCAAAGCCGATGTCCCCCGCCGACAGACCGAATTCCTTGGCGCGGTGCATCTGGTGATAGACTTCCGCCGAGCGCAACAGCGCCTTGGTCGGAATGCAGCCCCAGTTCAGACAAATCCCGCCAAGGTTTTCGCGCTCGACACAGGCGACCTTGAGGCCAAGCTGCGCCGCACGAATGGCCGCAACATAGCCACCGGGGCCAGCGCCGATGACCACGAGGTCGAAGTTTTGATCCGCCCCGCTCATGCGATGCCCCCCAAACACACGTATTTCAACTCGAGGAAATCTTCGATGCCGTGACGTGAACCTTCGCGTCCCAGGCCGGACATTTTGACCCCGCCAAAGGGCGCTTCTGCGGTCGAAATCAACCCGGTGTTGACCCCGACCATGCCGTATTCAAGTCCTTCCGAGACCCGGAAAATCCGCGCCACATCCTGTGCGTAGAAATAGGAGGCGAGGCCGAATTCGGTGTCATTGGCGGCCTGGATCGCCTCGGCTTCGTCGGTGAAGCGAAAGAGCGGCGCGACGGGGCCAAAGGTTTCCTCGCGCGCGACGGCCATCTCGGAGGTCACATCCGCCAGAACCGTCGGCTCATAGAATGTGCCGCCCAGAGCGTGCGGTTTGCCACCGGCAAGCACGCGGCCGCCTTTTTCCACCACATCGGTGACGTGGCTTTGCACTTTTTCCAACGCGCTCTCATCAATCAGCGGGCCAAGCTCGACGCCACTCTCCATGCCGTTGCCGGTGCGCAGGTTCGAGACCGCCTTGGCGAGTTTCTCGGAGAAGGCATCATAGACCGCGTCCTGCACATAGATGCGGTTGGCGCAAACACAGGTCTGTCCATTGTTGCGGAATTTCGCGATCAATGCGCCCTCGACAGCAGCGTCGAGATCGGCGTCATCGAAGACGATAAACGGCGCGTTGCCGCCCAGTTCCAGCCCGAGTTTCTTGATCGTCGGCGCCGATTGCGCATAGAGCATCGCGCCAATTTCCGTTGATCCTGTGAAGGTCAGTTTGCGCACCACCGGGTTCTCGGTCAGCTCCGCACCGATCTGCGCGGCGGAACCGGTGATGACGCTGAAGAGACCTTTGGGCAGTCCCGCGCGCTCGGCCAGAACCGCCAAGGCGATGGCGGAATAGGGCGTCTGGGAGGCGGGCTTCAACACCATGCCACAACCCGCAGCAAAGGCAGGCCCAGCCTTGCGGGTGATCATCGCATTGGGGAAATTCCATGGCGTGATCGCGGCGACAACGCCGATGGGTTGTTTCATCACGAGGATGCGTTTGTCGGGCTGATGGCCGGGAATGGTCTCGCCATAGACACGACGCGCCTCTTCGGCAAACCATTCGACAAAGCTCGCGCCGTAGGTGATTTCGCCCGCGGCTTCCGCGAGAGGTTTGCCCTGTTCCAACGTCAGGATTTGCGCCAAAGCCTCACGATGCGCGATCATCAGATCGAACCATGCGCGCAGCACGTTTGAGCGGTCTTTCGCGGTCCGTGCAGCCCAAGCCTTTTGCGCCTCTTCGGCGGCTTTGACCGCCTTGGCGACCTCGGCCCGGCCCAGTTTCGGAACATACCCGATCAGCGCGCCGTCGGCGGGGTTGCGCACGGCAATGCCGGTCTCCGGATCGGCCTCGATCCAGTCTCCGGCAACCAGATTGGCGTCGCGCAACAGCCCGGTGGCGCGCAGATCTTGCAAACTCAAACTCATTGTTCGTCCTCCTCATGCGTCAGAAACCGCAGCATCTCCGTCAACTGCGCCTCCAACATGTGATGCCCCGGATGGATCGCCAGCCCGCGCGCTTCGGCGGCGTGCAACAGCGGCGTGATCTCCGGCTGCATGATGACCTCGGCGACCAATGTGCCGGGATCGAGTGTTGCGGGATCGAAGGGCAGCGCATCCTCGGGTTTGAGACCCAAAGAGGTGCCGTTGATCGCGATGTCATGCCCGACGGGGTCGGTGGCGGCAGCAAACGCCACATCCGGAAAATGCTCTGCCAGACGGGCGATGAGCGCCTCGGCTTTCTCAACGGAGCGGTTTGCCACAGTCAGCGCCGCAATGCCCCGTTCCGCCAGAGCAAAGGCGATGGCACTCGCCGCGCCCCCTGCCCCCGCGAGGAACACCCGCTTGCCAAAAAGCGTCACGCCCGCCTGTTCCAACCCGCGTGTAAAGCCTTCGCCGTCGAGGATATCGCCGTAGAGCGCCCCGTCCGACCTGCGCCGGATAACATTGACGCTTTGCGCCGCCGCCGCGCGCGCACTCAGCGCATCGCAGAGCGCAGGCACAGCGGTTTTATGCGGTACGGTAATCACGGCGCCCGCGAAATTGCGCGCACCTGCGAGACCTTTGAGCATCGGCTCCAAGGCCTCGGGCGGCACTTCGAGCGGAACCAGAACGGCGTCCACGCCCTCCGCCTCAAACCGCGCGTTGAGCGCCTGCGGCGTGCGCACATGGGTGACCGGATCGGCGAGGATCGCCAGCGTTTTGGTGTGCCCCGTGATCATGTTACACCAACAGGCTCATCGGATTTTCAATACCGGCTTTGAAGACCGCCAACCACTGCGCGCCCACGGCCCCATCGACCGTCCGGTGATCGACAGAAAGCGTCACGCTCATGACCGGTGCCAGCACGATCTGATCGCCGCGCCCGACGGGGCGTTTTTCGGCGGCTCCGACGGCGAGGATACAGCTCTGCGGCGGGTTGATGATCGCGGAAAAGCTCTTGACCCCATACATCCCAAGGTTCGACAGCGAGAACCCGCCGCCTTGGTATTCATCCGGTTTCAGACGGCCCTCACGGGCCTTGGCGGCCAGCGCTTTCATCTCGGAGGACAGCGTGCCGAGGCTCTTTTGATCGGCATTGCGCAGAACCGGCGTGATCAGCCCGCCGTCAGTCGCGACCGCCACGGAAATGTCGATGGATTTGAGCTGCAACACCGCCTCATCGGTCCAGATCGCATTGGCGGCGGGTACTTTGGCCAGTGCGTTTGCGACGGCTTTGACGATGAAATCATTGACCGAAATTCGGTCCGCTTTCTCGCGCCCCTCGTTGATCTGGGACCGGAGCGCCATGAGCGCCTCGATGTCACAATCGGCTTCAAGATAGAAATGGGGCACGGTGGTTTTCGACTCGAGCAGCCGCCGCGCGATGGTGCGACGCATGCCGGTGTGGGGGATTTCCTCGTAGTCGCCGATGCCCACAAGGTTGGGCGCAGCGGTGGCCTTTACAGCAGCCGCCACCGGAGCGACAGCCCCGGCCTCGGCAGCGCGCTCGACGTCGATACGCACGATGCGACCGCGCGGGCCGGACCCGGAAAGCCCTGACAAATCGACACCTTTCTGTGCCGCGATCCGGCGCGCGAGCGGCGAGGCCGCAATCTTGTCGGAGGATTTCGCCACCGGGGCTGCTTCGGCTTTCGGTGCCTCAACCGGCGCTTTGACCGTTTCCCCAGGCACCGCCCCACCCGGCGTATAGCCGTCCAGCACAGAGGCGTCTTCGCCCTCCAACAAGAGGACCGCGATCACCGCATTCACATCGGCGCGCTCGCCGGCGGGGGTGAGGATTTTGCCCAACACCCCGTCGGCGTCGGCCTCGAATTCCATCGTCGCCTTGTCGGTTTCGACCTCAGCCAATGTATCCCCGGCCTTCACGGCCTCGCCTTCGGCCTTGAGCCAATTGGCGATCACCGCGTCTTCCATTCCGGCGGAGAGCGAGGGCAGTATGATTTCCTTGGGCATGTCTTCTCTCCTTATTCCGCCGCCCCTGCCGCAAGCGGCAGGCCCTGATCGGCCATGACCTCGCGCAGGCCCGCTTCGATGTCTTGCGGACGCGCGCAAGCCGCCGCTTCAAGCACTTTGGAAATGCTGGGCGAAGCTTCCGCGCCATGCACCCGTTTGATCGGTTGATCGAGGAAGTCGAAACAACGACGCTGGATTTCATCGGCGAGCCAGCCACCATAGGAGGTGCCAGAAGCGCCCTGTTCGACGATCAACACATTGCCGGTCTTCTCGATGGAGGCCTCGATGGTCTCCCAATCAAGCCCGGCGCGATCGAGGCTGCGCAGGTCGATGATTTCGGCATCCACGCCCAGACGCTCGACCACCTCGCAGGTCTTTTCGACCATGGCGAGATAGGTCAGCACGGTGACGCGCGCGCCCTCGCGGACGACTTTGGCCTTGCCCAGCGGGATCATGTAATCGAGATCATCGACAGGCCCGACGCCTTTCGACGCGTAGAGATCGACGTGTTCGATCACCAGAACCGGGTCCTCACACTGAAGCGCCGCGTTCATCAGCCCGACATAGTCATAAGGCGTCGAGGGCGCGACGATGCGCCAGCCGGGGGCGGTCGCGAAAATCCCCGCCGGGTCCATCGAGTGCTGCGAGCCATAGCCCGTGCCCATCGCCACTTTCGTGCGCAACACCAAAGGCATGGCATTGTCACCGCCGAACATGTGACGCGCCTTGCCGATCTGGTTGAACACCTGATCCGCGGCCACCCACATGAAATCCGGGTACATGAATTCGATCACCGGACGCACACGCCCGTCGGCAGCCATACCTGCGGCGAGACCCGTAAAGGCGTTCTCCGCAATCGGCGTGCCGAGGCAGCGATCCGGGAACCTGTCCGAGAGGCCTTTGGTCGCGCCATTGGTGCCGCCTTTGAGACGGTGCACATCCTCGCCCATGACGACGACACGCTCGTCCATCTCCATCCGACGCATCATCACATCGGCGACGGCGTCGATGAATTTCACATTGTCCTTGAGCGTACCGGAAAACGCGTCTTGTTCCTCAAAACGCGCCCCGTCGAATTCCGACAGATCGCCACGCAGACCGAAATCGCGGAAGCTTTCTTCGGGCCAGAGCGCCGGTTTGATACGACGTTTGCCGTCGACCTCTTCGATCAGCTCGCCCGCGATCTCTTCCATCATCTCTTGCGCCTGGCTGCGCAGGTCTTCGACGGCTTGCGCGCCGATGATCTGACGCTCCATCAGGTCGCGCGCCATGGCGTCGAGCGGATCGCGGCCGCGCCATTCCTGCTCTTCTTCCTTCGTGCGATAGCCAAAGGCAGAGCCCGGAAGCGCGCCGTTCTGGTGGAAATAGCGGTAGACATCGGCCTCGATCACCACCGGACCTTCGCCCGCGCGCATGATCTTATTGGCTTCCTCGGCGGCCAGATAAACCGACAGCGTGTCCATGCCGTCCACCTTGAAGGCCGGGATGCCAAAGGCCAGACCGCGCGCCGAAAGCCGCGTCTCTGCGGTGACTTCCTCGACATGGGTCGAGACGGCGTAGCGGTTGTTTTCAATGAAGAAACAGATCGGCAGCTTCCACGCGGCGGCGATGTTCATCGTCTCCAGCACAGAGCCGATATTCACCGCGCCATCGCCGAAATAGGTGTAGACCACATCGCCCGTGCCCGCCTGTTTGTGCGCCCAGGCCGCGCCCGCCGCCATGGGGACACCGCCGCCGACGATGGCATTGGTGCCAAGGTTGCCGCTTTCGGCCCAACGCAGGTGCATCGAGCCGCCGCGACCTTTGCAAAAGCCCCCGGCCAGACCGAGAATTTCCGACAGGGTGCGTTTCGACAGATGCCGCAGCGTCTCGCCAAAGCTTTTCTCCGGGTCGATGCCTTCGGGGGCGGCATAGGCCAGCGCCTTGGCGAGAAACTGATGGTGCGCGCGGTGCGAGCCGTTCACCTGATCGGAGCCACGCATCGCCATGGCGGAGCCGACAGCACCGCCCTCTTGACCAATCGCGGAGTGTGCAGGCCCATGCACAAGCCCCTGCCCCGCAAGGTCCAGCACCTTTTCCTCAAAAGCGCGGATGAGGTGCAATTGGCTCAGCATCGTGCGCCCGACGGTCGGGTCAAGCTCGGCGCGATCCTCCTTGGAGGCCTTGATGTCACGCCAGAAGGCTTTCGGCGTCAGATCGTCATAGATCGGCATGTCAGTTGTCCTTTACAAATAGCTGTAGGAGGACCAGCCACCATCGGCGACCAGCGTCTGGCCGGTCACATAGGCGGAAGCGTCCGAAGCGAGAAACAGGGAAGCGGAAGCGATTTCCTCGGGCGTACCGAGACGTCCCGCGGGCACCCGCGCGTTGAGCGCGTCAAGGTCCAGACGACCTTGCGCAGCGAGATTTTCGGTCAGTGCGGTGCGCACATAGCCGGGCGCGATGGCGTTGACGCGGATGTTGCGGTCGGCCCATTCGATGGCCAGAACCTTGGTGAGCGCCACCACCCCCGCCTTGGCGGCGCAATAGGCGGCGCGCTCAGGCGCCGTGACGACGCCGTACATCGAGGCGGTGTTGACGATGCTGCCCCCGCCCTGTTCCGCCATGATCCGGCCTGCGGCCTGCGCCACGAAAAACGCGCCGCTGAGATTGATGTCGATGCCCCGACGCCAGGTCGCTTCGTCGAGGTCAAGGGATGGCCCATTGCCGGAGATGCCTGCGTTGTTCATCACCACATCGAGCCGCCCGCCAAAAGCCACCGCCGCCTCACAGGCTGCCGCAACCGTGCCTGTGTCGGTGATCGATCCCGCAAGCGCCATGACCCGTCCCGGATGATCGGCGTTCAAGGCATCCGCCGCCGCCCGCACGCCGTCCTCGTCCAGATCGAAGAGCACGACATGAGCGCCCGCGCCCACAAAAGCGCGCGCCATGGCAAGGCCGAGGCCCGAAGCGGCACCTGTCACAAGCGCGGTGCGTCCGGTGAAATCGAATATGGTCGTCATGATAATTCTCCTCCGGTCCCGGAAACGCCCTCCTCGGGTCGCCGGGTTGAAAAACTGTGTTACTTCTGCGCGTTGCGCTGGCTCAGCTCATGTAAAGCCCGCCGTTGACGTGAATGGTTTCGCCGTTCACAAAACTCGCCGCCTCGCTGCACAGAAACGCGATGACTGTGGCGATCTCGGACGCTTGTCCGGTTCGCCCCATCGGCGTGTGCCTGAGCGTGTCGTCGCCCCGCGTCGCGATCAGATCGCGTGTCATCGGCGTGTCGATCACACCGGGCGCCACGACATTGACCCGCGTTTTCGGCGCCAACTCATTGGCCAGCGCGCGGGTCATGGCGCTAATGGCACCTTTCGAGGCGCCGTAATGCGCGTTGGTCTTGGCGCCACGATGCGCGGCGAGCGAGCTAAGGTTGACGATGGACGATCCGGCTTTCAAATGGTCGACCGAGCGGCGGGTGAGGAAGAAGACGCCATCGAGGTTGATGGACAGGGTGCGGCGCCATTGATCGTCAGTCATCTCGGCGAAAGGCTCCGCCATATAGATGCCGGCGGAGGGCACGAGAAAGTCGATGCCACCGAGTTTTTCCGCCGCTGCGACGATCCGGTCGGCGTCGTCGGGATTGGCCGCATCCACGGCGAGGGTTTCAATCGCCCCCCCCTTCGGCGAGGTGAGCGCAGCGGCAAATTCCGCCAATGCATCGCCATCGAGATCGGCCAGCACCAGACTGGCACCAGCGGCATGGAACAATTCGGCCACGGCGCGGCCGATGCCGCCATTGGCGCCGGTCAAAACCAGTGTGCGGTTGGTGAAATCGAACATCATGCCGAGACCTCCGCAAGGTCTGCGCGATACTCGGTGACGTCGGCATATTCGACGATCTCGACGACATGCCCCTCCGGGTCACGCAGGAAAGCGAGGAAAGTGCCGGGGCGCACTTCGACCGGTTCATCGCCCGTCATCAAAATGCCACCCGCTGCGACAACGCGGGCCACAACGGCGCGCAGGTCGTCGACGATGAAGGTCAGATACATCGCTTCGTGGCGGTCCAGAATGTGGTCCGTTGGCTCAGGGCGCTCGGCCGGGGCGATCTCTGGCGCGAGCAATTTGATCCGTTCCCCCCAAGAGGTTTGCAGCCGCACGACACGGTAGCCGCCTCGGCTGAGTGCGGCCAAATCCGCTTTCTCGGCGGGGACGGTCACATCGGCGGCAATCGTGAAGCCAAAGGCCTCTTGGTAGAACGCCAGCATCCTGGGCAGATCGCGCACGGTCAGCCCCATTTCCATCGGTGCGGTCATTTTCATCGCACTATCTCCTTTACACCGCGAGCCATTCGTCGGTGATTTCCGGCTTGGCATTCAATTCATCGGGCGTGCCTTCGAACACGATCTGGCCGTGCCCCATGACACAGACCCGATGCGAGACATGCATGGCGATGGTGAGTTTTTGCTCGACCAACACCACGGAAACGCCGTGTTTGTTGATGTCTTGGATCACCTCGCCGACAACGGTCACGATCTTGGGCGCAAGGCCTTCGGTCGGCTCGTCGATCAACATCACCAAGGGGTTGCCCAGAAGCGAGCGGCACATGGTGAGCATCTGCTGTTCACCGCCCGAGAGGCTCCCGGCACGGGTGTTGCGGCGTTCCTTGAGGCGCGGGAAATAGGTGAACATCTGTTCGACGTCCCATTTCGCCGCCCCCGCAGGCCCGCTTTGGCGGCCCATCTCAAGGTTCTCATCGACGCTGAGGTTGAGGAAAATCTCGCGCTCTTCGGGCACATAGCCGATGCCCCGCCGACAGATCGCAAAACTACGTTGACCGGCCAGATCGACACCGTCGAGACGCACATGGCCCTCGGTCGGCGGCACCAGCCCCATGATGGATTTCATCGTGGTCGAACGCCCGGAGCCGTTGCGGCCCAAGAGGCTCACGACCTCGCCACGCGCCACATCGAAGGTGACGCCGTGCAGGATATGGCTTTTGCCGTAATGGGCGTGCAACCCCTCGACGGACAGGATGGTGTCGCTCATGTTGATGCCGTTCATGCCGCCTCCTCGCCCAGATAGGCCTCTTTCACGCGGGCGTTGCCGCGAATTTCCTCGGGCGTGCCGGTGGCGATGATTTCGCCATAGACCAGCACGCTGATGCGATGCGCGAGTGAAAAGACGACGCTCATATCGTGTTCGACGATCAAAAGCGTGCGGCCCTCGGTGATCTCGCGGATCAGACCGGCGGTGTAATCGGTTTCCTCATGCGACATGCCCGCCATCGGTTCGTCGAGCAAAATCACCTGCGGATCGGAGGCCAGCGTCATGCCGATCTCCAGCGAGCGTTGCTCGGAATACGACAGCTGGCTGGCGAGCGTCTGCGCGCGCTCAGTCAGGCGGATTTTTGTCAGAAGGTCGTCGACCTCCTCATTCACCAGCCGTAGCCGCGCGGCAGAGCGCCAGAACACGAATTGCAGGTTGTGCTTGCGCATCACCGCGAGACGCAGGTTCTCGAACACCGTCACACCGGGGAAGATGTTGGTGATCTGGAACGAGCGCGCCAGACCGCGCCGGTTGACCTCCGCCGGTTTCAGCCCGGCGATGTTCTTGCCGTTCAAAAGGATCTTGCCCTCGGTGGGCGCGAACTGGCCGGAGCAGAGGTGGAACAGTGTCGACTTGCCCGCCCCGTTCGGCCCGATGACCGCATGGCGTTCACCCGGAAGCACATCGAGATTGGCATCCCGGATGATATGGGCCGGGCCGAAGGATTTGTGAACATGTTGCAAAGACAGAATGGGGGTGCTCATGCCTGTGCCTCCTTGCGCGCCGCAACACGGCGGTTGACCATAATGACCAAAGCGATACCGAAACCGAAGAGACCGAGACCGAAGGCCCAGGGCAGAACGGAAAGCGGCGCCCAGTCATAAGAGAAAAGCGCGATGTCGGGCCAGTTGCCCTCCGTCACACCGGCGCGATATTCCGGCGACAGGACGCGTTGCAGGAACTCGATCAGGAAGACGGCGCCGAAAGCGGCAATCGCAAGGCTCGCGAGACGAGCCAGCAGAGTGCTGATCGTACGGGCCAGGCCTTCGCCGCTGGGGTTGCGGATACGTTCGACCAGTTCCCCCACGATGCCACGCGGCAGGAACATCATGACGAGCACGAAGATGATGCCTTGGTACAAAAGCCAGACACGGGTCAGATCCGAGCTGACATGACCGAAGAAGGTCATCACCGCACCGCCGATCGCCGGACCAAGGAAGACGCGCACGCCGCCGATGAAGCTGTTGAGCACCACGGCCGTGGAGATGTGCGACTCGAGCACGACATAGTTCGCGGCCTCGATGTTCATCGACTGAAGCGCGCCTGCGATGCCCGCGAACATGGCGGAAATGGCAAAGATCAGCGTACCCAACGCATGGGTGTTGTAGCCCAGAAAACGCAGACGATGCGCGTTTTCACGCAGGCCCAGAGCCAAACGCCCAAGCGGGGTTTTGCTGAAGAGATACAGAAGACCGATGCTCACGAGCGTCCAGACCAGCGTCAGGAAATAGACGTCATTGAGCGAACCGAAGCCAATGCCCCAGGCCGGCATACGGAAGGAGGACACGCCCGCCTCGCCGCCAAAGACGGTTTTGAGGTGCGGCGCCAGAGCGTGCAGCAATTCAGCCAGCGCCAGCGTGATCATGGCGAAGTAAACGCCCGTGCGCTTGGTCGAAAAATAGCCTGCCAAAAGCCCGCTCACGAGGCCCGACGCCCCACCGACCAGCGGCAAAAGCGGCGTCGGCAAAAGCCCCTCGCCCCCGAAGGCGTTCATCGCATGGACGGCGGCGAAGGCACCGACACCGAAGTAGGCGGCATGGCCAAAGCTCAGCATCCCGGCCTGCCCGCACAACAAACCAAAGGCCATGGCGAACAGAGCGGAGATCAGCATCTGCACGGCGGCGTTGAGCATGGAGCCGGAGACCAGCCACGGCAGGGCGATCAGCACGGCAACCGTGACCAAAAGAAGTAGAGGTGCGTATTTCATGAGTTATTCCTTCTCGCCCATCAATCCGGAGGGGCGCAGCACCAGCACCAGAAGCATGATGAAGAACGGCAGGGTGGCCGCGAGGCTCGACATGCGCATGGTCAAAAGCCCGCCAACCTCATCGGCCCAGCCGCCCATGCCGATCCAGGTCAGAATATCCGCGATGCGGAAATCGCTGCCGACCGCGAGCGAATTGGTGATCCCGATCAACAGGGACGCCGCCATCGCGCCGCCCATGGAGCCGAGCCCCCCGACCACGACGACGACAAAGACCATGACGCCAAGCTCCAAGGCCATGTTCGGATTGGTGGTGTAGAACGCGCCAGCGACAGCGCCCGCAAGACCCGCCAAAGCCGCGCCGATACCGAAAACGCCCATGAACACCATGGGCACGTTATGGCCCAGCGCCTCGACCATCTGCGGACGGTAAATGGCGGAGCGCACGACGATGCCCACACGGGTTTTCGTCAGCAAGAGATAGATCGCGATGAACATGACGACGGCGATGCCGCCCATGAACAGGCGATAGAACGGATAGTCGATGCCCGACAAAGAGAAGGCCGCAAAGTTGAGTTCCGCAGGCACACGGTAGTCCACCGCGAATTTGCCGTAGACCATCTTGATCATCTCGGCGATCACCACCGACAGACCGAAGGTCACAAGCAATTCATGCGCATGGCCGTGTTCGTGCACGTGGCGCAGGATAAAGCGCTCGACCAGAATTCCGACCCCCATCACAAGGATCGGCGCCAGAATGATCGCCAGCCAAAACCCGGTCAGGGGCTGAAGCGTGTAGGCGAAATAGGCGCCCAGCATGTAAAAGGATGCGTGGGCAAAGTTCAAAACCCCCATCATCCCGAAGATGAGCGTCAAACCGGCGGAAACCATGAAGAGCAAAAGCCCGTAAATGGTGCCGTTGAGCAAAGCGAAGAGTATCTGGTCCACCCTGACCTCCGTAGGCATCGGTATAGCTGTGCCATGGCCGGGGCGCGCTGGCCCCGATCACAACATGCGTTTCGTGTGTCGTGGAATGTCCGGAGCGTCAGCCCGGACGCTTCATTTTGCAGCTGTCCTGCACCGGCTGTTCGGCGTCTTCGGCTGCAATCACCTTGATCGGCACAAAGCCGAATTCGGTGTCATCGGATTTGTATTTCGCGTCGCGGCTGACTTCCTGAACGATCATCGACTGAACGATCTGGTGATCTTCCGCACGGATATAAACCGGCCCCATCGGGGTTTCGACACGCGCATTCTCCAGCGCCACGGCCAGATCGGCGGCGTTCAGCCCGTCTTCCGTCGGTTCAACCGATTTCAGCGCTTCTCCCAGAAGCATCATGCCGAACACGGCGGTCGGTTCAACATAGCTCGGATAATGCCCGGTGAAAGCTTTGTAATCCTCCATGAACACGGCGCTTTCCTCCGGGTTGACCTCCGGATTGAACGTCGTCGAAAGGAAATGCCCCTCCGCCACGGCGCCCGCATTGCCGATATTGCCCGGCTGGTCGAGGAAGGCCGTGCCGAACCGCACGTCCAGCCCTGCCCCGCTTGTCGCTTTCATCAGCAAAAGCAGGTCATTCGACCAGTTTCCGGTGATAACCGTATCAGCATCAGCGGCCTGGATGCGTTGCACATAGGGCGAAAAGTCCTGGATTTTATTGACGTCGTGCAGCGTCGTTTCCACCACTTCGACGCCGAGGCGCCCGGCGGCTTCAACGGTGTTGTCCTGAACATCAATACCCCAGGAATAGTTCTGGTTCATCGCGTAGATACGTTCGCCCAGAACCCCCGCTTCCTGCATGCCGTCCATGATCGTGTTGACACGGATCGCGGCATTCGGCGTGGTGCGGAAATGGTAGTAATGACACTTGGCGCCGGTCAATTCCATCGCCTCGCCACCGAGGTTCACATAGAGCACCTCATTGCCGGCGTTGCGCAGGTTGTATTTGCGCACGTCTTCAGTCACCTGACCGGCCACAGCCGAGGACGAGCCCTGCAGAATAATGTCCGCGCCCTCGGAAATCGCGGCGCGCACACGGTCAGCTGCGCCCACCGGACCGCCCTGGTTGTCGAATTCGAGCAGCTCGATCGGCGCCCCACCGAAACCGCCCGCCTCGTTGATTTTGCTGAGCTGGTATTTCACAGCATCGCGGTAGAGCAAACCGGTCGAGGCCTGCGGACCCGACAGAGTCTCCACAAGGGCGATCTTCAAAGGCTCGGCCTGTGCGGCCGTGGCCGCCCCCAAGACGAGCGCCATGGCCGCCGTTCCGCGTGCGAATTTCTGGAATCCCATACTGTCCTCCCTGACATATCTGATGCGAAGAGATCCTCCACCCCTTCGGCTTTTCATGTGATGACACAAAATGGTCTTACCAGTCAACAACCTAACTGACCAATTTTTCAAAACACAAAAAACTGCGTAAAAAATCAAAATTCACAAATTATAATATTGAATTTATATGATAATTTTTTCTTTAACCTGTCAGACCAGTGATATATCATGACGGGGTAAAGGGGAAGAAATGTCCGTATCCAGTCAAATCACATCAGATCAATCGCGCAATGGTACAGGGTCCCGCAATGGGCATCTGCCCGACGAGATCGCACAGGACCTGAGCGCAAAAATTGCCTCGGGTGCCTTGTCTGTCGGAGATCGGCTTCCCTCGGAACGCGACCTTTGCACGCAATATGCGGTCAGCCGCGCCGTGGTGCGCGAAGCTCTGTCGCAACTCAAATCCGACGGTCTGGTCGCGGCGCGTGCGGGCAGCGGCGTCTACGTGACCCAACGCGATTCGACCAATGCATTCCGCTTTCAGAACTTTTCCGTCTCCGATCTGAGCCGGCTCGAAGAGGCGATGGAACTGCTCGTCACCATCGAAGTTGCCGCCACGCGCATCGCCGCGAAACGCCGCACGCCCGAGGATTTGAAAAGGATCAAACGGGCATTGATTGGCATGGAATATGCCATCGCCAGCGACCGGCTGGGCGACGAAGAGGACTATCAGTTCCACCAGGCCATCGTCGAAGCCACGCACAACCAGCATTTCATTTCTCTGTGCCAGCATCTCGAGGCCAGCGCGCGCAACATCATTCGTCAGGCCCGGAGCAACACAAGAACCAATCACGCCGAGCTTCTGGATGCGGTGCAGGATGAGCACAAGGCCATCTTCAAAGCGCTCGAAGACGGCGACGAGGAGGCCGCGGCGGAGGCTGCCGCGCGCCATCTTCGCAACGCCTCCCAGCGCATCCGCATCTATCTCGCGTCGTCATTCTGACCGGAGAGCCTGTCGCTGACAGACGCATCCGGGCACGTCCCGGTCTCGACCTCTGATGCCGTACAAGGACCGTTCGACAAGAGTGATCTCGCGGTTTTGCCGAAGTGTCTCATTTGGAAAGGTTGCCGGTGAGGCCGCGATCCTGATGAAAGGCGGCCTCAGCCCAGTTTACGACAAGCCGCTTTGCAGGAACGGAAACGATCCGCGACACCTCTGGCAATGCAGAGCCGACAGAAGAGACCCGTTCTCGGTTGCCCCCCTTCCCGGACCGCCAAACGTCCTGTGCCCGCAGTCGAGAGCACAGGCATCCGTTATCGTATTGTCCGCATCCTTTCAGACCGATGTCGGATTTACCCGACGATTTTCGCCTCGGTCGCGGCGCGCAGCTCTGCCTCAGACACGCCTTCGGCCAGTTCGACGATCTTCAACCCGCCCTCGACCACATCCAGCACGCCGAGATTGGTGATCACCCGATCCACCACGCCCTGACCGGTGAGCGGCAGGGTGCATTGGTGCAGAAGTTTGCTCTCGCCGTGTTTGTTGGTGTGATCCATCACCACCACCACACGGCCCACGCCCGCCACGAGATCCATTGCGCCGCCCATGCCTTTGACCAGCTTGCCGGGGATCATCCAGTTCGCCAGATCGCCCTTCTCGTCGACCTCCATCGCCCCCAAAATTGCCATGGCGATCTTGCCGCCCCGGATCATGCCGAAGCTGAAAGAACTGTCGAAATAGGCGGTGTTGGGCAGTTCCGTGATGGTCTGCTTGCCGGCGTTGATCAGGTCCGGGTCCTCGTCGCCCTCATAGGGAAACGGGCCCATGCCGAGCATGCCGTTCTCCGACTGAAGCGTCACGGAGACGCCTTCGGGGATGAAATTTGGCACCAGTGTAGGGATGCCGATCCCGAGGTTCACATAGGTGCCGTCCTGAAGTTCCTGCGCCGCGCGCGCGGCCATTTGATTGCGGTCCCA
>NZ_LRUC01000018.1 GCF_001550095.1 Celeribacter ethanolicus | reverse complement strand
TGCGCCAAATGCAGCCTCATCAAGGGTGTCGAGATACTCGCGTACGGCACGAGGCGCATCAGCGGGCTCGATGGTTGAAGCATCCCAGTCTTCCTTTGACGTCGAGTTCTGTTTGTTCGCATCTGCCTCAATCAGGCTGGCATCCACCGCCATGCGCTGGCCACTCGCCAGGCCTTCTTCGATGCAGCGCGCCACCGTTGTCTCAAATAGATGGCGCAGCAGCTCGCTCTCGCGGAAACGACCGTGCCGGTTCTTCGAAAACGTCGAATGATCAGGCACCCGGTCGTTCAGATCGAGGCGGCAGAACCAGCGATAGGCGAGGTTCAGATGCACCTCTTCGCAGAGCCGCCGCTCCGACCGGATGCCGAAACAATAGCCGACCAGAAGCATCCGGATCAGCAGCTCGGGGTCAACGGAAGGCCGGCCCGTGCGGCTGTAGAACTCAGCAAGATGAGCACGGATGCTGCCCAAGTCGACGAACCGATCAATCGACCGCAGCAAATGATCCTGAGGGACGTGATCCTCAAGCGAGAACTCGTAAAACAGCGATGCCTGCGCTTCCTGCCTCGGACCCATCATCGGTCAATCCTCCCGTCCGTTGGAAGAATTGAAACAGCAGATCACACACCGATCAAGCACGAGTTTTTCAACAAAATATCCGCAAAGCAGTCCTTCGCATCTCTGACGCTAACTTTCTCCACTCTCTCTGAAACCTCAATCGTCTGATGTCTGGCCTGATCGCGCCCCTGCGCGTGCCCGACAAAAGTCCGACGCAAATCCGACGCTTTGCCGACCGTCATTTTCGGCCTGTTTCACGGCTCCAGAACGACCTTCCCCGTCGCCTGTCGGCTGCGGATCAATTCGAGCGCCTCGGCAAATTGATCGAGCGGCAGGCGATGGGAGATATGCGGTTTGATCCGTCCTTCCGCCGCCCAGTCGAACAGCGTGGCGAGCGAGGCGCGCAGCGGTGCCGGGTTGAAATTCAGGTAAGCGCCCCAGTAAAACCCGATGGCCGTGATGTTTTTCACCAGCATGTGGTTCGGTTTCATCTTCGGCAGATCGCCGCCCGCAAACCCGATCAAAAGGATGCGTCCGTCGGGATTTGTGGCCCGAAAACAGGCCTCATACAAAGGTTCCCCGACCGCGTCGTAGACCACATCCGCGCCGCCAAGTGCTTTGATTTGTTCGCGAATATCTGGGCTGTCGGCGTCGATGAGATGATCGGCCCCGGCGGCTTTGGCGATGGCCAGTTTGTCGGCGCCGCGCGCGATGGCGATGACCTCCGCGCCCATCAGCTTGCCGATTTCCACCGCTGTCAGCCCCACGCCGCCCGCTGCCCCGGTGACGACAAGGCGTTCGCCGGGTTGCAGTCGGGCTTTGTAATCCAGCGCCATATGCGAGGTGCCGTAAGCGATCTGAAGCGCCGCCGCCTCGGCATAGCCCAGCCCTTCGGGGATGGGGATGCAACGGTCGGCAGGGAAATTCCCGGCCTCGGCCAGCCCGCCCTGACCGGAATAAATCGCCACGCGTTGACCGGTTTGAAATCCCGTAACCCCTTCACCGATCTCAATAATTTTGCCGGAGAGTTCAAGCCCGAGTGTAAAGGGCGGCTCCGGCGTATCCTGATAGCGGCCTGTGCACATCAGCGTGTCGGCAAAGTTCAAAGCCCCGGCACGGATCGCAACCTGGATTTCGCCGGCTGCGGGGGGCGCAAGAGCGGTGTCGGCGAGCTGCGGAGGTTGATCGAAGGCGGTGACGCGACAGGCGCGGATGGTTTTAATCTGTGACATAGCATATTTTGTGACGGCTACATGCGGTTCTGTCCATGTGAAAGGCGCTGAAAGCGAGTCGATTTTGCCCGGTCCGCATCGGTTGGCATGACTGATCCGGTGGCGGAAGATTTTGCAAAACGCAACAAATGATCAAAAAACACGCGCAGGTTTAGTGCTGTCCAAGCCGTGCCAGATCGTCACAGGACGGAATCTCAGGCGTTGCTTCGATATAAAACTTCATTTTTACAGATGGTTGGGGGGATTTGGTCAAATCCTGCCCAAAAAGACAGGTTGAGACATCGGGCCGGTCCTAAGAAATGTGCTATACACGCATAGGTTAAGGGCGTGCAGCACGATACAAGGAGCGGTCAGTATGAAACATCCCGTGGATGTCCATGTGGGAAAGCGGATTCGCCATCGTCGGTGGATGGTCGGCATGACGCAGCAGCAGCTTGCGGAAAAGGTCGGCATCAAATTCCAGCAGATCCAGAAATATGAAACTGGCATGAACCGCGTGTCTGCCTCCCGTCTCTGGGACATTGCCGAGGCGCTGTCCGTGCCCGTGGCCTTCTTCTTCGAAGGTATGGATATGCCTGTCGAGGCACAGTCCGTCGCTCATCAGGAGGATGCCTCCGTCCCGGCCGATATTCTCGCCGACAAGGAAGCGCTCGAACTGGTGCGCTCCTATTACGCGATTCCGGAAAATCAGCGCCGTCGTCTGTTTGAACTGGCGCGGGTGCTCTCCGACGTCGCCTGATCCGGGGACGATCAGGGCCTGAACCGACCCGAGCTGCAGAACCGGCCCCCGCGTCTCTGACGCCGGGGTCGTTTCTTTTTTGCGCAGCCGCCAGGTGGCACCTTCGGCGGTGTTGTGAAGACCCGGCGGGTCGCTTGACCTGTCGCGGCTGAGGGGCTACCGCGAAAGGGACGCGCCCAAGGCGCAGAGGATCGGAGCAGGAGAGAGCATGAACGTCTCGGAATTGAGCGCAGAGATGCGCGCGGAGATTATCGCAACGGCGGATGCGGCGGCAGAGGCCGCGCGCGAGATCACGCTCCGCTATTTTCGGGGGGGCGCGCTCGCTACGGAGTCGAAACAGGCGGTCGGGTTCGATCCGGTGACGGTCGCCGATCGCGGTTCCGAGCAGGCCATGCGCGCGGTCATTGAGGCGCGTCGCCCGGACGATGGCATCGTCGGCGAGGAATTCGGTCCCAAAGCGGGGACGTCGGGTCTCACCTGGGTGCTCGATCCGATCGACGGCACCCGCGGTTTCATTTCCGGGACCCCGACCTGGGGCGTGCTGATTGCGCTGCGCAATGCCGACAGTGTGGTTTATGGTGTGATTGACCAGCCCTATATCGGTGAGCGCTTTGTCGGGGGGCTTGGTCTGTCGGAACTGACCGGTCCGCTGGGCAAAAGCGCTCTGGCGGCGCGGCGCGGCGTGGCGCTTGACGATGCGGTGATCTATACGACCTTCCCCGAGGTTGGCAGCGAGACGGAAGGTAAGGCGTTCCACGATCTCGCCGGACGCTGCAAGCTGACGCGCTACGGCATGGATTGCTATGCCTACGCGCTTTTGGCCGCGGGGCAGGTCGATCTTGTGGTTGAGGCCGGGTTGCAGAGCTACGACATTCTCGGTCCCATCGGGGTGATCGAGGCGGCGGGCGGCATTGTCACTGACTGGCAGGGCGGTCCCGTTCTGGAAGGCGGTCGCGTGCTGGCGGCGGCGAGCAAAGAGTTGCATGAGGCGGCATTGGCGGTACTCTCAACCTATTGACGCCGCCGGGAGGAGCCGGCGGTCCCTCAGGGAGGCCCCGATGCACCATTGTTTCCTGATCCGCAATGCCGATGTCGTCCTGACCATGGACGACGACCGGCGTGAAATCAAAGGCGGCGACATTCTCATCCGCGACGGGGTGATCGAAGCGGTCGGGCAGGGGCTTTACGATGACGATGCGCAGATCCTCGATGGGCGCGGGTGCCTCGTCACCCCCGGCCTCGTCAACACCCACCACCATCTTTACCAGACCCTCACGCGGGCAGTGCCGGGCGCGCAGGATGCGCTCCTGTTCGGCTGGCTCAAGACGCTTTACCCGATCTGGGCCAAATTCGGCCCGGAGCATATGCGAATCTCGGCCCTGGTTGGGCTTGCGGAACTGGCGCTGTCGGGCTGCTCGACCACCTCGGATCACCTTTATCTCTACCCCAATGGCGCTCGGCTGGACGATACCATCGAGGCGGCGCGCGCCATCGGGCTCAGGCTTCATGCCACGCGTGGCTCTATGTCGATCGGCGAGAGCCTTGGCGGGCTGCCGCCCGACAGTTTGGTCGAGCGCGAAGAGGACATTCTCAACGATTGCATCCGCGTGATCGACGCCTTTCACGATCCGAACGCCGGCGCGATGATCCGCGTCGGCGTTGCGCCCTGTTCGCCGTTTTCCGTCTCCCGCGAGCTGATGCGAGACAGCGCCATTCTGGCCCGCGACAAGGGCGTGATGCTGCACACCCATCTGGCCGAGAATGACGAGGATATCGCCTATTCTCTGGAGAAGTTTGGCATGCGGCCAGGGCAATATGCCGAAGAGCTGGGCTGGACTGGGCCGGATGTTTGGCATGCCCATTGCGTGATGCTCGACCGCGAAGAAATCTCGCTGTTTGCGCGCACCAAGACCGGCGTGGCGCATTGCCCCTGTTCGAATTGCCGTCTGGGCTCGGGCATTGCGCCGGTGCGCCCGATGCGGGACGCGGGCGTCAGAGTGGGCTTGGGCGTCGATGGGTCGGCCTCGAACGACATGGGCAACCTGATCATGGAGGCGCGCACCGGCATGTTATTGCAACGGGTGTACTATGGTGCCGACAAGATGAGTCCGCTCGAGATGCTGGAAATTGCCACGCGCGGCGGTGCGGAAGTGTTGGGGCGCGATGACATTGGTATTCTGGCGCCGGGCAAACGCGCGGATATCGCGGTCTGGGATATGTCGGATGTGGAAGCGGCCGGGAGCTGGGACCCGGCGGCCTTGTTGCTGGCCGGGCCGATGATCGTGAAAGACCTGTTCGTCGAGGGGCGCCATGTGGTCGCCGACAGTTGGGTGACGACCATCGACATGGGCACGACACTGGCGCGGCAAAAGACCTTGGCGCTGGGGCTGAGAAACTAGGGGATGCCAGAATGAACCATAGAAAACGACGTGTCGGGGTGGTACTGTGCGCTGCACTCGCGCTGATGGCCTGCGGGCCGGAGACCGGGGCGGGGTTCAGCCAGATCACCCCTGTGACGACCGCCGCGCCCCATGCGCTGGAGCAGGAGGCGCAGATCATCGCCCTGATCAATGCGGAGCGTGCGCAACAGGGGCTTGGCGCGCTCGGTTACAACGCCGCACTTGCCACGGCGGCACAACGGCACGCCAGCGATCTCGCGGCGCAGAATTATTTCTCCCATACCGGCAAGAACGGTTCCTCTGTGGGCGACCGGGTGCGGGCGGCTGGCTATGGCTATTGCTACGTGTCCGAGAACCTCTCGGGCGGTTATTCGACGGCGCAGCAGGCGGTGCAGGGCTGGATGCAGTCCCAAGGCCACCGTGCCAATATTCTGAGCCCGAAAGCCCGTGACATCGGTATCGGCATCGCGCCGGGTGGTATTCGCGTGGCGGTATTTGCCCGCGGCTGCTGATCAGACCGCCGCGCGCTCGCCCATGACATAGGAGGCGACGATCGCCCGGTCGTCGCCCATCATGATGGTCGGGAAGACCTCTTCCCAGATCGTGTTGGCGGTGATGGCGCGCTGGGCGATGGCGGGGGTGGAGGCCAGGTCGATCACCGCGAAATCCGCTTCCATGCCGGGGGCGATGCAGCCGATTTTATCCTGCATGTGAAGCGCCTCGGCGGAGCCATAGGTCGCGAGCCACAAAAGCTGGGCTGGGTGGATCGCGGTGTGGCTGAGCTGGCCGATTTCATAGGCCGCCGCCATGGTGCGCAGCATGGAGAAGGACGATCCGCCGCCGGTGTCGGTCGCGAGACCCACGCGCAGACCTTCGCCCTTGCGCGCGCCCATGTCGAACAGGCCCGAGCCGATGAAGGTGTTCGATGTCGGGCAATGGATCAGCGAACAATCCATCGCCTTGAGATGCGCGATCTCGCGTGGCTCCAGATGGATTGCGTGACCGAACAGCGCGCCTTCGCGCACCAGCCCGAATTGCTCATAGGTGTCGAGGTAATCGCGCGCCTCCGGGTAGAGCCCCTTGACCCATTCGATCTCGTCGAGCTGTTCGGAGAGATGCGTCTGCATCAGGCAGGAAGGGTATTCGTCCCAGAGCTTACCCAGAGCGTCGAGTTGCGCGGGCGTGGAGGTGGGCGAGAAACGGGGCGTGATCGCATAGGTGGCACGGCCTTTTTCGTGCCAGCGCCCGATCAGGGCCTTGCTCTCGTCATAGGCTGCCTTTGCCGTGTCGCGGAGGAATGCGGGGGCGGTGTCGCGATCCATGCAGGTCTTGCCCGCCACGATCCGCATGCCCCGGTCCTCGGCGGCCTCAAACAGCGCATCGACGGAGCCGGGATGGATCGTGCAGAAAGAGGTGACCGTTGTGGTGCCGTTGGCCAGAAGCAGGTCGAGATAGCGCCCGGCGATGTCGCGGGCATAGGCAGGATCGGCGAATTTCGCCTCCTCCGGGAAGGTGTAGGTGTTGAGCCAGTCGATCAGCCGCTTGCCCCAACTGGCAATCATGGCGGTCTGCGGATAATGCGCGTGGGCGTCGATGAAACCGGGCACGATCAGCGCCGGACCGTGGTCGAAGAAGGCGGCTTCCTGATGTTTGGCGCGCATGTGATCGCGCCCGCCGATGGAAACGACATGCCCGTCCCGGATCAGGATTGCTGCGTCCGTGAGCACCTGAACGGCCTCCTCGGCGGGAATCTCGAAAGGGTTGCCGTGATAGGTGACGACCTGTCCTGCAATCAGCTTGTCCATCGGGGGCCTTTTTGATTAACCGCTTTTAACCTCGAGGGCAGATTAGGCGCTGGGCGAGGCAAGGTAAATCAATCTTGCCCCTGTTTCTCGCAAGGAAGCTGTCATAAGGTCCGGGGTGACGAGCAAACGGGCAGGGTATGGTCGAAGACAACGCGGATATCAAAGAGGAAGCCGATCTCGAGGAGGACGGCTACACGTTGAGCGCCAAGGTGCTCAGCGCCATTCTGTTTGCGGTGGACACCGGGGATCGGGCGAAGCTGATCGAGCTGATGGAGCCGCTGCACGCGGCCGACATCGCCGACATGCTCGAACAGGTGAACGCCTATGACCGGCGGCGGCTGATTCTGCTCTATGGCGAGGAATTCGATGGGGAGATCCTGTCGGAGCTTGACGAGGGCATCCGCGACGAGGTGATCCACGTCCTCAAGCCCGAAGTTCTGGCCGAAGCGGTCCGGGACATGGAATCGGATGACGTCGTCGACCTGGTGGAGGATCTCGACGAGGAGGCGCAGGAAGCGGTTCTCGCGAGCCTCGAGGATGTCGATCGTCTTGCGGTCGAGAAATCCCTGTCCTATCCGGAGTTCTCCGCCGGTCGTCTGATGCAGCGCGAGGTCGTGATGGGGCCGGAACACTGGACCGTCGGGCAGGCGATTGATTTCATGCGCGAGGCGGAGGAACTTCCGGACGATTTCTACCACATGGTGCTGACCGATCCGAAGATGCACCCCGTCGGCCACGTGACGCTCGGCAAGATCCTCGGTGCGCCGCGCAGTCAGCCGCTGATCGAATTGCTGGAGCCGGGGTTTCGCACCTTCCGCGTCGATGAGAGCGAAACCGACGTGGCCTATGCGTTCAACCAGTATCACATGATCTCTGCCCCGGTTCTCGACGAGAACGACAGGGTGGTGGGGGTGATCACCATCGACGACGCGATGAACGTCCTGGATGAGGAACACGAAGAGGACATCATGCGCCTCGCCGGTGTCGGCGAAGGCTCTCTGGCCGACCGGGTGAGCGACACGGTGAAACAGCGTCTGCCTTGGTTGGCGGTCAACCTCGTGACGGCGATTCTCGCCTCCATGGTGATCGCCCAGTTCGAAGATACGATCGCGCGGTTCGTGGCTCTGGCGGTTCTGATGCCCATCGTCGCCTCGATGGGCGGCAATGCGGGCACGCAGGCGCTGACGGTGGCCGTGCGCGCCATCGCGACGCGCGATCTTACCGGCGCGAACGTCTGGCGCGTGATCCGACGCGAGGTGCTTGTGGGGCTCGCCAACGGCTTGGTGTTTGCCGTGATCATGGGGGTGGTGGGGATCGTCTGGTTCGGGTCTCCGGCGCTGGGCGCGGTGATCGGTACGGCCATGGTGATCAATCTGGTGATTGCGGGGCTGGCCGGCATCGGGGTGCCGGTGCTGCTGGAGCGCGCTGGGGTCGATCCGGCTCTGGCTTCGGGGGCGTTCGTGACGACGGTGACCGATGTTGTGGGGTTCTTTGCCTTTCTCGGGCTGGCCGGTGTGGTGCTGCTGTGAACGATATTCGGGATGTGAAGGCGCAATTGCGCCAACGGGCGAAAGCGGCACGGGATCTGGCGCATGCGCAGGATCTGGGCGCTGCGGATCAGGCAACCAAGATGCTTCTGGGGTTCCTGACCCCACATAAAGGCAAGGTGACGGCAGGCTACATGCCTTTGGGCAGCGAGATCGACCCGCGCCCGGCGATGAGCGTTCTGCATGGGCGCGGCCCCGTCGCCGTGCCGGTGGTGGAGGCTAGGGCGCAACCCTTGCGGTTCGACCGCTGGACGCCAGAGGGTGCGATGGTGGAGGGCGCGTTCGGCGCGCTGATCCCGGCGCAGTCCGAGCCTGTAATCCCGGAAGTGGTGATCGTGCCGATGCTGGCGTTCAACCGGGCGGGGCACCGGCTGGGCTATGGCGGCGGCTTCTATGACCGGACGCTGGAGAAGCTGCGGGCCTCGGGGCCGGTCTTCGCCGTCGGTCTGGTCTATGCGGCGCAGGAGCTGGCGGACCTGCCGGTCGAACCGACCGACGCGCCGCTCGATGCGATTGTGACCGAGCGCGAAGTGCTTACGTTTTAATGCGCGCGACGTGCTCATCTTTTGAAAGAGAACGCCATGGAACTTCCCGTAAATCGGTTCAAACAGGCCCTCAAGGAGGGGCGGCAGCAATGGGGTGTCTGGCAGACCTTCGGCGGGCCGGACATGACGGAGCTTCTGGCCGCAGCGGGCTATGACTGGGTGCTGATCGACGGTGAACACGGTGCCTTCGATGTGCCCGAGGTGCGCCCCTGCCTTCAGGTGGTCGCGGGGTATCCGGCCTGTTCGGCGGTGGTGCGCGTCTGTGAACTTAACACCGCATTGATCAAACGCCACCTCGATCAGGGCGCGCAAACCCTGATGGTGCCGATGATCAATTCCGCCGAGGAGGCCCGCGCCGCCGTATCCGCCATGCGGTTCGCCCCCGAAGGCGTGCGTGGCTACAACAGCGCGACACGGGCCGGGCGATACGGCGCGATTGCGGAGTATGGCGCGAAGGCGAAGGACGAGCTTTGCCTGATCGTCCAGATCGAAACCCGCGCGGCTCTTGAGGCGCTCGAAGAGATTACCACGGTCGAAGGCGTGGATGCGGTGTTTATCGGCCCGGCCGATCTTGCCGCCGATCTGGGGTATCCGGGCAATCTTGCGGCGCCCGAAGTGCAGGCGGCGGTCGAAGGGGCGATTGCGCGGCTTAAGGCACTGGGTGTGCCTTCTGGGATCGTGACGGTGGACGAGACGTTGCTCGAACGCTCCATCGCGACGGGCACGCGCTTTACCGCTCTGGGGATAGATGCGGTGATGATGATGCAGGCGTCGCAGGGGCTTCTGAGCCGGTTTCGCGACGTCTGAGCGCGCATTTTCGAGTATTTCCGGCACAAAGGAAACGGGCTGTCTTGCGCGTGGCCGCGCTGGGTCTTATGGCTGACGCCATGAAAATCCTGTTTCTCGGAGATATTGTCGGCAGCGCCGGGCGCAAGGCCGTCATGGAGCGCATGCCGCAGTTGCGCAAGGACTGGGGTCTCGATTTCGTCGTGGTCAACGGCGAGAATGCGACCAATGGCATGGGGCTTTCGGGCGATCATGCGAAAGAGTTGCTTGCGGCGGAGGTCGATTGCTTGACGCTGGGCGATCATGCGTTCGACCAGAAGGACATGATGCAGTTTTGCGAACGCGAAACCCGCATCGTGCGGCCGATCAATTTCGCCAAGACGGCGCCGGGGCGCGGGGTGCGGATATTTGAGGATCGGCGCGGGCGGCGTATCCTCGTGGCGCAGATCCTTGGGCAGGTGTTCATGAAACGCGCCTTCGACGATCCGTTTTCGGCGATGGATCAGGTGTTCATGACCCACAAGCTGGGCGGCGCGGTGCAGGCGATTCTGGTCGATGTGCATTGCGAGGCGACGTCGGAGAAGATGGCCATGGGGCATTTTTGCGACGGCAAGGCGTCCGTCGTGGTCGGTACCCATACCCATGTCTGCACGGGCGACGCGCAGATCCTTCCGGGGGGCACGGCCTATCTGACTGATGCGGGCATGTGTGGCGATTACAATTCGGTGATTGGCATGGACAAGGCCGAGCCGCTGCGCCGGTTTGTGACCGGCATGGGCAAGGGGCGGTTCGAGCCCGCGAAAGGCGAGGCGACGCTGTCGGGTGTCTATGTCGAGACCGATGATCGCACCGGCAAGGCCACGCGCGTGAAGCAGATTCGCGTCGGCGGGCCTCTGGAGCAGAGTGCACCGTAACCGGGTTTTCTGGAAAATTCTTCGCGTTTTTGACTGTTTGGCCGGAATTTCCGTCCTTGGACGAGGCGTTTTGACGCTTGTGCCCCGGTGGGCTGGGCGGGCATATTGGTGCCGAAGACCACAGCGCACGGGGCCCCATGGAACTGTTTCATTTCAGCCAGACGACCGAGGCGGTGCTTGCGCTTGTCGTCGTGAGCCTCATGTTCGCCATGTTCGTGCGCGAGATCTTCCCGACGGAGGTTGTGGCGATCACGGGGGCGGCCCTGATGATCGTTCTGGGCATCCTGCCTTATGATGCGGGGCTCAAGGTCCTGTCGAACCCTGCGCCCTGGACCATCGCCGCGATGTTCATCGTCATGGGGGCGCTGGTGCGCACCGGGGGGCTCGAATGGTTCACCCGTCAGGCCGGGAATTATGCCGAGACCCATCCCTCCGTGGCCATTGCCATGTTGCTGGCCGTGGTGGTGGTGCTCTCGGCCTTTGTCGCCAATACGCCGGTCGTGGTGGTGATGATCCCGGTCTTCGTGCAGCTCTCCGGCAAGCTTGGCATTGCGCCCTCCAAGCTTCTGATCCCGCTGAGTTATTCTGCGATCATGGGGGGCACGATCACGCTTCTGGGGACCTCGACCAACCTGCTGGTCGACGGTGTGGCCCGGGCGCAGGGCATGGCGCCCTTCACGATTTTCGAGATTGCGCCCATCGGGCTGGTGGTGACGGCATGGGGGATGCTCTATCTGGCGCTGTTCGGACGGCATCTCTTGCCCAATCGCGACAGTCTGGCGGCGATGCTGTCGTCGAACCGGGCGAAGATGAAATTCTTCACCGAGGCGGTAATCCCGCCCGAGTCCAACCTGGTCGGGCGCGAGGTTCTCGGTGTGCAGCTTTTCAAACGCGAGGGTGTGCGTCTGATCGACGTCATTCGCGGCGACAAATCCTACCGACATGAACTCGACGGGCTGACGCTCGAGGTCGGGGACCGGATCGTGCTGCGCTCGAAGATCACCGAGCTTCTGAGCCTGCAACGCAACAAATCTCTCAAGCGCGTCGATCAGGTGTCGGCGGTCGAGACCACCACGATGGAGGTGCTGATCACGCCGGGCTGCAAGATGGTCGGGCGGTCGCTGTCCTCGATGCGTCTGCGGCGTCGCTATGGCGTCTATGTGCTCGCGGTGCACCGCCGAAACCAGAACCTCGGCCAGCAGATCCAGGACCTCGTGGTGCGCGTCGGCGACACGCTTCTGCTCGAGGGCGCACCGGCGGATATTCAGCGCCTCGCGACCGATATGGACATGGGCGATGTGTCGAAACCGACCGAGCGCGCCTATCATCGCAGCCACGCGCCGATTGCCCTTGCGGCGATGTTCTCCATCGTGTTGCTGGCCGCGCTTGGCGTGGCACCGATCCTGATGCTTTCGGTGATTGCCGTCGCGGTGGTTCTGGTCACCCGCTGCATCGACGCGGATGAGGCGTTTTCCTTTGTCGAGGGGCGCTTGCTCGCGCTTATCTTCGCCATGCTCGCGGTCGGTGCGGCACTCGATGCCTCGGGTGCGGTGGAGATGATCGTGAATGTGATCGCGCCTCTGCTCGATGGTTTGCCGGTGTTCTTCGTGGTCTGGGCCATCTTCCTGATGACCTCTTTCCTGACCGAACTGGTGTCGAACAACGCGGTGGCCGTGGTGGTGACGCCGATCGCGATCGGGCTCGCGAATTCGATGGGGCTTGATCCGCGCGGCCTCGTTGTGGCCGTGATGGTCGCGGCTTCGGCCTCTTTCGCGACGCCGATCGGGTATCAGACCAACACCATGGTCTATGGTCCGGGGGGGTATAAATTCACCGATTACATGAAGGTCGGTATTCCGCTGAACCTCACCATCGGGCTTATTGCCTCGGCTGTCATTCCGCTGATCTGGCCGCTTTGAGGCGATTTCGGGCGGAATTGAGTATTTGAACCATCAGAAAGACGGGCGCAAAGGCCTGTGGCGGCCTTGCAGGTCGGGGGCGCGCTGCTTTATAGAGACGCGAAAGCTCACACACTCGACATTTTCGGAGGCGCCACATGGCAGGCCATTCTAAATGGGCAAACATCCAGCACCGTAAAGGACGCCAGGACGCGGCCCGCTCCAAACTCTTTTCCAAGCTCGCCAAGGAGATCACCGTGGCGGCGAAGATGGGCGATCCCGACCCGGAAAAGAACCCGCGTCTGCGTCTGGCGGTGAAGACGGCGAAAACGGCGTCTTGTCCGAAAGACGTGATCGACCGTGCGATCAAGAAAGCCATGGGCGGCGATGCGGAAAGCTATGACGAGATCCGTTACGAAGGCTATGGCCCGGAAGGCATCGCCTTCATCGTCGAGACCATGACCGACAACGTGAACCGCACCGCCTCGAACGTGCGGTCCTATTTCACCAAGGCCGGTGGCAACCTCGGCACTTCGGGCTCGGTGTCCTTCATGTTCGACCGCGTGGGCGAAATTGTCTACGGGCCGGAAGCGGGGGATGCCGACACGGTGATGATGGCCGCGATCGAGGCCGGTGCCGAGGATGTGGAAAGCGACGAGGAAGGTCACTGGATCTATACGGTCGATGGCGATCTGGCGGCTGTGTCCGATGCGCTCGAAGCCGTGCTGGGCGAGTCCAAGGAGTCCAAGCTGATCTGGAAACCGCAGAACCGCACCGAGGTGGGGCTCGAGACGGCGCAGAAGCTGATGCGCCTCGTCGAGACGCTGGAAGACGACGATGATGTGCAATCCGTCACGGCCAATTTCGATGTGCCGGACGACGTGGCCGAACAGCTCTGAGCGTGTCTGAAAAGACTTTAAAAAGCCCCGCCTTGCGCGGGGTTTTTTATGAGATGAGCGCGGTTCGTGCGGCCTGTCTGACTGCGGCGGTGAGCGGCGCAAGGATTGGGGCCGCGAGCCGCGAGACATGCCAGTAGAGCGCGATGTCCGTTGAAGCCGGGGACAGGGACACGAGACGGCCCGCTTCAAGATGCGGGCGCAAAAGCACCTCCGGGTTCAGCCCCCAGCCGATCCCGGCGAGGGCCGCATCGACAAAGCCCTGCGTCGAGGGGATACGATGGGCAGGCAGGGCGATGCGCCGCCCGGTTTGCGAGCTGACCCAATTGTCCTGAAGCCGGTCTTTTCCATTGAACACAAGCGAGGGGGCCTTGCTCAGCGCCTCTGACGTGATGCCTTCGGGGAAGTGCCGCGCCACAAAAGCGGGTGTGGCGACGGCAAGATAGCGCAGTGCGCCGAGCGGATGCAGATCGCAGCCCGGAACGGCCGTATCGCGTGCAGAGACGGCGGCCATCACCTCGCCGCGCTTGAGCCAGTCGGCACTGTGGTCCTGATCGTCGAGCGTGAGCTGAAACAGCATCTCCGGCAGGTTCGCCATGGCGGGGGGGAACCAGGTGGCGAGGCTGTCGGCATTGACCGCCAGCGGCACGCGTAGGGCAGGACCATCGTTTTGCCCGAGATCGTGGGCGAGTTGTTCCTCCAGAATTCCGATCTCGTCCATGTGACGCGCCAGCCGCCGTCCGGTCTCCGTGCCCTGCGCCGGTGTGCCGCGCAGCACCAGAGGCGTGCCCATGCGTTCCTCCAGGGCCTTGATCCGTTGAGAAATCGCCGAGGGCGTGACGGAAAGCGCATGGGCCGCCGCGTCGAACGAGCCGTGGCGCAGGACGGCGGCGAGGGCACTCAGGGCAGGGTAATCGGATGGATTAAGCATGGCTAATTTGTTCATAGAAAGATTAATTTGTCTAATCTTTCCGCTCTGGTTACCCCATGCCGGAAAGGATTTCACATGTTGCACGCCACGCTCATCGGCTTTCTCACGGGGCTCAGCCTCATCGTCGCCATAGGGGCGCAGAATGCCTTTGTGCTACGGCAGGGGCTGCGGCGGGCGCATGTGCTGCCTGTGGTGCTGGTCTGCGCGCTTTCCGATGCGCTGCTGATCTCTCTGGGCGTTTTCGCCTCCGCACAAGTTTCGGAGGCCTTTCCGCCGCTTTTGCCGATTCTGCGCTGGGGCGGGGCGGCGTTCCTGATGTTCTACGGTGCGAAGGCCGCGCTGGCCGCCTATCGCGGGGGTGGGCATCTCGAAGCGGCCACACAGGGGGCGCAAAGCCTGAAAACGGTGGTGCTGACCGCACTGGTGCTCACTTGGCTCAACCCGCATGTCTATCTCGATACGGTGGTGCTTCTGGGCGCGATCTCCGCCCGGTTTCCCGAGGCGCGCGCGGGATTCGCCACGGGGGCGATCATGGCGTCTTTTGCCTTCTTCTTTTCTCTGGGATTCGGGGCACGTCTGCTGGCACCGGTGTTCGCACGCGAGACGTCTTGGCGCGTGCTCGATGGTGGGATCGCGCTTGTGATGTGGTCGATTGCTGTAGGGTTGATCCGAGGCGGTTAAGTGGCTTTCTTGCGTGCTTCGCGCCAGGTGATAAAGGAAATCGCCGCGATGATCATGGCGCCGCCGAGAATCACGTAGGGATCGACCGCCTCGCCGAACAGCAGATAGCCGAAGCTCACCGACCAGATCAACTGGACGAAGACCACCGGTTGCACCACGGATTGCGGCGCACAGGCGAAAGCGCGGGTCATGGCGTAATGGCCCAATGTGGCGAAGGCGGCGGTGAAAAAGAGCAGCAGAAGCTCATGCAGGCTCGGCGTTTCCCAATGCAGAAACGCGAAAGGTGCGATCACGAGGGGCACGGTCACCGACATCAGGAACACCACGACGGCGGCGGGCAGTTCCTTCACCAACCGTCCGGCGATCAGATACGACCCGGCAAAGGCCATGGCCGAGAGCATCATCGACAGGTGGCCGGGGTCGATCTCGCGGAACCCGGGGCGCAGGATGACAAGCCCACCGAGGAAGGCCACCACAAGCGCCAGAATTCGGGGCAGGGCGATCCGCTCGCCGAACAACAGCACCGCACCCAGCGTGATGTAGATCGGGTTCATGAAGTTCAGCGCGGTGACCTCCCCCATCGGGATGCGGGTCATGGCATAGAACCAGCAGGACATCGCCAGAGCATGAAACAGCGCCCGACCGAAGGTGAGTTTCCAGATTCGCGGCGTGAAGCGGACTTTGCGCACCGCGCCGAGCGCAGGGATAAGGAAGACGAGGCCCAACAGGAAGCGCAGGAAGGCGCTTTCCAGAACGGGCAATCCGTTGCCGACATATTTCACGAGGACGTTCACCATGACGAAGCACAGCGTCATGAACAACATCCAGAGAATGCCGGTCACGGATTTCGAGGGGGCGGTCAGTGAGGGTGCGCTCATGCGCGGACAGTGAAGCCTCGCCCCGGCGATGGCAATTCACTCAAAGCGCACGCGTCCGGCTGCATATTTGCACCTCGTTGTGCGGAACAGGGAGCAAGCCGGGTATCCCTTGATCCGTGTCAAGGCGTGTGGCCGTCCTCTGCGGCCAGACTGTAGCAAAGGCCATCAGACTGAGGAGACGCGCATGTCCAATACACCGCACCAACTCGCCGCTGATTTTCCGGATCTGGCCGGAAAAATCACTGAACGCAAAGCGAGCGATGCGCATTTCGCGACCCTGGTCGGGGAGTATGACGCCTTGAACGACGAGGTGCATCTCGCCGAAACCGATGTGCACCCGATGGAGGATATGGCGCTGGCCGAGTTGCGCAAGAAACGGATGCATCTGAAGGATGAGATCTACCGGCTTCTGACCGCTCCGGCGTGACGGCTGCCTCTATTTCGAGAGCGAGGGCGCGTTAACCGGCAGGTTGCGCGTCCTCTTGCATTCGGAGAACAAATCGCGCACAAATCGCGCGTGAGGTTGGGTAGAATACCATATGTTGCGGTTCTATGGGCCGCGGTGGGTCTTGGGATGACCCTGCTTCCGATTGAAACGGTCGAGGCCGTGAGCGATCGGAACACAGTTTTGCCATCTTCGTCGAACTCTCTCCGACTTGACTTGACTGCGACCGAAGAACCTGCCGAAGTCGCGATCCTGACGACGCCGGACAATGGTGCACTGCGGGTGATCGACGGGGACACGCTGGCCATTGGCGAGACCCGCATCCGGCTCTACGGCATTGACGCACCGGAACTGTCGCAGAGCTGTTCCGACATGCGGGGGCAGGACTGGGCTTGTGGGCAATGGTCGAAAGCGGTGCTCGCGAAACTGGCCGTCGGATCGGTGCGCTGTGTTGCCCGCGACACCGACCGCTATGGCCGCACTGTCGCCGTTTGCACATCGAAGGCGGGGGACATCAACGCCGCCTTGGTCGCCTCAGGCGCAGCCTATGCCTATGCGAAATACGCTCGCGATTATGTCGCGCTCGAAGAGGTTGCTCGGGCCGAGGGGCAGGGGCTCTGGCGGGCGGGGGCGCAGGCGCCTTCGGCCTACCGCGCTGAGAAACGTGGGGCACAGCCGGAACAAACCCCGCCCGGAGCCTGCGCGATCAAGGGCAATATCTCCGGTTCCGGCAAGCTCTACCATCTGCCCGGCGGGCGCTGGTACGGCGGCACGCGGATCAACGAGGCACAGGGCGAGCGCTGGTTCTGTTCCGAAGACGAGGCGCGCGCGGCGGGTTGGCGCAAGGCGCAGGGATAATCCCGCAGCCCCTCTGTCTGCCTCTTGCAAGGCGCGGCGTTTTCCCTTAGACGACGGTCCACCGGGTCGTTAGCTCAGTTGGTAGAGCGCTTCGTTTACACCGAAGATGTCGGGAGTTCGAGCCTCTCACGACCCACCATTTCCCCTCCGTCTCTCCTGCAAATCCTCCGTGCTGAAAAGACCGTGAAGTTTTTTCTTCTGCCCCGACACTTTTTCGCGATTCCCGGCTTGACGGGACCCTGCACTCCCCATAGAACGCCCCTCACGCTTCGGGGCGCAAGCCCCGGAACGGCAGCGAGCGGTTGTAGCTCAGTTGGTTAGAGTACCGGCCTGTCACGCCGGGGGTCGCGGGTTCGAGCCCCGTCAACCGCGCCATCGCTGCTTCACATAGCCCTTAGGGGCACGCTTTGAAAAGCATTGCGCGGTTGTAGCTCAGTTGGTTAGAGTACCGGCCTGTCACGCCGGGGGTCGCGGGTTCGAGCCCCGTCAACCGCGCCACTTTTCAGCAAAAGCAAACAAAAGCGCGTCCGGTTTCGGGCGCGTTTTGTCTTTTGATCATCTCGCTTCCGGCTGGTTTTCTGGTTTTCCGATGGCCAAATACTCAGCCGTACCGAAAGATTCACTCGATCCGATAGGGTAGAGTGCCCCGGTTGTTCGGGTCGATGGTCAGGCGCCGCTCCAGAGGCGGTACGGAGCGTTGATGACAATCGCGCCGTTCGCAGATCCGGCAGGAGATGCCGATCGGTTGGAACGCCGCCGGTTTGGTGACATCGAGATCGTCGGCATAGACCAGTTCCGAGGCGTGGGTGACCTCGCAGCCGAGGCTGATCGCATAGCGCCGCACCGGCGCATGGAAGGCGCCACCGGGTTTCGAGACGTCGCGGGCAATCGAGAGATAGCGCACCCCGTCCGGCGTCTCCGCCAGTTGCCGCAGGAAATGACCGGGGCGCTCAAAGGCCTGGTGCACGTTCCAGAGCGGGCAGGCGCCGCCGTAGCGCGCGAATTGCAGCCGCGTGGCGGAGTGACGTTTGGTGATCGTGCCGGCCTGATCGACGCGCACGAAATAGAAGGGGATCCCCTTGGCACCGGGGCGTTGCAGCGTGGAGAGCCGGTGCGCGACCTGTTCGATCGAGGCGCCGAAGCGTTCGGCCAGCATCTCCAGATCGTGCCGGGTTTCCTGCGCGGCCTCCAGAAAGGTCGTGTAGGGCAACAGTGCCGCGCCTGCGAAATAGTTCGCAAGCCCGATGCGGGCGATCTCGCGGGCCTCGTCGGAATGGAAGCGCGCCAGGTCGAGCGTGGCGTCGAGCAGCTTGCCCTGGGTCACGAGAGCGAGCTGGTGCAGGATCTGGAAACGGCGGGTGGCCCCCGAGGCGCGTGACGAGATCGTCAGTTCGCGCAACTCCGGATCGAAATGCCGCAAGTCGCGTTCGCCGCTGCGCACGGTGATGCCATGCTGTTCGAGCATGTCGAGCGCGGTTTTCATCACATCGCGGCCGCGAGTTTGATTGCGGGCGATGTTCTCGGCGACGCGGTCGACCGCGTCGATATAATTGTCGCAATAATGGAAGAAGTCGCGCACCTCTTCCCAAGGGCTGGGGCGCGACGGCATGTCTTCGCGACCCAGAGCCTCGTCCATCGACGCGAGCCGTTCGGTCGTCTGGCGATAGGCGCGGTGCAATTCGAGGAAGGCGCGGGCGAGCGCGGGGGCGTTCGAGGCGGCCAGGCGCAGATCGGCCAGAGGCGGTGCGCCGTCGGAGAACACCGGATCGGCCAGAGCTTCGCGCATGTCGGTGACCATGCGTTCGGCATCGCCCGACGAGAGTTCGGTGACATCGAAGCCGAACTCCTGCGCCAGCGCCAGAACCACGCCGGTCGAGACCGGACGGTTGTTGTTTTCCATCTGGTTGAGGTAGGGCAGGGAGACGCCGAGCTTTTCGGCGAACGCCCGCTGCGTCAGCCCGAGACGGGTCCGCGTTTCGCGCAGCTTCGCGCCGGCATAGAGTTTCTGCTGGGCCATGCTCTTCTCTCTTTCCCTTTTGCAAAACGAGGTTTGCCAGTGCAAACCCGTTCTGACAAGAGGGGAAAGCGCGCTCAGCCCTCGCGGATCAGCTTGCGTTCGCGCAGCACTACCCAGAGGGCTGCCGCGATGGAGGAGAGCGAGGCGCAGAGCATGATGACGAGAAGCGGTGTGCCGCCGCTTTCCGGGCTGAGGACGGAGCCTGCGAAGGCCGAAAGCACCGCTCCGCCACCGATATACATGAAGCCGCCGAGCCCCGCCGCCGTGCCCGCCAGATGCGGGCGCACGGAGAGCGATCCGGCGATGGAATTGGGCAGTTGCAGCCCGTTTCCGACGCCCAGGAGCGAGATCATGGCGAAGAAATTCATCGGGGTTGCGCGGTCTGCGAGGAAGGTCAGGAGGGAGACGAATACGCCGAGGGCGCAGATGCCTGCGCCGATCAGGATCATCGTGTTCATGCCAAAACGGGCGGAGTATCTTCCGGCGATGAAATTGCCGAAGAAATAGCCGATCGCTGGGGCGGCCATGTAGAGGCCGAGCTTGTCTTCGGTCAGATTGAACACTGTGGAGCCGAGGAAGGGTGCGCCGCCGAGAAAGGCGAAATAGGCGCCCGAGGCCGTGGCGGCGGAGAGCGCATAGCCGAGGAAGCGCTGCGATGTCAGAAGCTCCGGGAAGCCGCGCAGCATGTCCTTCATCGAACCACCGGTTTTCGGTGCGGTTTCTCCTGCATCGAAGGTCACGAGGAGCAGAAGGACAAAGCCGACCCCGAACAGCAGCCAGAAGGCGCTTTGCCAGCCGTAGATATGGGTGAGAAATCCGCCGACCGTGGGGGCGACCATCGGCACCAGAGACATGCCCATGGTGACATAGGCGATCATCTGCGCGGCCTCTTCGCCGGGCACCATGTCGCGCACGATGGCGCGTGAGAGCACCATGGCGCTGACGATACCGGCCTGGGCGGCGCGCATCAGGAGGAAGGCTTGCGCGGAGGGGGCGTAGATGGCGCCGAGTGTGGCGGCGAGAAAGATCAGGATGCCACCGATCAGCACCGGGCGGCGCCCGAACCGGTCCGAAAGCGGACCGATGACCAGTTGCAGCCCGGCGTTCACCGCGAGGAAGATCGCGATGGAAAGCTGCATGACGCTGTAATCCGTGCCGAAATAGTCGGTCATCTCCGGCAGGGCTGGCAGGAAGACGTTCATCGTCATGGCCGAGACCCCGGCCATCAGCACGAGGGTCAGGATGTGCGGCGGGGTGCGGCGGTCGAGAAGGCGGGCCGACGGTGTGCGGTCCGGAGAGGAAATGCGGTTTTGCGACATTGCGCCACCATGAGGAGGGCGCAGCGATCTGTCTACGGGGAATCTGCCGCAGGCCGCTGTTGTTTTCGCACAGCCCAGGCGTTGGTTTGTGCGATGCAGGGTGTTTCGAGGGGGCGCAAACCTTGCAGATTTGCATTTTTCAGCGCAATGATTTTGCATGTTTTGCAAATCTGCCAGAACTTGCTTTGAAAGAATATTTCGCTGGCATATGGTGCCCGCGAAATGACGAGGAGGCTTACCCGTGAAAGACATCATTAAAGAACTTCACGATCGCCGCGACAACGCCCGCCTGGGAGGGGGACAACGTCGCATTGACAGTCAGCATGCCAAGGGCAAGCTGACGGCGCGTGAACGGATCGAACTTCTGCTCGATGATGGCAGTTTCGAAGAGTTCGACATGTTCAAGACCCATCGCTGCACCGAATTCGGCATGCAGGACAACAAATTCTACGGCGATGGCGTGATTACCGGCTGGGGTACGATCAACGGTCGCATGGTCTATGTCTTCTCGCAGGACTTCACCGTGTTCGGCGGCTCGCTGTCGGAGACACACGCCCAGAAGATCGTCAAGATCATGGATATGGCGGTGCAGAATGGCGCGCCGGTGATTGGCCTGAACGACTCGGGTGGTGCACGGATTCAGGAAGGCGTCGACTCGCTTGCGGGCTATGCCGAAGTGTTCCAGCGCAACATCATGGCCTCCGGCGTGGTGCCGCAAATCTCCGTGATCATGGGGCCGTGCGCGGGCGGTGCCGTGTATTCGCCGGCGATGACCGACTTCATCTTCATGGTGCGCGACACCTCCTACATGTTCGTGACCGGTCCCGATGTGGTGAAAACCGTGACGAATGAGGTGGTGACCGCCGAGGAACTGGGCGGGGCCTCCACCCACACCAAGAAATCCTCCGTCGCCGACGGGGCCTTCGACAATGACATCGAAGCGCTCTCCGAAGTGCGTCGGCTGGTCGATTTCCTGCCGCTCAACAACCGTGAAAAACCGCCGGTGCGTCCGTTCTTCGACGCGCCCGACCGGATCGACGACGCGCTCGACACGATCATCCCGGACAATGCGAACACGCCCTACGACATGAAGGAAGTGATCCACACGATCGCGGACGAGGGCGATTTCTACGAAATTCAGGAAGATTACGCCAAGAACATCATCACCGGTTTCATCCGCCTCGAAGGCCAGACGGTCGGCGTGGTGGCGAACCAGCCGATGGTGCTCGCGGGCTGTCTCGACATCGACAGCTCCCGCAAGGCGGCGCGGTTCGTGCGGTTCTGCGATGCGTTCGAAATTCCGGTTCTGACGCTGGTCGACGTGCCGGGCTTCCTGCCGGGCACCTCTCAGGAATACGGCGGCGTCATCAAGCACGGTGCGAAACTGCTCTTTGCCTATGGCGAAGCGACCGTGCCGAAAGTGACGGTGATCACCCGCAAGGCTTACGGCGGTGCCTATGACGTGATGTCGTCGAAACACCTGCGGGGCGACATGAACTACGCCTGGCCGACCGCTGAGATCGCCGTGATGGGGGCCAAAGGCGCGACCGAGATTCTCTATCGCTCCGAACTGGGTGATTCCGAGAAAATCGCCGCCCGCACCAAGGACTATGAAGACCGCTTCGCCAACCCCTTCGTGGCGGCGGAACGTGGCTTCATCGACGAGGTGATCCAGCCGCGCTCGACCCGCAAACGTGTGGCCCGGGCTTTTGCGGCCCTGCGCAACAAGAAGCTCGAGAACCCGTGGAAAAAGCACGACAACATTCCGCTCTGAGCGGGGTCGTGTGACCCGCGAGTGATCCCATGGCCCGCCATGACTGGCATATCCTGAAGGACGAGGGCGCGCTGACCTTGGCGCGCCGTCTGCCCGCACGTTTCGATGTTGCTGTCACGGCGGTGATCGAAGGGGGCGCGGGGTTGCGCAAATCGCGCATCGCTTCTCAGGTACGCCAGGACATGTGGCGCAGCCTGCAAAACCTTCGGGGCTTTGCTCCGGTGGTGCGGGTGGCGGAGCGGGGGGAGGATCTTGAGATCACCGCCGGCGGCATGGTTGCCGGACGGTTTCCGAAATTCGAAACCGAGGCGTGCATTCGTGCGCTCCTTGATAGTCAAGATCACCGCGCCCGTTGGGTCCGGTTCGCCAGGGAGGGTGAAAGATGATCGCACGTGTGTCCGCATTTGCCGCGCTGGCGTCCGGCATGGCCTTTGCCGGTTTTGCCGAACTGGCCCCGCTTGAGGCGCAGGAGCTGAGCGTACCTTCGGGCCAGCCGGTGACATTCTTTGAGACCGTGATGGACCAGCCCGCCATGGGGGTGACCGCACGGTTCCGCTTTCTCGCCCCCGAGCTGCCTGCCTATCTGGAGCGGCTGTCCTATGAGGAGCTGGAAGCGGACCTGTCGTCGCTCTGCGTGAGCTATGCCCTGCCGCGGATCAGCGCGCCGGAACCCGCGATGATCGTCATTTCCCTGTCTTCCGCTCCGACGGAATTCGGCACGCCGGACCCGGATGTGGCGCAGGTCTTCGAGGCCTATCGCCCAATGGGCGGCAGTTGTGAATGGGAGGCGTTCTGAGATGGCTCCGAAATTCCACATGTTCTCCAACGGTCCGCGCCCGGTCGCACCGTTTTCCCACGCGGTCGAGGACGACGGCTGGGTGATCCTCACTGGCCAGATGCCGACCGAACCCACCGCGCCCGATGCGCCGCTGCCCGAAGGCATCGAAGCGCAGACCCGGCGGGTGCTGGACAATCTGTTGCTCATTCTCGGCGAATTGGGGCTTGGTGCGGAGCATATCGTGCAATGCCGCTGCTTCCTCACCGAGTTCGAACGCGACTACGCCCTGTTCAACGAGACCTACAAAAGCTACTTCGCCTCAGACAGGCTTCCGGCACGCACCACGGTGGGCGTGACCGCATTGGCCGTGGGGGCTCTGGTCGAGATCGACCTGATCGCCCGCAGACCGCAGGAGGGCGAGAGCTGATGGCACGCGACTACATGTTGAAACACAAGGGATTTCCGGGGCGGCTTCCGGGCTCGGATTACCAGTTCACGATCCGGCGGGCGAACCCCAAAGGAGTGACGCCGCTCAAGGGGCTTGAGCGTTACAAGGATCGCAAATCGGCGGACAAACGCGCCGATGCGGCGTTCATGGCGGCGCTTTGGGCGCATTTCGGCGAAGAGGAATTCGAACGCGGCAACCTCGATGCCGGGCGGCTGTCCTGGCTTTTCGGCCGCGAAGTGGTGCCCGCCGACCCCGAGACTTTCGACCCGGCCTCCTATGAGGCGCTTCTGAAGATCGACGTCAAACGGGCGATGGCGGCCTTCCCCGAGATCTTTGCCGAAGGCGGAGACGAGGATGAGGAGATGCCGGACTGGGACGCCATGTGGAATGGCGACGACGACTACGACGGGGAGATGGACGACTGATGCGCGGGATTTCGCTTGGCATTCCGGGGTTTGCGCGAACTGCTGCCGAAAATGGCGGGCAGGGCGGGCGTGCCCTTGTGAGCATGGCCGGGCGGGTCCATCTTACTCACAGGCCGCACGGGACCAGCAACCCGTCGACCTGTTCTGAAAACCGTTACCCTTCCCCTCTGGCGAGGTCCGTGCTTCCCCCGAACGGCCCTCGCCTTTCTTTCCCTGACCTTGGGCGTTCTTCCGCCGAGGGGCTTGACGGGGCATTTCACGGCTTTGCGACGGCGCGCGATTGCGTTAGAATCCGCTCAGTATCAACCAAATCACGAGCAGAAAAATGCGCAAATCCATTCTCGTTTCCGCCCTTGTCTCCGTCGCGGCGCTCGCCGGCTGCATGCAGACCGACGGTGAACGTGCCCTCGCCGGTGCGGCTGCCGGTGCCGTCGTGGCCGATGCGACCGACAACAATGTGCTCACCGGTGCGGCTCTCGGCGCGCTCGCGGGCACCTATTGCGACGACGCGGGCGTCTGCAACTAATTCCATTCGTCTGACCGGCGCGCTCACGCGTCGTGACGCTATGAAATCGAAAAGCTCTCCGGACCTTTGCGTTCGGGGGGCTTTTTTCGTGACTGTAACCCAAGAGACAAGTTCCGGCCCGGCGCGTGGCGCGTCTGGCCGGGGCGGACCGATTTGAGAAAGGGAGAGGGCAGGACATGTTCGACAAGATCCTGATTGCGAACCGCGGCGAGATCGCTTGCCGGGTGATGAAAACCGCCAAGAAGATGGGGATCAAGACGGTCGCCATTTATTCCGACGCGGACAAGAACGCGTTGCATGTGGCGATGGCCGACGAGGCGGTGCATATCGGCCCGCCGCCGGCGAACCAGTCCTATATCGTCATCGACAAGGTGATGGACGCGATCAAGCAGACCGGCGCACAGGCGGTACACCCGGGTTATGGCTTCCTGTCCGAGAACTCGAAATTCGCTGAGGCGCTGGCCGACGCGGGCGTGGCCTTTGTCGGCCCGCCGGTGAAAGCCATTGAGGCGATGGGCGATAAGATCACCTCGAAGAAGATTGCACAGGAAGCCGGTGTGAGCACCGTTCCGGGCTACATGGGCCTCATCGAGGATGCCGACGAGGCGGTGAAAATCTCCAACGAGATCGGCTATCCGGTGATGATCAAGGCCTCCGCCGGTGGCGGTGGCAAGGGTATGCGGATCGCCTGGAACGACGAGGAGGCCCGCGAAGGCTTCCAGTCGTCCAAGAACGAGGCCGCGAACTCCTTTGGCGACGACCGGATTTTCATCGAGAAATTCGTGACCCAGCCGCGCCACATCGAAATTCAGGTGCTCTGCGACGCGCACGGCAACGGCATTTACCTCAACGAACGTGAATGTTCGATCCAGCGCCGTAACCAGAAGGTCATCGAAGAGGCGCCGTCGCCCTTCCTCGACGAAGCCACCCGCAAGGCGATGGGCGATCAGTCCGTCGCGCTGGCAAAGGCCGTGGGCTACACCTCTGCGGGGACCGTGGAATTCATCGTCGATGGCGACAAGAATTTCTACTTCCTCGAAATGAACACGCGTCTTCAGGTGGAACACCCGGTCACCGAGCTGATCACCGGCATCGACCTTGTCGAACAGATGATCCGCATCGCCAATGGCGAGCCGCTTTCGATCACTCAGGACGACGTGAAAATCAACGGCTGGGCGATGGAAAGCCGTCTCTATGCCGAGGACCCGTATCGCAATTTCCTGCCCTCCATCGGGCGTTTGGCGAAATACCGTCCGCCGGAAGAGATCGTCACCAAGACCAATGTCGTGCGCAACGACACCGGCGTCTATGAGGGCGGCGAGATCTCGATGTATTACGACCCGATGATCGCCAAGCTCTGCACCTGGGGGCCGAACCGTCTGACCGCGATCGAGAACATGCGCAATGCGCTCGACGCCTTCGAGGTCGAAGGTATCGGTCACAACCTGCCGTTCCTCTCGGCGGTGATGGATCACGAGAAATTCGTCTCCGGCGACATGACCACGGCCTTCATTGCCGAAGAATATCCCGAAGGTTTCCAGGGGGTTGAACTGCCCTACGAGGAGCTTGAGCGGATCGCGGCGGCGGTTGCGGCGATGTACCGGGTGGCCGAAGTGCGCCGGGCGCGGATCTCTGGCCGGATGGACAACCACGAACGCCATGTCGGCGGCGACTGGGTGGTGCAGATCGGAGGTCATGATTTCCCGGTGCAGGTCGAGGCCGACAAGCGCGGTTCCACCGTTCTGGTGAACAACACCCGTCACCGTATCGAAAGCTCCTGGACGCCGGGGCAGACGCTGGCCCTGATCGACATGGAACATGGTACGCTGACGCTCAAGGTCGGCGACATTCCGGGCGGCTTCCGCATCCGCAACCGCGGCGCGGACCTCAAGGTCTATGTGCGCAGCCCGCGCGCAGCCGAGCTGTCGAAACACATGCTCGAAAAGCTGCCGCCGGACACCTCGAAGCTCCTGCTTTGCCCGATGCCGGGCCTTCTGGTGAAGGTCAATGTCGAGGTTGGCGACGAGGTTCAGGACGGTCAGGCGCTTTGCACGGTCGAGGCGATGAAAATGGAAAACATCCTGCGCGCCGAGCGCAAAGGGGTGGTGTCCAAGATCAACGCCAAACCGGGCGACAGCCTTGCCGTTGATGAAGTGATCATGGAGTTCGAATAATCCATGGTGGCCGGGCGGGCATATCCGGGGCGGCGAGACGCAGAGACTGGACAAATGTTCTCATTTTGTTCTAGTCTGAAAGCGTCTGCCCCCTCCCGTCTGCCCGGCCATGTCCCAGCTTTCGCATCTGCGCGTTTCGACGCTTTTCTTCGATATGAACAGCTACTACGCCTCCGTGGCGCAGGCCGAGGAGCCTGCGCTGATGGGGCGGCCTGTCGGCGTTTTGACAACGGACGCGCCGAATGCGGCCTGTATCGCGGCGAGTGTCGAGGCCAAGCGGCGCGGCGTGCGGATGGGCACGCGTCAGGACGAGGCCCGGAAGCTTTGTCCGGGGATCGTCTTTCGTCCCGTCAAACACGACATCTGCGTCGACTATCATCATGCGATTTTGCGGGCGGTGGAAACGGTTATTCCCGTGCATCGGGTCTGGTCGATCGACGAATGTTCCTGTCTTTTGATGGGATCGGAGCGGGACCTGTCCCAGGCTCTGGAAATCGGGCGGTCGTTGCAACAGGCGGTGTTGGGAATCAGTCCGGCCTTGCGCTGTTCCGTGGGGCTTGGGCCGACGCGGCTTCTGGCGAAGATCGCCGCCGAGCTGGAAAAGCCGATGGGGCTCAACTGGCTCACGCCGGAGGTTTTGCCGGAGAAGATCGCGCATCTGGGGCTGGACGATTTGCCGGGTGTGTCCTGGCGGATGAAAGCACGGCTGGAAGCGGCGGGCATTGCGGATGTGGGGACGCTCTACCACATCGCGCCGAAACGTGCCCGGGCGATCTGGGGCAACGTCGCGGGCGAACGGTTTCTCCGCGAGCTGCGTGGCGAGACGGTGGTTTGGCCGGAGACCAAACGCGGCATGATCGGTCACGGGCAGGTGCTGACCGGACCGAACGCAACGCCCGAGGGCGCGCGGCTTGTGACCCGGAGACTGCTTGTGAAAGCGGCGGCACGTTTGCGCCGCGAGGGGTTCTTTGCCCGCAGCCTGTCGATCAGCGTCAAAGGCGGGGACAAGAGGCGGCAGTATCGCGACAGCACATTGCGCGCGACGCAGGACACGTTCTTTCTTTTGGAAATCCTGGCGGGGCTTTGGGCCGAGTTGACGCTCTGTCCGGGACCGAAAGCCGTCTCCGTGACGCTGGGCGGGCTGATCCGGGAGGCGCGGGTGATGGACGATCTCTTCGCGCCCACACAGGATCGCGCGCCACTGTGTCTGGCCATCGACCGGCTCAACCAGCGGTTCGGTCAGGACACGGTGCGCTACGGTCTTCTGCCGCCGCATCACGTGCCCTATACAGGGGCGAAAATCGCCTTCGGGCGCATTCCGCTGGCCGAGGATTTTCGCGAGTAGCTTATCGCCCGCTTTCCATTTCCTGCTGCCGGAGCGGCGTCTTGTCGATGGCGCGGGTAATCTCGCGCACATCCCACGGGTCGGGTTTGCGGAGCATCACGCGCCCGTCCTTGTCGACGATCACAAGCGCGAAGCCGCGCGGGCGGAGTGCCGTGCGCAAAGGCGAGCGGAGGTCCGGGTCGGTGTCGGTGAGCACCACCACGTCACGCTCCAGAAGGGCATCGGGACGGGATTCGAGAAGTGAGATCTGTTCATTGTACGACGGGTCCAGCGTGCTGTCGGCGAAGACGGCGATGACGCGGGACTGCCATTTGAAGCTGGACAGTTCGGTGTCTCCGGCGCTCTGGATCAGCGGAGTTGCCTCCGCCTCCACGGCTATGTCCTCCTGCGCCAGAAGCGGGGCGGGGATCAGAAAAAGCGCTGTGATGGCGGCGAGATAGATTTGTTTCATCGGTCCTCCCGGGGTGTCCTCTATATAGGGCGACGGGACGGCCAAACCAAGGTTGAACGTGCCCTCACGGGGGTATGAGAGGAAAACGGGAAGGAGCCTGACGATGACGGACAGGAAAAAATGGGAAGAGCTTGCCGAGAAGGAGCTTCGTGGCAAGCCGCTTGAGAGCCTTGAGTGGGACACGCTTGAGGGGATCAAGGTCAAGCCGCTCTATGCCGAGGACGATCTCGAAGGCATGGCGCATCTGGGCAATACGCCGGGGTTGGAGCCGTTTACGCGCGGCGTGAAGGCGACGATGTATGCGGGCCGCCCCTGGACCATCCGGCAGTACGCGGGCTTCTCGACCGCCGAGGAATCGAACGCCTTTTACCGCAAGGCGCTGGCCGCTGGTCAGCAGGGGGTCTCCGTGGCCTTCGATCTGGCGACACACCGCGGTTACGACTCCGATCACCCGCGCGTGGTGGGCGATGTGGGTAAGGCCGGTGTGGCGATCGACAGCGTCGAGGATATGAAAATCCTCTTCGATGGCATTCCTTTGGACAAGGTTTCCGTGTCGATGACGATGAACGGGGCGGTGATCCCGATCCTCGCGAATTTCATCGTGACAGGCGAAGAGCAGGGGCATGACCGCGCGCTTCTGGCCGGGACCATTCAGAACGATATTCTGAAAGAGTTCATGGTGCGCAACACCTATATCTATCCGCCGGAACCCTCGATGAAGATCATTGCGGACATCATCGAGTTTACCGCCAACGAGATGCCGAAATTCAACTCGATCTCGATCTCCGGCTACCACATGCAGGAAGCGGGCGCGAACCTAGTGCAGGAGCTGGCCTTTACGCTGGCGGATGGGCGCGAATATGTCCGCACGGCGATTAAGGCGGGCATGGATGTCGATAAGTTCGCGGGGCGTCTGTCGTTCTTCTTCGCGATTGGCATGAACTTCTTCATGGAGGCCGCGAAGCTGCGCGCCGCGCGCTATCTCTGGACCCGCGTGATGGAGGAGTTCGAACCGAAGCTCGCCAAGTCCAAAATGCTGCGAACCCACTGCCAGACCTCAGGCGTGTCGCTGCAAGAGCAGGACCCCTATAACAACGTGATTCGCACCGCCTATGAGGCGATGTCGGCGGCTCTGGGCGGCACTCAGTCGCTGCACACCAACGCGCTGGACGAGGCCATCGCGCTTCCGACCGAGTTCTCGGCGCGCATCGCCCGGAACACGCAGCTCATCTTGCAGGAAGAGACCGGGATCACCAATGTGGTCGACCCGCTCGCAGGCTCTTACTACGTCGAAAGCCTCACCAAGGAACTGGCCGACAAGGCCTGGGCCCTGATGGAGGAAATCGAAGAGATGGGCGGCATGACCAAGGCCGTCAATTCCGGCATGCCGAAACTCCGCATCGAGGAAACCGCCGCGAAACGTCAGGCGATGATCGACCGCGGCGAAGAGGTGATCGTCGGTGTCAACAAATACCGCAAGGACAAGGAAGACCCGATCGACATTCTCGACGTGGACAACGTCGCCGTGCGCAACAGCCAGATCGCCCGCCTCGACAAGATCAAGGCGACCCGCGATGCCGCCAAGGTCGAGGAAACCCTTGGCGCGCTGGAAGCGGCGGCACAATCTGGCGAGGGCAACCTCTTGTCGCTGGCGGTCGAGGCCGCCCGTGCGCGTGCAACCGTTGGGGAGATTTCGATGGCCATGGAAAAAGCATTCGGACGTCACCGTGCCGAGGTGAAAACGCTCGCGGGGGTCTATGGCGCCGCCTATGAGGGCGACGAGGGCTTTGCCCAGATCCAGAAAGACGTCGAGACCTTTGCCGAGAAAGCCGGGCGTCGTCCGCGGATGCTCGTCGTCAAAATGGGTCAGGACGGCCACGACCGCGGCGCGAAAGTGATCGCCACCGCCTTTGCCGACATTGGCTTTGACGTGGACGTTGGCCCGCTGTTCCAGACGCCTGAAGAGGCCGCTCAAGACGCCATCGACAACGATGTGCATATCGTGGGGATTTCCTCGCAGGCGGCGGGTCACAAAACGCTTGCTCCGAAGCTCATCGAAGCGCTGAAAGAGCAGGGCGCCGAAGACATCATCGTGATCTGTGGCGGTGTGATCCCGCAGCAGGATTATCAGTTCCTCTATGATGCAGGCGTCAAGGCGATCTTCGGACCGGGCACCAACATCCCGGCGGCGGCGCGCCAGATCCTCGATCTGATCGCGGTCGATTAAGCACGATTTGCGTGTTGAAACAAAAAGGGGCCGGGGGATGGAAATTCCCCGGCCCCTGCCCGTATTCGGTCTTGGTTTGTGCCGGGATCTATTGCAGATAGAACGTCTTGGTATGTGTTCATGAAAGGTGTTCTATGGCTGTCATCATGGAAAATTCTGGCTCTGGTGTGCAACGTCCCGTTCTGGGCGCGCTTCACAGGCTTTGGGCTTTTCTTTTCGGTTTCATTTATTACGCGGCGAAGGGCGCATGGGGCTGGGCAATCATCAGCTTCTTCACGGCCAACGGGCTGTTCATTCTGTTGCCGCTCTTCAACCGTACAATCATTGTCCGGACCTACGAAAATCAGGGCTGGCGCGAGCTGCGCTGAACGCAGAGTGACAGGAAAAGGGCCGGGGGATTGCTCCTCCGGCCCTTTTATTTTGCGATGAGCGGTGCGTTAGTGTGCCGCTTCCTGAACTTCGGGAGCGGTCACATCGGCCTCTTTCAGGGCCGGTTTGTCGGTCGCTGCGGGGGCGAGCTTGAGCACCACGAAACCGATGATCGCGGAGATCACGGAGCCCGACAGAACACCGATGCGCACTTCGTTCATGTGGAAGGCGTCGTCAAAAGACAGCCCGCCGATGAAGAGCGACATGGTGAAGCCGATGCCCGCCAGAGCCGCCACACCGTAGATGTGCAGCCAGGTCGCGCCGAAGGGTTTCTTGGCCACACCGAATTTCACCAGAATCCAGGTCATGCCGAAGACGCCGATCTGTTTGCCGAGGATGAGACCCAGCGCGATACCCAGAGGTAGCGGTGAGAACACATCGGCGAAAGTTACGCCGGTCAGCACAACGCCCGCATTCGCAAAGGCAAAGATCGGCACGATCAGGAAGAACACATAGGGCGAGAGCGCGTTCTCAAGCGCATGCAGCGGTGACTTGCCCCATTTGTCCTTCATCGGAATGAAGAAGGCGGTGATCACGCCCGCAAGCGTCGCATGTACGCCGGATTTGAGCACCAGAACCCACAGCACCGTGCCCAAGAGGATGATCGGTGCAATGCGGTGAATGCCCGCACGGTTGAGATAGAACATGATCGCCAGCGGAATGACCGCAAGGAACAGGTAATCCAGATGAAGTTCGGCGGTATAAAAGAAGGCGATGATCAGGATCGCGCCAAGGTCGTCGAGGATCGCCAGCGTCAGCAGGAAGACCTTGAGCGAGGAGGGGACGCGGTCACCGACGAGGGCCAGAATACCAAGCGCGAAGGCGATGTCGGTCGCTGCCGGGATGGCCCAGCCGGAATGGGTCTCGGGGGAGGAGATGTTGAGGGCAAAATAAACCACGGCGGGCATGATCATGCCACCGACGGCGGCCATACCGGGCAGAACCACGTCGCGCGGATTCTTGAGTTTGCCTTCCATCAGCTCGTGCTTGAGCTCAAGGCCCACAAGCAGGAAGAACACCGCCATCAGACCGTCGTTGATCCAGAGGATCAGCGGTTTGGACAGGCCTGTGTCGCCGAGTTGCACGGTGAAATACGACGACAATGCGCCATCGTAATAGGGATAAAGCGAGGAATTGGCCACGAACATGGCAGCGACGGCGGCCACCATGAGCACGATACCGCCTGAGATCTCACTGTCGAAGAACTGTTCCAATTTGCGCAGGAGCATTGTCTTTTTCTGGTCTTTCCTGAAAGTTGATTTAAGGGTGCGTTATAGGGAGATGGGGACTCGTCTCCAAGGTTTCAATAAGGGCAATAGCAATGACCTACCGGATTGATCACCTTGTAATTTCCGCCTCCGATCTGGAGCAGGGCAAGGACGCGATGGAGGCGTTGCTGGACGTCGAATTCGGCCCGCGCGGGGTGCACAAGGATATGGGCACGGAAAACGTGCTTGTGGCCATGGCGGGCCCGGATGGCAGCGACGCCTATCTCGAGGTGATCGCCCCCGATCCGGCGGCAAAACGCCCCGATTTTCCGCGTTGGTTTGATCTGGACAACTTCGGAGGGCCGCCGCGATTGACGAACTGGGTCGTGTCCTGCTCCGATCTGGAGGAAGCCTGGGAACTGGCACCCGCCAATGTTGGGCGGATCATGTCGTTCCAGCGTGGAGATTACGCCTGGCGGATGATTGTGCCGGAAACGGGTGTTCTGCCCTTTGACAATTGTTTTCCGGCTCTGATCGAATGGCACTCGCCACGGCCCGTTCCGGGGTTGCCGGACCCGGGGCTGGCGCTGCGTCGGCTGAAGATCTCGCATCCGAATCCCGAAGAGCTGCGCGAGGCACTTGCACCTTTCATCTCCGCCATGGAGAATGTTCGAATTGTACAAGCCGATACGCCGGGAATGACCGCAGAAATTGGCACGCCGTCAGGGGAGATCTGGATCGCATGACCGAGAAACCGCATCTGCGCGTGGCGCGGGCCGAGGACGCGGGCGCCCTCATTGCCATCATGGCACCGGTGATTGCCGGGTCCACTGCTTCGTTTTCTTCCGTCGAGCGGGACGCTGCGGGATGGATCGCGATGATCGGCGACCGTCTGGCGCGGGGCCGGGCGTTTTACGTGGCCGAGATCAGGGGCGAGGTGGTGGGCTACGCCACCTATGACCAGTTTCGTCCGGGTAACAACGGCTATCGCTTTACCATGGAGCATTCCGTCTACCTGAACGATACGGCACAGGGCCACGGGCTTGGCCGGACGCTGATGCTCATGGTCGAGCAGCACGCGCGCGAGGCCGGGCATCATTCGATGATTGCGGCCATCGACGCCGACAACACCGGCTCCATCGCCTTTCACAAGACGCTGGGCTATGCCGAGGCGGGGCGCATCCCGCAGGCCGGGTTCAAGTTCGACCGCTGGCTCGACGTGCTCTTCTTACAGAAATTCCTTTGAACTCACGGATTTGTCGCGGGACTTGATCGGCTTTCGCGGATAAACTGCGGCCATGTCGATCTGGACCCGCATTCTCGAAGCGCTCAAGGCGCTTGGCGCAGGCGAAAGCCTCGCTTCGGTGTTCGAGCAGTTCCGCTCGGAGCCGGAGCGGCGCATGGGCTTTACCATCGCGGTCATCGGACTGGGCGCGAAGATGGCCAAGGCCGACGGGCTTGTCACCCGCGATGAAGTGACGGCGTTTCGCGAAGTGTTCCAGATCGCGAAAGAAGACGAGGCCGCCGCCGCACGGGTGTTCAATCTCGCGCGTCAGGATGTGGCAGGCTTCGAGGATTACGCGAAAAGCGTCAAGAAAATGTACGGCGACGAGTGCCGCCCGCTGATGGATCTGATGGACGGGCTGTTCCATATCGCCATGGCGGATGGCGAGTATCACCCCGGTGAGGATGCCTTTCTGACCCGGGTGGCGGAGATTTTCGACATCGAGGACCGGGCATTTCGGATGCTGAAGGCGCGCTATGTGCCGGAGGCGGCGCGCGATCCCTACGATGTGCTGGGGGTCGATCCTGCGGCTTCGCTCGAGGAAATCAAGAAGGCCTACCGTGCGCTGGTGCGCGAGACCCATCCCGACAAGATGATCGCGCGTGGTGTGCCGGAAGAGGCGGTCAGGCTGGCCTCCGACCGGTTGGTCGAGATCAACGCCGCCTGGGAGGAGATCGAGGCGGAGCGGGCGGCATGACGATCCGGGTCGCCACCTACAATGTCGAATGGTTCGACAACCTGTTCGACAACACGGGGCGGCCTCTGGCGGACGATGCCTGGTCGGCGCGGCATAATGTGACCCGGGAAATGCAGCTTGAGGCCCTTGGCAAGGTGTTCACGGCGATGGATGCCGATGCGATCATGGTGATTGAGGCGCCGGACACCAACCGCCGCCGCGACACCCGCCGGGCGCTCGAGCAATTCGCCGATTGGGCGGGGCTTCGGGCCATGGCCGTCGAGATTGGCTATGTGAACGAAACCCAACAGGAAATCGCCCTGATGTACGATCCGCTGGTGCTGCGCGCCCGGCACGATCCGATGGGCGCGCCTGCGGGATTGGGGGACAATTTCGAACCGCCCGCGTTCAACTCGATCTACCGGCTCGATCTCGACACCGATAGGGACCGGGAGGAAGTACGGTTTTCCAAACCGCCGCTGGAACTGGCGATGGAGGTGCGCGAAAGCGGTTTTGCCTTTCGCATGATCGGCGTGCATGTGAAATCCAAGGCGCCGCATGGCGCGCGCAACCGCGATGACGTGATCCGTATCTCGATCGAAAACCGGCGCAAGCAACTGGCGCAATGCATCTGGTTGCGCGAGCGGGTCGAGGGGCATCTGGAGGCCGGAGAGCCGCTCATTGTGCTGGGCGATTTCAACGACGGGCCGGGGCTCGACGAGTATGAGAAGTTGTTCGGGCGCTCGGGGGTCGAGATCGTCATGGGGCGCGAGGACCCGGATGTGCCGCCTGAGATGCGGCTGTGCGATCCGCATGCGACGGAGGCGCTGGCCCGGCGCGGCAATCAGGGGCCGACCTCGGCGCGGTTCTATATCGACGAGGAGAAACGCTACCTCTCGGCTTTGCTCGATTACGTCATGGTGTCGCAGGATCTGAAGGATGGCGCGACATGGCACATCTGGCACCCGTTCGACGATCCGCTCTGTTTTGGCACGCCGGAATTGCAGCAGGCGCTTCTGACCGCTTCGGATCATTTCCCGGTGACGGTCGATCTCGATCTTTAAGACATGAGGCGGGGGTGAAAACGTCATGAAAAGCCCTTATATGAAGGCCATGAAACGGATTGTCCTGATTATGATGCTGATGGCTGGCCCTGTCGCCGCAGAGGAGACCGGAGCTTCCGAGGGATCGGAAGGCTGGAACATGCTGCGCGAAGGCTCTCGGCTTTTGTTGCAGCAGTTGTTCGAGGAGATGGGGCCTGCGCTCGAGGATCTCGAGGGCTTCGTCGACGATCTGGGGGCCTATGAGGCGCCGGAAATCCTGCCTAATGGCGACATCCTGATCCGGCGCAAACCGGAACGGACCTTGCCGGAGCCGGAAACCCCCGAAGGGGCGCCGAAGGACGAGGGGATGATCGACCTTTGAGTTCTGTCTTCTGCGGCTCAGGCCTTGGCGTGGCGCACGTCGGGGGTCGCGCCGAGACTGCTGGCCAGCGACTGAAAACGCGCGTTGGTGACCTCGCCAAACAGGTCTTCGGCATCCGGGCTGAGCGTCAGGATCAGTTCCTTGCGTTTCGGGAAGTAATCGAGCTTGGCGACATCGGTGGGGGCATCGACGGCGAACATCGCGCCAAAGCGCATCGCCTTGCCGAGCACTTCGGCGTCACGGATTTCCTTGTCCGACAGCATCTGGATCAGCTCGGCGAAGGGCGTGTTTTCGCGCGAATTCTTGTAGCGATGGAGCAGGGCAAGGCCGAGAAAAATCCGCTCGTTATGCGTAAGCCCGCCAAGATTGGCACGCGTGGCATTGTCGAAACAGACCTCCGCCCGGTAGTCCGGATGCGCCCGCCATGTCACGTCGTGGAGCAAACAGGCGGCGCGGATCAGCCGCATCTTTTCATATTGGCGCGCACGGAACACCGGCTCGATGAAGGCGTGCAGGCGCTTGCCGAAACCCGGCATGCGCGCGTCCTTCTGTTCGGAAAACCGGCAAGCCTCGATCAGCGGATCGCGGGCGCGTACGCTTTCGGGCATCTGTTCGTACAAAAGTCCCTCGCGAATGCCGTAGGACGAGATGCAGATCTCTTTCGGATGGAAGGTGCGCACGAGCTGGCGCAGCACCTCGGCAGCAATCGGCACAAGCGACATCCGCGCCGAGGAGGTGCCGGTTTTGGCGCGCAGTTCGGCCATGTCGCTCTTGCGGATGAACTTGATCGTTTCGGTCACCGAGCGGCTCGACATCCGGTATTCATGCAGCACATGCAGCGGGTAATTGCGCCGCTCCATGTCGATCCGGGCGATGGCGCGCCACGATCCGCCGACGAGATAGATCCGTTTGTGATCCGTGCCCATGGCGGCGGCCAGATCCTTCATGATCGGCGCGATATGGTCCTTGAGCCCCTTGCGTCCGCCGGTCAGGCCGAGAAGTTTCAGCGGCCCGAGCGGCGAGGTGATGCGTTGGCCGACGGTGCCTTTCGAGACGATCGCCAACTCCATCGACGAGCCGCCGATGTCGCAGACCAGCCCGTCCGCCTCCGGCCAGCCCAGAAGCACGCCCTGCGCCGAAAGACGGGCCTCTTCCTCGCCGTCGATGACCCAAAGGCTGAGGCCGGTCTCCCGCTCGATCTCCTCCCGAAACGCGGGACCGTCCTCAGCCTCCCGTACCGCAGCGGTCGCAACCGCCGTCAGTGGTGGGATTCCCATGCCTTTTGCCAGTGTCTGAAATCGGCGGATCGCGGACATGGCGCGGATCTTGCCTTCCGGGTTGAGCCGACCGGTTTCCCGAAGCCCGGCGCCCAGTCCGCACATGATCTTTTCATTGTAAAAATAGGCCGGGCTGCGCGCAGCCCCGTCGAAGACCACGAGACGCACGGAGTTCGAGCCGACATCCACGACGCCGACACGCGACAGGGCGCGGGCTTCCTGATCGAGAAACAAAGGCCGCCCGAAGATGCCCCAATCCTGTTGCCCGGGCTCGGTGCGAGGAAGATCGGTCATATCAGTCACGGCGTATCCTCTGGATCATGCCGGGCATGGATGGCTCCGGCAGGCGCGACAGTGCCAAATGCCCCGGCCTTCGTCAATCGCATGATTATTGAGCGAAAACAAAACTTTCCCGCGGGGTCACTCGTCTTTCGGGAAAAACTGTGCCGCGAGGTTTCGCGAGATCGGCCTGCCGGAACGCAGTGCCGCCGCATCCAGCGTTTCCACCATCCGGCGCGCAGCCTCCGCCGAGCGTTCCATGCGTTTGACCAGCCAGAGGATCAGGGTGCCGGGGACGGCGATCTGCCGGTCGTCGAACTGTTTGACCAGCATGGCGGCGAGCAGCTTGTCATCGGGCGGCTCGATCCGCGCCACGGTAGTGCCCTGCATGCGCGAGGCGAGATCGGGCAGGCCGAGCGTCCAGTGATTGGGCGCACTCTGGGCGGTGAGCAACAACCGCCCACCTTCGGCCAGCGTCAGGTTGTGCAAATGGAACAGCGCCTCTTCCGCATGCTGCGGATCGGGCAGGCTGGACAGGCGGTCCGCATCTTCGACGACGACGAAACGACGGGCCGCGAGGGCAGGGATGTCGGCCTGCGCCAAGGTCTGCGCCGGGACGATCACGGCCGCATGGTCGCTGGCCCAGACATGCGCCATATGGGTTTTGCCCGCCCCCTTGGGGCCGATGAGTACGAGCTTGCCCGAGGGCCAGTTGTCGACGGCGTCGAGCGTGGCCATGGCGACGGCGTTCGAGGGCGAGACGAAAAATGCATCGCGTCCCAGGGCCTGACGCACCGGCAGATCGAAGATGAGCTGTTCGGCCATGGTCAGATGTCGTCGTCCGTGTCGTCCACGTCGTCCGGCGCATTGGCCTCGAGGCCCCGGTAGAGGCGGCTGTCGCGGTATTGATCGACGGCGAAGCGGGCCACCACGCCGAGGGCGGCGGCGACCGGGACGGCCACGAGCATGCCGACGAAACCGAACAGCGTGCCGAAGGCGGAGAGCGCGAAGATCAGCCAGACCGGGTGCAGTCCGACCGAGGAGCCGACGAGGTTCGGGGTCAGGATATTGCCTTCGACGAACTGGCCGACGGCAAAGATCGCGACCACGGCAGCGATCCACTGCCATTCGCCCCAGAACTGGAACAGCGCCAGCCCGATCGACAGCAGCCCGCCGACGATGGCGCCGACATAGGGGATGAAGGTCAGGGCGCCGGCCACCGCGCCGGCGACAAGGCCGAATTTCAGCCCCACGAGCATGAGGCCCGCGGCGTAGAACGTGCCGAGGATGAGACACACCGTTCCCTGTCCCCGGATGAAGGAGGCAAGCGTGCGGTCGATGTTGGAGGCCAGACGGCGGATCACCGGGGCATGGTCGCGCGGCAGAAGCTTGTCGACCTGTGCCACCATACGGTCCCAGTCCATCAGCAGGTAAAAGGTGATCACAGGCACCAGCACCAGCAGCATCACCACGTTCACGAGGCTCATCGCCGAGGCCAGCGCGCCCGACAGCAATTCGCCGCCTTTCGACTGGATGGTCTCGCCGATCTGCGCCAGCGTCTGGCGCAACTGGCTGCTTTCATCGAGCAGAACCGGGAATTTTGCGGTCAGGAAACTTTGCAGATTGTTGATCAGGTCGGGGGCGGTGTTGACGAGATCGGTGGCCTGTTTGACGAGTGTCGGAATTACAAGCAGGGCAGTCAGAACGAAGAGCACGGCTGCCACCAGCGTGATGACAATGGTCGCGGCGATCCGGCTCAGCCCCCATGATTCGAGGCGATCCGCCACCGGATCGAGCATATAGGCCACCGCCATGCTCAGCACGAAGGGCAGGATGACGTCGCCCATGAGCCACAAAAGCGCCAGAAACACCGCCGCAGCGGTGCCCCAGTATTTCATCTGATCGCGGACAGGTAACGCCATACTCGCCTTTCCATCTTTCCCTTCATATCGCCCGCATGGGGTTGGGTTTCAAGGGGAAGCGCATGATCGGGCCGCCTCAACCGGTTCTTTGCAGCGGCGCGGCGGTCGAGGGCGGCGGGAACGCCCTTGCACCGTATTGCGCTGAGCGGCGTGACCGGGCGGTGACGAAGGTCTGCACGAGATCGCTCAGCACACGGGCACGTTCGGAGAGCTGGGTGTTGGCGGCGGTGGTCTCCTCGAACATCGCGGCGTTTTGTTGGGTGACGGTCTCGAGATCGGAGATCGCGCGGTTGACGCGGGCGAGGTGGTCGGATTGCGATTGCACCGCACGGGCCGAGGCGTGCAGCCGTCCGGTAATCGTGTCGACGGAGGTCTTGATGCCGCCCAGGGCCGCGCCCGTGCGCCTGACCAGATCGGCGCCGGATTGCACCTGCTGGTTCGAACGCAGGATGAGCTGGTTGATTTCGCGTGCCGCATTCGAGGAGCGTTGCGCCAGCGCGCGCACCTCGGCGGCGACGATGGCAAAGCCCCGCCCGGCCTCGCCGGCCCGCGCCGCCTCGACACCGGCATTGAGCGCCAGGAGGTTGGTCTGAAAGGCGATGTCGTCGATGACCGAGGTGATCTTGTCGATCTCGCCGGCGCTCCGCTCGATGTCCTGCATGGCTTCTACCGCCTGTTGCACGATGTCCACGCCTTCAGCCGCCTCCCGAGAGGTGGTTTCCGAGAGCGATTGCGCATCGGTCGAGTCGGACGCGACGGTTTCGAGCGATCCGGCGAGCGTGTTCACCGTGCGCGCGACATCGGCCAAAGTGGCCGCCTGGCGCTCCGTGCGACCGGCCAGATCGGTGGCGGACGCCGCGATTTCCCCTGACAGCCCCTGCATCTCGCCGGATTGCGTCCGCACGTCTTCGATGGCGGCGCCGAGGGTGGCCATGGACTGGTTGAAACTGTCGCGCAGGACAAGATAGGCGTCATCGAGCTCTTCGTCGATGCGCGTGCTCAGATTGCCTTTCGCGAGATCCTCCAGATGCGCTTCGAACACCGTGAGAAGAATGTCGAGTGCGGCTTCGCGCTGCGCCCGTTCGGCATCTTCGCGCTCGCGCAGACGCTGACGTTCCGCGCGGGCCTCCTGATTGTCGCGCAGGGCGGTCTCTGCGGTTTTCTGTGCCTTGGCAGCGCGGGCGCCGGCCTTCTGTGCCTGTACAAGCGCCTGTTCGGCGCGGGTTTTCTCGCTTTCCGCCAAGGACAGGGCGTCCTGCGCCTTGCGCGCAGCCTCCTGTGCAGCCTCGGTCCGGTTCGCGGCAAGGGCGCTCAACTCGTGCCGCCGTGCGAGCATGTACCCCAGAGCGAGGAACTCGAGCAGGCTGATGACCGAATGAAACGCCAGGCGGGACAGGTTGAAACCGAGGTCCGCATCCGGGAAAACCAGTGTCGGAGCGAAACCCAAAAGAACGGCGTGGTGAATGGAAATGGTCACGGCGGCCCAGAACAGGGCGCGGAAATCCGACATGATCACGATGCTGGCGAGCATCGCGAAGAACAGCATGTTGGTGTCGAGATGCAGCGGCAGGCCCGTCAGAGCTGTGTTCAGCGTGATGGTGAGACCGACCAGCGCCTGACCGACGACGATGGCGGCGAGGCTTTGCGGCAGACGGGGGGCAAGCCCACCCATCGCGGCAAAAAGCACACCGCCTGCCAACGCCAAGGGCAGAGCACCGCCGAGGAAGGCCACAAGCCCGACGAGCGCCAGAGCGAGTGGCGTACACATACGGGCCAGGACCCGCACAGCCTCCGTCGAGGCCGCGTCCGCAGGACGGGTCAGCGCCATTTCGATGAGATGTCGAAGCCGGGCGAGCGGAAGGGCCATATGATCTGGGTTCTGTCTGAAATCTGTTGCGTTTCCCTGAGCCTTAAACCAAGTCGCTTTCCGAAAGTTTAATATGCATGCGCCGTGGGCAAGTTTCCCGTGTTCTGCGGCTTGTCTGGTTCACAACGATGGCATAGACCGTTGCAAACACTGATCACTCGAGGGCTTCACACATGCGTCTGTCGCGCTATTTCCTTCCGGTTTTGAAAGAAACCCCCGCGGAGGCGCAGATCGCCTCGCACCGTCTCATGCTGCGCGCGGGGATGATCCGTCAGCAATCTGCGGGGATCTATTCCTGGCTGCCGCTGGGCTACAAGGTGCTCCGGAATGTCGAACGGATCGTGCACGAGGAACAACAGCGCGCGGGTCACATTCCGGTGCTGATGCCGACGATGCAATCCGCCGATCTGTGGCGTGAATCCGGTCGCTATGACGCCTATGGCGACGAGATGCTGCGGATCACCGACCGGCACGGGCGCGATATGCTCTACGGTCCGACCAACGAAGAGATGATCACCGACATTTTCCGGGGCTATGTGAAGTCCTACAAGGATCTGCCGCTGACGCTCTACCAGATCCAGTGGAAATTCCGTGACGAGATCCGTCCGCGTTTCGGTGTGATGCGGGGCCGTGAGTTCTTCATGAAGGACGGCTATACCTTCGATTTGACGATGGAAGACGCGCTGCATGCCTATAATCGCCACCTCGTCAGCTACCTGCGCACTTATGAGCGCATGGGGCTTCAGGCGATCCCGATGCGCGCCGATGGCGGTCCGATCGGCGGTGACTACACGCATGAATTCCTCGTGCTGGCCGAAACCGGCGAATCCGAGGTATTCTATGACAGCGAGATCACCGATCTGAAATTCGGCGACCGCGAGATCGACTACGACAGCGTAGATCAGTGCCAGGCCGTGCTCGAAGAGTTCACCTCGCGCTACGCCCGCACCGACGAGACCCATGACGAGGCGATCTTTGCCGAGGTCCCCGAAGAGCGCCGTCGCAGCGCGCGCGGCATCGAGGTCGGTCAGATTTTCTACTTCGGCACGAAATACTCCGAATCCATGGGCGCGACCGTGCAAGGCCCGGATGGCAAACCGACGCCTGTGCACATGGGCTCGCATGGCATCGGTGTGTCGCGTCTTCTGGGCGCGCTGATCGAGGCAAACCATGACGACAAGGGCATCATCTGGCCGGAGGGGGTGACGCCGTTCCACGTCGGCATCGTCAACCTGAAACAGGGCGATGAAGAGGCGGATGCGGCCTGTGAGGCGCTGTATAAATCGTTCGAAACGCTGGGGCTTGAGCCGCTTTACGACGACCGCAACGAGCGCGCGGGCGGCAAATTCGCTACCATGGACCTGATCGGTTTGCCCTGGCGCATCACTGTCGGTCCGCGCGGCCTCAAAAATGGTGTGGTCGAAGTGACCTGCCGCCGCAGCGGTGAGAGCGAAGAGATGACGCCGGAACTGGCGGTTGAGAAAATCGTGAAAATCTACGCGGGTGTCTAACGACGCCATCGGCGAGTTTTCGCGAGATTTCGCACATTCGGGGGCGGGGCATTTGTGTCCCGCCCCCGAATCCTTTTAGCCTCTGCGCCATAGAAATTCCGCAAAGACGGATTCCGCAGCAGACGGAAGAGAGGCAGCCATGTTGAGAGCACTCGCCCTTGCGGGCGGCCTGTTGGGGGCCGCCGTTGTGTCCCAGTTTCCCGAGTTCACCCAGCAATATACCCAACGCCTCGCCGGTCAGGTCGAGGCCCTCGGCGTTGTGATTGCCGATTTCGACGCCTCCGCGCAGAAAGCGGAAATGACCAGGGAGGAAGCGTTGGCCTCCATGGGCGGTTCGGTATTTCTCGAAAACCGTCGTCGTGACATGCGTGAAACCATCGACCGGCACGGACGTCTCTCCGACGACCTCACCGTGTTGCGCGCCGCCACGCCGCTCGAGCGGCTGACCATGCCGCAGCGTGTGGCCGACACGAAACTCGCCCGTGCCACCTTCGACGATTTCCGCCCGGCTTTGCCGCTCACGCTCGAGGGCGGGATTTCCGCGCTTGCGGGCTATGCGGCGGGCTGGGCCGCGCTCTCGGGGCTTCTGGCGCTTCTGCTCTGGCCGTTCCGGCGCAGCAAGACGCGTGCGGGTCTCACGTTCTGATCGCTGGCGTTCACGCAGGCTTCACCCCGCCTGCGCTTGACCTTTGGCGTGCCAAAGGGTTTGGTCTGGCAAACTTGTGAGGAGCCCCCCGGTGGACGCGGCCAGAACGACCAAGCCCTTTTCCCGCTTCGAGTGGAAAATCGCCTTTGCCTACCTGCGCGCGCGGCGCGAAGAGGGGGGCGTGTCGGTGATGACATGGATTTCTCTGATCGGCATCACTTTGGCCGTGGCGGCGCTGATCATCACGCTTGCGGTGCGCACCGGGTTTCGCGATGAATTCGTCGATACGATCCTCGGCTCCAATGCGCATGTGACGGTCTATTCCTCGATCTACGTGACGCCGGAGGGCACCACCTCGCGTGCGCTCACGGATTATGACGACTGGGCCGCCAAGCTGCGCGAGGTGCCGGGGGTGACCCGCGCCGCGCCTCTGGTGCGCGGGCAGGTCATGGTCTCGTCTAACGGTCGCAATGCAGGCATCGAGGTCTATGGCATCACGCCCGAGAACCTGATGACTATCCCGCGTGTGGCGATCTCGCCGGACGAGCATTGGGGCGATGTTTCGCGCTTCTCTGAGGGCATTGCCATCGGCTCCGGCGTGGCGAGCGAGCTGGGCGTTACCGTCGGCGACAAGATCAAGCTGATTTCACCGGATGGCGCCAAGACCGCCTTCGGCACAAGTCCGCGCGTATCGGCCTTCGAAGTCGTCTATGTCTTCTCCGCCGGGCGCTATGACATTGACAAGACACGCGCTTACCTGCCTTTCGCCGAGGCGCAGAAGTTCTTCAACCGGCAGGGTGCTGCCGACGAGATCGAAGTGATGGTGGAGCACCCGGATCAGGTCGACGACATCACCCTGCCGCTCTTGCAAGCCGTCGGAGAGCGGGGCATGGTCTGGACCTGGCGCGATGCCTCGGGGGCCTTCCTGCGCGCGCTCGACATCGAGGACAATGTGATGTTCGTCATCCTCTCGGTGCTGGTGCTGATCGCCTCGATGAACATCGTCTCCGGGCTTATCATGCTGGTTAAGAACAAGGGCCGGGACATCGGCATCCTGCGCACCGTGGGGCTGACCGAAGGGTCCGTGTTGCGGGTGTTTTTCATCTGCGGGGCGATCACCGGCGTGTTGGGGACGCTTTTCGGCGTGATCCTCGGGTCGTTGTTTGCGATTTATATCGACCAGGTGTTGAGTTTCGTGAACTGGATGAGCGGCGGCGGGGCTTGGGACCCGTCGATCCGGGGCATTTACGAACTGCCCGCCGAGCTGCGTGCCGTCGATATTTTCAAAGCGGTCGGCCTCTCGCTTGGCCTGTCCTTCATCGTCACCATCCTGCCCGCGCGCCGAGCCGCACGGATGAACCCTGTGGAGGCGTTGCGCTATGAGTGACATGCTGTCCCTGAACCAGATCCGAAAGACCTACAACGCCGGAAAACCCAACGAAGTCGATGTGTTGCGCGGCGTGGACCTCACCGTCGCACGCGGCGAGATCGTTGGGCTGATCGCGCCGTCCGGGGCCGGGAAATCGACGCTTCTGCACATCGCGGGGCTTCTGGACCTGCCCGACACGGGCACGGTTCGGATCAATGGGCAGGACATGACCGGGCAGGGCGACAAGACCCGCACCGCCATGCGCCGCGCGGGGGTCGGGTTCATCTATCAGTTTCACCACCTGCTGCCCGAGTTCACGGCCCTCGACAACGTCGTCCTGCCGCAGCTCGCCAATGCCGTTTCGGAGCGAGAAGCGCGGGACAGGGCGATGAATTTGCTCGAAAAAGTCGGCGTGGGAAAACGCGCCGGACACCGTCCCTCGGCGCTTTCGGGCGGCGAACAGCAACGGGTCGCCTTTTGCCGTGCGCTGGCCAACAAGCCGGGGCTTTTGCTTGCGGACGAACCGACCGGGAACCTCGATCCGACGACCTCGGCTTTGGTGTTCGATGTGCTGATGGGGATTGTGCGCGACGAGGGGCTGTCGGCCCTGATCGCCACGCATAACCTTGAATTGGCTGCGAAAATGGACCGGGTGGTGCGGCTTGAAGACGGCCAGATCGTGCCGGTTTAAGGGGTTTCCCCGAGAAACCGGGCGCGCTCATGGGCGTAGCCGAGACCGCCCCCGGCATGGAGCTTGCGCGCCAGCGCCAGACCGCTGAAAATCGGAAAGGCGCGGGTGGTTTCTGCCTCCGGCAGGAGCGACAAAAGCGGTGTGGTGATCGCAGAAGTCAGGCCAAATTCGCTATGTTCTGCAAGGCCTTGCGCGAAACAGGCGATGTCTTCGAGGAGTGCGTTCGACCGCCGTCCGGAGAGGTCGATGGCGGTGACGCCCGCGGGGCCTATGATCAGGTTTGCGGGCCAGAAATCGCCATGACCGCCACAGATCGTCAGGATTTCGGGCGCGTGTTTTAACAAATCGCGGGTGCGCAGGACCACGTCGCGGGCGGGGCCGTCGGCGCAGTCGTCGAGGATGCGCCGGGCGCGGGCCATGGGGAAGGCGCCGGGGTGCCGGTCATCGCGCGTGGCCTCTGACAGCCACAGACGCGCGGCTTCGACAAGCTCGGGGAGGGCTGCGGCGCCGCGGTCGCGGAGCAGCTCATCCCCGCTTTTCCCCTCGATGAAGGAGATCACGAAAAACCCGGCTTTCGGAGCGATATGAAGCACTTGTGGCACATGGGCAGGACGGCCCGCGAGGGTTTCGAGCATCTCGCGCAGCGCGGAGGTCTGGCCGTTGACGGCACGGGTTTTCTCGCTGTGCCAGATCAGCTTGGCAATCGCCGGATGGTCGTCCCAGAGGAGGCGAAACACCGCGCGCTGACCACGGGTCTGGACGGCATCGACGTCTTTGGCGCGGGCGGCGAGATGGGGGCGTTCGGTGAACAGCGCTTCGAGCCGCCGATGGGCGGCGGTGAGGGCCAGAGTGTCGAAAGACCGGATCATGGCGCGACTATGCGGCGTGGAAGCCGGGCGGTCAAAGGCTTTGATCGGGGCTTTCAGGATGCGTTGAGAGCTGTCGGCAAAGCGTCGGATTTGCGTCGGACTTTTGTCGGCCCCTGATGGTGGACCCTGCGCGAGCGGGCGCAGGGTCGGGGACGACGGGGTCAGTTGCCGGTGATGTTGTTGTAAATCCCCATGGCGGTGATCACGATCGCGGCGTCGCGGGCGATCTTGTAGATCGTGTCGCCGGAGACCACGTATCGGTCGCCTTTCGGATCGGGCAGACCGTAGCGGTCGTAATCTCGGATCACCCGGTAGCCGTCGGGCAGACGGTCGCCACGCTCGTAGCGGTAAGCCGCCTGTTTGCCGTAGCATTGCTGTGCGAGGCCCGGCGGCAGGGTGCTGCGCTTGCCCTCACGCATCTGCTTTTCGATCCCCGGCGGCAGGTGACAGCCTTTGGGCACGTGGTAGACATAGACCTCTTGCGGGGCGTTTCTGGGTTTCTTGTCCTTGTGCCCGTCGGCGAGCGCCGGGGCGGCGGCGAGGGCCGCGGCGGCAAGGAGAAGGGGTTTGGTGAAAGAGATCATGCTCTGTCCTCCGAATGTCGTTTGTCGGAGATATAACCCGGCCGGGCGCGGAAGGGTTCCCCTCAGTGAGGGGATGGGCGGAAGGGTGCCGAGGCGGGGGGGATTGTTGCCGGTGGGGGTGCCGATTTTTGGTCTTGTCCGACTTCCGGTCTTTGTGATTCAGTCAGGGAAAAGGAGATCAGAGGGATTATGGGCCTCAGATACCATCCCACTCAGGGAACCGTTGTTTGCGTCGATTTCGATAAAGGATTTGTGCCACCGGAGATGATCAAGCCGAGGCTTGCGGTGGTTGTGTCCAAGGCGATCAAAAATCGTCACGGGCTTTGCACCGTTGTGCCGTTGAGCACGACTGCACCGGAACCGGCGATGCCCTATCATTGTACGCTGGATATTCCATTTGCCTTGCCGCCGAGGTGGGGCAAGATCACGCGCTGGGTGAAGGGGGATATGGTGTGTTCCGTGAGCTGGCAGCGGACGGATTTGTTGCGGCTTGGGAAGGATCGCAACGGGCGGCGGGTTTACCAGATGGAAACGCTTCCTGAGGCAGAGTTGGCGCGTGTGATGTCTTGTGTGCTGCATGGGCTGGGCCTGTCGGTTTTGACAAAGCATCTGTGAAGGATTATATTTCGCTTGTGGCGGCCCTGCTTCGGCATCCGCATTAAGACCCTACCAAGGGCCGCTGGTCAGACCGGAGACAGCAATCCGATGGCCAGTGCTGTAAGGCCCCGCTTCGGCGGGGTCTTTGCTTTTGGGGCTAGGTTTGCTGATCCTGTATACGATGCGTGCCGGTTGCCGTTTCAACAAATTGACCATTTTCAAAATGGAATATTTGTTTTCTTATGATATTTTCATTACCTATTGAATCCACTGCCAGTTCTAGTCCGTCAATTTTTTCAATTGGTTGTGCTGCCTGAAGTGAAATTTCAAATTCAGTGCCATTTAATATGTTGTGCCGTGCTTTCGGGGCTATTTTCAGGTTTAGGTCTTCTGCTCTGAAGGATACGAAGTTAACTTTTCTTGCATCTCCACCTCTATTAATGACCTTAAACTTTCGTGTGTGTGTGCCCATAGAACTACTGCCGCCGGATGCAGTGAGCATAAATCTCGGGGCGAGCTGTTCCATCCATTCTTTTTCAGAACGTGCAGCTTCGTGTTCACGCTTTTCGATCTCTAAACTAAGTTGTTGTTTAGAAACTCCGACCAAAGCAGTTTGTTGCTCAACAGAGCTCTTCAACTCTGCCGACTGCATCTCAAGAGCTCGTACACTATTTTGCAATTCATGACTTTGTAGCCAGAAACCAAGCACGACCCAAAAGAGTGCAAGGGGGCCAAATACCCCTGCGAGAAAATCGCCCCATTCGTTTGGCTTTAGTGCATGGAACCTCGACCAATCAAAATAGATCCAAATGACTATGACCAAAAGATATATGCTGGTTGTGATTATACCGAAGCGTTTCAATTTCTTCTTCTCGAAAGTAAAACTTTTGAGATCTCCTAAACATCCAATTCCTCAACAAACCGCGCGTTTTCCTGAATGTACTGGAACCTTAGCTCCGGTTTTTTCCCCATCAGACGCTCCACCAGATCGGCGGTTTCGCCGGGTTCGTCTTCGTCGATCGTCACCCGGATGAGCTTGCGCGTGGCCGGGTCCATCGTGGTTTCTTTCAAATCCTTGGCGTCCATTTCGCCCAAGCCCTTGAACCGCGAGACGTCGATTTTACCTTTGCCGCCAAGGCCTTTCTCCAGCCACAGGTCGCGTTCCGCCTCATCCAGGCAGTAGACGCGTTTTGCCCCCTGCGTCAGACGGTAGAGCGGCGGGCAGGCGAGGAAGAGATGGCCTTGGTCGATCAGGGGGCGCATCTGGGTGTAGAAGAAGGTCATCAACAGCGAGGCGATGTGGGCGCCGTCGACGTCGGCGTCGGTCATGATGATGACGCGTTCATAGCGCAGGTCGTCGACGTTGAAGCGCGTGCCCATGCCAACGCCCAAGGCCTCGCAGAGATCGGAGATTTCCTGGTTCGAGGTGAGCTTGTTCGAGGCTGCGCCCAAGACGTTGAGGATTTTACCTTTGAGCGGCAACAAAGCCTGCGTTTCGCGTTTGCGGGCACCTTTGGCGGAACCGCCGGCGCTGTCGCCCTCGACGATGAACAGCTCGGTGTTCGAGCGGTCTTTCGAGGTACAGTCGGTGAGCTTGCCCGGCAGGCGGAGTTTCTTGGTCGCGGATTTGCGCTGGGTCTCTTTTTCCTGACGGCGGCGCATGCGTTCTTCGGCGCGCAAGACGAGGAAATCGAGGATGGCACCGGCGGATTTGGTGTCGGCGGCGAGCCAGTTGTCGAAGTGATCGCGGACGGAGTTCTCGACGAGACGCGCGGCCTCGGTGGTGGCGAGGCGGTCCTTGGTCTGGCCGACGAATTCGGGATCGGCGATGAAACAGGAGACAAGCGCACAGCCGCCGGTCAGGAGATCGTCGCGGGTGATGTCCTTGGCCTTCTTGTTGCCGACCAGTTCGCCGTAGGCGCGCACGCCCTTGAGCACGGCGGCCCAGAAGCCCGCCTCATGGGTGCCGCCCTCGGGTGTGGGCACGGTGTTACAGTAGGACTGGATGAACCCGTCGCGCGACGGGGTCCAGTTGATCGCCCATTCGACCTTGCCGGGGACGCCGAAGCGGGGGCCGAATTCGACCACGCCAGCGAAGGGCCGCTCGGAATAGGTGGTCACGGCGCCCAGCGTCTCAGACAGGTAATCGGCGAGGCCGCCGGGGAAGTGGAAGGTGGCCTCAGTGGGCGTTTCGCCATCGTCGATCTCGGATTTCCAGCGAATTTCGACGCCGGAGAAGAGATAGGCCTTGGAGCGGGCGAGGGTGAAGAGGCGCTTGGGTTTGAACCGGTGCGAGCCGAAAATTTCGGCATCGGCGTGGAATTTCACCGAGGTGCCACGCCGGTTCGGGGCCGCGCCGATTTTCTCGACCGGACCCTGCGGAATGCCACGGGAGAAGCGCTGTTCGAACAGCTCCTTGTTCTTGGCGACCTGCACGATCATCAGATCGGAGAGCGCGTTCACCACGGAGGAGCCGACGCCGTGCAGACCGCCGGAGGTCTGATAGGCCTTGCCGGAGAATTTGCCGCCGGCGTGGAGCGTGCAGAGGATGACCTCGAGCGCGGATTTGCCGGGGAATTTCGGGTGCGGATCGACCGGGATGCCACGACCGTTGTCGGTGATGGTCACCGAGTAATCCGCATGAAGTGTCATCTCGATGCGGTTGGCGTGACCGGCGACGGCCTCGTCCATCGAATTGTCGAGAATCTCGGCCACGAGGTGATGCAGCGCGCGCTCGTCGGTGCCGCCGATATACATGCCCGGACGTTTTCGGACGGGTTCCAGCCCTTCGAGCACCTCGATGGAGGAAGCGTCATAGGCGGGCTCGGCCCCTGCGAGGAGATCGTCGGACATGGTGATTGCTCGATTCTTATGATGGCGAATTTGGTCAAGGATTAGACCATCGGGGCGCAAAAGGCGCAAGCGCTTGCGGGGGAAAGGTCGAAAACCTTGCCTCAGATCAAGGAAAGGACAAGGATTTTCGTGTAACAGGGAGATGACAAGCGCACAGTTTGCCGAACAATGGAGATATGCCCGCATGACGACGCCCATGACGCCCGCCACCGAAACCCCTGTGTCCGCCGAGACGCCGACCGGGACCGTGAACGGAACCGTCAATGGCACGTCTCCTGTGCCGCAGGCGAGCGGGGCGGATGATGCGGTCGTGCATGGCGGGCCGAAGCAATTCCCGACGGTGACGCCGGACAAGATCCGCGCCGCCTTCGAGACCGGCAAATACCCGTATCGCAAGAAGATGTCGCGGCTGGAATACGAGCGCACCAAGGTGGCGCTTCAGGCGGAATTGCTCAAGGCGCAGCTTTGGGCGCAGCAGACCGGCGAGAAATATGTGTTGTTGTTCGAGGGGCGCGATGCGGCGGGCAAGGGCGGCACGATCAAGCGGTTCATGGAGCATATGAACCCGCGGCATGCGCGTGTCGTGGCGCTCAACAAACCGACGGAGACCGAAAAGGGCCAGTGGTTCTTCCAACGCTATGTCGAACACCTGCCGACCAGCGGAGAATTCGTGCTCTATGACCGCTCGTGGTACAACCGCGCGGGGGTCGAGCGGGTGATGGGGTTCTGCACGCCGAACGAATATCTCGAATTCATGCGCCAGACGCCGGAATTCGAACGCATGCTGACGCGTTCGGGGATCAAGCTTTACAAATACTGGTTCTCGGTGACCCAGGCCGAACAGCAGCGCCGGTTTAAATCGCGCGAAACCGATCCGCTCAAGCAATGGAAACTGTCGCCGATCGACAAGGCCTCTCTCGACAAATGGGACGATTACACCGAGGCGAAAGAGGCGATGTTCTTTTACACGGACACGGCGGATGCGCCATGGATCATCGTGAAATCGAACGACAAGAAACGCGCCCGGATCGAATGCATGAAGCACTTCCTGATGACCCTCGATTACCCGGATAAGGACGAAGACCTGATCGGCGAGCCGGATCCGCTGATCGTGGGGCAGGCGGGGCATGTGGTGCATAAGAGCGAACATATTCTTGCCTCCGCACTGCACCCGGATGCGCGGCGCGGCAGGAACGGGAAAGTGTAAACGGAGCCGCCCCTCTTACGTTTCCTCGGCTTAGGTCTGCCCGGCTTACGTTTCCCAGAGAGCGTCTCCGCAGCCCTCCCAATTCGGGAAGCGGCTACGGAGGCCTTCGATCTCGCGTTCCAGTTCGTCAATCCTGCGGTCTTTTTCGGCCAGCGCGGCGGCCACATCCTCGGCTTCGAAGCGCTGGGGGATATGCTGCGGGCAATTCACGTCCCAGGCTTCGACCTCGATCAGAAAGGCTCTCTCGGCCCGGCCTCGCATGGCGTCAGGCATCAGGCGGGCGACCAGATCGGGGTCGTCCTCGACCATGCGCGCACGGCCCCAGATCTTGACCCGGCGCCTGTGGGCATAGTCAATCAGGAACAACTCCACCCTGTCGTTTTCGGACAGGTTGCCGAGGGAAATATACTGACCGTTGCCGCGCAGATCGGCCATGCCGATGCTGCGCGAATCCAGCACTTTCAGAAAGCCCGGCGGACCGCCGCGATGCTGGACATAGGGCTGGCCTTCGGCGCTGGCCGTTGCGAGGAAGACGCTACGCTGGGCGGAGATGAACGCTTCGAGGTCCGGGGAGATGTCGATGGGCCATTGGGCCCGTGCATATTGTGGACGGGAGCCAAGCCTGTCTTGTGCCGCCTGAACGGCGAGGGAAAAGGCAAGGCCGTCGGGGGAGCGGTCGAAATCGGACATGTGTATTCCTCGGATTTTGCGCGGCGGCGCGGATCGGCTGACACATGTATCGGATTTCGGTATATCATCGGCAAGAATGCACTATTTATATACTCAGTATCAAAGAGGATACCATGGAGGACCGGAACACCGGCGCGCCGGGACGGGCGCAGCGTTTCACCAGCTATAGCCATTCGAAGAATTGTGCGGTCGAAAGCGCGCTCGAGGTGATCGGCGGCAAGTGGAAGGGCGTCATCCTGTTCCATCTGCTGAGCGGAGAGATGCGGTTCAGCGAAATCAGGCGCGCGGTGGGCGCGATTACGCAACGCACGTTGACGAAGCAACTGCGGGAGTTGGAGGCGGACGGTGTGTTGACGCGCACCGTCTATCCGGTGGTGCCACCCAAGGTGGAATACCGGTTGACGGAGAAGGGCGAGGCGCTAACACCGATCCTGACGGGGCTGCGCGCTTGGGGGCTTCGGTATACGCTGTCGGAAACGGATGCGACCGGGGAGGAGGCGTAAGCCTCTTTGTCTTAGCCGTTGGCTGCGGCGAATTTGCTCATCAGATAAGGCCCGGAGGTGACTGCCTCGGAGGCGGGGCCGGAGAGCGGTTTGACCTCGGCGTGCCAGTTCGGCTGATGGAAATAGGCAATCGACATGCGGGTCTTGGTGGCCCAGTCCGGCGGCGTGACGACGCGGTGCAGGGTCGAGGTCCAGCGGCCACCCGTCCAGAGCGCCATGAGATCGCCGATGTTGATCACGAAGGCGCCGTCGACAGGCGGGATGCCTTTCCAGTTCCCTTCCGGCGTCAGGATTTCCAGGCCGCGCGAGCCGGGTTCGGGCAGGAGGATGGTGAGGGAACCATAGTCCGTATGGGCGCCCGCGCGGAGCTGGTTTTCTTCGGGGGTCTTGTCTTGCGCGGGGTAATTGAGCGCCCGCATGCCGGAGATCGGCGTGGTGATATAGGGTGCGAAATGATCGGCGGGCAGCTTCAGCGCGACGGCGAAGACCTCCATGATCCGGGCCGCCAAGGCCTCCATTTCCGCATAATAGCTGCGCCATGCGTCTTTGAAGCCCGGCAGGTCCGGGAAGGGTGTCGGGGCGTAGCAAAAGGCGAGCGCATCGGGGTCGGTCTCGCCGGGCGGGATGGCGGCGGGGCCGCCGTTGAAACTTTCCTTCAGGTCCGGGGGCGTGTCCCCACCGCGGGATTTCGCCAGAGCCTCGGTGCCGGGGCCGAGATAGCCATAGGGACCGCCCGGAGTGGGGGCGACCTTGTGTTTCGCCTCAGGCGATTGCGCGAAAAAGGCACGGGCGTGGGACCAGAGCGCCGCGATCACATCCGTGGGCACATCGTGGCCGGTGACGGCGAGAAAGCCGGTTTCGCGACAGATGCGATCCACCTCGGCACCGATGGCCGCGCGGCCCTCTGGCCTCGCGGCGGCAAAGGCGGCGAGGTCGAGCAGGGGAAAGTCGGGGGTGGTGTCGGTCATGGTGCGGGCTTTCTGTTGTGCTGTGCCGATAGAACGGGCGCGCGGGGCTTCTGTCAATTTCTGCCGTGACGCGCGGCGGTGCACAGGGCCGTTGCAGGGCCATTGCAACGCGGGCAGGCTCTATCTCTGAGCAGATCTGGCCCCATGACAGGGCGCGGGCGATGTGGATGAGTGGTGCGATGAGTGAAACGATGCCCCCGATGCTGCGCCCGGCCGTGCCCGAAGATGTGGCGGCGATCACCGATCTGGTGGTGACGGCCTTTGCACAATATACGCCGCTGATCGGCAAGCCGCCGGCGCCCGCGCTTTATGACTATGCGGAGATCGTGGCGCGGGGGCGGGTGACGGTTGCGGTCCGGGGCGCGGCGGTTTTGGGGGTGGTCTTCATCTATCCCGAGGAAGACGGGGCGATGATGCTCGATGTGCTGGCGGTGTCGGAGACGGCGCGGGGGCAGGGGCTTGCGCGGCGTTTGATTGAAGCGGCGGAGGCGCAGGCGGGCGATGAGGGCGCGGCCCTTATGCGGGTCTATACCAATGTGGTGATGGCCGGGCCGCAGGCGCTTTATCCCAGGCTTGGATATCACGAGACCCATCGCGGCGAGAGCGATGGATATCAGCGCATTCATTATGAAAAGGCGCTCTGAGCGGGCGGGCTCAGGCCGGGAAGCTGTGCCAGGCTCCGTCGCGGAAGACCAGTCGCTCCGGCGTCGCGGAGGGGGCCCCGAGCGTGTCGAGGACGTGCCGGTATTTTGCGTCAAAAGCCCGGGCGCGTTCCGGATCTGTCTCCGCCAAGAGATGCGCCTTGCCGAGATTGTGCGCGGCGTCGGCGATTTTGACCTGGACCGCATCGGGATTGCGCATCAGGCGTGGCAGGTAATCGCGAAGATAGTCCTCGCCGTCGCGTTTGGTCATGGCGCCGACCGCGGCGCGGACCTTTGGGCCGAACCGGGCGTCGATCTCGTCCAGTGTGGCACCGGTGTCCTCGACACAGTCGTGCAGCCATGCGGTGCAACGGATGACCGCAGAGCAGGACGAGACGCGATTCGCGACGTCTTCGAGATGGTGCCGATAGGCGATGCCGAGCTTGTCCGTCTGACCGTCGTGGCGCGCGAGGGCATAGGATTTTGCCGCTCGCGGATCGGGCGTGCCGTCACGCATCTTCGTTACCAAATCCGTGCATGCGTTTCGCCCATTGGAAGGCGACGATCATCCCCTTGAGGCGCGGCAGGAGATAGAGCGAGAGCGCGACCGTGCCGGTGGCGAAGATCGCGACCAGCACCAGAGGATCGGGACGGAAGGCGACGAAGACCCAGCCGAGCAGCGGCGCCATCAGGTGGCCGACGATCAGGATGGTGAGATAGGCCGGTCCGTCATCGGCGCGATGATGCGACAGGTCTTCGCCACAGACCGGGCATTCGTCACGCACGGTCAGGTAGCCCTTCATCATCGGCCCTCCGCCGCAACAGGGGCAACGGCGTTTCCAGCCGCGTGTCAACGCGGGGCGCAATTCGCGCTCGCCATCGGAGGGGGAGGTTTGTGCGGCCATGTAGCCGTGAGAAAGATCAGTCATCTGGTGCGCGCCTTCATGTGCGGTTCGGGCGAAGTCTAAAGGACAGCACAATCGAACGTGCCGCGCGGATTGTCCTTGCGGCGCGATGTCGCGCGCGGGGCCCGTCGCGCTCTCCTCCACGGGCAGGCTGACATGTTTTCGGCGGCAAAGCTACCGTTCACGACGCCGTGATGCGGGTTTGATGCGGGTTTTCGCCGGAGGAGGCGACGGAAACCGGGAGATGGCGCGTTTGTATTCCTGAAAGCGCGGTTTGAAGGGGAGTTCGACACGACCGCGCAAGGGTAGCCTTGAGAGGATGAAAGACATGAAACGTAAAAGCATTGTTTCCGCCGTTGCAGTGATCGCTGTTCTGGGCGGCACCACCGTGGCGATGGCTGCGGGCATGGGGCAAAAGGACCGGATGGCGCGCATGGGATGCGCGACCGGTCAGATGGGTGGTCAGATGAACGGTCAGCGGGGCTTTGGTCCCTTCGGTCCGGATTTCGATTTCACGACGGTCGATGCCGATGAAGACGGCAAGATCACCCAGGAGGAAATCGACGCCTTCCGCGCGGCGCAATTCGCCACGGTTGACAGCAACGGTGACGGCACCGTCGACGCGGATGAGCTTTATGCCCGACAGGAAGCTCGGCGTGCCGAACAGATGAAGGCGCGCGCGACGGCGATGCTTGAGGCCCGCGACGCCGACGGCGACGGCGTGTTGAGCGCCGAGGAAATGCAGGGACCCGGGGCGGGCACGATTTTTGACCGTCTCGACCGCGACAATGACGGGGCGCTGAGCGAAGAAGAACTGTCGATGATGACCCGCTGGATGCAGGGCCGCCAAGGTGGTCAGATGCAGGGCAAACAGGGCCGCATGGGCGGTCAGATGGGGGGCCAGATGCAGCAAGGCCATATGGGCATGATGGGCCATCCGGGCATGGGCTACGGTCCGATGAACGGTCAGGGCTATGGTGCGATGCAGGGCCAGCCGGGGATGGGCTATGGCCCGATGTATGGCCAAGGTTACGGCCAGGGCTACGGTCCGATGAACGGTCAGGGTTATGGTCCGATGCAGGGGCAGCCGGGAATGGGCTACGGCCAGGGCTATGGCCCGATGTATGGTCAGCCCGGCATGGGCTACGGTCAGGGATACGGCCCGATGAACGGCCAGGGCTACGGCCCTATGTATGGCCAGCAAGCCCCGGTGGATGCACCTGAGGCCGACGGCAACTGAGCCGTCACGTGAGCGGATCGGGGGCGGGTGCGTCCCCGATCGAGCGCGCGATGGACCTGCCGCGACGTATGCGCTACGCAGAACCGGTGATGACCATGCCCTTCGACGCCCTCAATGATGTTTCCGACGAAGCCCTGCTCGTTGCCTTCGGCAATGGCGACAGGGCGGCGGCGCGCGCGTTGACCCTTCGGCTGACGCCACGGGTCGTGGGCTATGCCGCCCGGCTTCTGAAGGATCGCGAAGAGGCGGAGGATGTGGCGCAGGACGCCATGTTGCGGCTTTGGAAGATCGCGCCGGAGTGGCGGCAGGGCGAGGCGCAGGTGACGACATGGCTCTATCGGGTCGTGACCAACCTGTGCACCGACCGGCTGCGCAAGCGGCGCAGCAAGGGGCTCGACGAGATCGCCGAGCCGGAAGACGGACGGCCTTCGCAGGATTCTGTGCTGATGCAGCGTCAGAGGGTCGATGCGTTGCAGGCCGCGCTGGATCAGTTGCCAGACCGGCAACGTGAAGCGGTGGTGTTGAGACATATCGAGGGATTGGGCAATCCGGAGATTGCCGAGGTTCTGGAGATCAGTGTCGAGGCGGTCGAAAGTCTGACCGCGCGCGGCAAGAGGGCGCTGGCGGCGGCTTTGGCGTCGCAACGCGAGATATTGGGGTTCGAAAATGACGGATCGTGACGACAAACGGACGGTTGAGTTTCCGGAACGGGAGCTGGAGGCGCTTTTCAAAGAGGCGCGCCGTGAGACGATGTTGCCGTCTGGCGGGTTGATGGAACGCATCCTCGCCGATGCCGAAAGCATGATCGACACCCGTGAGGCGACCGAGGCGGCGCGGCTTGCGGCGCTGCGTGCCCCTGCGAAACAGCGTCACCCGCTGATGGCGGCCATGGTGGCGGCGCTGGGCGGCTGGCGTGCGGTGGCCGGGCTTGCGACGGCAGGTGTCGCGGGGCTTGCGATCGGGCTTGGAGCCCCGTCTGCGGTGACCGTTCTTGCGACAGGATCCTATGTATCCGGCACGGAAGCCTATGACACGGCGACGAGCGAATACGGGATCGACGCGCTGCTCCCGAGCTTTTACGAACTGGCGGCGGAAGGATAAGCGATGACGGATGAACAAAACCCCAGCACGGCGCCGGGCAAGGGCGTGCACTGGAGCCGCATCGTGCTTGTGCTGTCCCTGGCGCTGAATGTCGCGATCCTCGGGATCGTCGGCGGTGCGGTGTTGCGCTGGAATGCGGGCATGGACCGGGCGCGGACCTTGCAGGCGCGCGATTTCGGGTTCGGACCTTTCGTCGGCGCGCTGGAGACCGAGGACCGGCGGGCGCTCGGGCGTGAATTTGCGCGCAGCGCGGGCGATCCGAGAGCCGCGCGGGCCAAGGTGGGCGCGATGTTCGGCGCGATGATCACGGCGCTCAAGGCGGACGATTTCGACGCGGCCGGGTTCGAGACGCTGCTCTCCGAACAGCAAAAGGAATTTGCTCGCGGCCAACAGATCGGCGCCCGCCTCGTGGCGCAGCAGATCGCGGAGATGAGCGCGCAGGAACGTCAGGCCTATGCCGAACGGCTTGAGGAGATGCTGCGTAACCCGCCGCACCGACCGCATGAACAGGGCGCGCGCGGGCCGGGAAATAGTCCGGGCCGCTGAGAATGGAAAAAGCGCCCTGAGGGGCGCTTTTGCACGTCTCAGTCGCGGGGCCGGGGTAGCATCCAGTCTGTGCAGCTCACTTCGCTGAGCGTTTGGAGCGTCGTCTCCTCGCCCTCGGCAATGGCGGTGTAGATATTGCGCGGGCCGAAAATCTCCAGATACCAATCGGACAAGGCGTCGGCGCTCTCGGAAGAGCCGAGAGAGAGGGTTTGACCCGGAGACGTGCCGGGGCCGCGATAATAAAATTCGGGATGGCTGGCCTGCAGCGAGGGGGATTCTTCGTAGACGCAAAGGCTCTCGAAGGGCATTCCGGCGAGGGTGAGGCCCCCCACGATCTTCCAGCAACTCAGACTGTCATATCCGAGGTTGTCGCCGGGGGTGATTTGTCCGTTGTCCGACAGGTTGCGCAGGATGGCGAGAGAGTTTGGTGCGCGCTCACAGGTCAACTCCTCAAGGACCATGCGCTCCAGCGGCGACAAGGCGAAGCTGGCCGCCGGGCAGAGCGTGAGAAGGAAAAGGCCGGTCAGGCGTTGCATCATATCGGGTCCAGACGTGACAAGAGGGCTTTGCGAGCATGTGCCAATCATGCTGGCAGAGCGGACGTGTCATGGCAAGATCGGGTGGATGTGCGCCGTCTTCAGGCGGCGTAGGAACCCAGCGTGACCTGGTTGCGGCCTTCGGCCTTGGCGGCGTAAAGCGCGCGGTCGGCGATGGCCAGAAGCGTGTCGATATCGGGTGTCGCGGCGCCTTGGTCGCCCCCCATGGCGAGGCCGATGGAGACGGAAACGCTGATCGGGGTCGTATCGGGGGCGATTGCGGCCGGACGGGCACAGACCCCGGCCCGCAGCCGTTCGGCGACGGCGCGGGCCTCCATCAGAGAGGTCATCGGCATGCAGATCAGGAATTCCTCACCGCCGAAGCGCGACACCAGATCCATGCCGCGGAGATTGTCCGCGAGCCGTCTAGCCACTTCGATCAGAACCGCGTCGCCCGTGGTATGGCCCCAGGTGTCGTTGACGGATTTGAACCGGTCGATGTCGATCAGCATGAGGGCGAAATGCTGGCCGGTTGCGCGGGCTTCGCGAGCGATCTTGTCGAGATGGGGCAGGGCATAATGCCGGTTGTAAAGCCCGGTGAGCTTGTCGCGGGTGGCGAGGCGGAGCCCCTCGTCGAGGGTGAGTTTGAGCAGGTCGGTTTCCTTCTTGCGCCGCATTTGGCTGCGCAGGCGCAGGGCCATTTCTTCCGGATCGGCACCGCGGGCGATCAGATCGTTGGCCCCGAGATCGAGCGCCATCAGCGCCTCGCGCCGGTCCTGCGGGCCATGGACGACGACGATCCCGGCGCCACGGGTGGCTTCGCGGGCGCGCAGATCGGAGATCAGTCGCAGCCCGTCGCCTCCGGCGCGGGTGGAGATCACGTAGAGATCGGCAATCTCGCCATGATAGATGGTTTCGAGCAGGTGATCGGCGCGTTCGATGGCAATCTCGTCATGCACCATGCCCTTGAGCCCGGCGCGCCAGCTCATCGCCTCCTCGGTGGTCGCTCCGATCAGAGCGATCTTTCCGGGAGTCTCGTACTGGCTTTGCGCCTCGGAAAACCCCAGCGCGCGGGCGGTTTCGTTGCGCCGGCGCAGTTCTTCGGAAGTGGCGGAGGCGCGCATCAGGGCGCGGACCCGCGCGGTGAGGGTCAATTCGTCAAGCGGTTTCGACAGCACCTCGTCGGCACCGGCCTTGAGCGCCGCGATCTTGGCTTCGGGGTTTTGCGCGGGGGTGAGGATGGCGACGGGAATATGCGCGGTCAGCGGGTCGGCTTTGAGCCGGGCGCAGGTCTCGAAGCCCGACATGTCGCCGAGATCGACATCGAGGAGAATGAGGTTGGGCCGCTCTGCGCGCGCCTGTGCGAGCGTCGCCGTGCCGGTTGTGGCCTGGGAGACGTCGTAGAAGGCGGACGCGAGCTTGACCTTGAGGATGATCCTGTTGGTCGGCACGTTGTCAGCGATCAGAATTCTGCCCGCCATCGGGGTTCCTTTTTGGCTACGGCTTTGGGGGAGAGCGCCATGCCGCATTTGATTTTTGTTGTGGTTCTGGTGTTGCGTCTGGTTAATAATTTCGGTCACAAAGGTTAAGAAAGTGTTTCCAACCCTTTGGAGTTATCCCCAGATGCAGCAGGAATCCGCCGAGGTCATCGGCCTGAAAGTTCTGGCCTGGCTGGCCTCGGAAGAGGAGATTTTTCCGGTTTTTCTGGGCTCTAGCGGCATTTCTGCGGGCGAGTTGATGGCCCGGGCCGGAGAGGTCGAGATCCTTACGGCGGTTCTCGATTTCGTGACCATGGACGATGCTTGGGTCAATGCCTGCGCGGCGGCCACGGGACTCGATCCGCATGAGCCGATGCGCGCGCGTCAGGCCCTGCCGGGTGGGGCGCAGATCAACTGGACCTGAGGCCGGGGTATGCGCGAAATCGGGAGCGAGATTGGGGCGGTGCTGTTCGACAAGGACGGCACGCTGATGGATTTTCAGGCGAGCTGGGGGCCTTGGGCGGCCTCGGTGATCGCGCGGATCTGCGGTGCGGATGCGGGGCTGAGCGCTGCCGTGGCCGAGGCGTTGGGATTCGACCGCGGGGTGCAGAGGTTTCACCCGGACAGCGCCGTGATCGCGGGCACGCCGCAGGAGGTTCTGGACCTGCTCAGCCCGTTTTTCCCCGAAGCCGCGCCGGATCGGCTCCTGTCCTGGCTGGAGCCGGACCCGGCGGCCTTCGTCCCGGCCCCGGTGGCGGGGCTGGCCACGACCTGTGCGGCATTGCGGGCGCGCGGACTGGCGCTTGGCGTCGTGACCAACGATTTCGAGGCGGCGGGGCACGATCATCTGCGCAGGATGGGCGTGGCGGAGTTTTTCGGCACGGTGGTGGGCTATGACAGCGGGTTCGGCGGCAAACCGGAGCCGGGCCCGTGCCTTGGTGCGGCAGATCGGCTGGGGGTGGCGGCCGGGGCCTGTGTCATGGTGGGCGACAGTCTGCACGATCTGGAGGCGGCGGCGCGGGCCGGGATGATCCCGGTGGCGGTGCTGACCGGCGTGGCGGGTGCGGCGGCGCTTGCGCCCTATGCGGAGGTGGTGCTCGAGAGTGTCGCGGACCTGCCGGAGTGGTTGTCCGGGCGGTAGAATTTCGCAAAAAGTACCAGAAATCGGATTAATTTTAGGAAGATGGCGGACACTGTTTCGGCAGTATTGGTAATTTCTTAAGGGACAGGCCGTAACACTCCCACATGTAGTACTGGGAGACATGGCCGTCATGCATGGGATGATCAATCGCGCGATTCAGTGTTTCATGCGCGATACATACGGGGGGACGACCTGGCAGGCGGTGGCGGAAAGCGCCGATCTCGGATTTGACAATTTCGAGGCCATGCTGAGCTATCCCGATCAGTTGACGATTGACGTTCTGGGGCGCGCGGCACGCCAGTTACACAAGCCTGTCGAAACCTTTCTCGAGGATCTCGGAACCTATCTCGTGTCGCATCCGAATGTGGAGGCGATACGCCGGCTGTTGCGCTTCGGCGGTGAGAATTTCACGGAATTCCTGTTCTCGCTCAACGATCTGGAAGGGCGGGCGAAACTGGCCCTGCCGGATCTCGAGATGCCGACCTTGCGGGTCGAGGACAATGGCGACGGCACGTTCCGGCTCAGTTGCCTCAGTTCGATGCCGGGGTTCGGCTATGCGATGGTGGGGGTGATGCGGGCGATGGCGGACGATTATGGCGCTCTGGTGTTTCTAGAACATCAGGGCTGGATGGATTCCGGCGAAGAAATCATCACGATCAACCTGCTCGAAGCGGCCTATGCCGAGGGTCGGACCTTTGAGTTGTCGGAACGGATCGGGGGAGAGCTGTGAGTGCGATGAAATTCGATCCGGAAGCGCTGATTGCCTTCATGCCGATGAGCCTGATGTATGACGATGCGGGGGAGATCCGTTATGTCGCGCCGACGCTGGCGAAGCTGCGCGAACCTGACACCCTGATCGGAGCGCAGATCGCCGATGTGTTCTCCGTGCGTGACAACGGGCGGGGTGGCGGCGAAGGGCCTATTCCTTTGGGGACGAAGCTCTATCTCAATTTTCTCACGGGGATTTCCACACCACTCAAGGGCATGGCGGCGGCAATCCCCGGGACGGGGCTGAACCTTTTGAACCTGTCTTTCGGGATTTCGATTGTCGATGCGGTGGCGGATTACCGGCTGACCTCCGGAGATTTCGCCCATACCGATCTTGCGATCGAGATGCTCTATCTGGTGGAGGCGAAGTCGGCCGTCCTCGAGGAAACGAAACAGCTCAACGCCCGTCTGCAAGGCGCCAAGGTCGCCGCCGAGGAGCAGGCCTATACCGATACGCTCACCGGGCTGAAGAATCGCCGGGCGATGGATCATGTGATGGAGCGGATGCTGCGCTCGAGCGTGCCGTTTGCGATCATGCATCTCGATCTCGATTACTTCAAATCGGTCAATGACACGCTGGGCCATGCGGCGGGGGACACGGTATTGCAGCGGGTGGCGAAGATCCTGCTCGAAGAGACCCGGGGTGACGATATGGTCGCGCGCGTGGGCGGGGATGAATTCATCCTGATCTTCAACAAGTTCATGGAGCACGACGGGCTTATGCGTACGGCGGAACGCATCATCACGCGGCTCGAGGAGCCGATCCCCTATCAGGATGAGCTGTGCCGGATTTCCGGCTCCGTGGGCGTCACGACGACCGAGTTCTATGAGACGCCCAATGCCGATGTGATGATTCACGATGCGGATCTGGCGCTCTACAGTTCTAAATATGAGGGCCGTGCGCAGGCAACCATGTTCGATCCCAAGGTTCACAAGGGTCATGTGAGCGACCATGTCAATGACCCTGTCGAGCATCGGGTGAGGGGCTGACCGCTCAATCTGCACGCGGTTTGCAGGCCATCCGGGGCCTGTCTGCGCGTGGTTTGCGCGGGACATGTGGGATGGCTGCTCAGGAAATGCAGGTTTCGCACATTTTCCTCTTGCGCCCCGCGCGCGCATCTCATAAACACCCGCTCACGCCAAGCGCGGTCCGTTCGTCTATCGGTTAGGACGCCAGGTTTTCAACCTGGAAAGAGGGGTTCGATTCCCCTACGGACTGCCACTTCCCCACTCAAATTTCTATCTTACGGCCGCCACGGTCGCAGTCCGCTGTTGCGTCATCCATTATCTCCATGTCCGAGCTGCCACTTGGGGCATCGCAGAGAATTGACGGGCACTGTGCGCCAAAACCGCTCCGCCAAGATGCATGACCTTTTGCGCCGGAATGCACTGAGAAGGTCGAAGTCTGCAGGACAGTCGCCCCGGCTTACTTCAAAGCACATGCCACTCCGCGAAGAGCGGGGTGCGCATCCGCCGATGCAACGCGGTAGACAATCCGGCCCTACCACACAGGTCATGGTTCTCCGCAGGCCACTCATGGCTCAAAGCACAACAGAGGCGTTTGGACAGGCTGGAAACAGGCATATATCGGGGGGAAAGTGGCAGTCCGTAGGGGAATCGAACCCCTCTTTCCAGGTTGAAAACCTGGCGTCCTAACCGATAGACGAACGGACCGCGCTTGGCGTGAGCGGGTGTTTATGAGATGCGCGCGAGGGGCGCAAGAGGGATTCTCACAGAATTTTGCAGTTTTTTTGACAGGGGGGATTTCATACGCGAAATCAGGCTTCGGCGGCATCTTCGAGGCGCAGTTGGACGGATTGCCGCCCTCCCCATGTGTTGAGCTCGAGCTTGCCCGCGAGGTGGAAACGCGCGCCACCATGGCGTTCGAGCGCGGGGCCGAGCGGGCCGTCGAAAGCGCCGAAACAGATGGCGTCGAGACGCGGCCCCTGGCCTTCGGAGAAGGTCACTTTCAGGTGGTTCGAGCCGACCCGCTTGGCGAAATGAATCGCGCATGCGGGGAAGGCGAAGCGCGGGGCGGGGGCGGAGGCACCATAGGGGCCGGCGGCTTCAAGCTGTGCGATCAGCTCCGGCGTGGCGGCGCCGGGCATCAGGAGGCCGTCGAGTTTCAGATCGGACGGCCCCATCGCGCCAGCGCCCTGTTTGGCGAGAAGTTCGGAGAGGCGTTCCATCGCGGGCTCAAGCCGGTCGCGCATCACGGTGAGGCCCGCGGCCATCTTGTGCCCGCCGCCCTTGACCAAAAGCCCTTCGGCGGCGAGGCGTTGAATGGAGGCGCCGAGATCGACGCCGGAGACGGAGCGACCGGAGCCCTTGCCGATGCCGTCCTCGTCAAAGCCGATGACGACGGCGGGGCGGTTGGTGGCTTCCTTGAGACGCGAGGCGACGATGCCGACCACGCCGGGGTGCCAGCCATCGCCTGCGGCCCAGACGAGCGGGGCGTCGAGGCCGCGCTGTTCGGCCTGCAACAGCGCGTCGTCGCGCACGGCGCTTTCGATGTCACGGCGCTCGGTGTTGAGCGCGTCGAGCCGTTCGGCGAGGGCCTGTGCCTCATGCGGGTCTTCGGTGGAGAGCAGTCGTGCGCCCAAATCCGCAGCGCCGATCCGCCCGCCGGCGTTGATCCGGGGGCCCAAAAGAAAGCCGAGGGAATAGGAGGTGGGGGCAGTGTCCATGCGGGATACATCTGCGAGCGCGCGCAAACCGATCCGGTCGCGCCGGGCCATGACCTTGAGGCCCTGACGGACGAGGGCACGGTTGACGCCGATCAGGGGCGCGACATCGGCGACGGTGGCGAGTGCGACGAGATCAAGCATGGCCATGAGATCGGGGCCTTTTTGCCCCTCGGCGCGCATTTGCCGCCCGACTTCGACCAGCATGAGAAAGACGACGGAGGCGGCGCAGAGATGCGCCAGATCGCCGCTTTCGTCCTGACGGTTTGGGTTCACCACGGCGACACAGTCGGGCAGGGTTTCCCCGCCCAGGTGGTGGTCGAGAACAATCACATCGGCCCCTTTGGCGGCGGCGATGGCATCATGGGAGAGCGTGCCGCAGTCGACACAGACGATCAGGTCGTGGTCGCGGGCAAGCGCCTCCATGGCGGGCTCGTTGGGGCCATAGCCTTCGTCGATGCGGTCGGGGATGTAGAGCGTCGCGGGGCGGCCCATCTGGCGCAGCCATGTGATCAGGAGCGCTGCCGAGGTGCCGCCGTCCACGTCGTAATCGGCGAAAACGGCGATGTTTTCGCCGCGTTTTGTCGCGTCGAGAAAGCGGGTGGCGGCCACGCCCATGCCCTTGAGGGTCAGCGGATCGGGCAAGAGGTCCTTGAGTTTGGGGTCGAGGAATTGCGCCGCCGCCTCGGGCGTCACCCCGCGCCGGGCGAGGGTCTGGCAGAGGGCCAGAGGCAGGCGGGTCTGTTGCACCAGAAGCTCCGCCTGACGGTCGAGATCGGCGGTGGGGCCGATCCAGCGGCGGCCAGTGAGCGAGGCGGAGACATTGAGAAAATCGGTCATGGGCCCAGTATATCGCCGAGGGAGAGGGCGGATGCAAACGCGCTGTTGGGATGCATCACAGAGTTGATACGACCGTTATCGGTATCGCTGCCATAAGGCCGGGCTAAGTGTCGGTCTGGCACAGCGCATATAAAAACTCCCGCCAGTGTCGGACTGGCGGGAGCGTTTCTTCTCGCCGTCGCGCAGATGGGCGATGCCCGGTGCGCGTTTGCGATCAGTCGTGACGCGGCGTCGTCGGGTTGCGGTAGGTCATGCGACGGATCGAGCCGGTTTTCGAGCGCATCAGGATGGTTTCCGTGGTGAGGAAGCCGGGTTCGCGCTTGATGCCATGCACGATGGAGCCGTTGGTCACGCCGGTGGCGGCGAAGATCACGTCGGAGGTAACGAGTTCATCGCGGCAGTAGATCTTGTCGAGATCGGTGATTCCCGCCTTGGCGGCGCGGCCACGTTCGTCGTCGTTGCGGAACAACAGCTTGCCCCACATCTGACCGCCCATGCATTTCAGCGCGGAGGCGGCGAGCACACCCTCGGGCGCACCGCCGGAGCCCATGTACATGTCGATGCCGGTGGTCGGCTCGGCACAGTGGATGACACCGGCGACGTCACCATCGGTGATCATGCGGATCGCGGCGCCGGTGGCGCGGAGCTCGGCCAGCATCTCTTCGTGACGCGGGCGTTCGAGCACGCAGAGCGTGATGTCTTTCGGCGCGACGCCTTTGGCCTTGGCCAGCGCTTCGACGCGCTCGGTCGGGGTCATGTCCAGCGACACGACGTCTTTCGGATAGCCCGGCCCGATCGCCAGTTTGTCCATGTAGACGTCGGGCGCGTGCAGCAGCGTGCCGCGCGGCGCCATGGCGATCACGGTTAGCGCGTTGGGCATGTCTTTTGCAGTGAGCGTGGTGCCTTCGAGCGGGTCGAGGGCGATGTCCACGGCGGGACCGTTGCCGTTGCCGACATTCTCGCCGATGTAGAGCATGGGGGCTTCGTCACGCTCGCCTTCGCCGATCACCACGACGCCCTGGATGTCGAGCTTGTTGAGCTGATCGCGCATGGCGTTGACGGCGGCCTGATCGGCGGCCTTCTCATCGCCGTGGCCGACGTAATCGGCGGAGGCGATGGCGGCCTGTTCGGCCACGCGGGCGAGGCCAAGGGAGAGCATACGGTCAAAGAAATTGGGGGCTTGCGACATGTGTCTTACGGGTCCTTTTCGGGCGGACGGAAATTTCTGCCCCTCTTCATGACCACATGTTCCGGGGCGGGGCAAGGCGGGTGCGGAGCTGTGCGCGCTAACAGATGGGTTGTTTGCGCTAACGTCTTGTCGCGGCGTAACAATTTCACGTCAACAGCATGACGTTTTCCATGGAAACATAAAAAGGGTCCGCCTGAGCGGACCCTCTGAATTCTGCCGGAGCGGGCGGGATCAGACGTTTTCGATGCGGATCGCGACCGGCTCCGAGGCCAGAACGGCGGTCGCTTTCATGCCTTCGAGGGCGGCGTCGAGCGAGGCGCGCGAGGTGGCATCGGTGACGATCAGCACGGGAGCCACCTCGGGATTGGCGTCCTGACCGTATTGCCGCATCCGGTCGATGGACACGCCCGCATCGCCCAGCGCCGCGGCGATTTTCGCCAGCGCGCCGGGTTTGTCCAGAAGCGACATCCGCAGGTAGAACGGCGCGGGGGTTGCAGCGACGGCAGGGGTGGCCTTTTCGAGGGCGGCGGCGGGGACGCCAAAGGTCGGGATACGGATGCCGCGGGCGATGTCGAGCACGTCGGACATCACGGCGGAGGCGGTGGGGCCTTCACCAGCCCCGGCGCCACGCAGCACGATCTGGCCGACCTCGTCGCCTTCGAGCACCACCATGTTGGTGGCGTTTTCGAGCTGTCCCAGCGGCGAGAGTGCGGGGACGAGGCAGGGGGTCATGCGTTGTTCAAGCCCGCGACCGGTCATCTGGGCGACGCCCAGAAGCTTGATGCGATAGCCCATGTCGGCGGCGTGGCGAATGTCTTCGATGGTGATGCGCTCGATGCCTTCGAGCACCATATTGTCGAAATCCACCTGCGTGCCAAAGCCGATGGCGGCCAGAAGGGCAAGTTTATGCCCGGCGTCGATGCCGCCGACGTCGAGCGTCGGGTCGGCTTCGAGATAGCCAAGCGCCTTGGCGGCGGCGAAGACCTCGTCATAGGTGAGGCCCTCGTTCTCCATCCGGGTCAGGATGTAGTTGCAGGTGCCGTTCATGACACCGGCGATACGCTCGATCCGGTTGCCTGCGAGACCTTCGGTCAGGGCCTTGATCACCGGAATGCCGCCCGCGACGGCGGCCTCATAGCGCAGCACGGCGCCTTTCGCCTCGGCCTTCTCGGCGAGCATCTGGCCGTGATGGGCGAGCATGGCCTTGTTGGCGGTGACGACATCCTTGCCGACGGCGAGCGCGGCCTCGGTCGCGGCCTTGGCGGGGCCGTCGGAACCGCCCATCAGCTCGACGAAGACATCGACGTCGTCCCGCAGTGCAAGCGCGACCGGATCGTCTTCCCAGGCGTAACCGGAAATATCGACACCGCGGTCCTTGTCGCGCGAGCGGGCGGAGACGGCGGTGATCACCACGGGCCGACCGCTGCGCTCGGCGATCAGATTGGCCTTGCGCTGGATGATCTTGATGACGCCCACGCCGACGGTGCCAAGACCTGCAATGCCGAGGCGCAGGGGGGCTTGGGAAGACGTAGATTTCGGCATGTGGGGCTCCGCTCGAGGATGTGTTGAAAAACCTGTCCGTCGTGATAGCGGCGAATGCGGGGGCGTGCAACTGCCCGCCGTTGCCGGGCTCAGTTTCCGGTTACAAGCGGGGGCAGGGGCTCGGTCTGGTCGTCCGTGGCGAACACGGGGTCGTTCGCGAGCGTCTCTGCCCGGGCGCGGAGCGCTTCGGCGCGGGCCAGCGTCGCACGGGTCTCCTGCGCAAGTTCATCGGCGCTTGCGGCATCCTCAAAGCCGGTTTGCGACGGCGAGGCGATCAGCGAGGGCCAGGGCAGCGCGGTGTCGACGGGTGCGAGCCGGTCGGAGAGGTCCGGGGTCTGAGCGCAGCCGATCAGCGCGACGAGGGGCAGCGCGACCAGGGGCAGGGCGAGAAGAGTGCGGCGAAGGGCGAGCTGCGTCATGAAGGGATCCGGCTGCGATTGCCGGGCGAGTTTAGCCTTTGGCGGAGGCGGGGACAATGCGGCTTTCCCTTCGGGCGAGGGCGGGCTAAAGCGGAGGGGTCTTTTAGGAGTGTGCCATGACGAGCGGAACCGATCTGAGCCTGACACCTTCGCCCGCGCGGCGGATGAGCGCGGTGGCGCTTCTGGGCGTGCTGGGGGCCTTGTTGCTGCGTGTGGCCTTCGGGGCCGAAGAGATGACGGCGGGCTGGATGGCTCTGCTGGTCGTGATGGCGTCGGCGGTGCTCTGGGTCGCGTGGCGGCTCTGGGTGGCGACGGGCGTGCGGCTTGTGCTGACCGAGGCGGATCTGCGCGAAGAGGGCGGGCGGGTGCTCTGCCGTCTCGACGAGATCGAGAAGGTCGAACGCGGCACCTTTGCCTTCAAGCCGTCGAACGGATTTCTGATCCGGCTGAAAACCCCGGGCAGTCGGGTCTGGGCGCCGGGGCTATGGTGGCGGTTCGGTCGCAGGCTGGGCGTCGGCGGTGTGACGCCGGCGGGTCAGGGCAAGGCGATGGCCGATGTGATTGCGGCCCGTATCGGCGGCATGGGACGGCTGGACTGAGGCGCGAGCTGTAAGGCTCACCACCACCAGTAATAGCCGCCGCCGCCGTAACGGTCGGAGCCCCAGCCGCTGCTGTTCGAGCCGGTCGAGGTGCCGCCGGTGTCGACATCGCTGTCGTCGGAATCCTCATGAGTGGCATCGTTGATCACTTCGGTGCCGTCGTCATAGATCACCTGCGAGGCGAACCGCGGTTTGGTGGTGACGATGTCCTCGAAATTCATCTCGCTCAGGATGGCGTTGAAGGGCGCGACCCAGCCGCGCTGGGTTTCCACCACGATCACCTCTTCGCCATCGGCCATGAGCGGCAGGCGTTCCTCGATGTCGACGAGAGTGATGTCGGTGAGTTTCTCATAACCGCCGGTGGCATAGGACCAGACCAGCTTGAAGCTCTCGTTTTCATCTTGGTCGATGACGAACTGGACGGCGGAGACCCGCATGTCGATGTCGCCGTCGTTGTTGAGGAAGCGGTAGAGATCGGCGAGCCCCCCCATGAAGGTGTCGTCGATCGTGTCGGTTTGCCGCGAGATGTAATCGGAGATGGTGTAATTGGCCTTGTTCGCGCGGGCCTTGGCCTCGAAGGCGGAGAAGAAGGTGTAGCAGGCCATCAGCGTGAAGATCAGCGCCGGGGCAACGATCAGGGCCTCAATGGCGACCGATCCGGCCTCGTCGCGGGAAAAGCGGTGCAGGAGGCGACGCAGGGCGGATTTCGGGGAGGTCTGGCGGATAGAGAACATCGTCGTCTCCCTTAGCTGTTGGGTTCGTTCACGAAGCCGCCGGTGGCGACGATGGCATAGCCGGAGCCCTCGGTGCGCTGCATGGCGGCCCCGATCCATGTGGTCGGAAAGATCGGATCGACGTTGACGCAGGCGCGCACCAGCATCAGTTCGTTTTCCTTGCCATCCTCGAAGACGGTGGAGGGTGCCACATCGGCGCTGCGGTCGATACATTCGGCGATATAGGTCGGGCGGGTGAAATTCCACGCGTCGACGGGTTCGAGCGCGATGTGGATGTTTTCCTCGCAATTGCGCACGTAGCGCGCGTATTCGCATGTGGCCGATTTCAGGGTGTCGAGCGTGACGGTGGGCATATTGCCGAGACGCACGTCGCGCACCGCGTTGTCGAGGCCGCGCTCCAGCATGGCGGAGGAGACGGTGTAATAACCGATCTCGTAGCTGCCCATGATGAGGAACATGAACATCGGGAAGATCAGGGCGAATTCGATGGTCGCATTGCCGTCGTCGTTCCGGGCGTGGCGTTGACGCAACCGATTCAGTTTGCGCAAAAGTGTCATTCGACCAACCTCAACTCGGTGATCTTGGTCGCGATGGCGGAGAAGGCCTCGGCGATCTCGATCCCTTCCACATCGTAGTAATGCGCATCGGAAGAGGCGCAGGAGCGCAGCACGTTCTGACCGGCGGTCGGGGCCTCGAAGCCGATGGCGAAGATGATGATCCCGGCATTCTTGGCGGCGGTACAAATCTCGTCCAGTCGCGCGTCCTTGGTCGCGGTGTCGTAGCTGGTGCGTGTCGCATTGCGCCAGGTGTAGTAATCGTAGTCATTGCCGGTGGCGTAGGAACGGGCCTTGGCGTGGTTGTAGACGGTCATCGAGGACCAGACCTCGGACCATGTGATTTCCCAGACATTGCCGGAGGCGAGCGTGTAGGGCAGCGAGGTCAGAACGCTGCGGTTGTCGATCCGGGTGTAGCGCATCTCGGTCGAGCAATTGTAGGGGTTTCCGTAGTAGTAGGAGCAGGTGGTGCGTTCGCCGCTGACGTAGATGCGACCGTCCTTGTCTTTATAGACGCCGGTCGACTGGTCGTCGTCGCGGTAGGGGTCAGGCATGAGATACTGGTTGGTGTGCGAGCCGTCGGTCATCACCACCATAAATTTCTGGGCGTCCGAATTGGAGGCAGGGTGGGCGCTGGCGGAGGTGCCTGCGGTCAGGATCTGCGCGCTTTCGTCGAGCAGGGCCGCGCCCCATTTCACGCCAAGATCGATCGAGGTATTGCCATAGGCGGTGAGTGCCTCGATGTAATCGTCGATTTCAGTCTGGTTGTTCGAGAACGGCAGGATTTCGCGGCTCGCGGCCGGAGCACAGGTGTGGTCCGACAGCGCCATGTCGAGGTCATAAAAATTGCTGTTGAACGCATCGAAATCCATTGTCTGGTCGTAAAAGCGGCCGGTGGTTTCGGTGACGGGGAATTCTAGGCCGATCGTCGAGAAATCGTCTTCCTCGAAGTTGATGCAGTAGGATTTGTCATGGGCGTTCAGGCGATGGAGTGAGTCCAGGATGTCTTTGCCTGCGTTCACCTGCGTGGCGTAGGGGATGACCGAGATCGCGATTTCGTCACTGGCGGCATTCTCGAAGACGGTTTCGGTGAAATCCTGGGCGGCGTCCTTCAGGTTGGTCAGGCGGCTGTAGCTGTTCATCGAGCCCGACACGTCGAGCACGAGCGAGATCTCAAGGCCTGCGAGACCCTGTTGTGCCATGGTTTCGCCCGACAGGGAGAGGCTGTCGATGGTGGCGAATTTCATGAAATAGGTCGGCACCTCCGCTTCGACCGAAGCATAGACCTGCCGCCCGTCGCCGAGCGGAACGATGTCGATCTCGTCTTCCTTGAGATATTCGCTCAGGCCCGCCTTCGCGAAATAGTCGATGATCACGTCTTTCGGATCGTTGGTGTTCTCGAGGTTGGTGGCGGCGAGCACGGCGCGGTCGAGCGTGTTCTGCAACTCGGTGCGCAGGGTCTCATGACGCACGATGTCGATGCCCATCCCGGCGAGCACCAGAAGAATGACAAAGGTGAACAGGCCGAAGAGCGCGAGCGAGCCCTGCTCGTCGCGCATATGCCGCCGCGCATCGAGTTTGCGCAGATGTGTTGCCGCGGCGCGGGCGAGACCCGAAGCCGGTTCCTGAACGGGCGCCTGCGACGTGTTCTCACGCGCAGCACCACCGGCGGCATGGCCCCGGTCCCTATGAAAAAGCCCCGCTTCGCGGCGCGTGATCTTACCCAACATGACACCGTCTCTCAGATCGGAGTGGTGCCCCCATATTCCCCAGTGTGCATGGTGTCTGGCCGGGGTTTTCCCCGTGCATGACAGACGCCACACGACATTATTTTGAGCGGTTGGAAACCATGGGTAAAGTCCGCAGAGGCTCTGCCGCGAAATGGTCATATTGGCGGGCGAGGCGGCGGGAAAAGCCGGGAAAGCCGCATATGCGCGGGGATGCGATTGGCGGGTGGACACGGTTTTGCCGCATTTTGCCACGCTGTTGTCGGATTCGTGTCGGAGTTTCGCCACAAAGCGATTCGCAGCCCGCATGGCGCGGCGTTGCAGGGCCTCTGGACCTTGGGCGATCCAGCGGCGATACTCGCGCCCATGTCACTGCCCCCGGGATTCTTGGATGAGCTGCGCAATCGCCTGTCGCTGACCGATGTGGTCGGCCGAAAAGTCATGTGGGACACGCGCAAATCGAACCCCGGCAAGGGCGACATGTGGGCACCATGCCCGTTCCACCACGAGAAATCCGCCTCCTTCCACGTCAATGACAAGGACGGCTATTATTATTGCTTCGGCTGCCACGCCAAAGGCGATGCGATCACCTTCGTGCGCGAGACCGAGAATGTCGGGTTCATGGAGGCGATCGAGATTCTCGCTCAGGAGGCTGGGATGCCGGTGCCGAAGAGCGATCCGAAGGCGCAGGAGAAATCCGACAAGCGGGCGGAACTGGCCAATGTGAACGAGGCGGCGAACCGGTTTTTCCGGCTCTGCCTGCAACAACAGGGCGGTACGGCGGCGCGGGCCTATCTCGACAAACGTGGGATGAAACCCGAGACGCGGGAGCGCTTCGAGATCGGCTTTGCCCCCTCCGGCAATGCGCTTTTGCGTGCCCTGAAGGATCAGGGTATTTCCGCCGAGATGGCGGTCGAGGCCGGGGTGGCGGCGAAACCCGACGACGGGCGTGAGCCTTATGATTTTTTCCGTGACCGCATCGTCTTTCCGATCCGCGATGCGCGCGGGCGGCTGATTTCCTTTGGCGGGCGGTCGATGGACCCGAACGCGCGGGCGAAATATCTAAACGGCCCCGAACGGTTGCTGTTCGACAAGGGCAATGCGCTTTACAACCATCAGGAAGCTCGTGTGGCCTGCGGGCGGGGGCAGACCTTGGTCGTCGCCGAGGGCTATATGGATGTGATCGCGCTGGCGGAGGCCGGGTTTGAGGCCACGGTTGCGCCTTTGGGGACGGCGATCACCGACCGGCAGTTGCAACTCATGTGGCGGATGTCGAGCGAGCCGGTGATCGCGCTCGATGGCGACAAGGCGGGGCTTCGGGCGGCCTACCGGGTGATTGATCTGGCGATGCCTCTTCTGGAGGCGGGCAAGGGGCTGCGCTTTGCCATTCTGCCGGAGGGGCAGGACCCGGACGAGTTGATCAAGGCCAAGGGGCCGGAGGCGATGCAGGAGGTGCTCGACGGGGCGTTGCCGATGGTGGCGCTGCTGTGGCGGCGCGAAACCGAGGGCAAGGTGTTCGACAGCCCGGAACGTCGCGCGGCCTTGGACAAGAGCCTGCGCGAGACCATTCGCCCGATCACCGACGCTTCGATCAAACGCCATTACGGCGAGATTTTGAACGACATGCGTCGCGAACTGTTTCGTGGCAAACGCGAAGAGAGCCCGCGCAAGGCCTGGACCCCGGGCGGTGGGCGCGGGCGGTTCGGCAAGCAGGCGGCGGTGCCCACCGAGGGGCTGAAAGCATCCCTGATCGTCTCCGGCGACGAGGCGCAGGCCGATCTGATGCGCGAGGCGGTGGTTCTGGCGGTTCTGATCGCCAATCCGGGGATGGCGATGGAGTTCCTGTCCCAGCTCGAGGCGCTGACGCCGCGTTCGGAGGATCATGCGGCCTTGCTTCATGCGGTGCTGACCCATGCCGAGGAGGAGGACGCGGGCGTGCTTCGGGATAATGTGAGTGCGATGGCGGGGCGCGGGGCCCTTGATCGGCTGATGTCGCATCCCCATGTGCAGATCGCGCCCCCTGTGCGCCGGCCCGACCGCGAGGTGGCGCAGATGTGCCTCACGGAGGAACTGGCCAAGCTCAAGGCGCGGCGGGGCTATCAGGCCGAGCTGGCCGAAGGGCTGGAGGACATGCTGGCCGCCGATGATGAAAAGCTGACCTGGCGGCTTCGGCAGGCGGCGGAGGCGCGCAATCGGGCGACCAAAGCGGAGGCGGAGGACAGGACGGAATTCGACATTGCGGAAAACGGGCTTGAGCTGTCGCGCGACGAACGCAACGCGTTTCGGGCACTTTTGAGCCGAATCGCCCCGGAACGTGGCAAGTGAGCCGCAAAAGCGGGCGGGCGTTGTATGGAGAGGCCCTGTGCCACTGGTGCAGGGATGGTTAAGGAAATATGGGTATTCGGGTGGCGAATCATTGATTCGCATGACATGATTCGGGTTTGAGCAGGCGCTGAGTCGGGTGAAAGGGTTGGGCGACCCCGCCCCGACTGCCGACCAAGGGGCCAGAGACTGGTCCATGACAGGGGCGGCGACAGGGCCATCGGGACCGCATCGGAACCCGCCAGAGTTTAGGGGAGAGCCGCATGGCAGCCAAAGACAATGACGACGCCAAGAGTGACGATCAGGACCAGGACGTGATGCTCGACGTGAGCCAGGCCGCGGTCAAGAAGATGATCGCCGAGGCGCGTGAAAAAGGCTACATCACCTACGATCAGCTCAACAAGGTCCTGCCACCGGAGCAGGTGAGTTCCGAGCAGATCGAGGATGTGATGTCGATGCTCTCCGAGATGGGCATCAACGTCATCGAGGACGAGGAAGTCGAAGACGACGACAACGCGGACGGCGAGGCCAAGGGCGGCGAGCTGGTTGCGACCTCCGGCTCGCGCGAAGTGGCGATGGCCTCCTCCGAGACCGAAAAACTCGACCGCACGGACGATCCGGTGCGCATGTACCTGCGCGAGATGGGCTCGGTCGAGCTGCTGTCGCGCGAGGGCGAGATCGCGATTGCGAAACGCATCGAGGCCGGGCGCAACACGATGATCGCCGGGCTCTGCGAAAGCCCGCTGACCTTTCAGGCGATCACCATCTGGCATGACGAACTTCTGTCCGAGGATATTCTCCTGCGCGACGTCATCGACCTCGAAGCCACGTTCGGCGGCGGCGTCGATGAGGACGAGGACGAGGAGAACGTCGTCGAAGGGCTGAACGCGGAGGCGACCGCCGGGGAGTCCAAGGAAAAGGAACAGGAATACGACGCCGACGGCAATCCGATTTCCTCCGACGAGGACGAGGATGATGACGAGCAGGCGAACATGTCGCTTGCGGCGATGGAATCGGCGCTGAAACCGCAGGTTCTCGAAACCCTGGCGCGGATTTCCGAGGATTTCGCCCATCTGTCCGAGATGCAGGACCTGCGGATGTCCGCCACACTCAACGAGGACGGGTCGTTCTCGGAAGGGGCGGAGGCCGAGTATCAGAAGCTGCGCTCCGAGATCGTGGTTCTGGTGAACTCGCTGCATCTGCACAACAACCGGATCGAAGCGCTGATCGACCAGCTCTACGGCATCAACAAACGCGTCATGTCGATCGACAGCGCCATGGTGAAGCTCGCCGACCAGGCGCGGATCAACCGGCGTGAGTTCATCGAGGATTATCGCGGCTCCGAACTGGACCCGACCTGGCTCGACCGCATGGCGGACAAGCCGGGCCGTGGCTGGCAGATGTTCGTCGAACGCTTCTCCGACAAGGTCGAGGAGCTGCGCTCCGACATGGCCATGGTCGGTCAGTACGTGGGCGTCGACATCTCCGAATTCCGCCGCATCGTGGCGCAGGTCCAGAAGGGCGAGAAAGAGGCCCGTCAGGCCAAGAAGGAAATGGTCGAGGCCAACCTGCGTCTCGTGATCTCGATTGCCAAGAAATACACCAACCGTGGCCTGCAATTCCTTGATCTCATTCAGGAAGGTAACATCGGTCTGATGAAGGCGGTCGATAAATTCGAATACCGTCGCGGCTATAAATTCTCGACCTATGCGACTTGGTGGATTCGTCAGGCGATCACACGCTCTATCGCGGATCAGGCTCGGACCATCCGTATCCCGGTGCACATGATCGAGACGATCAACAAACTGGTCCGCACCGGCCGTCAGATGCTGCACGAAATCGGTCGCGAGCCGACGCCGGAAGAATTGGCCGAAAAGCTGCAGATGCCGCTCGAAAAGGTCCGCAAGGTGATGAAAATCGCCAAGGAACCGATCTCTCTCGAAACGCCGATCGGCGACGAGGAAGACAGCCAATTGGGCGATTTCATCGAGGACAAGAACGCGGTTCTGCCCCTCGATGCGGCCATCCAGGAGAACCTCAAAGAGACCACCACCCGCGTGCTGGCCTCGCTCACGCCCCGCGAAGAACGCGTGCTGCGGATGCGGTTCGGCATCGGCATGAACACCGACCACACGCTCGAAGAGGTGGGGCAACAGTTCTCTGTGACCCGGGAACGTATTCGTCAGATTGAGGCGAAGGCGCTCAGGAAGTTGAAGCACCCAAGCCGGTCGCGGAAGCTGCGGTCGTTCTTGGATCAGTAAAGTTTAAAAGGCGCTCTTATGGAGCGCCTTTTATTTAACGCACCGCATTTTTGCGCGCTAGCTTCCGAAGTTCATCAGCTAAGATGAAATTTCTGTCGTTTGGCCTCATTATCCATACGTCTCTCCATGCATCGCGTGCGTGGCCAGCTGCTTGCTGCGCGAACTTGTTTGGACTGCCGATTGCTTCAGATTGAAAGAATATTTTCCCATCTTGGACGGTAGCATATTCGTAGCCATTCTTGAGTTGTATGCGCAGCTTTGTCGTGTCTGGAAGAAACAGTGAAGTGCTTGGTGTGTTGCCTTCACTTTGGATTTTCCAAGTATATCCGCTCTGAGTGCCCTCACTGACCAGTTCAGGAAGAAGATCTTCAGTTTTCCAACTGGCATTATCAATCCAATAATCGATTGCCTCTTCTACTTGATAGACGGGATCTCGATCACTTCCGATTGCTTTCAAAAAGTCTACTAACCGCAAGAAAGTTGGGAGAGAGACTGGGACGGCGATGTCATTCATGGCGATGTTCCTCTGTATTATGTGCGATCCAATATATCTGAAAAAAACTGAAAATAAACCATTAAGTTAATTTCAGATAATTGCGCAGAATATTAATGATTCTTTAAAGCTTTATTCTGACAAATGGATGCAATAAGCCACCCGCCCTCGATCAACCAATGCGCGGCTTGCACTTGGGCGGTCGGGGCTTCAAAATGCCTCTCAAACAGGAGGCCCAAATGTCCATTTTCTCCAAACTTTTCGGCAGCAAATCTGGCGGTGCATCCGGGGCGCAGAGCGCGTCGAAGGTGGACGTGAAACCCGAACTTTACGGCGATGAGTTCCGCATTTTCCCCGAGCCGATCAAGGAAACGAACGGCTACCGCGTCGCCGCCCGGATCGAAAAGGACATCGACGGCGTGACCAAGACGCACATAATGATCCGCGCCGACACGATGGGTGGCGAGGACGACGCGCGCATCGCCAGCCTGCACAAGGCGCAGATCTTCATAGACCAGATGGGCGAGGCGATTTTCAACTGATCCCCCGCCCAGCCGGTGTCCGTAAAACGGCTTAGAGCGCGGCTTTGACCGTCTCGGCGATCGGCTCGGTCGGGTGGCCGATCAGTTTGGACAGCGTTTGGCTGCCGTCGAACAGTGCGCCTTTGGCGGCTTTCGCATCCGAATCCGCGAGGATGGCGGCGAACCCGGCGGGCAGGCCTGCGCCGACCAGTGCTTCGGTAAACGCGGCTTCGGGCATGTCGGTGTATTTCACCTCTTTGCCGGACAGCTCGCTCACGATGGCGGCGTATTCCGCGAGCGTGTAGGCTTCATCACCAGCAAGCTCCAGAACCTCGCCGTCATGACCGCCCGCTAGCACGATGGCGGCGGCCTCGGCGTAATCCTTGCGCGGGGCGGTGGCGAGCTTGCCCTCACCGGCGGCACCGAAATGTTGACCCAGTTCAAGGTCCTGGCCCAGTGTCATGGTGATGTTCTCGGAATACCAGCCATTGCGCAGAAGCGTGTGCGGGATGCCGCTGTCCTTGAGCATGGCTTCGGTCGCAAGGTGCTCTTCGGCCAGCGCCATGTTGCCGGTGTCGGCCTTGAGGATCGAGGTATAGGCGATGAATTTGACGCCTGCGGCTTTGGCGGCCTCGATGACATTGCCATGTTGCGGTGCGCGCTGGCCCACCTCGGACGAGGAGATCAGAAGAAGGCGATCCACACCGTCAAAAGCAGCTTTGAGCGCGGCTGTGTCGGTATAATCGCCGCGGCGGGTGGTGATGCCCTTGGCGGCAAAACCTTCGGCGGCTTTGTCGGAGCGCACGAGGGCGAGGATGTCGTCTTTGGCGACGAGCGTGGCGAGGTGGTCGATGACGAGCTGGCCGAGCTGGCCGGAGGCGCCGGTGACGAGATAGGTGGTCATATGTCTTCCCTTCGGGGTTCGTTTTGGGTATAAGTCTCAATTAGAGACCTTTTTTACCTCTGAAAAGGAGGCACTTTTTCGGGACAAGGTCACATTGAGGGAACCGCCTGAAGGATGAGAGTGATGCGTGACATTCCGACGAACCGCCTGGAAGAATGGAAGGCGATGGGGTTTGAGCCGCAGAACTGCCCGGTGCGGCAGGTTCTGGATCACGTTGCGGCGAAATGGACCTCGCTCATCCTGCTCGAACTGGAACACGGGCCGCAGCGGTTCAACGCGCTGGGACGCGCGCTCCCCGACATTTCCAAGCGGATGCTGACCCAGTCCCTGCGCGATCTAGAGCGCGATGGAATGGTGGCGCGCGAGGTGTTCGATACGAAACCGCCCTCGGTGGCCTATAGTTTGACCGATCTGGGCCGATCCTTTCTTGGGCCTTTGCACGGGTTGATTGACTGGGCGGAGGGGCGGATGCCCGAAATTGAGGCGGCACGGGGCGTTTTCGACGCGGCCTGACGGGTTATCCACAGGAAATCTGACGGCGTTGAAACCTGATTAAGCCTTTGTGCGTTGTTCTGGGACAACTGCACGGGAGAGCTGTCATGACACGCGCCGCCAAGGCCCTCATTGCCTTCACCTTCGCCATCGTTGCCGCAGCGCTGATCGCGCCCTTTGGGGCGTTGGGCGAGGTGGTACAGGATCTTGCGGTGGCGGATGGTCCGTATGAGGGGGGCGACAACAGCGGTGTGATCGTCATCAAAGTGCCTGCCGAAGACCTGGACCGCTGTATCGCGACGCTGGACGCGGTGTTTATGGCACCGGTTCAGGATGCGCAGGTGCAGACCGCCTCCCTGTCTCCTGCACAGGCGGGGCAGACCGTCCGCTGCGAAGCTGAGGGCTGACGTTTCCATCGCGATCTGAATGAGGTAAGCCTTTCTGGCAACAGGTGAGGGGAGGCTTCGATGGGCACTTCAGGATACAGGCTGTCCGGCCATATCGCGATGACGGCGACATTTCTTTCACTGGGGGCACTGTCGTCCGGCGCCGCATGGGCGCAGGACGCGGTTCTGCTTCAATGTGAGTTTCCAAATGGCAAAGGCGTGGTTCTGTCGGCGCATGAAAATGGGGTGTCCTATCGTTTCGGTCATCCGGGTCAGTCGCCCGACCTTGCGCTGGAGCGCCCCTATGCCGAGGTTGTCGTGACGCCTTGGCCCGGTGTGGGTGGGGCGATCTGGGAGGAACTGCGCCTGACCAATGGCGATGTGAGCTATGTGCTCTGGGGGGCGCTCGACCGGATGACAGATGATCACGAAATGACGGGCGGGATTGTTGTTGAACGGAATGGCAAGGAACTGGCACGGTTCGACTGTGTGCCGGAGACGCTCGACTATACGGTGTTCGGATTTTCCGATGCCTATGAGGCTGCGGGCTATTGCTGGGATTCTTATGCGCTGATCTGGAAAGAGGACTGCGAATGAGCCATCGCCTATTTGAGATCGCCACTTCCGGTCCGGGCCTTTATGAATTCACCGCCGATCTGGCGCGCTGGGTGGCGGGCGAGGGGGCGATGGAGGCGCTGCTGACGCTCATGGTGCAACATACCTCCGCCTCACTGGTCATTCAGGAGAATGCCGATCCGGAGGTGCAGACCGACCTTCAAGCCTTTTTCCACCGCCTCGTGCCGCCCACGAGCGATCCGTCGATGGCCTATCTGACCCACACCTATGAAGGGCCGGACGATATGCCGGCGCATATCAAGGCGGCGCTTCTGCCGACGACGTGTACAATTCCCGTCCTGAACGGGAGAATGACGCTTGGAACATGGCAAGGAGTTTACCTTTTCGAACATCGCGCCCGACCGCATGTCCGGCGGGTCATGGCGCTGCTGCGTTGAGCCGGGGTGCCCTACAACATTTAGCGCTGAAAATTTCATCTACCCAAATTCTGGGAGAGCCCCTATAGTGCCTGTGGATAACTGGGGCGCAGACCCCAGACGAGGCAGTGACGAAGAGATGAAGGGGACGCCAGGATGCGTTGTCCATTTTGCGGAAATATTGATACCCAGGTGAAAGACAGCCGTCCGGCTGAGGATCATGTGGCAATCCGGCGGCGGCGGTTCTGTTCGGCCTGTGGCGGGCGGTTTACCACCTATGAACGTGTGCAATTGCGCGATCTCGTGGTGGTGAAATCCAACGGGCGGCGCGAAGATTTCGATCGCGACAAGCTGGAGCGTTCGATCCGGATCGCGGCCCAGAAACGCCCGATCGAACCGGAGCGCCTGGACCAGATGATTTCCGGCATCGTGCGACGGTTGGAGAGCATGGGGGAGACGGATATTCCGTCGAAAACCATCGGTGAGATCGTCATGGAAAGCCTCGCGCGGATCGACACGGTGGCCTATGTCCGCTTTGCCTCGGTCTACAAGAACTTCCAGGCGGCCGACGATTTCGACAAGTTTGTCAGTGAGTTGCGCCCCGACGCCAAATCCGACGAATGAGCGAATCCGAAGATTTGCGCCACATGCGCCACGCGCTGACTCTGGGTGCGCGCGGGCTTGGCCGGACTTGGCCGAACCCGGCGGTCGGTTGTGTCATCGTGCGGGACGGGCGCATCGTCGGACGGGGCTGGACCCAGCCGGGCGGACGTCCGCATGCGGAGGTCATGGCCTTGCGTCAGGCGGGCGAGGCGGCGCGGGGCGCGACCGCCTATGTTACGCTTGAACCCTGTTCCCATCACGGCAAAACCCCGCCCTGCGCCGAGGCGCTGATTTCGGCGGGGTTGTCGCGTGTCGTGGTTGCTCTGGGCGATCCGGACCCACGGGTGAACGGGCGGGGGTTTGCCATGCTGCAAAGCGCCGGGGTTGAGGTGGTTGCCGGGCTCTGTGATGCCGAGGCTCGGGCGCAGCAGCAGGGCTTCCTGTCGAAAGTCACTCTGGACCGCCCGATGGTGACGCTGAAGCTTGCGATGTCCTGGGACGGGCGGATCGCGACGGCGACCGGGGAGAGCCAGTGGATCACCGGCCCGATGGCGCGCCGACGGGTGCATGCGATGCGGGGCACGCATGATGCGGTTCTGGTCGGCGGAGGCACGGCGCGGGCGGACGATCCGACCCTGACGATCCGGGGGCTGGGTGTCGATCATCAGCCGGTGCGGCTGGTGATGTCGCGCAGGCTCGATCTGCCGTTGGACAGCCATCTGGCGCGCACGGCGGGCGAGGTGCCGGTGTGGCTCCTGCACGGGCCGGAGGCCGCGCCGGAACTGATTTCGGCTTGGCAAGGGCTTGGTGCGGAGCTGATCGAAGTGCCGGTCACGCAGGGACAGCTCGATGCCGAAGCCGCGTTGCAAGCGCTCGGTGCGCGGGGGCTGACGCGGGTGTTCTGCGAAGGCGGCGGCGCCTTGGCGGCGTCTCTGCTGTCGGCGGGGCTGGCCGATCATGTGGCGTTGTTCACGGCGGGGCTCGGCATCGGTGCCGAGGGGCGTCCGGGGCTGGGCGCGCTGGGGCTGGACCGTCTGGCCGAGGCGCCGCGCTACCAGCTTGAGAAACTCGAACAGATCGGGCCGGATGCGCTGAGCCTTTGGGCGCGGATCACCTGATGCCGAGGGTTGCGGCGCGCAACTGCCGCATCTTGGCCAAAAGCGCCTGAGCGAGACGACTGCGGCCCTTCGGGGCCTGCGCCAGTCGTTCCAGAGCCTCTTCCGGTGACAGGGGCGCACCGGTTTTCGGATCGAAATAGCGTGGATAATCAATCAGAACCGCATAGGCGAGGCTGATCAGGTCGGGGCGTGCGGCACGACGTGCGGGCACCGGGCCGAGATCGGTGGTCAGCCCCCACCCGGCGTAAAACGGCGTTCCGGTGCAGGTCACGGGCGTGTCGCGCAACAGCGCCTCGAAGCCGAGGAGCGAAGTCATTGTCCAGACCTCATCGCAGGCCTCGATCAACGCGAGCGGATCGGCCCCGGAGGCGATGACATCGGCAATGCCGCTGGCTTCCGGCAGGGCGCCGCGCCGCAGCCCGGCTTCGACATCGGGGTGCGGCTTGTAAACCAGAACGGCATCGGGATGCGCCGTCCGTGCGGCCTGCAACAGCGCGAGATTGGTCGCGATTTCGCCCGCGCCAAGGGTGATGGAAGCGTCGTCCTCGACCTGTCCGGCGACGAGGATGCGATGGCCTTCGGGTAGGGCGGGCAGATCCGCGCCGACATTGTATTTGCTCAGATGCAGGGCCTTGAGCCGGGAGAGAAAGCGCTCGATCCGGGCGCGCTGTGCGGCGCTGAGGGGCGTGCGCTCCGCGATCAGGGTTTCCAGCCGGGAGGGGCGGGTCGGGTCGAAGTAGAGGCCGCTGTCGTCGAGCACGAGCGACAGGGGGCGCAGGAGGGCGGCGCCGAGACCGCGAGAGCGCAGGAAACCGTCCTCGAGCCGCAAATCGGCCTCCGGGACGGCCCCCCAGGCGATGTGACGGCGGCCTGCGGCTTTTTCTCGGGCGATGATACTCGGATCGTCGCTGATCGTGAGAGCTGCGCGGCCGAGATATTGCCGAAGGAAACGGCGTTTCCACCGCAGGATGCCGGAGGCGACATAGCCCGATGCATCCTCACGAGTGGCGCGCTCGCGGGCTTCGAGCCGTGCCAAAATCTCCTCGATCTCCAGCGTCTCCGTGCCCGCATGCCATGTGGTGGCGCGCATCAGGGCGGCGAGAAAGAGCTGGGCGCGGGTCAGGCGATGGCTGCTGTGCGGATCGGGGTCTTCATCGGCGGTGAGACCGAGCGCGCCATACCATGGCCGTCCGAAGACGCGGGGACGATGCCCGGCGAGGACCGCGTCGAAGCCGTAGCCCGCGGAATGGGTGTAGACGGCGGTGGCCGCCTCGAGCAGGCGATAGAGATTGGCGTTCGGCGGCAGGCGGGTCAGACGCGGATCGGTGCTGTCGCTGAAAAAACCATCGTCGCAACCGAGGATGACGACACGGGCATTCACGAGCTCGGTCTGGGCGAAGACCAGCATTTCGGTCATTGCGGCTTCGGAAGGGGCGTCTTCAGCGCTGCGAGGCTGATCCAGAACGAGCACAAATGGAACATCCGGCGTCAGATCCGAGTCGATTTCGGCACTGGATCGGGACAATTTCAACGAGATCAGCCATTCAATCGCCTGACGCGCGCGGTCAAGTGCCGCACTGTCGTCGAGAGGCGCGCTGCGGGCGAGGTCGTGCCAGCTTAGCGTGGCGCAGGATAGGTCGGCCTCGGCATGCAGGCGCTCGATCAGACGTGGGATCTGAAACGAGAGCCGCCCCGGCGGGGAGGCCGGGGCGGGAGATTTCGGGCCGGGCAAGTCGCCGCCCATCCGATCACTGGCCGATGGCGGCGAGCGAGTTGGCGGAGTTGGCCGTGCCGGTGACTGCGCTCAGAGTTTTCTGCCACTGGGTGAACGGCGCTTCGGTGACATAGAGCGTGTCTCCGTCGCGAATGAGGAAGTCGCGGGCGAGGAACAACCCGTTCGGCTGGGTCAGGTCGAGCACATAGATCAGGCGTTGGGCGCCCATGATGTCGTCGCGACCGAGCACCTGTTTGGCGATGGTTTCCGGTTCGTTGCGGAAGACGAAAACGCCGGTCGGGTCGGCCGAACTGGTGCGCAGGCCGCCGACCTGTGCGATGGCTTCGAGCGCGGAGAGGTTGCGGGTCTCGAAAGGGATCACGCTTTGCGCGCCGGTGGCGCCGAGGGCGGTAAAGGAGCGCGGGTCGGCCTCGACCAGAATGCGATCGCCGTCGCGCAGCGGAATGTCGTATTTCGGGTTGTCGTAGAGGTCCTGGAACCAGACGACGCCGGTTTTCGAGCCGCGGATCACCTTGACCTGTGCGACATCGGGCTCGACGGCCACGCCGCCGGCATGCGCGAGCATGGCGGTGAGACGACGCGTCGGGCGCTGGATCGGATAGACGCCCTGACCGGAGATCTTGCCGGTGATGGTGACGGTGGCGCCATCGCCCGCGGCACGGGTGACCATGACCTGCGGATCGGGGGTTTGCGCGTCGAGTTTCTCGGTGATCAGGCGGCGGATCGCCTCAGGGCTGTTGCCCGCGGCCTTGATGCGCCCGGCATAGGGCACGAAGATGAAGCCCGCGCCATCGACCTGCACCTCGGAAAGCACGGTGGCATTGGCGCCGGCACCCGCCAGCAGCCCGTCATCGACGTTTTCCCAGATGGTAAGCGAGAGAACGTCGCCCGGCGCGATGGTGTCGGAGCCAATCACCCCGGCATTCTGGAAGGCGGCGGAGAAACCGAGCTCCTGGTTGATCGCGGTCACGGCATTGACGCGGTCGTTAACGGAGACGACAAAGGCATCGCCCTGTTTCATCTCGGAGCCCGCGAAGATTTCCTTCTTGGTCGGGCCGGAACGCGGCAGGGCGCAGGCCGACAGGCTCGCCGTCACTGCGGCCAGCGCAATGGCGCGGGTCATGCGCGATGTCAGGATATTCACTGCTCGATCTCCTCTGCCCCATATTTTTATCGAGTTTAGTCAGAAGATTAACCAATAGCGAGTCAAAAATCCAGCGTTCGCAGAGAGATGTGGGGCGCAGTGAAGGTGGTGTGGCGCGAAGGTCGCGGCTGTCGCAGAGAGTGTGGCGAGGGGCAGTTTTACACCACGATCTAGTGGTGTTCGCAGGAGTTTTCGGACATGAAATTGCCCTGTTCGGTACCCTCGCCGGTTTACTTGACGAGGCGCAGCGGCTGGCGCGGCGGGGTCTTGCCGCTCAGGAGCGCCTGATCGGGGGCCTCGGCGCCGAGCATCAGATCGACGACGAGACGCATGAGCTGCCGCCGCCCGCGTTTCGAATAGAACCCGCCAGGGACCTGCGAGGTTTCCAGAAGGAACTGCCGATAATCGCGATAGGCGCGGGTGTCGGGCCGCTCGGGCTGGGCGAAGAAGGTTTCCAGCGGTTGATGGGAGACGAATTCAGGTTTGTCATAGACTGCGCGCCCGAGGATGCGCAGCGGGATGCCCAGCGACAGCACCTGTTGCCCGGCAGTGGAATTGACGGTGACGGCTGAGCGCGCGCTCAGCAGCAGTTTCTGCAATTTGCCGCCGCGGACGTAATGCACCCGGTCCTCGATGCCGTATTCGGCGGCAATGCGGCGGATTTCGTGGCGCAGGTTACGGCGGTCGTTTTCCAGCGGATGCGCCTTGAACACGAGGTGGTGGTGACGCGGCGCGCCTTTGGCAAAGCCTTCGATCACATCGGCGACGAATTCGGGCATGGTGGAATAGGGGCTGTGGACCTGAAAGCTGGTGTCATGCTCGAGTTGCAGCAGCGCGATGTGAAACGGATGTCCCGCCCCGAGAATGGCGCGCGTGTGCCAGGCGCGCGATAGCCAATGGTGCGGCATCAGGATCAGGCGTTTGAAATATAATATGAATTCGCGCGTCACAGGCAATTCGCGATGGCCGCGGTAATGACGGAAACCGGAGTTCCGGAACATCACGAACCAATGGTAGAGCGCGCCGTAGAAGATGTGCTGGCGCATGTCGCCCCATTGTGCGGGCGGGTCGATCGTGTCCTGGTCGATGTTCTCGAGCGCGCCGCGCATCTCCGCGACGCCAAGCGTCATGAGGGCCGAATTGCCGTTCGAGCCACCACGCTCATAGGTCACCCAATAGGGGCGGATATAGCCCTCTTCAAACACATGGATGGTGAGACCCAGCGCCCGGGCGCGTTCGATAGCGAGGGCGTGGACGGGGCGGGTGTCGCCGTAGAGCACGATGTCGGTCACGCCCTTGTCGCGTATGATCCCTTCGAACCGGTCGGGCCAGTCCTCTGGCGGATCGGTGTAGGCGATAAAGCTCTTGGTCGAGAACCAGAAAGCGCGATCCCCGGCGTTGAAGCCGACGCGCCAGACCTGCGCGCCGGCCGCCGTCAGCATCTTGCCCAGGCCCCAGAAAAACGGTCCGTGCGGTCCCTGAAGCATCAGGAACACACGGGCGTCGGCGCTTTTCGTCGGGGTTTGGTTCGGCATGGGGCGGTTTTGCGGCATCGGTTGCGGTTTGTCGTGGTTAATTTCCTGTTAGCCATAAATTCGGGCGGATTTGTGGCCCGTGGAGCGCAGAGGCTGGTCTCTTGTCCGCGAGTTTGCCCGAGAAGCAGTTAACGAAACCTGAGCATGCTTGCGGGCGGGCGGCTGGGGCGTTACCTCTTGGCCAAGGTAAAGCAAAACGATCAACAAACGCATGGAGGCGTCATGTTCACAGGGATCATCACCGATGTCGGTACCGTGCTGGAACTGGAAAAACGCGGCGATCTGCGGGCGCGGATCGGCTGCGCCTATGATGTCGACGGGATCGAGATCGGCGCGTCGATTGCCTGCGACGGGGTGTGTCTGACGGTGATTGCGCTTGGGACTGATCCGCAGAACTGGTTCGACGTGGAAATCTCTGCCGAAAGCGTGTCGAAAACCAATATCGGTGCCTGGACGGTCGGCAAGCGGCTGAACCTCGAACGGGCCCTGAAACTGGGCGATGAGCTGGGCGGGCATATCGTGTCCGGCCATGTCGACGGCGTGGCGGTGATCACGGCGATGAAGGATGAGGGCGACAGCACGCGGATTACCTTCGAAGCTCCCGAGGCGCTGGCGAAATTCATCGCGCCGAAAGGTTCGGTGGCACTGAACGGCACGTCTTTGACGGTGAACGAGGTCGAGGGCTGCTCTTTCGGCATCAACGTCATTCCGCATACGCAGGAGGTGACGACCTGGGGCGTGGCCAAGGTGGGCGACAAGGTGAACCTAGAAATCGACACGCTGGCGCGCTACGTCGCCCGTTTGCAGGAGTGGCAGGTATGAGCGCCCCGCTCCATGGTGTGGGCCACAACGGCGGTCCCGCGCTCGATCCGGGCGTGAGCTATCGTCGCTTTGTCTGGAATAAGGCGCGCAAGAGCCTGATGGGCGAGAGCCTGCCCATCGAAGTGATCCGCATGCGTGTGCGCCGGGCCGAGGAACTTGGCCTGCCGTATAAATCCTATGCCTCGATCCGGGCCTCGACGGGGCGCGATGTGGTGGGATTTCTGTTTTCCTCCAATGCGCTGCGGCTTGTGCGGCTGGGAGATCGGATGAACCCGGCCTTTGCCGACAAGTTGGCAGAGGTGAAAGCCGCATGCATCGTGGCGGCGCATCATCCGCTGGTGCCGGAGCTGATCGAAGAGCTTGACGCGGTGGACCGGGCCGGGCGTGCGCCGCGCCCCTATGCGCCATGGGAGCAACAACGCGCCGCTCTGGCGGAACTTTTGGGGCCGAAATTTCCGCGGGATGGGCTTGTTCTGGTCTCGGAAGCGCCGTTTGAGGCGGAATGGGTCGAGGCGGGCAAGCTTGCCGGCCGGATCGACGCGCCGGTGTTTTTCGGCGGCTGAGCGGGCGCGAGCACGAATTGCCGTGCGAATTGCGCAGAGCCGTGCGAATTGCGCAGAAATGCTTGGCGATTGTGCGTGGCATGAGGCTGGCCTTTGCCCGCGCAAAGCTGTATCGGGAAGCGACCGAAGTCCCAGAAGGCCCGCCGAGATTACCATGTCCGAAACGCAAGTCAGCTACCAAGACGCCATCTCCCCGATTGAGGAGATCATCGAAGACGCCCGCAATGGGCGGATGTTCATCCTCGTCGACCATGAGGATCGCGAGAACGAGGGCGATCTGGTGATCCCGTCGCAAATGGCGACGCCCGAGGCGATCAACTTCATGGCCACCTACGGGCGCGGTCTGATCTGTGTGACGCTCACCGGCGAGCGGATCGACGCGCTGGGCCTGCCGATGATGGCCTCGAACAACTCTTCACGGCACGAAACCGCCTTTACCGTCTCCATCGAGGCGAAGGAGGGTGTGTCGACCGGCATTTCCGCGCATGACCGCGCGCGCACCGTTGCCGTGGCCATCGACCCGTCGAAAAACGCCGCCGACATCGCAACGCCGGGCCATATCTTCCCGCTGCGCGCGCGCGACGGCGGCGTTCTGGTCCGTGCAGGCCATACCGAGGCCGGTGTCGATGTGGCGCGTCTGGCGGGGCTTCTGCCCAGCTCGGTGATCTGCGAGATCATGAACGAAGACGGCACCATGTCGCGCCTTCCCGATCTCGTGGGCTTTGCGCAGAAACACAATCTCAAGATCGGCACGATTTCCGACCTGATCGCCTATCGTCGCCGCCACGACAACCTCGTGACGCAATCCGCGTCGCGCAAGGTCACCTCGGCCTTCGGCGGTGAGTGGGACATGCAGATTTACACCGACGATCTTCAGGGCGCCGAGCATATCGTGTTGTCGAAAGGCGACATCACCGATGGCGCGCCGGTTCTGGTGCGGGTGCATAACCTCAACCCGCTCGAAGACGTGCTGGGCATCGGGCGCACCTCGCGCGAGATGGAAGGCGCGATGGAGGTGATTGCCGAAGAGGGCCGCGGCGTGGTCGTGCTTTTGCGCGACACGACGATGAAAATGGTTGAAGAGGGCGAGGCCTCGCCGCAAACGCTGCGGCAATACGGGCTGGGGGCGCAAATTCTGGCCGCACTCGGTCTGCACAAGCTGATCCTCGTCAGCGACAGCCCGCAGCCGAAAGCACCGGGGCTTGAGGCCTTTGGCCTCGAAATCACCGGCACGCGCAAGATCACGGAAGGGAACTGAGCCCATGGCCGCCAATGAACAGCATTACACGCTCGAGCTGCCGTCTTTCGATCAGCCAGTGAAACTCCTCATCGTCGTGGCGCCCTATTACAAGGACATCGCCGACGAGTTGGTGGCGGGGGCCAAGGCGACCGTTGAGGCCGTGGGCGGGACCTGGGATCTCGTGGAGGTTCCGGGCGCGCTCGAAGTGCCGACGGCGATTTCGATTGCCGACAAGCTATCGAATTTCGACGGTTATGTGGCGCTGGGCTGTGTCATTCGCGGCGAGACCACCCATTACGACACGGTCTGCAACGACAGCTCGCGGGCGCTGCAATTGATGGGCCTGCAAGGGCTTTGCATCGGCAACGGCATCCTGACCGTCGAAAACCGCGATCAGGCGGTGGTCCGCGCCGAGGCGAAAGGCCAGAACAAAGGTGGCGGCGCGGCGGCTGCGGCCTTGCATCTCATCGCGCTTTCGCGCAAATGGGCTGCTCCGAGCAAGGGCGTGGGATTCCATGCCGACGCGATCAAGCTTGCCGGCCAGCCTGACGAGAGCAAAAAAGCATGACTGACGAGAACGACCACCTGAAACCGCCGACCAAGCGCGAGATGAAATCCGCCGCAAGGCTCTATGCCGTGCAGGCGCTGTTTCAGATGGAAGCGGCCGATATGACCGTCGACAAAGTGCGCCGCCAGTTCTACGACCATTTCTTCGGGCTGAAGACCGAGGAAGAGGGCGAGTTTATCGACGGCGACAGCGATCTGTTCCACGAGATCACCGAGATTGCCGTGAACGATCAGGCCAAGGTCGACCAGATGACCAACCGGGCGCTGGTTGCCAAATGGCCGATCGCTCGTATCGACTCGACGCTTCGCGCCCTGTTCCGGGCGGCAGGGGCGGAGCTTTTGTCCGGTCGCACGCCGCCGAAGGTGGTGATCGTCGAGTTCGTCGATGTGGCGAAAGCTTTCTATCCCGATGGTCGCGAGCCGAAATTCGTCAATGCGGTGTTGGATCATATGGCCCGCGAGGCGCACCCAGAAGCGTTTTAACGCGGAGGGAAAACGCGCGAATATTCTAACACGTGGAGCGCATCCCGAAGCGTTTCCGAGCACAATTCTGATGGAAACGTCCCTCCTTGGGGCGTTTTTTGCGTTTTGGGATGCGACGGAATGGAACTGGAAAATCCCGCCACATGTGCTAAGATTCTTGAATATGTTCCCGTTTGGAGTGCTGCTATGCCGAAGCTCGTGAAACTCTACATCACTCAGGTCCTGATCGGCTTTGCCATCGCGGCGGCTTTTGTGGGCGCGCTTCTCTACTTCAACGTCGCCAACCTCTGGCATCTGGTCACGCATAACGACGCGGGCATCATTGCTGTCATCGTCTTGTGGTTTGCCAATGGCATCGTGTTCTCCGGCGTGCAATTCGCCATTACGATCATGCGGATGGCCGAAAGCGAAGATACCGGGCAGGGCGGCAAGCGCGACGACATCCCGCTGATGGCGATGGAACCGATCCCGGTCGCGGCGTCGCGGCGCCGTTGAGCGAGTGTCACAACAAAGAAAAACGCGTCCTTTCGGGCGCGTTTTGCGTTTTGACCCTCTTCGAGGGCGTCTTGTTGAATTGCCTTCAAGAAGGCGGCGGGGGACCACAGCATCCGTAGCAGCGCGTATGCTCCCGAAGCCTGAAAAATCAGGTGGGCGCCAGGTAACTGGACCAGGATCCAGACAGAGCCAGCTCCCATTCGGTTGCGTAAGGCCACCGGAGACTTGCGCCCATGTGTACGAGAAGAGCAGATCCCGCCTGGGCTTCGAGATAGGGCTTTGCTGCGAGGACGACAAGGGGGAGGCGTTGAAAATCGCGCGAGACTGCGGCAGGGTCTGGCCATGACCGATACGTTTCTCACGTCCGCCCAACCCGGCCAGTTACTGGCGCGCGGCGTGTGCCGCCATCTGCGTTCGCATGATTTCGCGTGTGTCGAGGAATGGGTGCCCGCGCGCGGCCTGCGCGTCGATGTTCTGGCGCTGGGGCCGAAAGGCGAGGTCTGGGTGGTGGAGTGCAAATCGTCGCGCGCCGATTTCATGTCGGACGCGAAATGGCAGGGCTATCTGCCGTGGTGCGACCGGTATTTCTTCGCCGTAGATCTCGACTTTCCGACGGAGATTCTGCCGCCCGAAGCGGGGCTGATCATCGCCGATGCCTATCAGGCGGAGATTATCCGTATGCCGGAGGAGGACAAATTGCCTGCCGCCCGGCGCAAATCGGTGCATCTCAAGGCCGCGCGCGATGCGGCGCGTCGGCTACAGGGCTATCGCGATCCGGGCGTCGCGGCGTTGTTCGGAGGAGAAAGCTAAAAGGACTTTCCGTGGGAGAAATATTCTCGCCGGAGGCATTCAACGCTGGTCAAGCCGGGCTTATTTCGCCATTTTCCGCGCTTGCGCCGCCGCAGCCATCAGCTCTTCGGCGATCTCTTCGGCCTCTTCAGGTTCGAAATCCATCGGAATCTCGATGCCGCCGGTGGCCTCGATGAACATCCGCACCATGCCGAGCGAGGTCGGCCCGATTTGCAGATTGGCTTCGATGTCGCGTTCCGAATTGATACCCATGACGGCTCCTTTTGATCTTTCCCGAAATACGCGTTCGCCCGATCTGACGCAAGGGGCGCGGGAGATTCCGGGTCTCGGGCAATTTTCTCGCAATCTGCCTCTTGCAATCATCTGCCCGTCTCGTTAAATCCCCCGTCAGTGCCGCCTTAGCTCAGTTGGTTAGAGCGCCTGATTGTGGATCAGGAGGTCCCCCGTTCGAGCCGGGGAGGTGGTACCACTCTTTCCCTTCCTCTTTCAGTTTGACTGATCTCGTGGTGTTGCCACTGCGGGTGTTCCTGTACGCTCTCATGCCCTTCTGTCGACCGGCATGCTGCTGAAACCCGCGACGATGTCGATGTCTTTGTCAGTGGCGGTGTCGCCCTCTGTCGCAGGGCCTGCGACAAAATGTAGCAGATTTGGCGAATTTGTGGTATCCTTCCAAAAAGGGAGGAAAAAATGCATCTTTATTTCGTGGGTTTCGCCTATGCGGCGCTTGTCATGTCTCCAATCCTGTTTTTTGCCCTCGTCGGGCGGGAGCTGAATTGGGGAAGGTAGGGGCCGGTCCGCAGATGTGACCGGTCCATCGGGGGAGTAGCGCCGCAGGTCAGGCAAGGCCTCGGCGCTCGCTTCTCCGTTTGCGTTTCTGTGCGATCCGTTTCGCGGCGTATTTCCGGGGTGCGTTTCTGGGGTGTCAGGCGCTTACGGAGACACTTTGACGGAGACACGCTGGCGCAGGGCGCCGTCCTCGGCATTGAAAATCAGAATTTCATCGCCCGCGACCACGGCGACCCAGTCGGAACCGCGTGTCACCGCCTCTGGGGTGATGCCCTCCGGCAGGGCCAGACGATCGGGCCAGGGCAGGGATGTCGGAGCGGGCGCGTCCATTGACGGGAAACGGGTGACAAGCAGGGCGATCAGCACTAGAAACCCGGCAATCATCACCACCAGAAGTGTCGTGACCAGCCGTCGCAGGAGCGTCAGCCGGGCCGCGTCCTTCGGATCAATCTCAAGGTTGCTCATGCCCGTATCCACCGTCGCCTTCCTCATCGCGGAAAAACCGCCCAAGCGTCTTGATAAGGCGATTGCCCGCGATGTGCCAGAAGAAGCGGTGCTGTCGCGCTCGCGTCTGGCGAAATTGCTCGCCGAGGGGGCGATCAAGGTGAACGGTGCGGTGGTGACGGATCAGAAGGGCAAGGTGGCCGAAGGCGATCGGATCGAGATCACGGTGGAAGAGGCCGCCGAGGTCGAGGTGCAGGCCGAAGACATCCCGCTCGATGTGATCTACGAGGATGACGACCTGATCGTGGTGAACAAACCGGTGGGCATGGTGGTCCATCCCGCGCCGGGCTCGCCTTCGGGCACTCTGGTCAATGCGCTGATGGCGCATTGCGGCGACAGCCTGTCGGGGATCGGAGGTGAAAAACGCCCCGGCATCGTGCATCGGATCGACAAGGACACCTCCGGGCTTTTGGTCGCGGCGAAATCCGACAAGGCGCATCAGGGTCTTGCGAAACAGTTCGAAAAGCACACGGTGGAGCGGAAATATTTCGCGTTGGTCTATGGTGCGCCGGACCCGATGGACCCGCGCCTTCGGGGCGTGAGGGGCGTGAGTTTCGAAGGCTCGAACATTCTGCGCATCACGTCGTTTCTGGGCCGTCACAAAACAGATCGTCAGAAACAGGCGGTGTCCTTTACCGAGGGCCGTCATGCGGTGACGCGGGCGCGGGTGGTGGAGCTTTATGGCACGCCGCCGCAGCTTGCGCTGGTGGAATGCTGGCTGGAAACCGGGCGCACCCACCAGATCCGCGTGCATATGGCCCATGCCGGGCATGGGTTGGTGGGCGATCAGACCTATGGCGGGCGCAGGAAGCTTAATCACAAAGCGCTGTCGGACCAAGCGCGGGCCGCGGTCGACGCCTTCCCGCGTCAGGCGCTCCATGCCGCCGTGTTGGGATTCGTGCATCCGGTGACGGGCGAGGACATGCGGTTTGAGGCGCCTTTGCCTGAGGATATGCAGGTGTTGCTCGATCAGCTCTGAGCCGATGTAACAGAGACCACATTGGCGTGATCTGCATGTAATTTCGGTGAAATGCGCTGGTCGGGCGGCGGATGTCGGGTCATCTTTCGTTTAAATTGTCGCAATGAGAAAACGTGGCAGCGCCTCTTGAAAGCGCTAACATCCCTTCCCAAATGAGATGTTAAGCCTTATAACATGGCGCATGACGCGGGAGAGATGTGAGACATGAGTAACTACGCAAATTTGCCGGCTCCCAGTCCCGAACAGGGTCTGAACCGCTATCTGCAGGAAATTCGCAAGTTCCCGATGCTGGAACCCGAAGAGGAATACATGCTCGCCAAGCGCTGGGTCGATCACGAAGACAGCCGGGCGGCGCATAAGCTCGTGACGTCGCACCTGCGGCTCGCGGCCAAGATCGCCATGGGCTATCGCGGCTACGGTCTGCCGCAGGCGGAGGTGATTTCCGAGGCCAACGTGGGCCTGATGCAGGCCGTCAAACGGTTCGACCCGGAAAAAGGCTTCCGTCTGGCGACCTATGCCATGTGGTGGATCCGTGCGAGCATTCAGGAATATATCTTGCGCTCGTGGTCTCTGGTGAAACTCGGCACCACTTCGGCACAGAAGAAACTGTTTTTTAACCTGCGCAAGGCCAAGGCCCGGATTGGCGCCTTCGAAGAGGGCGATTTGCACCCGGACAACGTCAAGCAGATCGCGCACGATCTGGGCGTGACCGAGGACGAGGTGATCTCGATGAACCGGCGGATGTCGGGGGGCGATGCCTCGCTCAACGCTACGGTGGGCAGTGACGAGGAAGGCTCCGCGCAATGGCAGGACTGGCTTGAGGACGAAAGCGCCAACACCGCCGCCGATTACGAGGCCCGCGACGAGATGGAAACCCGGCGCGAGCTTCTGGTCCGTGCGATGGAGGTGCTCAACGACCGTGAAAAGGACATTCTCATGGAGCGCCGTCTGAAGGATCAGCCGATGACGCTCGAAGACCTGTCGGCGAAATACGAGGTGTCGCGCGAGCGCATTCGCCAGATCGAAGTGCGTGCTTTCGAGAAGCTGCAAAAGCGCATGCAGGAGCTGGCGAAGGAACAGGGCATTCTTGAGAACGCCTGAGCGGCGCTGAAAAAACGGAACATGAGGGCGGTCCTTTGGGCCGCCCTTTTCATTTGTTCCGCCTCCGCGCATGATGGTGCTATCGTTTCAGCAAGGGAGGGCTGAATATGAGCAAGCCGGTACGGTTCGGCGTCCTTGGGGCGTCGGATTTTGCGCTCCATCACATGGCGCGGGCGATCCATGAGGCGGAGGGGGCAGTGTTTGCCGCACTCGCCACCTCGTCGGAGGAGAAAGCGACGCCGTTTCGTGCCTTCGTCCCCGATCTCAAGGTGTTCACCGATTACAACGCCCTGCTGGCCTCGGAGGAGATCGACGCGGTCTATATCCCGCTGCCCAATCACCTGCATGTGGTGTGGAGCCTCAAGGCCATGGCGGCGGGCAAGCATGTGCTCTGCGAGAAACCCATTGCGATGAAGGCCGGAGAGATCGACGCGCTGATTGCCAAGCGCGATGCGACCGGGCTTGTGTGCGCCGAGGCCTTCATGATCGTGCATCACCCGCAATGGCAGCGGCTGCGCGATCTGTTGGCGGCGGGCGAGATCGGGACACTCGAACGGGTCGAGGTCGGGTTTTCCTTCGACAACCCGGACGCGGGCAATATCCGCAACCGGCCCGAAACCGGCGGTGGCGCTCTGGGCGACATTGGTGTCTACGCCTTTGGCTGTGTGCGGTTTGCGACGGGGGAGGAGCCTGTGGCGATCACACATGCGGAGATCACGCGCGAGGCCGGCGTCGATGTCACGGCGGAGGTCTCCGCGCGGTTTCCGGGCTTCGCCTATCACGGCTATGTCTCGATGCGGATGGCGCCGTTCCAAGAGGCACGGTTTCATGGCCGCAAGGGGCTGATCGTGGTGAAAACCCCGTTCAACGCAGGCGTCGCGGGGCTGGCCGAGATCGAGATCACGGACGGGCAGGGGCTGCGGTGGATCGAGAGTTTCCCGGCCGTGCGGCAATATGTTGTGCAGGTTGAAAACTTCGTTCGGAGTGTGAAGGAAGGTGTGACATATCCCTGGAGCCTGGAGGAGGCCAAGGGCACGCAGGCAATGATCGACGCGGTTTTCACAGCCGCGATTTGATCGGGATCAAGGTTGATCTGCGCGACTCGGGCTATGATTAAAGTGTTGATAAGGCAAGAAAAGGAGGAGACATGAGAATGTTCCACGCTTCTGGCTCTAACAACAAGGAGGATCCGCCGCAATAACCGGCGCCTCCGGCTTGGGTTTCTCGGATCCGTGGAGGGATGTTCGGGGGCAGGGCCGGGGAAGACGGTTCAAGGGATCTGAAAGGGTGCTGCCGATTGAGGCTTTGAGACCCCGGATGAAGCGAGACGGAGGAGCATGTGCCCCCTCGCTCAAAGGGCCAACACCCGGACGATCCTGACCCGCAAGGGGGGAGTTCCTCTGGGAGGTACGATTGGTAAGGGCGCCCTTGTCGGGCGCCCGTGTTGTTTTGAGGAAGTCGGCTTTGGGGCTGATCTTGTGCCTTTGCTAGCGCATCGCCATATCTCTTATATGACCCGTTTTCCCGCCCTTGTTTTCAGCACGTTCGTCGCCTTGACCGTCAGCCAGTCTGCGTTGGCGCAGGACGCACCGAAGCCGCGTTGCGTCATCCTGTTGCACGGGTTGGCGCGCACGGATGCCTCTATGCTGGTGATGGAGCATGCGCTTGAGGCGGCGGGGTACAAGACCGTCAATCAGGATTACCCCTCGCGCGCGGCCCCGGTGGCGCTTCTGGCCGATCCGGCGTTGCGCAGCGCCCGCGAGGCCTGTGCTCCGGACAGCACACCCGATGTGGTGACGCATTCCATGGGGGCGATCCTGTTGCGCAGCTTCGCCGCGGACCACCCGGAGCTGACGTGGGGGCGTGTCGTCATGCTTGGCGCGCCCAATCATGGCTCCGAGATCATCGACAGGTTCGGCGAATACACCGCCTTTCAAGCGGCCAACGGTCCCGCGGGGTTACAACTGGGCACCGAAGGCCTGCCGGGGACTCTGCCGCCTGTGCCGTTTGAGACTGGGGTCATTGCGGGGAGTCAGTCGCTCAATCCGGTGCTCTCGGCGGTGGTCGAGGGCGTGGATGACGGCAAGGTGTCGATCGACAGCACCAGGGTCGAAGGCATGACGGCGCATCTGACGCTTCCGGTCACGCATACGTTCATGATGCAGAACCCGCGCGTCATCGTGCAGACGCGCGCGTTTCTCGACAGCGGCGCGTTCGAGCCTGACCTGAGCATGGCGGAGGCGCTGCGGCGGCTTTGGCGAATTGGCGTCGACTGACGGTTACTGCGGCAACACCTCGCCCAGCATCCGCACCATATTGCCCCCCATGACACCGGCGATTTCCGTTTCGCTCAGGCCCTCATCCATCAGCGCCTGTGTCAAAGCCGCAAGTTCGGAGGTGTCGAATTCCACCGTGACGGAGCCGTCGTAATCGGAGCCGAGTGCCACATGATCAGCACCGACCAGATCAATGGCGGCCTTGATCGTTTTCGCAACCCCGGCGGGGGAGGCGTCACAGGTCACGTCTTCCCAATAGCCGATGCCGATCACACCGCCGGTCGCGGCGATCTCGCGCATCAGATCGTCCTCGAAATTGCGTTTCACCTCGCAATGGGAATGAATGCCGGTGTGCGAGAGGATCAGAGGCTGATCTGTCATCGCGATCACTTCGCGTGCCATGCGCGGCGAGGCGTGGGCAAGGTCGATCACCATATGCTTGTCGACCATGGCCTCGACCACCGCGCGTCCGAAATCGGTCAGCCCGCTGTTGTCCTCGCCATGCAGAGAGCCGCCAAGCGCATTGTCGAAGAAATGGGTCAGCCCCATCAGGCGATAGCCCGCTGCGTAAAGCCGGTCGAGATTGGCCAGATCGCCCTCAAGGATATGCCCGCCTTCCGAGCCGAGAAGCGCCCCGGTGAGCGGTTGTCCGGCAGCGCGGGCGGCCAGCACCGCGTCGAGATCGGCTTTGGTCCGGAGGATGCGCACCTGATCGGGGGCCTTGTCCTCATAGCGCTGCATCCGTTTGGCCATGTACAACCCGCGCTCGGTCAGATCGGACCAGCTTTTCACCGGCCACAGCTCAACAATGCTCAGCAGCGTGATGTTGTCGCGCGCCTCTGCGGAGTTTTCTTCGTAATTCTGACCCGCCGGGCTTTTGGTCACGGCGGTGAACACCTGCACCGCGACATTGCCCTCGCGCAGGCGCGGGAAATCCACATGGCCCCGGTCGGAGCGTTCCAGAAGGTTGCGGTTCCACAACAGGCTGTCGGCGTGCAGATCGCCGATCACGAGACGGTCGTGCAGGGCCTGTGCTTCGGGTGAGATCGGGTAGGGGGCATGGGCGACATAGCCGTTCTGGCCCTTTTCCACGATCCCCGGTCCGATGCTGAAAAATACCACGGCTGCGATCACCAGCACCACGGCGATGAGCCGTCCGATCCATTTGAGCATTGAAAGTCCTCCCGTTTTGCGGCGAGCCTAGGCGGTGTTTAAAAAACACCCAAATGAAACCCCACGTCAGTTTGGGGAGAGACGGACGATTTTGGTCGGTGGACGTTCGGGATAAACTGACACCGGACAACAAAGGAATCACCCATGGCCGACCCGCATGAATTCGATCACGTGATGCCCGATCTGGGCGGCAAAAAGGCTGCGCGCCCCGAGGAGATTTCCGAGAACATCGGCGCGCGAATCCTCTATTCGATCATCATCTGGGTGATGATGAGCTTCGCTTCGACGATCATCGGCGTGCTGGCGATCCTTCAGGCGATCATCATGCTGATGAACGGCAAGAAACCCAATGATCGGGTGGCGGATGCGGGCACGGATGTGGGTATATGGTTTGCCAAGGCAACGCGCTACATCACCGGCGACAGCGAGGTGAAGCCCTGGCCCTGGACGGAGCTCGACTGAGAGCTGCGGCGATGCCCCTGCGCGAGACATATTTCCGGAATGCCTTTCAGATCAGTGTGATCCTAAAGGGGGTGCACGCGTTGATCGAGATCGCGGGCGGGGCGCTGTTTTATCTGGCTCGCACAGAGACCGTGCTGCATTGGGTCAATGTTCTGACCCGCGAAGAGCTTCTGGAGGACCCGCGCGATTTCGTGGCGACCCATCTTCTGGCGGCGGCACAGGGCATGACCGGCGCGACGCAGAGTTTCTACGCCTTCTATCTGATGAGCCACGGGTTGATCAAAGTGGTGCTGGTCGCCGGGCTGTTGCGACGCAAGCCGGTCGCCTATCCGCTCTCGCTCGTCGTGATGACGCTGTTCATCCTCTATCAGCTCTATCGCTACAGCTACACACACTCCGCCGGGCTCTTGTTCCTGACCGGGTTCGATCTCGTGGTGATGTGGCTCGTTTGGCACGAATGGCGGGTGATGCGAGGCAAGGTGCGGGCTTGACGGGCGGGCGCTCAGGGCAAAGACTTGAGAGAGACGGTTCAGGAAAGGAACGGATATGGCAGGCGGCTGGGCGAAAGACGGCGCGGTGAGCGAACAGATCGAGGCCTCGATCAGCGACGAACTGGCCCGGATGAAACAGCATCGCACGCCGGTGGGCGAGAGTTTCACGGAATGCGCCGAATGTGGTGAGGAAATCCCCGAAGCACGGCGCAAGGCGATCCCCGGCGTGAAGCTTTGTATCGACTGTCAGCGCGACCGTGACAGCGCCTATAAGCCGCGCGGCGGGATCAACCGGCGCGGCTCGAAAGACAGCCAGTTGAAGTGATCAGGTGAGGGGCAGGCACATGACGTGCTGTGGCCCGAAGCCACCGTCGAGATAGAGCGCACCGGTGTCGATGAACCCTCCCTTGAGGTAGGCGCGGCGCGCGTTGGGATTGCGGCAATTCACGGTCAGGTAACAGGTGTCAGCCCCCGGGTATTGCGCTTGCAGATAGGGTTTCAGCGCCCGGCAGGCGGCGGAGGCATGGCCCTGGCCCTGCGCAGCGTGATCAATCATGAACTGACGTAATCCGAGGGCGCCTTTGGGGGCGAAATCGTGATGATCCGAATAATCCCGGTCGATGGCGAAAAAGCCCACCGGCTGGCTCTCGGAGATAATCACATGACCATCTCGTGCCGTGCCTGTGGACAGGGTGACGGACGGCAGATCGGCAAAGCCCGCTTGATCGGGTGGCAAAGAAAACCCCGCGAGACGGTTCAGGTCTTCGCGGGGCAGAGGGGAAATGCTAACAGTCATGCGTCTTGAAGGCCGACGTTTGATTTTTCGATAATGGAGCGGAGCGTTTCGATACCATTTTCAACATCCGTCAGGCGATGGATCATGGCATGGCAGTTCGGGCAAAGGGGTTTCAAATGAACCGTTGGGTCGAAGTCCTTCGGAGACTGCTTGTTGCCAAGTGGATGAACGTGATGGATATGAATGTAGCCGCGACCAATTTCTCCATACCTCTCCTGAAAATCAATCTTGCAAACTTCACAGAGGATACGGTTATCATCCGTTAGGTGATGAGCAATACAGGCACGTCTGTTTGCAGGTTTTCTTTCATACCGGTTTGTTGTGATCTGCGAGACGGCACCATCCGCTCCAGCGTTCTTAGCGAGTTCTTCTGGACTGAACGAAGAGGCTCCGATGTTCTCAGCTTCAAGGATATAATATCTGTTATCTGAAGGAACTCGACTCCGTGTACGTTCATCGCGCTTTGAAAATCCTTTTGTAGACTTTAGCTCACGCAAGGCTTGCAAACTCAGATCCCAGCAGTGCTGATGTTCGACAGAATTTTTTGGAAGCTCCTGCAATCCTAGTTTCTTGACCTTGTTCGTGACAGAAGTAGTGTTGCTGCTTTTTGTTTCAGACTGCCAGTTTGGTTTGTGTGCATCCCAAGCCCAAGCAAGAGGAACGACGAATTCATCTTGTTCATGTTTTACAACCAGAAAGACCGTAGCACGTTCAATTTTTTCTTTAAGCGATGCAGGACGCGTTTCTTTTTCTTGCCAGAGTTTAATCGCCGCATTTCTTAGCGTTTCGAGTGTCTCTTCTGACATTGCCAGCTCACTCCATCGCTTCCAATTCGTCGATGAAGCCGGAGATCATCGACAGGCCCTTGTCCCAGAATTTCGGGTCGGAGGCGTCGAGGCCGAAGGGTTTCAGCAGTTCTTTGTGATGTTTCGAGCCGCCCGATTTGAGCATGTCGAAATATTTGTCCTGGAAGCCTTCGGGTTGCTCGGTATAGGCCGCATACAAAGCATTCACCAGACCGTCGCCGAACGCATAGGCGTAGACGTAGAAGGGCGAGTGGACGAAATGCGGGATGTAGGACCAGTAGACCTCGTAGTCCGGGAAGAATTCGAAGGCCGGGCCGAGGGATTCGCCCTGCACCGACATCCAGATTTTGTTGATGTCCTGCGGCGTCAGCTCGCCGCCTTTGCGCGCCTCGTGCAGCTTGCATTCGAAATCGTAAAACGCGATCTGGCGCACGACCGTGTTGATCATGTCCTCGACCTTGCCAGCGAGCATGACCTTGCGCTCGGCGTCGGTTTTGGCGCCTTTGAGCATTTTCTGGAAGGTCAGCATTTCGCCGAACACCGAGGCCGTTTCCGCGAGCGTCAGCGGCGTATCGGCGAGCAATTCGCCTTGCCCTGCGGCCAGAACCTGATGGACGCCATGACCCAGCTCATGCGCCAGCGTCATCACGTCGCGCGGTTTGCCGAGGTAGTTGAGCATCACATAGGGATGCGCGTCGGTCACGGTCGGATGGGCGAAGGCGCCCGGAGCCTTGCCCGGTTTGACGCCCGCGTCGATCCAGCCCTTGGTGAAAAACGGCTCGGCGATCTCGGCCATACGCGGGTCGAACCCGGCATAGGCGTCCATCACGGTCTTGCGCGCCTCGTCCCAGCCGACGGTGCGGGTTTCTTCCATCGGCAGGGGCGCGTTGCGGTCCCATACCTGAAGTTTATCGAGCCCAAGCCAGCCACGTTTCAGCTCGTAATAGCGGTGCGACAGCTTCGGATAGGCTTTGACCACCGCGTTGCGCAGCGCCTCGACCACCTCCGGTTCGACATCGTTCGACAGGTGCCGTCCGGTCTGCGGCGTCGGCATGCCGCGCCATTTGTCCTCGACCTGGCCCATCTTGGCCAATGTGTTGTGCACTCGGGAGAAAATCTTGATGTTCTGACCCAGAACCTTGCCAATCTCGCGCGCCGCCGCTTCGCGCACGGAGCGGTCCTGTTCGGTCATCAGCGTGGTCGCGGCTTCGATCCCGAGCGTCTCGCCGTTCACCTCGAATTTCAGATCGGCAATGGTTTCGTCGAACAGTTTGTTCCACGCGGAGGCGCCGACGACCGACATGTCGTGCTCATAGCGCTCCAGCTCGTCGGAGAGCTGATAGGGGCGCATCTTGCGCATCCGCTCGAAAATCGGCCGGTAGCGGGCGAGCCCGTCGTGTTTCAGCATCTCTTCGAGCGTGTCCTCGGGAATGCGGTTCACTTCGAGTGAGAAAAACACCAGAGGCGCGGTGAAATTGGTGATCTTGTCCTGAATGTCGGAGAGGAATTTCGCCCGCTCGCCATCTACGGTGTTCTGGTAATAGAGCAGCCCGGCGAAAGAGCCGAGACGGCCCGCGACCTGCGAAATCCGTTCATTGCGCAGGATGCAGTCATACATGCCCGCGCCGTCGAGACCCGCGAGTTTGCTCTCGTAATCCTCGGCAAAGCTGGCGCAATGTTCCTCGAGCCAGTCGAGATCGCGTTTGACCTCGGGGGCGTCGGTGGAGGGATAGAGATCGGTGAGGTCCCAGTCCGGCAGATCCCCGAATTGGTTATGGCCGCTCTGGGCGTTCTGATCGAAAACCGGCTGGGGGAAGGTGAACCGCATCGCATCGCTCCTCAAGTTGTTTTTCAACAGATAGGGCGTCGCGGCGGCGGATGCAAAGGATCAGGTGCGTTTCTGATCCGTTTCAGGTGCATTGCTCGGAAAAAAGTGCGGCCAGATGGTCGTAGAAGTGTTTGCGGATCGTCGGGTTTTCCATCGGGATCTCGTGCCGCCCGCCCGCCACTTCGATCAACTCGCAGGAGCGCCAGCGCGCCGCGAAATCGCGCACGGCCCCGGTATTGACGATTTTTTCGTCGAGACCCAGAAAACAGAGCACCGGCACGTCGGGCAGCTGGTGATCGAAGGCCCAGTCGTTTTCCGCAATGGCCTCGGTGACCCAATGCGACGATGGCCCGCCCAACGAGAGGTCGGGTTTTTCCACCACCTGCCGGGTCATGTAATCGAACATGTCGCGGTCCGAGGTCAGAAGGTTGTCCTTGAACCCGTGCCAGACCATGTAGCTCTCGGGCTTGGTGCCCGGCGCGCGCAGGTTTTGCAGGCCGAGGGCATGAAACACCGGCGAGACGAAGCGCACCAGAAGTTTCTGGATCGGCGAGAGACCGATGCCCCACATCGGCGCGGAAAACCCGGCGGCCTTGAAGGGTCTGCCCTCGATCAGAGCGCGCACGCCAATGGCTCCGCCCATGGAGTGGCCGATGAGGAACCACGGTTTCGGCAGGGCTTTCTCACCGGCCAGATCTTCGACGAGTGCAATAACCGCGTCTAGGTCTTTCTGGTAATCGGCGAAATGCTCGACATGGCCGATGCGGCGGTCTTTCAAAAGACGCTCGGCAATGCCTTGCCCGCGCCAGTCGATGGCGAGGCTGGCAAAGCCGCGGGCGGCAAAATCCGCCGCGCCGCGCCCGTATTTCTCGACGCATTCGGTGCGCCCGGGCAGGATGAACACCGTGCCCTTCGCGCCCTCGTGCGGCCAAAGCCCGACACGAATGCGCACCCCATCCGAGGCGGTCAGCCAATAGGCCTCGCCATGGTCCGGCCCGTCGGCCAGTTCGGCATAATAGGGCGCGCGCTCGTGGCTCACGACAGCGCGGAGCCGAGCTGCATGGCAAGGCCCATGTCGCCGTCGATCGACAGTTTGCCCTGCATGAAAGCCGCGGTCGGGTTGACGTCGCCTTCCATCATACCCTGAAAGGTTTCGAGATCGGCTGTCAGCGTCACATCGGCCGCATCATCGGCGGCGCGCACGCCGTCGGCGTCGACCACGATGGCGCCTTCGCCCTCGATCACGAATTTCGCAACGCCGGCGGTGAAGCCGTCGATTTTCTCGGACAGGGCTTCCACGGCCTTGGTGATGATATCGCTCATATGTATTCCTCCGGTTGTCTGGGGCGCGCCCTGTCGCCACATTGTGACTATGAACATGGGGCCCAGAAAGCTACAATCCAGATCGTTATGAAGAGATTACGACAGTTTCTCAAATGTGCCGTTGCGTTCTGGCTCTTTTTCGGGGTCGGGATCGGGGGGGCGGGCGCTTTTGCCGCGGATGCAGCAAAGCTCGACACGCTGTTTGGTGAGCTGTCGCAGGCCGATCCCTATGATGCCTCCCGGATTGAGCAGGAGATTGCGCTTGAGCTGTCGCGCTCCGGCTCCGACGCCATGGATCTTCTGCTCGAGCGTGGGCGCCTGGCGATGGAAGCGGGCGATGTTCAGGGCGCCATCGGCCATCTGACCGCGCTTGTGGATCATGCCCCGGAGTTTACCGAAGCCTATAACGCGCGCGCCACGGCCTATTTCATGGCGGGGCTTTATGGCCCTGCGCTTCAGGACATCGGCGAGGTTCTCAGCCGCGAGCCACGGCATTTCGGGGCGCTCTCGGGCCTGTCGCTGATTCTCGAAGAAACCGGCGACGAGCCGCAGGCGCTCGCCGTGCTGCATAAGATCGAAGAAATTCATCCCAATATGGAAGGTCTTTCGGATCGGATTGCGCGGCTTGAACTGGCGCTCGGCGGTGTGGCGCTCTAAGTTCCCTCTGTAAAGACAAGACAGGACGAGACCCGATGGGGGACGCGATGGGCGGCGGTCGGATCACGGCGGTGCTGGGCCCGACCAACACAGGCAAAACGCATTACGCCATCGAGCGCATGTTGGCGCACCGCACAGGTGTGATCGGCCTGCCTTTGCGCCTTTTGGCGCGCGAGGTATACGACCGGATCGTCGCCGCGCGCGGTCCGTCTGTGGTGGCGTTGGTCACGGGCGAAGAACGCATCGTGCCGCCGCGCACGCAATATTGGGTCTGTACCGTCGAGGCGATGCCCACCGGCATGGGGGCGGATTTTCTCGCGATTGATGAGATTCAGCTCTGCGCCGATCCCGAGCGCGGGCATGTGTTTACTGACCGTTTGCTTCATGCCCGTGGCCTGCACGAAACCCTGTTCATGGGCTCCGATTCCATGCGTTCGGTGATCGCACAACTGGTGCCCAAGGCGCAGTTCATGCGGCGGGAGCGGTTTTCACGCCTGACCTATTCAGGTTCGAAAAAGATAAGTCGCATGCCCGCGCGGGCGGCGATTGTCGGGTTTTCTGTTGATGATGTCTATGCCATCGCCGAGCTTTTGCGCCGTCAAAAGGGCGGTGCGGCGGTGGTCATGGGGGCTTTGTCCCCCCGGACCCGCAACGCGCAGGTCGAGATGTATCAGAACGGCGATGTGGATTACCTCGTCGCCACGGATGCCATCGGCATGGGGCTCAATCTCGACGTCACCCATGTGGCGTTTTCCTCGACGATCAAGTTCGACGGGCGCCGGATGCGCTATCTCATGCCCAACGAGCTGGCGCAGATCGCGGGGCGGGCCGGGCGCTATCAGACCGACGGCACCTTTGGCGTGACGGGGGAGGCGGAGCCGTTTGACGCCGAGGTGATCGAGGCCATCGAGGAGCATCGGTTTACCCCGCAAAAGAAACTCAACTGGCGCAATCCGCGCCTCGAATTCGGCACGGTCGACCGGCTGATCGCCTCGCTCGAAATGGCCCCCTCCGACCCGGCCCTGGTCAAGGCGCGGGAGGCGGACGACCTTCAGGCGCTCAAGACGCTCTCGACGCTCAAAACCGTGCGCCCCCGGCTGCGTACGGCGCGGGATACGAAACTTTTGTGGGACGTGTGTCGCATTCCCGATTTCCGGGGAATCAGCCATGGCGAACACACCTCGCTTCTTGAGCGGATTTTTGAATTTTTACACGAATATGGGCGGGTTCCCGACGATTGGCTGGCCACACAGGTCAAACGCATTGACCGGACCGAGGGCAATATCGACACTCTGTCTAAAAGACTCGCCTATATCCGCACTTGGACCTATGTTGCGCAGCGCGAAAACTGGGTTGACGACGAAAGCCATTGGCGTGAGGCAACCCGCGCTGTAGAAGACCGATTGTCGGATGCGCTGCATGGCGCGCTGACGCAAAGATTTGTGGACCGGCGGACGAGTGTGCTCCTTCGGCGGCTCAAACAGAAGGAGGGCCTTGTGGCCGACGTGAACGACAAGGGTGAAGTGACGGTTGAAGGCGAATTCGTCGGCCGTCTTGAGGGGTTCCGCTTTATGCAAGATAAAGCCGCAACTCCGGATGAGGCGAAGACCCTCGCCGCTGCCGCCATGGCCGCACTTGCGCCGGAATTCAACCTGCGCGCGGACCGGTTCTACAACGCCCCCGATACGGAGATGGATTTCACCGATCAGGGCGGTCTGATGTGGGGCGAGCATGCCGTGGGCAAGCTGGTCGCAGGTGACGATGCGCTGAAACCGCGCGCCGTGGCCTTTGTGGACGAAGGCGTGGCAACGGATGTGGCTGAGAAGGTCCAGCGCCGTTTGCAGCATTTCATCGACCGCAAGGTGGCGACCCTGTTCGAGCCGCTTCTCAACATGTCGCGCGACGAAACGCTGACCGGGCTGGCCCGTGGTTTTGCTTTCCGTCTGGTCGAAAACCTCGGTGTGATCCCGCGTGAGCAGATTGCGCAGGAGGTCAAAGACCTCGATCAGGACGCCCGTGGCGCGCTGCGCAAACATGGCGTGCGGTTCGGTCAGTACACGATCTTCATGCCGCTGCTCCTGAAACCCGCGCCGACGCGTCTGCGTCTTTTGCTTTGGGCGTTGAACGCGAAATTTGACGAATTCCCCGATGCGCCGCCGCCGGGTCTGGTGACCATTCCCGCCGCCGATCACGCGCCGGATGGCTATTATACCATGTCGGGCTACCGCCTTTCGGGTCAACGCGCGATCCGCATCGACATGCTCGAACGCCTCGCCGATCTTCTGCGCTCGCAGGACAGCCGCGCGGGCTTTGAGGCCAATCCGGACATGCTGTCGATCACCGGTATGACGCTCGAACAATTCGCCGATCTGATGGAAGGTCTGGGCTACAAGGCCGACAAATCCGAACGGGTGAAGATGAAGACCGTGGATCAGGTGCTCTCCGACGACGCCATGCCCGCCGGTGAACCGGAAATCCCGGAAGCCGCCGATCTGTCCGGTATCGCCGCGGAGCTTCCGGACGAGGGCGAAGCCCCCTCTGCCGAATTCGCGCAGCCGGTGCCTGCCGAGGACGAAGCCTCTGAATTCGACGAAACCGAACTGCCCGAAGGCGTGGCGGTGGATGCAGGTGTCGTCGAAGAAGAGACCGAAGAGTTCTACACCTTCACCTGGGGTGGCAACCGTGGCGGCAATCGCAATGCCAACCGTGGTCCGCGTCGCGGGGCACAAGGCGGTCAGAATGCCGGTGGCGAGCGTCCGCAGGGCAAAAAGGGTGGCAAGCCGCAAGGTAAGAAGGGCGGAAAACCGCGCCGTGACGGGGATCGTGACGGCAAGGGGCAGGGTGGCAACCAGCCTAAAACCTTCTCAGCCCGCCCGCCGAAGAAAGAAAAAGCCATCGACCCGGACAATCCGTTCGCGGCGCTGATGGCTTTGAAGGACAAGAAGTAAGTCTCTATGGAAAAGCGGGAGACCATTCGCCTCGACAAGTGGCTTTGGTATGCCCGCTTTTTCAAAACCCGCGGCCTGGCGACGAAAACCGTCACGGGTGGCCATGTGCGGGTCAATTCCACCAAAGTGTCCAAGGCGGCGACCTCGGTGGGGGCGGGCGATGTGCTGACCTTTCCGCAGGGCCACCATATCCGGGTGATCCGGCTGGTCGGTTGTGGAACGCGGCGCGGTCCGGCGCCCGAGGCGCAGGGGCTTTACGAAGACCTGAGCCCGCCGGAGGCCCCGAAGGACCCTGTTCCGTCTGTGCCACGGTTCGAGGGAAAAGGTCGCCCAACGAAGAAAGATCGTCGCATGACGGACCTTTCGCGCCCCGACATGCTTGAATGATGGCGCGCTTGCCGCTAGCAAGTGCGAACAGATTCAGATTTGGATGAGCCGCAATGACCTACGTCGTGATTGATAACTGCATCGCCTGCAAATACACCGATTGCGTGGAAGTCTGCCCCGTGGATTGTTTCTACGAGGGGGAGAACATGCTGGTGATCCATCCCGACGAATGCATCGACTGCGGTGTCTGCGAACCGGAATGCCCGGCAGACGCGATCCGTCCGGACACCGAGCCGGACATGGAAAAATGGGTCGAGCTGAACCGGAAGTATGCCGAGCTTTGGCCGGTGATCCTCGAGAAGAAAGACCCGATGCCGGGGTATGAGGACAAGGATGGCGAAGAGGGCAAGCTCGACAAATACTTCTCCGAAGCGCCGGGCGAAGGCTCCTGATCCGGGATTTGTATCGTCATTTTGCAGCGGCAGAGATGATTCGCAGGTTGAACAGGGGTCTTTCGGGCCCCTTTTTCGTGCGTGCGCAGCTTGTAACCGGGGATTAACGCCTTGGAATCTCATGTAACCCCCTGAAAAACGGGGGGAAGTCCGTGGGTGAAGCGCGCAATGCTTTCTTTGGGCCGGATTTTGTGGTATCAAAGGGAAACCATGACAGGGCATATCGACCTCAACCCCCAAAGCAACGCTTTTTTAGGGGATTGAGTTTTTCGCGCCTCATATCCGTCGTCAGGTGCTTTGAAGAGAGCACGTGTCGGCTTCGTTTTGGCTTTCGGGCCGGCGGCTTTTGTGTGTGCCGTCAGAACGGGAATGGGGCGGGAAGCGAGTGCTTGTGTGGTGAGAACGGTCCCGTCTGAGGAAAAAACCTGCAAATGAGCAAGACCAAGAAATCCGAATTCCGCCCCAACGATTTCGTTGTTTACCCGGCCCATGGTGTTGGCCAGATCATGTCGATCGAGGAACAGGAAATCGCGGGCATGTCCCTCGAACTTTTCGTCATCGCTTTTGAGAAAGACAAGATGACGCTGCGCGTGCCGACCAACAAGGCCGTCGAATCCGGGCTGCGCTCGCTGTCTTCGCCGGAACTGGTGCAGGACGCGATGAAGACCCTGAAAGGCAAGGCCAAGGTCAAGCGCGCCATGTGGTCCCGCCGGGCGCAGGAGTATGAGCAAAAGATCAACTCCGGCGATCTGATCGCCATCGCCGAAGTGGTGCGCGACCTGCACCGCACCGATGACCAGCGCGAGCAGAGCTATTCCGAGCGTCAGCTTTACGAGGCCGCCCTCGACCGTCTGACCCGCGAAGTGGCCGCCGTGTCCGGCACCGGTGAAGCGGAAGCCCAGAAGAAGGTGGACGACGTGCTGGTGAGCCGCGCCGCCTGATTTCGAGTATTTGAAGCACAAAGGAAACCGCCGCCGGGGAGACCTGGCGGCGGTTTTTCTTTGCGGGGCACACGGACAAAAACGCTGCCATCCGAGGAGGTGACAGCGTTTCGTCTGACATCAGGAAGGGCACAAGGCTTGTCAGGTTTTCGGAGCGCTCATGTCGGGTCCTCCAGACGGTTGGGAGCCCCCCAGACCGATCTGGACCGCATCCGGGTGTTGCGTTCCTTGAGACGCAGGCCCAGCCCCATCAGGCAGAAACCGAGGAAAAAGACCTGAGTGATCGCCGATGCCAGATTAAAATCGACGCTCAGGCTGATCAGAAGGAAGCGCGCGCCCAGTATTTTGCTCCGTGAGTGCCAGAGCCCCTTGCCCCCGATCCAGTGCATCTGGAGCGCCGCGAAGCCCCCCACATAGATCACACTGCCTGCGGCACCGATCATCCGGCACAGGCGCGAGCGCGACGTCATGGATCGCAGACAGGATGTCGTCCGGCGGCGGCATGGGGGTGTCGTTTCTCGTGACCCTGTGCGTTTTGCGGTATCCGGTGTGGTCTCTGGCACAAGGCTTGCGCGTTCGGTGACGTCAGGGAAGAATTTTTTGAACGGCTGGGAAAAGCCCCGCGATTTTCCCAGTTCGAAAGTAAGGTTTGCCTCACCTCTGTGACGCAGGCGGGCACCTGTTTGCGTCGGGCGTCGGCTCAGGCGAGCGTGGCGAAGACGGTGAGCGCGGCGATTTCGCTCAGGAGCTGTGTCGCGCCCAGCACATCGCCGGTCTGACCGCCGATCTTGGCTGTGGCGATGCGCGAGGCGAGAAAGGCGGTCCCAACGATGGCGGAAGCTGCGACGACGGTGGGCACGAATCCCACCACCAGCCAGGACAGCAGGAAGGCGACCACGGCGCCCAGAGACGCGGCATCGCGCGGTGGGCGACCGGTTGTGACCGAGAGGCCATCTTTGCGCGCAGGCGGCATCAGCACCATGAGATAGGGCAGCGCGGCGCGCGACAGCATGGCGCTTGCGATCATCGCGGTAACGATCAGGTCGTCATGTGCCAGCGTGGAAAGTGCTGTGAAACGCAGCAGCAGCGCCAGGATGAGGGCGATCACGCCATAGGCGCCAATCCGGCTGTCGCGCATGATCTCGAGGCGACGGGCGCGCTCGAACCCGCCCCAGAACCCGTCGGCGCAATCTGCGAGCCCGTCCTCATGCATGGCGCCCGTGGCGATCACCAGAGCGGCGAGGGCAAATCCGGCGATCAGCCCTGCGCCGAGCCCGAGCCATCCGGCGATTGTTGCGACGGCCCCAGCAACAAGACCGACGGCGAGACCCGCGAGGGGAAAGGCCCAGGCGGCCTCGGCGCTGCGCGCAAAGCCCGCACGCACCGGGATGCGGGTCAGGAGCGCCAGAGCGGTGGCGATGTCGGCGGCTTCGGGGCGGAAACGGCGGATCATGGCATCCTCGCAATCGGACCTGTCCTCGGTCTGTCTCAGGGGATAGAAGGTCGGGGACTCAAAGACAATGAGGGAGAGTTGAGGCATGGCATTTTTCGATCTTGCAGGGTTCGAAGCGCTTCTGAAAGCGGCGCCTGGGCCGGATTTGGAGGCGAAGGCCGGGGCGGAGGCGCGCAACAGCCAGTTGACGAAACCGGCCGGCTCGCTTGGTCGGCTCGAGGAGATCGGCATCTGGTATGCGTCCTGGCGCGGGGAGGCGCGGCCCAGGATTGCCCAGCCGCAGGTGGCGGTTTTCGCGGGCAATCACGGTGTGACGGCGCGCGGCGTCTCGGCCTTCCCGGCGGAGGTCACGGTGCAGATGGTGGCGAATTTCGAACATGGCGGCGCGGCGATCAACCAGCTTGCGCGCAACGCGGGCGCGATCATGTCGATCCACCCGATTGAACTGGACCGTCCGACGGCGGATTTCACCATCGCCCCGGCGATGAACGAGGCGGAGTGCGTTGCGGCCCTCAAAGTGGGTTGGGACGCGGTCGATCCGCAGTCGGATTTGCTGGTCGTGGGCGAAATGGGCATCGGCAACACCACCTCGGCGGCGGCGATTGCCCATGCGCTGTTCGGAGGCACGGCAGCCGATTGGGTCGGGCGTGGCACCGGGGTCGATGATGCCGGGCTGAAGATCAAGGAAGAGGTCTGTGCTGCGGGTGTGGCGCTTCATGGCGGCAAAGCACCGCTGGAGATCCTTGCGTCTCTTGGCGGGCGCGAAGTGGCGGCTATGGCGGGCGGTATCGCGCGGGCGCGGATGCTGCGCATTCCGGTCATTCTCGACGGATTCATCTGCTGCGCGGCGGCGGCGACCCTTGAGAAGGCGGTGCCCGGCGCACTCGATCACTGCCTCGCGGGTCATGTTTCCGCAGAGGCGGCGCATCCGGCGGTGCTCGGGGCGATCGGCAAGGAGCCGCTTTTGTCCATGGGCCTGCGCCTTGGCGAAGGCTCCGGCGCCGGTTTGGCTATTCCTCTGGTGAAGGCCGCGGTCGCCTGCCTGTCGGGCATGGCGACCTTTGCCGAGGCGGGCGTGTCGGGCAAGTAACTCCCTAAGCTTGGGCGGAACGGCGCGGTCAGGCCGCGCTGTTCTTTTTGCGGTTCTGATCGAGCTGGGTGACCAGCGCCGCTTCGAAATCCTTGTCGAGCGTCTTGGCGCGTTCGATATAGGCGGGGTTTTCCGACACCGGCACATTGGGTTGCCAAAGCTCGGCCAGCACCCGCATGCTTTCGCGGTCATGCTGGTAATAGGCCTGTTCGGTCATCGCCGCGTCATATTCCGAGAACCCCATTTCCTCGAGCACATAGCGCCCGGCGCGCAGCGAACTGTCGAACATCTCGCGGACGATCTTGTTGGCGCCGGCCTTGTAGAGCTCATAGACATGCACCCGGTCGCGGGCACGTACGATGATGAAAAGATCATCGCGCAGCGAGCGGGCGTATTTCACCAATTGCGTGGCAGCGGCAGGGTCGTCGAGGGAGATCACCAGAATGCGCGCGCTGTCGATGCCCGCGGCATGAAGCAATTCGGGTCGGGTCGGGTCGCCGAAGAAGCCCTTGAAGCCGAATTTGCGCATGAGCTGGATGGTTTTCAGATCGTGATCGAGCACGGTGGTCTGAAAGCCCGAGGCCTGCACCAGACGGTTGACCACCTGACCGAAGCGACCGAGACCGGCGATGATGATCTTCTGCGGATTGTCGATTTCGTCGGCGGGCTGATCTTCTCCCCGTTCCGAGAGCTTGGCGCGGAGGTAATCATGCAGCATGAAGAACAGCGGCGTGAACAACAGCGACAGCGCGATGACCAGAAGCACACGCTCGCCCAGATAGGGCGTCAGCACCCCTTGTTGCAGCGAGAACGTGGTCAGCACCATGCCGAATTCCCCAGCCTGCGCCAGCGACAGTGTGAACAGCCACTGCGCTCGTTTGCGCAGTTTGAAAATCCGCCCGATGGCGTAAAGGATCAGCCCCTTGAGGATCATCAGGGCAACGGTCAATCCGACGATGGTCAGCGGGTCGCGAAACAGCACGGTGAAATTGATCCCGGCGCCGACGGCGATGAAGAACAGCCCCAGGAGAAGCCCCTTGAACGGCTCGATCGAGCTTTCGAGCTCGTGGCGGAATTCGGAGTTGGCCAGAACCACCCCCGCGAGGAAGGTGCCGAGCGCAGGCGACAGGCCGACCGCGTTCATCAGAAGCGCGATGCCGATCACGATCAGAAGCGAGACGGCGGTGTAGATCTCGCGCATGTTGGCGGAATGGATGTAGCGAAACAGCGGTCGGGTCAGGAACACGCCCGCGAGGATGATCGCCGCCACGGCCCCGAGCGTCACCAGCGTCACGCCCCAACCCGGCAGCCCCGCCACCAGAGACGCGCTGTGCCCGGTTGCCTCATGTGCGGCGTCGGTGCCGCGGCTGATCGAACCGTCGGGGTTGAGCGAAAGTGTCGCCCCGGTCGCCAGAAGCGGCATGATCGCCAGCATCGGGATCACCGCGATGTCCTGGGTCAGGAGCACGGAAAAACTCGCCCGTCCGCCTCCGGTGTGGATCAGCTTCTTTTCCGACAGGGTTTGAAGCACCACGGCGGTCGAGGACAGCGACAGGATCATGCCAAGCGCCAGCCCGGTCTGCCAGCTCTGCCCGGCCCAGATCGCCGCGCCCATGATCGCCGCCGCCGTCACCGTGATCTGCAACCCGCCGAGCCCCAGCAGCTTGTGCCGCATGTCCCAGAGCGCACGCGGGTCGAGTTCCAGCCCGATCAGGAACAGCATCATCACCACGCCGAATTCGGCGAAATGCAGCAGGTCGGCGCTTTCCGAATGCTGAATCATGCCAAAAAGCGGCCCGATCGCCATGCCCGCCAGAAGATAGCCCAGCACGGAACCGAGCCCGAGCCGCCGCGCCAGCGGCACGGCCACAACCATGGCGGCAAGATAGATCACGGCTTGGGTCAGGGCGCCGTCCATGAAGGGTCCTTTCTCAGGGGGCGGTCTTCAGGGGCGGGAGCGCCCGGGAGACGTCTTTTGGCATAGTCGCGTTTCGTCACGCAGAGGTAAAGTCTTCCCGATCTCCGGCAAGGTGAGGGGACGCGTTTTCAGACATACGCGGGGAGGTTCGGCCCATGCGGGCCTTAGCCGCCGATCTCGAGCGTGACCGCGCGGCCGTTCTTCACATAGGTGAGGGTGTCAGCGCCGATGGATTGCACCCGCCCGCCATCGAGCTTGTCGCCGACCTTCACCTTGGCGAAACGCCCGGACGGCAGGCGTACCAGAGCGCGACGGTCCGAACTTGAGCCGTAGACCCCCATCAGGTTCAGCTTGCGCAGGTTGATGGCGTTGTTGACCGTCGCGGCGCGGGCGACATTGGCGGGACCGGCCTGCGGAATGTTGGTCGCGGGGACCTGGGCGGTGACTTTTGCCGCATTGGAATTGCTGGTCGTGCCGGCCTCTGCGGCGGCGGCGGCCGCAGCTTCGGCGGCGCGGGCGGCGGAGGCGAGCTTGTCGAAATCCCGTGGCCGGGCTTTCGGCACGAGCGAGGCTGTGACCACGGGGGCGGTGCGCGCCGCTGTGGTTTCGCCTGCGGCCTCGGCATCCTCCTGCGCCATTTCCTGGGCGATCTCCTGCGCCGAGGCCGGGCGCAGACGCGGCGCGATACGGCCCAGTTCTACCCGGGTCAGCCCGCCGAGATTGGCTTTCTCATTGTTCTCGACCAGCGTGTCTGGGCGCAGCTTCGGCTGGAATTTCGCCAGCGCCAGCCGCACCGGATCGTTCGCCGCGACTGCAGCCGGGGCGAGGGCGGCTTCGACCGCATCGTCGACGGCGCTGCCGGGGCGGGGTTTCGTCGTGACCTGCGGACGACCGGCATAGACCACGACGCCGTCGGGTGTCACGGTGCCCTCGGGCGTGGCGCGGATGAACCCGTCCTCGTCATATTCGTAGCGCGTGCCCAGGGGGGCGGGCGGCAGGGCGGCGCGCGGCGCGGCCTCGCCGATATGGCGGGTGGCCTCGGGCAGGGCGACGGCATCCTGCGACGCGATGTCATGGTCGATCGAGGCGGTGTAAAGCGTGTCGAGGTCGTCCTCGGCGCTTTCTCCAGTGTCCGCCTCGGGCGCGAGCGGCCATATGCCGGTGGCGGCATAGCTTGCGGTCAGCGCCTCCATGTCGAGCGTTTCTTCTGCGGCAGCCTCGGCGGGGGGGGCGGGCACGCTGGCCTGCTCGAGAAGTTCCGGCGTCAACTCGGGCTCTTCCTCATCCGCGGCGACATCCATCGGCTCCGGGGCACGTTCGCCCGGCATGCCGTCGGGTGCCCCGGTGTCGTCTGTGGCGATCACCGTCGGACTGTCCTGCGTGGCGGTGACGGCAGAGACGTCGGTGGGCTGTGGCTCATCGGGCAGAAGCCCGGCGATGAGGCCGATCAGAAGCAGAAGCGCGACCAGCCCGCCAGTCAGGATCAGGCCGAGATGACGCGGCTTGTTGCGGCTGTCCCGGTTGTGGCGGCGGGCGCCGAAGACGGTCAGGGCCTCCGCCTCGTCGCGGGTGTTTTCCACCCGGTCGAGACCGGCTGCGCGATCCGACAGCGGGGCGATGTCCTCGCCCGCGGCGGCTGCGATCTTTGGCAAGACTGCGGGTGCGATGTCGGCGCCGGGCACGTCTTTGCGTGCCCTGGTCCCAGGTTTTGGAGACCGCGCCGACAGGGATTTCAGCGCGCCGAGCGCAGCGGCGCCGCGCGATTTCTCATGAGATTTCTCGCTATGTTCTGCGTGAGACGACGGCGTTTTCGGCGTCGGCTTGGCGACGACAGGCGCGGGCATCGGCGGCGGCTCGGGCAGCGGATCGGCCTTGCCCGGGCGTGGTGCTTTCAGCTTCGGCGCTTTCGGTGTGTCGACGGGCACCTCGCCGGAGGTGACGGCGACATGTGGATGTTCGACGGGGGACGGGGCCGAGATGTCTGCCGCTGAGGTGTCTTCGCGATCTTTCGGTCCCTGGCCAAGCGGTTCGGCGCGTTGGTCATCCTCTGGCGGGATTTGCGCCGGAACCATGGCCGACAGCACGCGCGAGGGCTGGGCCGAAAGCCGCGGAGGGGCTGGCGTGGTCGGTATTTCGCCCGTGTCAGCCCCGGTTTCGCGCCGACTGTGGAAGGTGGAGACCGGCGTCGTTTCGGGAAGGTCCCCGGCGGTGGCGTCTTCTACGGTTTCTGTGGCGGAGACTTCGGTGGGTGTGTCGAGAGAGGCGGCCTCTGTCGCCGGTGCATCGGACAGCAGCTCGAGCTGTTCCGGCGGTTGCGGAGCGTGTGCCTCTGGCTGCACCTCCGGGCCCATCTCTGGCGGCGTTTCCTCGTGCGTCTCCTGCGTGTCTGGCAGATCGGCGGCGCTTTCGCGCGTTGCGGTCTCCGGTTCGGGCGTCGCGGTTTCTTCGACCGGCGGCAGCGGTGCGCCCGGTGCTTCGGGCGTCAGGATCGGGCGTTGCGGCAGGAGGTGCATCGCCTCGTGGTCCGGCTCCACCACGGTCTCCGCCCCGATCAGCGCGTCGGCGCTGCGGGCGCGACCGAAGAAGGGCTCTCCCGCGAAATCGCCGCTCTCCGGGATGGCAATGAAGGACACCGGGTTGAACCGGTGCTCCGTCGCGAAGCTTTCCGCCTCGTCGAGGGTTTCGCGGGCCAGAACGGCGATCTGCAAGGTGCCGTCCGAGACGGTGCTGTCCCAGACCAGTTGGTCGAGCTCATAGGGTGTGGCGCCGTCGAGGGCCGCACGGATTGCCGCATCGCGGGCTTCCGGACCGGGATCGGGCAGAGCGCGGTAAAGGATCTGGCTGTTCGGGATCACCAGCTTGGTGGCGAGACCGGCGGTCGAGACCGAGGTTGCCAGCTTGCGCAGTTCGGCCAGTTCCGCCGCCATGTCGGGGGCATCGAGGGCCACCTCTCCCATCGCCAGCCAGCCGCTTGCGGTGCGGTGCAATAGCATGATGCCGTCATGGCTGAGATTCAGGGCAAAATTCGGTTTCATTTCCGTGTGCTGGCTCGACTGGTCCCGGGGTCACGGCGCACCCTAACGCAGCTTGCCGGGCATGCAAAGGGAAACCGGGGTGGCTGCGACCTTGAGGGCGGTGCGGATGGCGGAACCTTGCCGGGGACACCTGTTTCGGGGCGCGGCAGCTTGGTTAGGCAGCAGGCGGGCTTAGCGCATCCACAATCCGGCTTTCTTGATCTGGTTGCGGATCATCTGTTCGCGTCGGGGCAGGTTGTTGCGATCGAACATCTCGCGGATTTTCTCGCCTTTCGGCTGATAGACGAGGCGCTTGATCGGTTCGTATTCCTTGAGCACCTTCTTGATCCAGTTGGGATGAGTCACCTCGCGCAGCACCTCGACCACACGGTCGTCTTCGCGGGCGAACAGGAGCGGGAAGGTGCGGTAGTGGCAGGAGATCGCGCCATCGAGCGTGTCCTCCGGAATGGTCCGGCGCGCACCGCCAAAGGAATGGATGACGAGAGGCAGGGCCACCTGATCGAGCCAGGGGTCGAAGACCTGAAGGCTCGCGGCCTCGGGCGGGTTGTTGCGGATTTCGAGGGCATAGTCGAGGAAGCGCTGGCCGAATGTGCGCGGGCATTCATAGAAAAAGAAGCCGGCGTTGAAATAAAGATAGCGCTTCCAGTATTCGTCCGGCTGGGAGAGATCGAGCGTGCTTTCGAAGTCGAGGCCGAAGCGGTCATAGAGCGATTTCCAGATCTCCGTGTAGCCCGGCCCGTACAGTTCGATCTGTGGCCACGTTCCTTCGACTTTGAGCGAGGCGCAGGGGCGCGAGAAATCGAAGGGCACCGACGAAAGCGGCCCGGTGATCAGCGTGTCGCTGTCGAAGAACACGAAGGGCTCGCCTTCGGGCAGGGCCAGAAGGGCCTCGATCTTGTTGCCATAGGGATAGCTTTGGCCGAAATGCCGGCTCTCGAACGGCAGGATCTCCGCATCCAGCCGCTTGAACGCCTCCAGAAGATCGGCTTGTTTCATCCGTGGATCGTCCGACCATTTCTCGCCGGGTTGCGGTTCGGCGATGAAAAGCTTGCCTTTGAACTCCGGGTCGGAGGCCCGGAGCGAGGCCGCGAACAGCAGCGCCTCATACATCAGCCGCCCGTCCTGACCGATGACGACAACGTTGAACGGAGCGGGATTTTGGGGCTTACTGGTCATGAAAGAACTCTGATCGGGACAGCACGTAGGAACATCTTGGCCGACTATAGGGTGGATCACTATTGATCAAAAGGTGCTAATTCCCTCGAAGTAAAAGGATTGTTTCCATGATGCCGAGGATGACGCCGATGAAAGCTGCGATTGCCGGTGTTTTGAGCCTTAGCGCGCTGGCGCAGGGCGCTAAGGCCGAGAATTTCACCACCGCCGCCGAAGTCCGGCCGATCCTGCAGGCGACCAAGCCGCAATGGATCGCCCTGCGCAACTATGACGGCCATGACCTTTTGTATTTCACCAACCTCCTGAGCTGGCGCTGTGGACTGACCGAGATTTTCTATTCGGTGAACGGCGCCGAAATGGTGCCTTTTGCGATGGAGCCTTGTTACCTCGACACGGCTCAGCCCAATGCGCTCAAGGCGGAAACGCTTGACGCGATACTGGTGAGCTTTCCGCCGGGCACGGTCGACACGGTCGATCTCAACGTGATTTTCGATGACGGCATGGCGGAACAGGCGCATTACGAGCGCAAGGCGGTTGAGATTCAGTGAAGACAGATTTTTCCGGAGCCTAAAGGTGTTCGAGCAGACGTTGAATTTACATAATTGGCAGAGAGCCTTCCATGTCGACGGATCTCTCCGGGATATCTATGTGCATGAAACGACGGCTTGGGATTGGTCAAAATTCATGCAGCTTGTGGCGCGGTATAATCCTGTCTTTTACAGAGAAGGAGAGGCTGCTGTGCTACCTGATCGGGTGGAGGGTTTGCCCGGACAATTTGGTGCGGCTGCACTCTTGCTGTCCTTTTCCCCAGGGAAGGTGGGCGTGAATTGTCATTTCTTCGTAGAGGACGAGATTGAGCTCGATGTTGATCTGCGGGAGGTGACCTCGCCGCTTGAGGTGAAGGCCTTGATGGCGTTTATGGTCGAACTCGGTCGATCTCTGAAAAAGAATGTCACCTTGACGGAGGAGGGTTCTCCTACGTGGAAATGGTTCGGCTATGAACACACCGATGATTCCATCATATTGTTTTGAAAACCTTTACAAAGTGCATTCCATTCATATTCACCTTCACCGCAACACTTCCGTCAGAAAATCCACCAGCGCGCGCCAGCTTCGCGCCGTTGCTTTGACGTCGAACCCGAAGCCCGGCTGCGCGCCGGGTTTGGCTGCGGGGTTGGTAAAGGCGTGTCCGGTGTTGCCATAGGCGTGGAGCTGCCATTTCGCACCGCGTTCCGTCATTTCGCGACCGAATGCCTGAACGCTTTCGGGCTTGGCGAGCGGGTCGTCCCAGCCATGCATCACCAGCACATCGGCGACGATTTTCATCTCCGGCGCAGTCTCTGCCCGGTCGAGAATGCCGTGAAAGGTCGCGACGCCGCCGATCTCAACGCCCTCGCGGGCCAGATCGAGCACTGCTTTGCCGCCGAAACAATATCCGATCGCGGCGGTGCGCTCGGCATCCACCTGACCCTGCGCTTTCAGCGTCGCAAGCGCTGCCACCATGCGCGCGGCCAATGTGGCGCGGTCCGCATCCAAACGGTCCTTGGCGGCATGGGCTTCCGTCGGGTCGGTGGTGCTCCAGCCCTGACCGTAATAGTCGATGGCGAACCCGACATACCCCAAGGCTGCCAGCTCCTGCGCACGCTGTTCCTCGAACTGCGCCCGACCGCGAAAGGCCGGGGCGACGAGCACGCCGGGACGTGGGCCTTCAAGCTCGGCGTCCCAGTGCAGGGTGCCGATGAACGGTCCGCCGATGTCGCCCTTGCGGCCATCGTAGCGAATTTCCATGCTGCGCAGATCCATGCCCGTTCCTTTCCTGTGACGTTACAGGCAGTCTGAGGGTTTCCGATGGGATTTCAAGCCTCTTGCGGGGCGACTGTCACGGGATTCTCCATCATGGTTTCCGCTGGATCAGGTTCGGTGTCGAGAGACAGCGCATGGACCAGCCGCCCGTCCGGCAGATGCAGCGTTTCGCACTCCGGCGCGCTGTCGGCCCAGGTTACGCCGGGGGACAAGCCCTTGAGCCGGAGGACCATGCCGCTGCGCGCGAGCGTGGCCCCGAGATGCTCAAACGCATGAGCAAAACTGTCACAACGGGTTCTGAACAGGAACCGCCGCCGTCCGTCGCAGGCCAGGCGCACCGTCAGGTGGCAGGCCGGGTCATAGCGCCAGGCGGCGTAGTAATCGAGGGTCCCCGTGGCGGTCTCGACCGTGCGGCTGAGATGGGTGACGGGTCCAGATGGTCCGCGGGCCTTGCCGACTTTGCCGGGGAGCTTCGGTCGTGGGCGGAAGCGTTTGAACCAGCCTCTGAGGCCGGGGGCCCGGGTGAAGATTACAGGCAGCTCCGCGAAATCCGTCGCCCGCTCTTCGGCCAGGTCGTGATCCCATGCGGCGAATTGCGGCTCCGGTGTCGCCCGGAGCGGGGCGTCTTTTTCTTCCTCGTCCGAAGCCTGCGGTATCGCCAGAATCGGAAGATCGCAGGGCACCCCCAGCAACAGCAACCTGCGCGAGATCAGCTTGTCGAGTTCGAGCCGCGCCTCCTGCGTGCTCAGTCCCGACACGCCTTCACGTGCGATCCGTGCCTGCAGGGCGCCGATGGTCTGCACCCGCCCGCGATGGCTTTGCAGCGGCGCGCGGGCCAGGGTGTCGGTTACAAGCGCACTCAGGGCGTCGGCAGGCAGAGGGTGAGACAGAGAAGACGAGGGGGCAGACACGATGCAGCGCTCCGCAACCGGGGATTTTGGTGGAGTGTGGCAGCAAGGCGTGAAGATTGGCTTGAGGACAGAGATAAAATGCGAAGGACATACAGGGAAAGCCGCGCCTGAAATGGCTCGTCGCCATTGCGGATCATGTGACCGCTTCGAAAAAGAAATCGGAGGGGGAGAAGTGGTGGGCGACCCTGGAATCGAACCAGGCATGAGTCTCCTCGGCGGAGTTACAGTCCGCTGCCGCACCTTGCAGCCCGTCGCCCACTTTCACGCTCGATCCGCAATCACTCACCGACCGTTTCGCGTTGTGTGGGCGGTGGATACAAGTGTGATCGGGGGGCGTCAACAGGAAAATTGCTTGTTCTTGGAGATTGCCTGCGCCAAGAAGGGCCAGCCACAAAAAGCGGGACACCAAAGCCATGAAAAAACCCAAGTGGGTCGTCGAGAAAGAGCAAGCCAAGCGCAAGGCCGCGCAGGAAACCGTTTGGCTTTTCGGCCTGCATGCGGTGCGCGATGCGCTTGCGAACCCGGCGCGGGAGAAGCTTCGGCTTTTGGTGACGAAGAATGCGATGGCCAAACTTGAGGCGGAAATTGCCGCCTGTGGCATCACGCCCGAAGAGATCGACCCGCGCAAATTCCACGATCCGCGCAACCATGGCGTGCCGGTCGACCCGGCCTCCGTGCACCAAGGCGCTCTGCTTGAGGTGAAGCCGCTGAGCTGGGGCTCGGTCGAGGAGGTTTGTCTGGCGGCGGGCGAGGGCGCGCCGACGGTGGTTTTGCTCGATCAGGTGACCGATCCGCATAACGTGGGGGCGATTCTGCGCTCCGCCGAGGTGTTCGGTGCCGAAGCCGTGATCGCGACCGCGCGCCATGCCGCGCCCGAAACCGGCGCCCTGGCGAAAACCGCCTCCGGCGCGCTGGAGCGTCAGCCTTATCTGCGGGTGCGCAACCTGTCGGAGACGATTCTCAAGCTTCAGGAACTGGGGTTCACCTGTCTCGGTCTCGATGGCGAGGCGGAGGTGACGATCGGTCAGGCACTGGGCGATCTCAAGGGGCGTCCAGTGGCGCTTGTGATGGGGGCCGAGGGGCCGGGGCTGCGTCAGAAGACCAGGGAAACCGTGGACGGGCTGGTGAAAATCCCCTTCGCACGGGATTTCGGCTCGCTCAACGTGTCGAACGCCGCCGCTGTGGCGCTTTATGCGGCTTCGATGCGGGGCTGAGAGCTGGGCGAAAAAAACAGCGGAAACGCAGGCGGTGTTCACTCCGTGTTCACGTTTTTCTTACACGCTCTTCCATATCGAGAGCGACCACCTATCTGATGTGGTGAGACGCGCAACTTGGAACACGCGCGTTGTTCTCACTGTCCCTCGTTCCATACCTATGCCCGGGTCTTCTGTCGTCCAGAGCCCGGGCTTTTTTCATCCGCATTCGTTCAGGGGCGGTCTGTGGCAAAGGCCTGCCGAGGGGGCTTTTTTCTTTTTCAGAACGCGCTACTATCCTCATCATGCAACATGTTGACCGACTGACCGACACCGATATCGCCCGCATCCTCGGAGACACGAAAGTGATCGCCCTCGTCGGCGCGTCGCCCCGGCCCGAGCGTCCGTCGCATCAGGTGGGGGAATTCCTCGCCAAGCGGGGCTACAAGGTGATTCCTGTCAATCCGGGGCAGGCGGGCAAGGAATTGTTCGGCCAGACAGTCGTGGCGTCTCTGTCGGAGATCGACGAGCCAGTCGATATGGTCGACATCTTCCGTCGCTCCGAAGAGGTGATGAATGTGGTCGAGGATGCGCTCAAGCATCTCAAAGGGCTGAAATACGTTTGGATGCAGCTCGGCATCGCAAATGATAAGGCTGCCGCTCTGGCCCATGCCCAAGGCGCGGAGGTGGTGATGGATCGCTGTCCGGCAATTGAAATCCCGAGGCTGGGGCTTTGAGCCGGAATTTGAGTATTTAGTCCATCAGAAAAAGCCGATTCTGCAGCGGCGGCGCTTCTATTTCACGCTTTTTGCAATGAAAGCGCGTGCTGTCGAGCAGGCATTTCCGAGGTCTTCGGCGCTTTCAAAGGCTGAATTCGGGATAAAGTAGAACTCACCTTCGGCAATCAACAGTGCCAGACCTTGACTGGTTTCTTCCGCCGCAATGAAAGCCCCCCAAGCCAGTTTAAATTGATGCAAGGAGCTTTCTGCCTCGTAGCCGCTTTCAGAAATCGAAAACCGTGTTTCGACTGTGCGCAGTTTCGCATTTTGAAAGCCGGTGAAAAGGTGGCGTCTCCATCTCAGAGTAAGCCAGACAAACAGAAGAAGAATACCAATAATGAAGAGTGGGAATAATAGCATGGCCCACTGCGGGACTGGGGTCGGCAGTGCGATGTTCAATGCGTAAAGCATGAAAATCGCGCCGATCATGAGGATCAGCCTGTGCCTGTAAAACCAGGGTGTTCGTTTCCTCGTGAGGTCTGAAAGACCTTTTTGAACGTTGAAATCTGAAAGCTGTGCTGAAAATTGAAGGGCCATAATGCTCTCTAAATTTAGGGGGTGCGCGCGGCCTTTTCCGCGATCCCCGAAAGTCCCTGACGGCGGGCCAGTTCGCTCAGCACGTCATCGAGTGCGATATCGCGCGCGGCCAGCATGACCAACATGTGGTAGAGCACATCGGCGGCCTCGTAGGTCAGGTTTTCCTTGTCGTCGATGGCAGCGGCAATAATCGCTTCGATGGCTTCTTCGCCGAACTTCTCAGCGCATTTCTGCGGCCCTTTGGCAAAGAGTTTCGCGGTCCAGGAGCTTTCCGGATCGGCGGATTTGCGGGAGATGATGACCTGTTCAAGCTCGTGCAAAACGGACATGGACGGCTCCTTAGTTTAGACGCATGGGGATGCCCTTGGCGGCCATATATTCCTTGGCCTCCTGGATCGTGTAATCCCCGAAATGGAAAATAGAAGCGGCCAGAACGGCGCTGGCGTGGCCTTCGGTGACGCCTTCGACGAGGTGGTCGAGATTGCCGACCCCGCCCGAGGCGATGACCGGGATGTTCACGGAATCGGCGATGGTGCGGGTCATGGCGATGTTAAAGCCTGCGCGGGTGCCGTCGCGGTCCATGGAGGTCAACAGGATCTCGCCTGCGCCCTTGCTTTCAATGAGCTTGGCGAATTCGACGGCATCAATCGGATGGCCATCCTTGTCGAGGGCGGCTTTGCGCCCGCCATGGGTGAAGATCGCCCATTTCGTCGGATTGCCTTCAGCGTCCCATTCGATGGTTTTGGCGTCGATGGCGCAGACGATGCACTGGCTGCCGAAGTGATCGGCGGCGCGCGCAATCACGTCCGGATCGGCCACGGCAGCGGAGTTGAACGACACTTTGTCCGCACCGGCCAATAGCAAATTGCGCACGTCTTCGGTGGTGCGCACACCGCCGCCGATGGTCAGCGGCATGAAACACTGTTCTGCGGTGCGGGTCGCCAGATCGTACATCGTGCCACGGTTTTCATGCGTGGCGTGGATGTCGAGGAAGCAGAGCTCGTCCGCGCCCGCCGCATCATAGGCCCGCGCGCTCTCGACCGGATCGCCCGCGTCGATCAGGTCCACGAAGTTCACGCCTTTCACCACACGGCCATCGGCCACGTCGAGGCAGGGGATGATGCGGGTCTTGAGCATGGGTCACGCGCCTTTCGCCAGTGTCGGTCTTGGCTTACTGCGCCGGCGCGCGCGATGCAATCATTTGGACGCTGTGTGGCGTGTGCGGCGGCCAAGCCAGAGGCGCAACAAGACGGCAATCAGGGCAAGCGGGCTCAGCAGCAGCGTGAAAACCGCTGGGGCGAAGCTGAAATAAAGGGCTAGCCCCCATTCTTTCCCGTCGATCTTGCAAGATAGGGGTTCGAAGATGCTGCCGACGAGACCGCAGCCCGTCACAAGGCTGATCACCCAGGCGACCAGCGCTGGCAGGATGGGGAAAGCCCAGAGAAGGATAAAGATCGAAAGAGCGCGTTTCATGCGGCGCGGGCGATCCGGCGCATGGCGTCCCGCACGATCAACACGTGAAACGGTTTGACGATCATCAGATAGGCCCGCCCCAGCGCATTGTTGCGATGCACCCAGGTTGCCATATGAATGTGGCCTGCCTCCTGCCTGATGCAGATGCGGAAATTCAAGTGCCGGTCGTCGGTGCCGATGATCAACTCATCCGTGCCCTCGTACTCCACTGGAAAGATCGCGCCGTCACCGCTGTCGGAGCTTTCTGTTTTCAGGCCAAGGGGCTTCACGATCCGATTGCGCAGGTTTAAGAGCGCGTCGGCCCAGCCGGGCATGGTCAGGCCGATATTGGCCGCCTCTCGTGGGGACAGTTTACTTTCGACCGCGTAACCGTCGATGAAATCGTCGGGCAGGACCTTTGACCAGAGCCGGGAGGTGGCGGGAAGGGGGGTATGCTGAACCTGTGCCATCGGAACTCTTTACGCCATGTTAAACGTGTTCACTTAACGGCGAACCATGGCGCAAGGGAAGGGACAGCTTGACGCAGGGAGAGGATGTTTTGGCTTTAAGCCTCTGGGGCAGAACAAGCTGCAATCGCGACTTTGAGCTCTTCATAAACATGTGAAGGCAGATGGGTTTGCAAAAACCTTTGAAACTCTGCGTTTTCCTGAGTGCCAGCCAAATAAATTGCGTCCTCATACAATTCTTTGAGTGCCATTCTCAGAATGCCTTGCCGATCGTTTTCATCCTGCGCTTTGCGAATGGCGGTATCAAATTTCTCTCCAAGGGCATCCTCAATGCCGGGAATGCCTTTGGAAACCGTGAGCTTGTAATCGCGCAGAGCGAACGCGCAGCTGGCTTTTTCTTCGACGCAGAGAGCGTCATCCAAGGCCTTGAATGCAGCACGTTTGCTCGCGATCCGTGTCAAGCCTTCATCACCTTGAGAGCTTCCGCTAGATCAATCGCCCCATCGTAAAGCGCGCGGCCGGAGATGGCCCCATTGAGTGGCGCACCGCAAGCCTTGAGGTTTTCTAGATCGGCAATCGAAGACACGCCGCCGCTTGCGATCACCGGGATCGACACGGCATTGGCGAGTGCTGCGGTTTCTTCCACGTTTGGCCCCTGCATGGCGCCGTCGCGGTTGATGTCGGTGTAGATGATCGCCGAAACACCTGCGTCCTCGAAGCTCTTCGCCAGATCGGTGGCGTTCACATTGGTCTCTTCGGCCCAGCCCTTGGTCGCGACCATGCCTTTGCGGGCATCAATTCCGACAGCAACATGACCGGGGAAAGCACGCGCCGCTTCCCGCACCAGATCGGGGTTTTCGACCGCGACCGTGCCAAGGATGACGCGCTCAAGCCCTTTCGAGAGCCACATCTCGATCGTCGCCATGTCGCGAATGCCGCCGCCAAGCTGGGCCGGGACCTTGCACTGTTTGAGAATCTCCTCGACGGGGGCCGCGTTCACCGGCTCGCCCGCGAAAGCGCCGTTCAGATCGACAAGGTGCAGCCACTCACAGCCCGCCGCAACGAACTCCAGCGCCTGCGCCGCCGGGTTCTCGTTGAACACGGTGGCTTTCTCCATTTCGCCCTTGTAGAGGCGCACGGCATGGCCGTCTTTCAGGTCGATGGCGGGGTAGAGGATCATGGGGTGCTCCTGTCGTGACACTGTTGCGCTCCCTTTGGCATGATTGCGCAGGAATTGCAAAACCCGCTTTGGCGCGATGTGCCGCTGCGTTAATCTTGCCAGGAAACCCGCACCCGGCTCAGGATGCGGGCATCTAGGGAGGATACACTATGAAACGATTTATGACTGCGGCTGTGACCGCGCTCGCGCTTGCGACCCCGGCCTTTGCCGCCGACCCGGTTGAGGGCACATGGCAGACACAGGTGGATGACGGCCATTACGCCTATATCGCCATCAAACCCTGCGGGGCGCAGATTTGCGGGACCATCGCCAAGGCCTTTGACGCCAACGGTCCGATCAAGTCGGAGAACATCGGAAAGCCCATCGTCTGGGACATGGCGCCGCAAGGCGGCGGTGCCTATAAGGACGGCAAGATCTGGCAGCCCTCGACCGGCAAGGTCTACAATTCGAAAATGACGCTCTCGGGCAATACGCTGACCGTGAAGGGCTGCGTCGGGCCGATCTGCAAAGGCCAGACCTGGACACGGGTTCAGTAACCGCCGGTACTTAAAATGTGAAAGGGGCCTCAAGCGGGCCCCTTTGTCTTCTTGTCGGTGTATGTACGCGGCCTTTACGGCTTCCAACCGAGAAAGTTCGACACGATGCGCAAACCGGCTCGCTGGCTTTTCTCCGGGTGGAACTGCGTGCCGATCATATTGTCACGCGCCACGATCGCGGTGACCTCTTCGCCGTAATTCACATAGGCCAGACGATGCGCCGGATTCGCCACCTTGAAATGGTAGGAGTGGACGAAATAGGCGTGATCGCCGGTTTCGATGCCGTCCAGCACCGGGTGCACCCCTTCGAGATGGAGGTTGTTCCAGCCCATATGCGGCACTTTTAGCGCCGGGTCGGACGGTTCGATCTTGACGACTTCGCCGCCGATCCAGTCGAAGCCTTTGGTGTCCTCATACTCGAGGCCACGGGTCGCCAGCATCTGCATACCGATGCAAATCCCCATGAAAGGACGGCCTTTTTCGGTCACCGCCTCGGAGATCGCTTCGAACAAGCCACTGTAATCGAAAAGCTGTTTCTTGCAGGCCGGAAACGCGCCGTCGCCCGGCAACACGATGCGGTCGGCTTTCGCGACCACATCGGGTTCCGAGGTGACGACGATGGTGCCTTCGCCCCGCTCGCGCGCCATACGTTCGAAGGCCTTGTGGGCGGAGTGGAGATTGCCGCTGTCGTAATCGACCAGTGCTGTCAGCATGTCAGTCTTCCTCCGCGCTCAAAGCGCGCCCTTGGTCGACGGCAGGCTGTTGGCCATGCGCGGGTCGATCTCAAGCGCCATGCGCAACGCGCGGGCAACCGATTTGAACGCCGCCTCGGCGATGTGGTGGGAATTGATCCCGTGCACCTTGTCGATGTGCAGCGTGATGCCGCCATTCGTTGAGAGCGCTTGGAAGAATTCGCGCACCAGCTCGGTGTCGAACGTGCCGATCTTGTCGGTCGGAAACTCGACATTCCACACAAGGAAGGGTCGCGCCGAGAGATCGAGCGCGCATTGCACCTGCGTGTCGTCCATCGCGAGCGCGAAGTGGCCGTAGCGGTAGATGCCCTTCTTGTCGCCCACGGCCTTGACCAAGGCCTGACCCAGCGCGATGCCGGTGTCTTCGACCGTGTGGTGATCGTCGATATGGGTGTCGCCCTTGGCGCGGACGGTCATGTCGATCAGCGAGTGGCGCGACAATTGGTCGAGCATATGGTCGAAGAATCCCACGCCCGTCTGGTTGTCGTATTTGCCCGTGCCGTCGAGGTCGATCTCGACGGTAATCTCGGTTTCCGCAGTCTTGCGGCTGATCAAAGCCTTGCGCATGGGCTGTCCCTCTTCTCGCTTCACGCCGCTTATACGCGCCTCGGGGAGGGTTTGCCAATGGGCGCTCTGATCCGGCGGAGGCACCGTTTCGCCGCCGTTCTGGAGAAAGGTGAAAAACTGTCGAAAACTGTCATGGAAAAATTAGGGATATGTTAAGCATAACGCCCTCATATGGACCCATCGCAACGTCAACAATGGGACTCACATGCGCGTCCTGATCTGGCATGAAGACATCGAAAGCTCGACCAAATGGCAAACCGCCTTTGGTCGGCGCGGACATGATGTCCGGCGTAGCCGCACGGCCGAGGATGCCATGGACCGTGTGCGCAAGGAACCGTTCGATCTCCTGCTCTTCGATCTTCTGGTGCGTGAGGAAGGCGGCCTGGGGGTTGCACTCATGGCGGAGTTTCATCAGCCCGGGATCGCCTCGGTGCTGATCACCTCCCGCGAACCGGAGTTGCACAACGATATGTTTGCGCGGCTGTCCTCGCTGCGCTGTGTCCTCGGGTGCCAGACGCCGGTCGACGATCTTGTCGCCATCGCCGAGGGCATCGCCGAGGGGCCGGAAAAGGGCTGCAAGGCGCTCAGCGAGGATCTGCCGCAGCTTTGCGGCAATTGCCAGATCCGATCCGCCTGCCTGCGGGGCGAGGAGGTGCCGCCGATGTTCCGTCATCGCGACATGTCCCCTGCCAGTCTCGCCGCCGGTGTGGCACAGAGCGGCCTCTGAGGTCGCCCCGTACAGGGGTGTCAGGCCACCTTGTTGTCGCTTTGCGGCGCTTTCCAGTTCAGCGCATAGGTGCTTTTCAGGTACTCCTCGAAATACACGCCAAGCGCACCGAAGGTGCCGGTGAGCTTGGTGAACTCGTCGCGCCCGAGCACCAGAACCTTGCCATCGGTCAAGGCCCGCACTGTGCCGAAACGGGTGCTTTCCCCCATCAGCATGCGTTCGCCGAAATGCCCGCCGGGGCCAACCTCGTAGGTGGTCGTCTCGCCGGTGTCGTCATCGCGCAGGCGGACCTCGAAACGGCCTTCGACCACGGTGTAGAACCCGTCGGAGCGGTTGCCCTTCTCGAACACCGGATCGCCCGCCGCGTAATGCACGTAATGCGCGGCGGTTTCCTGCGGTGCCTTGAGGGCCACGACGGAACGCGGGCGCATGCTGTCCAGAAGCCAGTTGAGGAAGACCCTGAGCTTGGTGTCGAAGCCGGGCATGAAGCTCAGGTAATACATCCGCCACAAAAGCCAGGCTGGGTAGCCCGAAAGTTTCACGCCGAAAATCTCCGCCACGCCGCGCCGCGCGCCGAGCGAAGCCAGCGCGCCGCGGCTCTTGTATTTGAACGGTTTGAGCGGTTTGCCCGCAACTGCGCGCTGGATGTTGGCGGCGAGCTGTATTGCCTCGCGCACCGCGAATTGCGCCGTCGGTGTGGCGAAGTCGCCGCGCTCTGTGGCATCGTCCTTCATCGGGATCATCGCGCAATCGCCCAGCGACCAGACGTTTTTGCGTCCCTTGGCCTGCATCGTGCGCTCCACCGCCACGCGGCCATGGGCCAGCTCCAGATTCATGTCGAGCACGACGGGCGAGGGGGCGTTGCCGATGGTGGCGACGATGGTCCGGGTCGGGATCACCTCGCCGCCTGAGGTCACCAGACGTCGCCCGGTCGCCGAGGCCACACCGGTGTTGAGCAGAATTTCGACGCCGCGTTTTTCGAGCTGTTTGACCGCATAGGCGGCAAGACTTTCGGGCAGTTCGTTGAGTGCGCGCGGAGCGAATTCCACCGCGATCACCCGCACCTCGCTGGGGTCGATATTGGGATAATATTTGAGCGAGCGGTCGATCAGTTCTTTCATCTCGCCGATGGTCTCGATGCCCGAGAACCCGGCGCCGACCACGACGAAGGTCAGCGCCTCGCGTTTCACCTCCGGCAGGAAGGTGACGTCGGCATGTTCGAGCCGCTCGATGATATGGGCGCGCAGGCGGCGGGCATCTTCCAGGGTCTTCATCTTGAGCGCATGTTCCTCGAGCCCGGGCACCCGGCTCAGGTCGATGCGCGAACCCATGGCGACGACGAGGTGGTCATAGGCGATCTCGGTCGGGCGGCGCTGCACGCCCTGAAATACGGTGACCACCTGACGCTCGAAATCGACGGAATGGATCGTCGCCTTGCGCAGCCGCACGCCCTTCAGGAGTTCGCGCAGCGAGGTGACGGCGTGCATGTCCATGATTGCACCGGCGGCGACCTCGGGCAGGAGCGGCTGGAACACGAAATAATTCTCTTCGCTGATCAGTTGGATCTCCGCCTCCGCGCCGAAGCGTTTGCGCAATTCGCGCGCCGCGTAGAGCCCGCCAAACCCGCCGCCGAGAACGAGAAGTTTCTGTGTCATAGATATATCGCCTTTTCACCTTTTGCCGGCTCCCTGCCGGTGCATGTAGCGGGAGAAAGGCGGTCTGTCACCCATTGTTTTTTCAAAAATTCTTTATTTTTCAGCAACTTAATGGAATACATTCGTATACAAACGCGCGAGGCGATCCGCATGCGGCCTTGCGCTTCGCCAGGTGGCGAAAGCGCTTATGCTCTGATGTCAAAGCAAAATATCGCTGCCACGGGGCGGTGGGGTGTCAGGGGCGGTAGCTGCGGTAGAGGGGGTCTTCCGTGCCGTCGTCCCGGACGTGATACCCCACGGCATGCAAGGTGTCGTCGCTGTAGATCATGCTCTCGAGGTAGATGCCGTCGTAATTCTCCCGGGCCAGCACATTGGCCCGGCTGTCGAGGATGACCAGCGCACCGAACGGGTGTTCGGCGTTGTCATCCTCGCGCAGCAGCACCGCGAAACGTCCGCCGCTCAGCCCTTCGATGTCCTGAACGCGCAGACCTTCGTCCCGGTAGGTGTCGTTGCGGGCCAGCATGCGCACGGCGTAATTTTCGTCGACATCGGCGATGCGTACAAAAGCCGTCGGGCCGGGGTGGGTCTCATAGGTGGCACCCCTGGCGTCGACGCCGCTGATCACGCCCGCGACCGCATAGGTCGTGTCATCCGTCGCCACCGTCATGCCGGAGAGTGTCACGCCGCCGATCGTACTGCCGAGTCCTCCCGGCACCCGGATGAACTCGCGCGGCACATGGGGTGGAAACTCTTCCATCAGCCAGTCGTTGGCATATTCGAAGCGGCTGTCCACCTCATTGCCTGTCTGGCTCCTGCGGATCGTGTATTCGCCGTAAAAGTCTTTGCCATAGCTGCCGGTGGCAAGCAGGAAGAGCGCGGCGTTTCCATCCTTCATGGCATCGACGCTGATCGTATTGTATCGCAGCACATACTTGAATGCGCTGTTGGCTTCGTCTTCGGGAAGGTAAAGCCGATCTCCCTGACCGCCACGGATATAGGTGAGGGCATGATATCGTGTGCCCATGGCCTCTTCGAGCGCGCCGCTGACCTTTGTGTCATATCCCAGCATGACCATGAAATCGCCGTTCTGATCGCTGCTGTAGATATGGAGATCGTCATAGGGTACATCCTGCGGCCCGAGATGATCTTTCTCGGCGGAGTAGAGCAGGGTCGTGGTCGGCAGCCAATCGGTGGAAATCTCGAAATTCCGTTTCGGGGTGAAGCCGACGAGGTCCCTGTCGCCCATCCCGAAAAAATCTGCGAAGACAAAGGCATAGGTCGGATCTATGTCGGTTGTTTTCGTGCCGGTCACTTTCTTGGTCGACGGGTCGTAAGTCGTGACGAAGGCACGACCGTTCATCTCTCCGACGATCTTCACCTTGCCGTCCCGGTCCACGTCGAGATTGAGTGCGCGGCCGTTTGTCAGGGAACCGCCGGAGATATATTGCACACTGTCGAGATGCGGGGCCGACAGCCAGCTCCGGTCCTCGGCCGTGGGGAAGACGGGTTTCGCAGGGGCGGGTGTTGCCTGGGCGCTTGAGGGTGTGCTTGCGAGGGTGGTCTGGTCGGTGCCAAGGTCTTCGTTCGCCGTTGTGATGCGATTGAATACAAAACCGGCAGAGGCAATCACGAGGGTGACGGCAAGCACGGACAGGCCGCGACGTGAGAATGCGCCGGTGAGGCGGTCGGGGGCGCTTGGGGGCGTTTCCGGTTTCGGCTCGGGTCTCGGTGGCGAGTTCGGGGTCGAGGTTGGCCGGGCCTGCGGTTTTGCTTTCGGCGGCTCGGCGGAGGCGGTGGGTTTGGCCCCGGCGCGTTTCGTGCGCGGGATCGGCGGCACTTCGGCGGCAGCGTCTTCCTCGATGGAGATCACCGGTTCGGGCGCCTTGAGAATCGTGCCGGTGGGCATGAGCCGTGAAATCGTGCCCTCGATCGCGCAGTTGATCTGAAGCGTGCGCCCGTTCCCGGTCAGGAGCCGCATCGCAGGGGTGGCCGCCGTCACCCATTGCCCTTCCCGCACCAGCACTTCCTCGATGCGGATCGGATAAAGCGCGCTGTCTTTGGGTGAGCGGATATGTTTGAGGGCCATCTGGGTGTCCTGGAAAGGCGCGCGCGGCTGACGCAACGGAAACAGGATCAGTTTTTCCGGGAAATGTTTTTGCGGTCAACGCCCCATGCGGGAAAACACAGATTTTGCCATATCGTTGGTGGTACAGATGCAGCTTGCCCAATCGCTGGGCGATGCTGTTTCTTCCGACAGTATGTGAAAAGAGAGTTTGGAGCGGGTGATGAGATTCGAACTCACGACATTTACCTTGGCAAGGTAACGCTCTACCCCTGAGCTACACCCGCTCTCTTTCCAGCCTGTAACATCGGCTCGGTTATGTCTCTCCGGTGGGTGACCGGAGAAAGTTGGAGCGGGTGATGAGATTCGAACTCACGACATTTACCTTGGCAAGGTAACGCTCTACCCCTGAGCTACACCCGCGTCCTTCGGGTGAGGCGTGAAATATGAAATCCCGCCGGGGGCTGCAAGAGGAAAAACGCGCTTTCGGCGGATTTTTTCATCGCGAGCGGAAAAGTCCGCTCCCGGATCGAATGTGTCAGCCTGCGCACGTAGCTGTGATGGCCGGGGCCAACCTGCCGCAGGGACTTATGGTGTTTTTTGAATATATCTTTGATGTGGATTAAGGACAGGGCGCGCGCGCCGGGCTCTGATCCCCATCGGTTTCAAGGCCTATCGGCCAGAATTTCTCAGGTGCTCCATGACGACCGCGATGACGACCCAAACGACCACAAAGACCCATATCATGATCCTCGGCAGCGGCTTCGGTGCGCTGACCGCGGTGCGCGAGATCCGCAAGGCGAAGATGAACGCGCGCATCACCGTGGTGTCGCCGAACAACCACCTGACCTATCTGCCCAGTCTGATCTGGATGCCTTCGGGGCTGCGGACGGCGACCGACATTGACGTCGATCTGACGAAATTTTTCGCCCGCGAAGAAGTCGACTGGCTCAAGGGGCGAGTGGTCAATGTCCGGGAGGCAGGCCGCACGGTCGATGTCGAGACCGAGGTGGAAACCATTGCCGTCACCAATGACGTGCTGATCATCGCCACCGGCGGGCGCTATCTCAAGAAACTTCCGGGGCTGGCGGAACATGCGATCATCCCTTGCGAAGGGGCCATCAAGGGCCAGCTTATCCACGACCGTATCCGCGACATGGAAGGCGGCACCATCGCCATGGGGTTCGGTACCAACCCGAAAGAGCCGCAGGCCGTGCGCGGCGGGCCGATGTTCGAATTCCTCTTCGGCATCGACACCATGCTGCGACAACAGGGGCGGCGGGACAAATTCCGCCTTGTGTTCTTCAACGGCTCGGACCGTCCGGGGCAGCGGCTTGGGCCGAAAGCGGTGGACGGTTTGCTCAAGGAAATGTGGAAGCGCGATATCCTCGTGCATATCGGGGCCAAGCCGCTGCGCATCGAAGCCGACAAGGTGGTCACTGAGCGCGAAGAAATTCCCGCCGATCTGGTGCTCTTCATGTCCGGTCTCACGGGGCCTTTGTGGCTCGACAATTCCGAGCTGCCGCGCTCGTCCGGTGGCTTCATTCAAGCGGATGAGAAATGCCGGGTGGTCGGCTGGCCGCGCACCTATGTGGTGGGCGACACCGGGTCCTATCCCGGGCCGGAGTGGCTCGCCAAACAGGCGCATCAGGCCGATCTTCAGGCCGAGGCGGCGGTGGCCAATATTGCCGACGAACTGGCGGGCCGCGAGCCGTGCCACAATTTCAAGGCCGAACTCGTGTGCATTGTCGACTCGGTCAACAAGGGCATTCTCGTGTTCCGCAATCACAAGATGGCGCTGACCCTGCCGAAATCGCGGCTGTTCCACTGGGCCAAGCGGTTCTTCGAGCGGCACTATCTCAAAGCCTATCGCAACTAAGAAAAAGGGGCCTTCTGGCCCCTTTGTTTTATTGTTTTAGAAAATCGCCATGAAAATATCGGCGAGAGACAAGACCAGCAGCAGGGCGAAGGTCGAGAGGATGCCGTATTTGCGGCCCCATTCTTTGCCGCCGCCCTGCATCCCGTAGGCGTGCAGTGCGCGCGAGACAATGAGGACAATCCCGGCAAGGTGAACCAGAAGGGCGGGGGCGCCCATGGCCTCGAAACCGGCGATCAGAACGAGGGTCAGCGGCGCGTATTCGTTGAAATTGCCATGCGCCCGGATGCGGCGATTGAGCGTGTCGTCGCCACCGTCGCCGAGGCCCTGTCCGATGTTGAGGCGCTGTTTGATCACATGAATGGAGAGGGAGAGATAAAGCAGGCCGGTGAGTCCGGCATAAAAAGCGGTCAGTGTGAGAGTCATCTGTGCGTCTTCGATTTGAGGAGGTGTGTACCAGTATAACGGGTCATATTCCAAAAGCATTGTGTGTTGCCGCACAGTCGATGCGCGGGCGCGGTGGCGTGACCCGTCGTCGCGGGATCAGTCGCCGTCTTGTTCCACTGTGCGGCGCGGATAATGGATCGTGTTGTGAAACTGCGCAACCTCGCCCGTCCGGTTGCGATAGCCATGCGGCTGGTCGGCGGCAAACCGCAGCCCGTCGCCGCTGTGCAAAACGGTCCAGGTTCCGTCAGTGAGCACCTCCATCTCGCCGCGAATGACGAAGACATCCTCGACCACACCGCTGTCATGGGACGGCGTCTCGTGGCTGTGGCCGGGGGGCAGCGTCATGATGAAGGTTTCCGAGCCGAACCTCGGGTCGAAGGCGAACACCGTGTGCATGCCGACCTCAGGATCGGTGCGATCCGCGCGTGCCGGGGCAGGGGTGAAACTTCCTGCCGTCAGCACCATGTCTTCGAGAAACGCCGTCAGCGGCAGGTGAAACCCCTTCGCGATCTTCCAGAGTGTTGCCAGCGTCGGCGAGGATTCGCCGCGCTCGATCTGGCCCAGCATGGCCTTGCTCACCCCGGTCAGCTCTGACGTCTGCGCAAGGCTGAGGCCCGCGTGGGTGCGCGCGGCCTTCAGGTTGATCTGGAGTTTGTCGCCGGTCATCGAAACCTCTTGTTGCCCCTTGTGCGTTATAGCGTCCGTGCGTTATAGCGGTCATGGCCGTTATAACGCACGCAACGCGGCCTGCCAAACGCTTCCTGTCTCCTCTCGGAAAGGCCATCCATGTCCGGACTGAAACTCTCCCATCTCGTCGCGGGTGCGGTCGCCGTGCTCCTGGGCTATACCAGCAGCGCCGCGATCATCTTTCAGGCCATCGACACGCTGGGGGCTTCCCCTGCGGTGGCCAATAGCTGGATGCTGGCGCTGGGCCTCGGCATGGGGCTGTCGACGCTGGTTCTCGCGTTGCGCTACCGGATGCCGATCCTGACGGCCTGGTCGACGCCGGGGGCGGCGCTTCTGGTGGTCAGCCTGGCGGGGGTCTCCGTGCCGGAGGCGGTGGGGGCCTTCGTCTTCTGCGCGGTGCTTCTGACCCTGACCGGGGTGACCGGCTGGTTCGAGAAGATCTCCCATCTCATCCCGGCGGCCATCGGCAGCGCCATGCTGGCGGGCATTCTGTTCCGCTTCGGGCTTGGGATCTTCGCTTCGATGGAGGACAACCTGCCGCTGGTGATCGCCATGTGCGCCACCTATCTCGCCGGGAGGCGCTTTTTCGCCCGCTTCGCCATCCCGGTGGTGCTGCTGGTGGGGGTCATGTTCTGTGCGCTCACCGGAGCGTTCGACACCAGCCAGCATATCGCTTTCGAGATCGCAAAGCCGGTCTTTGTCACGCCGGAATTTTCGCTTTCGGTGCTGATCGGGGTGGGGCTGCCGCTTTATATCGTCACCATGACGTCGCAGAACGTCCCCGGCGTGGTGACGCTCAAGGCCGCGGGGTATGAGCCGCCGGTGTCCGCCTCGATCACCGTGACCGGACTGACCTCTCTGATCCTCGCGCCCTTTGGTGGTTATGCCTTCAACCTCGCGGCGATTACGGCGGCCATCGTTGCCGGCCCCGAGGCGGATGAGGACCCCGTGACTCGCTACAAAGCGGCGGTGGCCACTGGCGTGATCTATTGCATCGTCGGCTTGCTGGGCGCGGCGGTGATCGGGCTTTTCCTGATCGCACCGAAGGCGCTTGTGGTGACGGTCGCGGGGCTGGCGCTTTTGAACACCATCTCGGCGAGCCTGACGGCGGCGCTCAAGGATCCGGATCAGCGCGAGGCGGGACTCGTGACCTTCATGACCACCGTGTCGGGGATTTCCTTCCTCGGCATCGGCGCGCCGCTCTGGGCGCTGGTGTTCGGCGGGCTGACCTCGCTGGTTCTGACGCGCAGGGGCTGAAGAAAAAAGCCCCGCGATGAGGCGGGGCTTTCCAATCTTCGGACCGGCGACTTATTCGAACTCGACGAGCAAATCCTTGGCGTCGATCTGGGCGCCGGGTGTGACGTGGATCGCCTTGATCGTGCCGTCCTGATCGGAGGTGATCGAGGTTTCCATCTTCATCGCCTCGATGGTCAAAAGCACATCGCCCTTCTTCACCGCCTGACCGGAGGCGACCGCCACGGTCGCCACGACACCCGGCATCGGCGCACCAATGTGTTTGCCGTTGCCCGCCTCGGCCTTCGGGTTCGCCTTGACGGAGGCGACGGCAGAGCGGTCCTTGATCCGCACCGTGCGCGGCTGGCCGTTCAGTTCGAAGAACAGTTTGACCTCGCCGGTCTCGGTGATGTCGGAGATCGCCTGACAGCGGATCTCGAGCGTCACGCCCGGGTCGATGGTGGCGGAAATCTCCTCGCCCTCTTCCATGCCGTAGAAGAAGTTCTTGGTCGGCAGGACGCGCACCGGACCGTATTGCTCGTGGCGGGCGACGTAATCGGTGAAGACCTTTGGATACATCAGGTAGCCGTTGAAATCCTCGTCGTCGAACTCCTCGTCGGGGAATTTCGCCTGAAGTTCGGTGCGCAGCGCTTCGAAATCGGCCGGTTTGAGGTGTTTGCCGGGACGTTCGAGGTTGGGTTTCTCCTTGCCGAGCACCTTCTTGACGATGCTGTCCGGGAAGCCGCCCGGCGGCTGGCCGAGATTGCCGCGCATCATGTCGATGACGCTGTCGGGGAAGGCCACATCGCTTTTCGGGTCCTCGACCTGTGCGCGTGTCAGGCCCTGGGACACCATCATCAGCGCCATGTCGCCCACGACCTTGGAACTGGGCGTCACCTTGACGATGTCGCCGAACATCATGTTCACGTCGGCATAACATTGCGCCACCTCATGCCAGCGCTCTTCGAGCCCCAGCGAGCGGGCCTGCGCCTTGAGGTTGGTGAACTGGCCGCCGGGCATTTCATGCAGGTAGACCTCGGAGGCCGGGGCCTGAAGCCCGCTCTCGAACGCCTTGTACTGGCCGCGCACGGCTTCCCAGTAGTTCGACATCTCGCGGATCGCCGCGATGTCGAGCCCGGTGTCGCGCTCGGTGAACCGGGTCGCCTCGACAATGGAGCCCAAACACGCCTGAGATGTGCCACCAGAGAAGGCGTCCATCGCCGCATCCACCGCATCCACGCCCGCGTCGGCGGCGGCGAGGATGGTAGCGGCGGCTGCGCCGGAGGTGTCATGGGTGTGGAAATGGATCGGCAGGCCGACCTCTTCCTTGAGCGCGGTGATGAGCTGGCGCGCCTGCGCCGGTTTCAACAGCCCCGCCATGTCCTTGAGCCCCAGCACATGCGCACCGGCGGCTTTCAGGTCCTGACCCATTTTGACGTAATATTTGAGATCGTATTTCGAGCGCGCCGGATCGAAGAGATCGCCGGTGTAACAGATCGTGCCTTCGCAGACCTTGCCGCTCTCAATGACCGCATCCATCGCGACGCGCATGTTCTCGACCCAGTTGAGGCTGTCGAAGACGCGGAACACATCGACGCCAGTCTCGGCGGCCTGACGCACGAATTCCTGCACCACATTGTCGGGGTAGTTGGTATAGCCCACGCCGTTGGAGGCGCGCAGCAGCATCTGCGTCATGATGTTGGGCATGCGCTCGCGGATGTCGCGCAGACGCTGCCACGGGCATTCCTGCAAGAAGCGGTACGCCACGTCAAAGGTCGCGCCGCCCCAGCACTCGACCGAGAACAGCCCCGAAAGGTTCGACGCATAGGCGGGCGCCGCGTTGATCATGTCGATCGACCGCATCCGGGTGGCGAGCAGGGATTGATGCCCGTCGCGCATGGTGGTGTCGGTGATCAGGAGCTTTTGCTGCGCGAGCATCCAGTCCGCCACCGCCTGCGCACCCTGTTCCTCAAGCAATTGCCGGGTGCCCATCGGCGGGGTGTCCACCTTGAGCTTCGGTGCGACGGGTTTGCGCGCATCTGCGGCGGGTTTGGCACGGCCGAGCGTCTCCGGATGGCCGTTCACCGTGATCTCGCCGAGATAGGTGAGGATTTTCGTCGCCCGGTCGCGGCGCTGTTTGAAGTCGAACAGCTCGGGCGTCGTGTCGATGAATTTCGTGGTGTACTCATTGGACAGGAACACCGGGTGTTTCAGCAGGTTCTCGACGAATGCGATGTTGGTCTGAACGCCCCGGATGCGGAATTCGCGCAACGCCCGGTCCATCCGCGCAATCGCAGCCTCCGGCGTGCGCGCCCAGGCGGTCACCTTGGTCAAGAGGCTGTCATAATAGCGCGTGATCACAGCACCGGAATAGGCTGTGCCGCCATCGAGGCGGATGCCCATGCCGGTGGCGGAGCGATAGGTGGTGATCCGGCCATAGTCGGGGATGAAATTGTTCGTCGGGTCCTCGGTCGTCACCCGGCACTGAAGCGCATGGCCGTCGAGTTTGACGTCATACTGGCTGGCAACGCCGGTGGCCTCCATGAGAGACTTGCCCTCGGCGATCAGGATTTGCGCGCGAACGATGTCGATGCCGGTGACTTCTTCGGTGACGGTGTGTTCCACCTGCACACGGGGGTTCACCTCGATGAAGTAGAACTTGCCGCTCTCCATATCCATCAGGAACTCAACGGTGCCGGCGCATTCGTAATTCACATGTTCGCAGATGCGCTTGCCGAGATGACACAGTTCTTCGCGTTGCGCAGGCGAGAGATACGGGGCAGGGGCGCGCTCGACCACTTTCTGGTTGCGGCGCTGGACCGAACAGTCGCGCTCGTAGAGGTGATAGATATGGCCGTGCTGGTCGCCGAGGATTTGAACTTCGACATGGCGCGCCTTGATGATCATCTTCTCAAGGTAGCCCTCGCCATTGCCAAAAGCGGCTTCGGCCTCGCGGCGACCTTCTTTGACCTTCTCCTCAAGCTCCTCGGCATTCATGATCGGACGCATGCCGCGCCCGCCGCCGCCCCAGGAGGCCTTGAGCATCAGCGGGAAACCGATCTCGGCGGCCTCCTTGCGGATCGCGTCGAAATCGTCGCCAAGCACCTCGGTCGCCGGAATGACCGGCACCCCTGCCGCGATCGCCACCTTGCGCGCCGAGGCCTTGTCGCCCAGTTGCCGCATGGTCTTGGCTTTCGGACCGATGAAGGTGATGCCGGCTTCGGTACAGGCATCGACGAAATCGGGGTTCTCGGAGAGCAAACCATAGCCGGGGTGGATCGCATCCGCGCCAGACAGTTTCGCAACCCGGATGATCTCGGGGATCGAGAGATAGGCCGCCACCGGTCCCATGCCTTCGCCGATCTTGTAAGCCTCGTCCGCCTTGAAACGGTGCAGGGAAAGCTTGTCCTCTTCGGCATAGACCGCAACGGTGCGCTTGCCCAGCTCGTTGGCGGCGCGCATCACGCGGATGGCAATTTCACCTCGGTTGGCAATCAGAACTTTCTGAAATTCGGCCATGGCGGCGGGTCCCCTCATTTGCTTGATCAGTGATCACGTTAGGCATTTCTGCGGCGCAGTAAATCCCCATAGCGTGATGCAAATGACGCAGGCAGAATATTTGCGACACCTTGCGGCGATTTTTGCTGTGCTGGTGGTCCCATATACCTTTCTTTGCAATTTTTGCAGAAAGAAATCGGGGATTAGCAAAGGGGGGTGCGTTCTGAAACGCGTTTTTGCAAATCCCACGTTTCGTGGATTCGGGCGGTCAGTGCGGTGCCCGATCTTACGCTTCGCGGGATCTGAGAGGGATTTCCTTCATCAGCAGTGCCAGCGCGAGGCCGCACAGCGCCAGGCCTGCCGCGATCCAGTACACCGGATGCAGTGCGCCTGAAATCGTGTCGCCGATGAGCTGGCGGGTGGTCGCCGGGAGTTGCGCAAGCACCTGCGGCCCGAGTTCGGTGACGTTCGAGAGTCCTTCGATATGCGCCTCCCCCATCATCCGTGCCATGCGGCTTGCAAACAGGGCACCGAACAGCGCCACGGCGATGGATGCGCCGACCTGACGAAACATCAGCCCCGCAGCGGTGGCAGTGCCGATCTGTTGTCGCGGCACGGCGTTCTGCACGGCGGTGGTGGTCACCGGGAAGATGCAGCCCATGCCCATGCCAAGCCCGGCGAGCGACAGCCAGAGCGACCAGGAGGCCATCTCCGGCGACAGCCGCGTGAGCGACAGAAGCGAGAGGGTCGCGAAGCTCAGTCCGATCACCGGCAGGATGCGGTAGCGCCCGGTGCGGCTCATGTATTGGCCGGAGACGGTGGAGGCGGCGAGGATGCCGAAGGTCATCGGGATGAGTTGCAGGCCGGATTGGGTGGCGCTCGCCCCCTTGGCCATTTGCAGGAAGACCGGGATGAAGGTCAGCGCCCCGAACATCAGCGCGCCGGAGACAAAGGAAATCGCGGAGGCGATGGAAAAGACATTCATCTTGAACAGCCCGATTGGCAGGATCGGCTCGGAGGCCTTGCGCTCGATCGCCACGAAACTCACGGTTGCCGCCCCGAAAAGGCCCATGAGGCCGAGGCCGATGGGGGAGGTCAGGGCGAATTCCTTGCCGCCCAGGGCCGTGAGAAGCACGAGGGAGGAGAGCGACAGGGTCAGCGCCAGCGCGCCGGCATAGTCGATCTTGTGGGCGACGCGCTCGGGATGCGCCTTGAAGCCAAAGATGAACCCCGCCAGTGCCAGCGCGCCGAAAGGCAGGTTGATGAAGAAGATCCAGTGCCAGGACAGCGCATCGACGAACCATCCGCCCAGCAGCGGCCCGGCGACGGAGGACACGCCGAAGACGCCTGCGAAAACGCCCTGCACCTTGCCGCGCTCCTTGGGCGGGATCACGTCGCCGATGATCGACAGCGCCAGAACGAACAGCCCGCCGCCGCCGAGGCCCTGAAGTGCGCGGGCGGCGATGAGAAAGCCCATGGAGTCCGACAGGCCGCATAAGACGGAGCCGGAAAGAAACAGAGAGACCGAGAAGATCACGACGTTCCGCCGCCCGTAGAGGTCGCCGAGCTTGCCATACAAGGGCGCGACCACGGTTGAGGCGAGAATATAGGCTGTGACCACCCACGACAGGTGCTCAAGCCCGCCGAGATCGGCGACGATGGTGGGAAGGGCGGTCGAGACGATGGTCTGGTCGAGTGAGGCCAGCAAGAGAAGCACCGCGACGGAGGCGATGACAAGCGCGACCGAACTGTGCTCCGGCGCGCGCCTCGCTTCTTCGGGCAGGCTTTGCGTATGCGGCATGGAAACTCCTTTGGCCCGTGCGGGCCCGTGCTTGACGTGTCGTTCGGGAGGTAGCGCTCACATCAATATGTGTCAATAGCACATAAATGTGTCTATCATGAATTTGACATTCACACATGGTTGTGCGACGGACATGTCATGAGCATGGATGATACCTCTTCTCTCGACGCCCGACAGGCCTCTCCCGATCCGCGTATTCGCGCGGGCGTGCCCGACTACCTTGAGGGCGAAGGCTTTTCCGACGTGGCCATCGAAGCGCTTCTGTCGCTCGATCTGGCGATGTTCCAGTGGCGGCGCATGGCGGAAAAGGGCGAGTTCAAGGGCCGCGTCCTCGATGGCATGAACGAAAAGCTCGAACCCGCGATTCTGCAGGGGCTTTTGTCCATTGCCCAGATCACCGCCGGTCTTGGGCGCGATGTAGCGGAGGCGCCGACCATCGGCATGGTGGCGGAGGTCATGGCCGTCGATCCGTCACGCGCGTCGCGCATCGTTTCCGAACTCGTTTCGCGCGGCTATGTCACCCGCCAGGCGGTGCAGGAAGATGCGCGCAAATCCGTTCTGGTGATCACCCCGAAGGCACGGACCTTCCTGCGGGCCTTCACCCTGTCGAAGTGGCGGTTGTTCGCAAAAGCCTTTCAGGCCTGGTCGGGGGAGGAGATCGAGAGTTTTTCCACCCTCTTCGGACGCTATGTCTCCGGTCTGCTCTCTGCCGTGTCCGATCCGGCAGGCGATGATGAGAACAATTGAAGAACGCACTTTTCCTCGCCTGCGACCTTCTGTAATCTCACTGCCATGAGCAGTTTCGATGAAGACGACGCCTTCGAGGCGGCGGTGCAGCCCCAACGTCCCTCCCTGTCCCAACTCGCGATGCAAGGCGCGCGCGAGGCCGCCTTTGGTGCGCGAAAGGGGACGGTGTATCTTGATGATTTAAACCCTGCACAACGTGAAGCCGTTGAGGCACTCGAAGGTCCTGTGCTTATCCTTGCCGGGGCGGGTACAGGTAAGACGAAAACGCTCATGGCGCGTGTTGCGCATCTGATTACCACAGACAGCGCGCGTGCAAATGAAATCCTCGCCGTGACTTTCACAAACAAAGCGGCGAAAGAGATGCAGGATCGGCTAAGGAAAACGCCGTTTGACATCGAAGAACCAGTTCGCTGGATGGGAACATTTCACTCGATTAGCGCCAAGCTTTTGCGCCGTCACGCCGAGCTTGTCGGGCTCAAGTCGAACTTCACCATTCTGGACACGGATGACTCGATCCGATTGCTCAAACAGCTGATCTCAGCGGCGGGCATCGACGAGAAGCGCTGGCCTGCGCGCCAGCTCTCCGGCATGATCGACAATTGGAAGAATCGCGCCCTCACACCCTCTGCTGTGTCCGGTGAAGAAGGCAGTGAATTCAACGGCATGGGCGTCAAACTTTACGCACAGTATCAAGAGCGCCTGACCACGCTGAACGCCGTCGATTTCGGCGATCTTCTGTTGCATATGGTGATGATTTTCCAGAAACATCCGGACCTCTTGGAGCAATATCAGCGCTGGTTCAAATACATCCTTGTGGACGAGTATCAGGATACGAACGTCGCGCAATATCTTTGGCTCAGGCTCCTTGCGGGCGGGCATAAGAACATCTGTTGCGTCGGCGATGATGACCAGTCGATCTACGGCTGGCGCGGGGCCGAAGTGGGCAACATTCTGCGGTTCGAAAAGGATTTTCCCGGCGCTAAAGTCGTGCGCCTTGAGCAGAACTACCGCTCCACGCCACACATCCTCGCCGCCGCCTCTTCGGTGATTGCGGGCAACCGGGATCGTCTGGGCAAGGAGCTTTGGACCTCGGAGACCGAGGGCGAATTGGTGCGTCTCATCGGCCATTGGGATGGCGAGGAAGAGGCGCGTTGGGTCGGTGAAGAAATCGAGGCGCTGCATGGTGGCACGCGGAGCCGCCTTCGTAAATATTCCCTCGATGACATGGCCATTCTGGTCCGCGCCTCGCATCAGATGCGCGCTTTCGAGGATCGGTTCCTCTCCATCGGCCTGCCATATCGCGTGATCGGCGGGCCGCGGTTTTACGAGCGGATGGAGATCCGCGATGCCATGGCCTATTTCCGCATCGTCACCCAGGCTGAGGACGATCTGGCCTTCGAGCGCATCATCAACACGCCGAAACGCGGTGTGGGCGACAAGGCGCTGCAAGAGATCCAGATGTGCGCCCGCCGCCATGGCGTGCCGCTTTTGGAAGCGGCGGGGATTGCCGTGGAAGAGGGTCTTTTGAAGGGCAAGGCCAAGTCGGGTGTCGCGCAACTTGTGGCGGACATCGCGCGCTGGTCGTCGCTCAATGGCACGAGAATTCGCTATGTCGTTGACGGAGAAGACATTCAGGAAGAGGACGACATGCTGTTCGAAGATGAGCGCATGTCGGATGATGAAATGGATGTTTTCGAGGATATTGGTTACGAAGGCCATAAAATGAGGCGTGTCAATCGTTTGGACGATGACCCAGACGCGCTGGTGGAAGATGTCGCTTATGACCCCGCCGAGATCGGCCATATCGAATTGGCCGAGAAAATTCTCGATGAGAGCGGCTACACCACCATGTGGCAGAACGACAAAACACCTGAGGCGCCGGGGCGGCTCGAGAACCTCAAGGAACTCGTCAAAGCCTTGGAACAATTCGACAATCTGGCGGGCTTTCTCGAACACGTCGCGCTGATCATGGACAATGACAGCGGTGAAGACGGCGAGAAGGTCACGATCATGACGCTGCACGGCGCCAAGGGGCTTGAGTTCCCGGTCGTCTTCCTGCCCGGCTGGGAAGAGGGGCTGTTCCCGTCGCAGCGTTCGATGGATGAAAACGGCACCAAGGGTCTCGAGGAAGAGCGTCGTCTGGCCTATGTCGGCATCACCCGCGCCGAGGAGCTTTGCACCATTTCCTTCGCCGCCAACCGCCGGGTGTACGGCCAATGGCAATCGCAACTGGCCTCGCGCTTCATCGACGAACTGCCGCCCGAGCATGTCGATATCCTGACGCCGTCGGGCCTCTATGGCGGACAGCGCAGCCCGGCGGTCGCCTCTTACGAGACGGCCTCCTATGACAGCCAGCCATCCACCACGTTCGAACAGCGCGCCGCCAAGGCCGATGTCTATAATTCGCCGGGATGGAAGCGGATGCAAAGCCGTACGCAGCGGGCGGGTACGCCGCGCGCGCCCATGACCATCGACATGAAGGCCAGCGCCTCTTTCACCCTTGGGGATCGGGTGTTCCACAAGAAATTCGGCTATGGCGAGGTAATGGAGATCGAGGGCGAAAACCTCACGGTGGAATTCGATCATTCGGGCACGAAAAAGCTCAAGGCGGGATTCGTGATGCCCGCCGATCAGGCGGACGACGTGCCGTTCTGACGCGTGGGGCCGGGGCATTCTTCCGTGTTGATCGTGGGTTAACCCTTTTCATCTAATCTGGCGCCGGATCATCAGGATGAGGCGTCATGACCATCTTAATCGAGGCCATCGACAGTCAGTTCGCGGCATCGACCGGCTCGAATGTGAATTCGGGACCGGGCACGTCGCAATTCGACTATCCGCCGACTTCGACAAACTCTCTGACCATCGAATCGCAGGAGGGAGACGAAAGTCCCTATGTCTTCTCCCCCGGCGATACCTATACGTTGACCTTTTCCGGGCAGGGGGGCGATACGATCGAAAACGCCACGGTGGTGCGCTCCGATTATATCAACCTCAACGGGGATGAGGGCTATGCCGTGGTGTTCGAGGGGCTCGATAGCAACGGCGAGTTGGTCCAGATCGTCTGGACCCCGGAATTCGATCTCGAAACATGGTATTGGGGCAGTTTCAATGCCGGGCAATCGCCGGGTTTCTACAACACCGACCAATCGGCCACGACCACCTATCAGGCGGTCTGTTTCGAGGCGTCCATGCCGATCGAAACCCCGGAGGGGCCGCGCGCGGCGGGGGAGTTGCGTCCCGGCGACCGGGTCGTGACGCTCGATCATGGCGTTCAGCCGATTGCCTGGATCGCCGCGCGTCGGGTGCGGGGCTGGGGGCGTCATGCCCCGGTGGTCTTCGCCCCGGGCAGTCTCGGCAATGAGGCGCCTCTGGTGTTGAGCCAGCAACATCGCATCCTTCTCGATCTGCCGGAGGAGATGCAGGACGGGCGAGGGGCAGAGGTGCTGGTCCCGGCGGTGTCCTTCCTTGATGGCGATGCGATTCGCCTGTGTCCGCGCGATGCGATTTCCTATGTCCATCTGTTATGCGCCAATCACGAGTTGATTGCCTGCCGGGGGGTGGTCTGCGAAAGCCTGTACCTCGGCCAGATGGCGCGCGATGTGCTTGGTCCGGTGGCCCAGTATCTGCCGGGTGGGGTTGAGCAGGGCTCGGTGGAGAGCCTGCTCGATCTCTTCACGGGGAAAAGGGCACAGCATCCGGCGCGTCCCTTGCTGACGCCCAAGGAGGGCAGTGCGCTGATCCGACGGATTTCCGGTGCGCCGGAACGCAAGCCGGTGATGTTGCTCCGCCCGGGGCGCAAGCACGCCCGGCCATACCCGCTCGACCCGATGAAATACGCGGGCGCCCCCGGGCTGGTTGGCCTGCCGGCCTTCGAGCGGGTGATCGACCGCGCCGCCTGAGCCGGTGATTGCCTTGCGCGTTTCCCCAGCCGGAGGAGGCTGCTCAAAGTTTCTGATGTCTGATCGGTAAAAAGCAAGACACCCGCGCCCAGGGAGGAGGAGGGGCACGGGTGTCTCTTGGTATCGGGCCCCAAGGGAGGAGGAGAGGACCCGTATTCTGAAAAGAAATGCGGCGGTACCAGGGAGGAGGAAGGCACCGCCGCCTTCAGTCACGACCCCTCAGGGAGGAGGAGAGAGGGACCGATTTCTTGGGCTTTCGCCCGGTATAGGTGCGACGATGCAGGGAGGAGGAAGCATCGCCGCTCTGGTCATCAGGGCCAAGGGAGGAGGAGAGGCCCCGAATTCCGGTATCTGATGCGGCAGCCCCAGGGAGGAGGAGAGGAGCTGCCGCAGGTATCAGGGCCCAGGGAGGAGGAGAGGGCCGTGATGTCTATTCTTCAGTTGCCGTAAGCGGCTTCGTAGGCCACGGCCCGGATCGACGCGCGGGACAATCCGAGATCGGCGAGGTCGCGATCCTTCAGGTCCGACAGCTCAAGCACGGTCTCACGGTAGACCCGGTAGCGCGCAACGCGTTCCGCGATGGATTTGAACAGCCCACCGAAGAGGGTGGGGGACGCCGGAGCGGCACTGTCGATGTCGTTTGCGTAAGCCATAAGCTTTCAACCTTAGATGTGCGTGCGGGACCCCCCGCGACCTGCGCTGCCGTGTCTCGTCCTCGCTGGCGTTTTGCCAACGCCTCCTTTCGGGAGGCAAACCGCTTTGGAGCGATCAAGGGTGCAAGCCTCGGCTGCTTTCGTTGATTTCAATATCGGGGAATTGCTGCGAATGCACAATCCGCCCTGTCGGCAATGCCGCTATGCAGAAAATGCATGACCAATACTGACCTATTTTCACCTTTGGGGGCAGGTTTCGGACCGGGAGCGTCAAACCGCTGTGGAAAAGGGTCAGCAAAGGGCCTATTTCGGGGTAAAGGGTCAGACCATGAGACGTGGCGGAAAGGAAGACGTATGTCCGCAGATCAAGACAGGATTATGACGGCGCTCGCGGGGGTGAAGCTGCCGGATGGCACTTCGCTGGTTGAGCGTGACCTCATTCGGGCGCTTTCGGTGAAGGAGGGGGCGGTCAGTTTCGTGATCGAAGCGCCGGATGCGGCGACGGCGCAGGCTCTGGGTGGGGTCGAGGCCGTGGCGCGCGCCAGGCTCGAATCGCTGCCCGGCGTGACGAAGGTGTCCATCGTGACCACGGCACATGGGCCTGCCGCCAAGCCTGGGCCTGCCGCCAAGCCTGCCGCGCCCGCGGGTGAGCCGCCGAGCCTCAAGATCGGACGCCATCCGACCCCGCAGCAGGGCAAGCAAGGCGTGCCGGGAGTCAAACACATCATCGCCATCGCCTCGGGCAAGGGCGGCGTGGGCAAATCCACAGTCTCCGCCAACCTCGCCGTGGCGCTGGCGCGTCAGGGGCGCAAGGTCGGGTTGCTCGACGCCGACATCTACGGCCCGTCGCAGCCGCGCATGATGGGGATCAATAAACGCCCGGCCTCCCCAGACGGTCAAACCATCGAGCCGCTGCACGCTCATGGCGTCACGCTGATGTCGATCGGATTCATGATACCCGACGGGGAAGCGGTGGTCTGGCGCGGGCCGATGCTCATGGGGGCGATGCAGCAGATGCTCGGGCAGGTGGCTTGGGGTGAGCTGGACGTTTTGTTGATCGACATGCCGCCGGGCACCGGCGATGTGCAGTTGACGCTGGGCCAGAAAACCGAACTCACCGGCGCGCTGGTGGTTTCGACGCCGCAGGACGTGGCGCTGATCGACGCGCGGCGCGGGATTTCGATGTTCGAAAAGCTGAAAGTGCCGGTTTTGGGGTTGATTGAGAATATGTCCACCTATGTCTGTCCGAACTGTGGCCATGAAGAGCATATCTTCGGCCATGGCGGGGTGGCGGCGGAGGCGGCGAAGCTCGACGTGCCGCTTCTGGCCGAGTTGCCGCTGGCGCTCGAAGCGCGGCTTGCGGGCGACTCCGGCGTGCCGGTCGCGGCGACCGACAGCCCGCTGGCCGAGCCCTATATGAAGCTTGCCGAGCGTCTGGTTCAGGTCGGGCTGGCCTGACGGCTGCGGCTTTCGCGCCACAGATCGACATCGAACCCGCACGGGAAACCGTGCGGGTTTTCTTCTGTCTTGCGTCATACCTTACAGTTTTTATGTGTTTTTATGGGGCGAAGCGGTCGATTTCGGTTGAGGTTATGAAAATTCAATATCTATCAATATGATAAATTCCCGACAAAAATACTTGTGAATCAATCTCTGGTCCCGTAGCTCCTCAAATATCGCACAACAAGAGGGGATATCTCATGACTATGGCGCGTTTTGTGGCGCTGTGCGGCGTGTCTTACGCCGCGTTTGCATCTGCTGGTTTTGCTCAGGATGCATTTGAACTGGATATGATCACCGTGTCTCTCGTCGATGAGGGGCAGGAAAACGTCGAAGCCACCGGGGGAGCGTTGATTTCCGAAGAGGAACTCGAAGCCCTGCAGCCACAAAACGTTTCTGAACTTTTCGCCCGCGAATCCGCTGTGACGGTCTCGGGCGGCGCGGGCCCGTCGAAGCGGATCCACGTGTTCGGCATGGAACAATCCAATCTGGCCGTGACGGTCGACGGGGTCCCGCAAGGGGGCACAAGCTGGCACCACACCGGCTCCAACGTCGTCGATCCGGCTTTCCTGAAATCCGTCGAGGTCGAGGCGGGCGCCGCCGCCGCCGACGCGGGCGTTGCCGCGGCCGCGGGTGCGGTGCGCTATGAGACCGTTTCGGCCTTCGATCTGCTGGCCGAGGGCGAGGTCGCGGGCGGGCGCGTGAACCTGACCTATGGCGACAACGGGCAGGGGCTTTCCGGCTCGCTGGCGAGCTTCGGCGTCTATGGTGCGGTCGACTGGATGGTGATGATCCACGCGCAGGACGGCGACAATTACAAGGCCGGGAATGGTGAGGAAATGCCGGGCACCGAACCGGCGGCCAAGGGCATTCTGTCGAAATTCGGCTATGAATTCGGCACCTCGCGGCTCGAACTCGCCTATGAGCGCTCCGAGGATGATGCCGATCGCGTGATCAAGATGAACATGGATCTCAACCATGACGACACGGTCTATCCGCTCGACGTGACGCGTGACACGATCAGTCTGAAATACACGTCCACCGCGCCCACGGACCTGTGGGACCCGGAGGTTATGATCTATGCCACGCAGAACGATTACTGGCGTCCGAACTATGTCGTCGGTGGGCGCAATGGCGACATGGTCCTCGATGACGATGCCATCGGCGGGGTGGTGAAGAACACCTTCACCCTCGATGCCGGCACGATCACCGCCGGACTCGATTTCGCGCAGACCGACTACAGCATCGACAATTACGGCGATGTCGCCAACACGCCGCGTCTCCAGAAGCTGACCACCAAGCAGATCGGTGCCTTCGCGCAGGGGCGGTTCGCCTTCGCCAGCGGCATCGACCTTTCGACCGGGCTTCGGGCCGATTATCATCGTCTCGAGGATATGGATGGCCAGACCTTCAACGACACGGGGCTGAGCGCCAATGCGACCGTATCTTATGAGATCGTCCCCGGTCTCGAGGTCTTCGCGGGTGGGTCGCGCACCTGGCTGGGCTATGACATCGGCGAATTCGGATTGATGCATGCCCGGGATTACGACTTCGACGCCGATTACAAGGCTGGCTCTGCGACCAACTTCAAGCTCGGTTTCAATGGAAGTCTTGGCGACTTTTCCGGCGGGATCACCTATTTCGATACGAAGATCAAGGATTTGGCGAATTACGATTCGAGCAATGACGAGGTCAACAACTCGGGTGAGGTGCGTTCCAAGGGGGTGACGCTGAACGGCCAGTACAACTGGGGTTCCGGGCGGCTCGGTGCGAGCTATACCAAGGCGGACGTGACCGAGGACGGCGATTTCGTTATCCCGGATGGCGGTACGGTGATGCCGGTGAGCGATGTGGCGACGCTTTACGTCGATCAGGAACTGCCTGCGGCGAATATGACGCTCGGCGCGACCGTGGAGTGGGCCGGTAAGCTCGATGACGATCTGATGGAAAGCGCGGGTTATGAGGCGCATGCCTCCTACACGGTGGTCAATGCCTATGCCGAGTGGCAGCCGCCGCAGATCGAAGGGGCTAAGGTTCGGCTCGGGGTCGATAACCTCTTCGATGAAACCTATTACGAGCGTTCGAGTTATGTCTATCGCGAGATCAGCGCCACCCGGACGGTCTACCCGGCCTATGCCTCGGGGCGCACGGTGAGTCTGTCCTTGACGCTGGATTTCTGATCCCGGAGCGATGTGACGACGGAAAGGGGCCTTCGGGCCCCTTTTTTGTGTTTCGGGATTTCATGGTACAGGTCAGGGGTGAGTGGTGGGACTTCATGGAACTTCCGGGAAATCATGGTCGCAATCTTCAATGCGAATCACAATCCTGTGGATAACTCGGTGGATTTGTGGAGAACCCTGTGAATTCTGTGGATTTATCGAAACTTCCTTGGGAAAACTCATGGGAAAATGCGACCACTAAATGTGGTTAAATTTAGGCTTTGTTTGCCTATATGTGCTCTCAATTTCGTGAGGGGCGTTTCTATACCTAGATTCGCCCTGTCCTGGAAAGCAAGATTTGGGGGCTGTGGAGAAAATATCCGTTGATTACCATGAATTCCCGTGGCATCTTGGCTTTACGCGATGAGACGGGAATGAGCGGCGCATCCAAGACCGCGAATAAAGACCCATAAGTCAGGTTCATACAGGCACCCAGCCTCATCGGAACAAAGAGATCCGGCGCGCGAGCGAGCAGACATCCCCCCAGGTGGCGCGCGCAGTCCGGACAGCCCGAAATATCGGGACGAGGGCGGCGGATTGAGCGGTGGCAGCAGCTCATTCCGCCGTTTCGCTTAAAAGGCCTCATGACGGGGCAGGGACAGTAAAGGAGCCGCCACTTGGTTGGCATGTTCATCGGCGAACACACCTTTAAGGTGGACGGAAAGGGACGCGTGTCGATCCCCGCCGATTTTCGTCGCGAACTCGAGCTTGGCGATCCTCTGGCTGCGGAAACCGGCCGTCCCCGCATGGTCATCGTCTATGGCCACGACAAACAAAAACAACTGATCGTGCATACTTACGAGGGCTATCGGGCGCTGGCCTCCGACATCGCGCGCCTGCCGCGCGGCTCGGAAAAGCGCAAGATCATGGAGCGCATGATTCTCAACCGTGCCCGCCCGACCGAGGTGGACAACGATGGCCGTCTGGTGTTGCCGCAGCCGCTGCGTGACAAGATCGCGCTCGACGGCGTGGCCTATTTCGCCGGCATGGGCGAAACCTTCGAGATCTGGAAGCCGGAGACCCACGAGGCGGTCGATGCGATGATCTCCGAGAAATGGTTGGAAGAGCAGGGCGAGGATTTCGATCCGCTGAGCCTTCTGGACGATCTGGAGGGCTGAGATGGCCTCGGATGAGAAAAAGCCCCACATTCCGGTCCTGCTGAACCCGTTGCTGCGCGAATGCGCACCCATTTCGGGCCGTTGGCTCGATGGCACCTTCGGCGCAGGCGGCTATACCAAGGGCCTGATCGCAGAGGGCGCCGATCACGTCACCGGCGTCGATCGCGATCCGCTGGCGCATGAGATGGCCGCGACTTGGATCAACGAGCCGCCTTATGCCGGTAAAATCGACCTCGTTCTGGGGACCTTCGGCGAGATGGACCAATATGCTTCGGGTCTCGACGGCGTGGTGCTCGATCTCGGGGTGTCTTCGATGCAGCTCGACCTGCCGGAGCGCGGTTTTTCCTTCATGAAAGACGGGCCTCTGGATATGCGCATGTCGCAGGACGGGCCGACGGCGGCCGATTTCGTCAATACAGCGGACGAGGCGGAGATCGCCGAGGTGCTGTTTCACTACGGCGAGGAAAAACAGTCGCGCAAAATCGCCCGCGCCATCGTAAAGGACCGCGTCGAAAAAGAACCGTTCACTACGACGCTGCAACTCGCGAACCTGATCGAACGGCTGCTGCCGCGCAAGAAACCGGGGCAAAGCCATCCGGCGACCCGGAGTTTTCAGGCCATTCGCATCGCGGTGAACGACGAATTCGGTCAGCTCATCGAGGGGTTGGAAGCCGCCGAGCGCGCGCTTAAACCCGGCGGGCAACTGGCCGTCGTGAGCTTTCATTCGCTCGAGGACCGGGTGGTCAAGCGCTTCTTTCAGGAAAGGGCCTCGACGGGTGGTGGCGGCTCGCGCTATGCTCCTGAACAAGAGGTGAAAACACCCGGTTTCGAGCAGCTCTCCAAAGCCATCGGTCCCGATGCGGACGAGCTAGACATAAACCCGCGTGCGCGCTCGGCGCGGCTGCGGGTCGGTCGGCGTACCACGGCCCCGGCAGTGCCGGTGGACCGTGCGGCAATGGGCCTGCCGAAACCTGTTTTGAGGTCGGTCTCGTGAGGCAAGGGTAAGAGATGCGTGGGGTTTATCTGATATTGGCAGGTCTGGTGGTCATGATGCTCGGCGTCTGGGCCTACCGGGAAAATTACGCGACCCAGCATGTGCTGCGCGAGATCAGCCAGATCCAGCGCGACATCGGACATCAACGCGAAGAGCTGGCCGTGCTCAATGCCGAATGGGCCTATCTCAACCGTCCCGACCGCCTGCGCGATCTCGCCGCGATCAATTACGACCGTCTCGGTCTTCTGCCCTTCCAGCCGGAACAATTCGGGCGGGTCGACCAGATCGCCTTTCCGCAGGAAGACGATCTCATTTTGGATCTGACCGACTCCGTCGATGTGGTCGGCTCTCTGGAGGCCATCGAGCCATGAGTATCCGCACCCCGCTTCGCCCCCTGGCCCGCGTCCTGACCGCCCGCTCCCGGGGCGAAAATCCCGACGCCATCGAGCGCGAGAACCTGCGCCTGCGTCACGAGGAAATGCGCGACCGCTCCCGCCTTCGGGCCGAGGGGCGGCTTCTGGTTCTGGGCCTGTGTTTCGTCTCCGCCTTCGTCGTCGTGGGCGCGCGCATGGGGCAGGTGGCCGCCACCGTCCCCGAGGAACCGCGCGCCGAGGCCTCCGGCACGCCGATCCTCGCGCAGCGCGCCGACATCGTCGACCGCAATGGCCGTATCCTTGCGACCAACCGCGTGACCAATTCGCTCTACGCCCAGCCGCAGGAGATGATCGACCCGGTCCACGCCGCCGAGGAGCTGGTGCGCATCTTCCCCGATCTCGACCGCGAGCGGCTGATCCGCGATTTCACCGGCAAACGCAAATTCCTCTGGATCAAGAAGAAAATCGCCCCCGAGCAACAGCAGGCCGTGCATGACATCGGCGAGCCGGGGCTTCTGTTCGGTCCGCGCGAGGAGCGGCTCTATCCGAATGGCAAGCTGGCCGCCCACGTTCTGGGCGGCACGAAATTCGGCCGCGAGGGCGTGATGAGCGCCGAGATCGTCGGTCAGGCCGGGATCGAGAAACAGATGGACGCCTATCTGCGCGATCCGGCCAATGGCGATGCGCCGCTGCAACTGTCGCTCGATCTGACGGTGCAGTCGACGGTGCGCGAAGTGCTCGATGGCGGTATGCGCATGCTCGGCGCCAAGGGCGCGGCCGCGGTGATGATGGACGTTCACACCGGCGAGATCATTGCCCTGGTGTCCCTGCCGGATTTCGACCCGAACTCGCGTCCCGAGTTTTTCGAGGGCAAGGACCCGAGTGCCAACCCGCGGTTCAACCGTGCGGTGCAGGGGGTCTATGAGCTTGGCTCGACCTTCAAAATCTTTGCCGCCGCCCAGGCCATGGAGCTTGGTCTTGCAACCCCGGACACGCAAATCCCCGCCACCCCGCCGTTTCGCTGGGGAAAGTTCAGGATCGGCGAGTTCGAGGGCCACAATTACGGCCCCTTCCTGTCGCTCAGGGGGATGATCGTCAAATCCTCCAACGTCGCGACCGCCCATGTGGCGCAGCAGATCGGCGTGGAGCGGCAACAGGCTTTCCTAAAGTCCTTGGGCTTTTTCGAACCGACCACGGTAGAACTGGCTGAGGCGCCCACCGGCAAACCGCTTCTGCCGCCCAACTGGTCCGAGCTCTCGACGCTGACCATCGGCTACGGTCACGGTCTGTCCGCCTCGCCGCTGCATCTGGCGACGGCCTACTCCACGCTCTTGAACGGTGGCACGAAAGTTACCCCGACGCTGCTCAAACGCGACGGCTATGTCGCGCCGGGCGAGCGCATCGTGCGCGAAGACGTCTCGGCGGCGGCGCGCGAGATGCTGCGCGCCGTGGTGGCCGATCCGGCGGGCACGGCCTCCTTTGCCGAGGTGCCGGGGTATCGTATTGGCGGCAAGACCGGCACCGCCGACAAGCCGAAACCCACGGGCGGTTATTACGACGACAAGACCATCAACACCTTTGCCTCCGTCTACCCGGCGGACGATCCGAAATATGTGTTGATCGTGACGCTCGACGAGGCGGTGGAGACCTCCGGGCCGAAACCGCGCCGCACCGCCGGTTGGACCGCCGTTCCCGTGGCGGGCGAGGTGATCCGTCGCACCGCACCGCTCATGGGGCTGCGTCCCGAGATTGAAACCCCCTCGCAAGCTGGGCTAACACTGACCGCGACGCATTAAGGGAAGGGCGCGGCCATGATGAAATCTCTTTCGGAACTCGGATTGACCGCCCAAAGCGGCCGTGAGGCGCAGATCACCGGCCTGTCCGTCGACAGCCGCAAGGTTGAGGAGGGGCACCTCTTTGCTGCGCTTCCCGGGGCGCGGGCGCATGGCGCGGAATATCTGCCGATGGCCCTGTCGATGGGCGCGCGTGCGGTTCTGACCGATCCGGAAGGCGCGCGCATCGCCGCCGGAGCGATTGCCGAATACGAGCCGGCGCTGGTCGTGGTTGAAGACCCGCGTCAGGCGCTGGCCTATGCGGCAGCCCTTTATTACGGTGTGCAGCCAGAGGTGATGGTCGCCGTCACCGGCACCAATGGCAAGACCTCGGTCGCCACCTTCACCCGCCAGATCTGGCAACTTCTGGGCGCGCGCGCGATCAATGTCGGCACCACCGGCGTCGAGGGCGACTGGCAGGCGCCGAGCCCGCACACCACGCCGGAGCCGATCACACTGCACCGTATGCTGTCCGAGGCCGCCCACGCCGGTGTCACCCATGGCGCGATGGAGGCAAGCTCGCACGGTCTGGCGCAGCGCCGTCTCGATGGCGTCCGCCTCACCGCCGCCGCCTTTACCAATTTCACCCAGGACCACCTGGATTATCACGCCACGTTCGAGGCCTATTTCTCCGCCAAGGCCGGGCTCTTCACCCGCGTTTTGCCGGAAGACGGCGTGGCGATCGTGAATATCGACGATGCCAGAGGCATGGAGGTCGAGGGGCTTTGCGCCGAGCGCGGCATCGACGTGATGCGCGTCGGGCGCTCGGATGCCGCCGATCTGCGCATCGTCGGCCAGCGGTTTGATGCCACCGGGCAGGACCTGCGCGTCGATTTCGTTGGCAATATCTATCAGATCCGCCTCGATCTCATCGGCGGGTTTCAGGCTGAAAACGTCATGGCCGCTGCCGGGCTCGTCATGGCCTCCGGGGCGGATCCGGAAGAGGTGTTCTCCTGCCTGCCCGAGCTGGTGGGCGTGCGGGGCCGGATGCAACATGCCGCGACGCGCGACAATGGCGCGGCGGTGTTTGTCGATTACGCCCATACGCCCGACGCGGTTTCGACCGCGATCACGGCGCTCCGGCCCCATGTCATGGGCCGCATCATTGCCATTGTCGGCGCGGGCGGGGATCGCGACAAGACGAAACGCCCGCTGATGGGCAAGGCCGCTGCGGAAAACGCCGATCTGGTGATCGTGACCGATGACAACCCGCGCTCCGAAGACCCGGCCTCGATCCGGGCGGAGGTTCTGGCTGGTGCGCCCGAGGCGATGGAGGTCGGGGACCGCGCCGAAGCCATCCTCAGAGGCGTCGATGCGCTGCAACCCGGCGATGCTCTGCTGATCTGCGGCAAGGGGCATGAGAGCGGCCAGACCGTGGGCGATACGGTCTACCCGTTTGACGATGTGGAACAGGCCTCTCTGGCGGTCTCGGCGCTGGACGGGGCGCTGTGATGGCGCTCTGGACCTCGGAAGAAGCGGCCAAGGCCACCGGCGGGCGGGCGACACAAGCGTTTGATATCTCGGGTGTCTCCATCGACACGCGGACGATCCAGCCGGGCGATTTGTTTGTCGCCCTCAAAGATGTGCGAGACGGCCATGAGTTTGTTGCACAAGCTCTGGACAAAGGTGCCGCCGCCGCTCTGGTGTCGCGCATTCCCGAAGGTGTCACGGCAGACGCGCCGCTGTTGATCGTGGACGAGGTGCTGCCCGCTTTGGAGCGCTTGGGTGCTGCTGCGCGCGCGCGCATGACCGGCAAGGTGATCGGGGTCACAGGCTCCGTCGGCAAGACTTCGACCAAGGAAATGCTCCGCGCGATCCTCTCCGGGCAGGGCAAAACCCACGCCGCCGAGGCCAGCTATAACAACCATTGGGGCGTGCCACTGACGCTCGCCCGCATGCCAGCCGACACGGACTTTGCTGTGATCGAGATCGGCATGAACCACCCCGGCGAGATCGCGCCTCTGGCGAAACTTGCCCGTCCCGATGTGGCGATGATCACCACGGTCGCCCCCGCTCATATGGCGGCGTTTGAAAGTCTTGAAGGTATCGCGCGGGAAAAATCCGATATTTTCAAAGGGCTTGTGCCGGGTGGCGTGGCCGTGTTCAACGGCGATCTGGAGGTCTCCGACATCCTTGCCGCCGCTTGGGATGGCGACACGATCCGCTTTGGCGAGGACGAGGCCTGTGCGGCGCAGCTCACCTCTGTTGAGCTGTCCGATGGCGCAACCCAAGGCTCCGCCGTGATCGACACGACACATCTGGAGTTTCGCCTCTCCACTGCCGGGCGGCATTTCGCCGCCAATGCCGTGGGCTGCCTCGCGGTGGCCTATGCGTTGGGGCTCGATCTGGAAAAAGCTGCCGCCGATCTGGTGCTCTGGGCTCCGCCCGAGGGCCGCGGTGCGCGCGAGCAGGTTCAGCTTGCCGTCGGCGCGCCGGTCGATTTGATCGACGATGCGTTCAACGCCAACCCGACCTCCATGGCCGCAGCACTCGAAGTTCTGGCCAAGGCCGAGCCGCATGACACCGGTCGCCGGATCGCCATTCTGGGCGATATGCTGGAACTCGGCGTAAAGGAGCGGGCGATTCACGAAGGCCTCGCGGCGCTGCCGTGGTTCGCCGCTGTCGATGCGGTGCATTGCGTTGGGCCTTTGATGCGGGCGCTTTACGATGCCTTGCCCGCCGAGCGGCGCGGCGTCTGGTTCGAGACCGCGAAAGACGCCGTTCCGGCGCTCCAGACCCTCGTCGGCCCCGGCGATGTCGTGCTTGTGAAAGGCTCGAAAGGCTCCAAGGTCAGCCTTCTGGTTGACGCGCTGCGCGAATTGGGACAAGTGCCGCAGCAAACAGACGAAAGGTGAGTTGAGCGTATGCTGTATTGGATTTCCAGCCTGTCGGACGGGGGCGACCTGTTCAACCTGTTTCGCTATATCACCATGCGCTCGGGCGGGGCGTTCTTTACGGCGCTGATCTTCGCAATGGTCTTCGGGCGTCCTCTGATCGACCTGCTGCGCCGCCGTCAGGGCCGGGGCCAACCGATCCGCGATGACGGTCCCGAAACCCATTTCGCCAAGGCCGGAACGCCCACCATGGGCGGTTTGCTGATCCTGACGGCACTTCTGATCTCGACGCTTTTGTGGGCACGGCTTGACAATCCCTATGTCTGGATCGTGATGTTCGTGACCTTTGGTTACGGCTTGATCGGCTTTGCCGACGACTATGCCAAAGTGTCGAAATCCAACACCAAGGGCGTCTCGGGCAAGGTGCGGCTGGCGCTTGGCTTCCTCATTGCCTTCATCGCCTCGGTCTGGTCGACCATGGTGCATCCCGCCGAGTTGCAGTTCCAGCTGGCGCTGCCGGTGTTCAAGGATCTGCTGATCAATCTGTGGTGGTTCTTCATCCCCTTCGCGATGATCGTCATCGTCGGTGCGGCGAATGCGGTGAACCTCACCGACGGTCTCGACGGGCTTGCCATCATGCCAGTGATGATCGCGGCGGGGACGCTGGGCGCGATTGCCTATGTCGTGGGCCGCGTCGACTTTACCGACTATCTCGGCCTGCATTACGTGCCGGGCACGGGTGAAATCCTCGTGTTCACCGCAGCCTTGATCGGGGGCGGGCTTGGCTTTCTGTGGTTCAACGCGCCGCCTGCCGCTGTGTTCATGGGCGACACCGGGTCGCTGGCTTTGGGCGGTGCGCTTGGCGCGATTGCGGTCGCCACCAAACACGAGATCGTTCTGGCCATCGTTGGCGGGCTGTTTGTTGTGGAGGCCCTGTCGGTGATCATTCAGGTGGCCTATTTCAAACGCACCGGCAAGCGCGTGTTCCTGATGGCGCCGATCCATCACCATTATGAGAAAAAGGGCTGGTCGGAGCCGACCATCGTGATCCGGTTCTGGATCATTTCTCTGGTGCTGGCGCTGATCGGTCTGGCGACTCTGAAACTGCGGTAAGACGAGAGGGGGCCGCGGCCCCCTTTTTTGAGTATTTGGACAGCAAAGGAGTGAGCGCGCGATGATCCCTGTGCTTGGATACGAAGGTAAGAAAGTGGCCGTTCTGGGCCTTGGGCGGTCCGGTCTGGCGACGGCGAAGGCGCTTGAGGCGGGTGGGGCCGAGGCTTTGTGCTGGGACGATTCCGTCGAGGCGCGGGAGCGGGCGGAGGCCGAGGGCTTCGTCATTCATGACCTGCACAAAACGGGTGCGTTTGATGGCGTGTCCTGTCTTGTCGTCTCGCCGGGCATTCCGCATCTCTACCCTGAGCCGAACAAGGTAATCGCGCTCGCCTGGGACGCGGGCGTGCCGGTCGACAATGACATCGGGCTGTTTTTCCGCTCGCTGGGGCAGGGCGACTGGATGGAGCACGACACGCCGCCGCGTGTCATCGCGGTGACCGGATCGAATGGCAAATCCACCACCTCGGCACTCATTCACCACATCTTCGAAGCGAACGGCACGCCGTGCCAGCTTGCGGGCAATATCGGGCGTGGGGTTCTCGACATTGACGAGCCTGCCGATGGCGAGGTGATCGTGTTGGAGTTGTCGAGCTACCAGACCGATCTCGCCCGCGCGTTGACGCCCGATGTGGCCGTGTTCACCAATCTCTCGCCCGATCATCTCGACCGTCACGGCGGCATGGGCGGCTATTTTGCGGCCAAGCGACGGCTGTTCGCGGAGGGCGGGCCGGACCGCGCCGTGATCGGCGTCGATGAAAAGGAAGGCCGCTATCTGGCGAACCAGATGGTGGAGGACCCGGAGGATTTGCGGCTCATTCGGATCTCTTCGGGGCAGAAGCTTGGCGGGCCGGGCTGGAACGTCTTTGCCCGCAAAGGGTTCCTGTCGGAATATCGCAAGGGCAAGCAGACCGCGTCGATTGACCTGCGCGATATGGATGGGCTGCCCGGCGCGCACAACCATCAGAACGCCTGTGCCGCCTATGCCGCCGCGCGGGCGCTGAACCTCGCGCCCAAGGGCATCGAGGCGGCGTTGCGCAGTTTTAAAGGCCTGCCGCATCGCTCGCAGCTTGTGCGTGAGTTGAATGGTGTGCGTTATGTGAACGACTCGAAAGCCACCAATGTCGATGCTGCCGCCAAGGCGCTTCAGGCCTTCCCACGCATCCGCTGGATCGCGGGCGGGCTTGGCAAGGAGGGCGGGATCGAAGCGTTGCAGCCCTTCTTAGGTTCGGTGTCGAAAGCCTATCTCATCGGCTTTTCAGCGCGTGATTTCGCGCTTCAGATCGGTGAGACGCCCTATGAGATTTGCGAAACCATGGAGGTGGCCGTCGCCAAGGCCGCAAGCGAGGCGGAAGAGGGCGAGACCGTTTTGCTCGCCCCCGCCGCCGCCTCGTTCGACCAGTTCCCGAATTTCGAGAAACGCGGCGATGCCTTCGCCGCCGAGGTCGAAAAGCTCTGAGTGACTGGGCTGGCGTTAAATCCAGCCCAGAGCCACCCACCACAGGTAATCGAGCGGGATGAAGATCAGGAAGGTCAGCGCCGCCATCGAAAGGGTCATCTTCATCAGGTGGCGGGTGCTTTCGCCCGCAAGCCCCATGGCGACGATGAGCGGCCCGACCTGATAGGGGAAAATCACCGTCGAAAATCCGATGACCTGGGTCATCAGCACACTCTCAAGCGAAAATCCGGTGGCCTGTGACAGTTCTTCGGCCAGAGGCGTCAGCACGGCGGGCACGCCCGGCATGGTGGTAAACACGGATGTCAGCGCGCCGAGTGTCGAAAGCGAGTAGAAGTTGAGGAAGTCGCGGCCCTCTGCCAAGGGAAGCACCCCCACGACCTGATGGGCGATGATGGCGCCGAGACCTGAGCTGTTGACCACGGCGCCAAGTGCCAGGGCGCCCGAGACGAACATCAGCATGCCGAAATCGACCGCGCCCTTGAACACCGGCGGCGGCACAAGGCCCAGACGCGGCACCAGCAGCACCAGCGTGGCCGCGAGGCCGATCCAGGCGGCGTTGATATGGTGCAACTGGTCGGTGGCCCAGAAGCCGATGGTGGCGAGCAGGATCACCATCAGGATCATTTGCTTGCGCGAGGAGGCGGGTGTGTCCTTGGTGACTTCGATGGGTGTCGGCTCGACCTTGGCCGGGAAGAAATAGAGCGTCAGAAGCACCAGAGCGATGGATTTCAACACGCCCAGAACCGGATAATGCAGCAGCAGATAATCGGCATAGGAGAACTCCATGCCAAAGATCTTGTCCGCCATGCCCGAGAGCACGATGTTCGGAATGTTCGACGGCAGGATCGCAAAGCTCGGCATATTGGTGCCGAAGGCGATGATCACCGCCACACCAATGCGCCCCTTAGAGCCCTTCTCAAGCCCCAGCATATCGGACAGCGCCATGCCGACGGGCACCAGAACGGCGGAACGACCCAGCGACGAGGGCATGACAAAGCCCAAGGCCATGCCGATCACCATCAGCCCGCCGATCAGCATCGGATAGTTTTTCGACAAATGCGGTCGGGCCACTTCGCCGATCTTCGCGCCAAGCCCGGAATGCGTGATCGCCGCCCCGATGACAAACCCCGCGATGATCAGCCACATCGCGGTGGAGGTGAAGCCCGAGAACACCACGTCGGGTGCGGCCAGCCCCGGTAGCAGAAGCGCCGTGAAGAAGAACAACGAGGCCAGATAGCCGGGCACGAGCCCGGTGGCCCAAAGTCCCAGTGTCACGAGGACGATGGCGAAGATCAGTGCCTGGTTGGCGGCGAATATGCCGGGAACCGTGATGGCGATCGCAAGCGCGATCAGGGTGATGGCCGTGATGACGGCTTCTCGGAAATAGGTCATGGGCTGTCCTGCGATGTGAATGCGAAAACAGGCGCTGGCTTTGGGGGCTGCACCTTTTGCGAAAGATGTAGAAAAAATGTCGGAAATACGGTAGAGCGACATTATGCCAAATCATGTCGAATATCTGCCAAATGCCGATGCGCCACCCACGGGGATCGGTTTCGACCTGACCCCGGGCCGCCCGGTGATTGCCCGCCGCGAACAATTCACCGGCGGCTACACGGTCGAACCGCACAGCCATCCGAGGGCGCAACTGGCCATGTGTTACAATGGGGTGATGCGGTTGCAGGCGGGCAAAGATGTCTGGATCATCCCGCACAAACACGCGATCTGGATTCCGTCCGATGTGGAGCATCAACTCAGCACGCAATCTGCCGTCCTGACCCATCATCTCTATGTCGCGCCGGCCTATGTGAGCCGGGCAGGTTTGCCGCAGGAGATGACGGTGTTGCGGACCTCTCCTCTGCTGCGCGGGGTGGTCGAGCGGATGGTGGAGCAGAGAATGGAGGGGGGGCTGACGCAAGCGGAAACCCGTCGGCTGGCCTGGGTGGCTTTGGACGAGATCGGGCGCCTGAAACCGGCCGCGATGCATCTGCCGGGCGGGCGCGACCCGCGCCTGGTGGCCGCCATGTCGATCTTTCTGGAGCATCCGGAAGAGCGCCGCGGCCTTGCCGAGATCGCCCATGAGGTCGGCACCTCGGAGCGCACGCTCGCGCGATTGTTCGTGACGGAAACCGGCAAGAGTTTTCGCGACTGGCGCGCCCGGCGGCGGATTTTATTCGCTTTGGAACGGTTGGAGCAGGGCGAAAGCAGTACGGATCTGGCCGCACGTCTGGGCTATTCCAGTCCCTCAGCCTTTATCGCGGCGTTCAAGCGGGACTTGGGCGCACCGCCTTCCGCGTTCCGGTGAGGGCGCGCGGAAACGCTCACCCTGCCGGAAACGCGTAAAGCCGGTGAGGTTATTGCGAGGCCTCGACCACACCGCCGGTCGAAACGAAACGGCCGGTTTCCGACCAGACATAGGCGGCATAGCAGGACTCGGCGGTCACGTCACAATTTGTGCCATGTTCCGGCAACAGAAGGACCGGCCGGTCCGGGCGGCCCTGCGGGGTGACGATCATCGCGGCATAGGCCAGAAATTCGAACCGGCTATAGCCGCCATCGGGCTGAGAGACGAAGAGGTGGACATAGCTCCCGCCCGTTCCGCCGCTGAATATCGTGGCGGAACTGGAGCAGGAAAACCGCCATTCCTCGACAATCGGATCGGTGATGCCGTCGCCGTTGAAATCGGTGGTGCGGCTGACGGCCTCCGCCGGGGCGTCGAATGCACCGTTCTCAAACCCGGTGCAACGGGTGCGCAGCGTATCGACGAAAGCCGAATAGGTTTCGTCGAATGTTGCCGGGGTTTGGGCTGCAATCGGAGTGGTGGCGAGCCCAGCCAGAAGCATTGCGGGGAAAAGGGGAGTCTTCATGAAATTTTCCTTTCGAAATTGGGTTTCAAGGTGTTTGGCCTGTGACCAGTGGAAACCCGGAGGTTGGGCCGGAACTCATTGTGCACATCTGATTTCAACATGCCCGTCACGCCGGGTCAGGGTCACACTTGAGGCCTTCACGTCCAGTTGCAGATCGGCCTGGGGATCGAGACCGCCGGGTGCCGCAAAACCGCACAGCTCGGAGAGAATCTGGCTTTTCCCGTGGATTTCTCCGCTTGCCTCCCCAAGCGCCTGCCATTTGTTGCGTGTGGCGGTGTACGTGGCCAAGAGGCTCAAGGCCCAAACGACCAGCACAGCAACACTAATGATAGAAAGGCGCATTCTCGTGTTCCTCGATATTGATGAGCCCTGCGAGAGTGGCTCCGACCGGATATAGTGCTTGCCGGTCAGGGCTCAATACTCCAACGCATCCAGCGTCTCTTTCAACAGCCGCGCTGAGGCTCCAAGCGCCTCGTGTTCGCCGTCATCCAGTTCGGGGAACAGGTCGGAGACCACGCCCTGCGCACCGACGATGCGGGGGATCGACAGGGCGACGTCCTGCACGCCTTCGACCTTCGGTGTTACGATGGAGACCGACAGCACGGTTTGCTCGTCGCGGGCGATGGCGCGCACGAGGCGTTCCAGCCCCGCGCCGATGCCATACCATGTCGCGCCCTTGCCGTTGATGATCGTATAGGCGGCATTACGCACCCCATCATCAATGCGCGCCTTGACGCCTTCGGTCAGCGGCACGCGCATCTGGGCGGCGAAATCCTTGACGGAGAGCGTCCCCGCGCGCGCCGAGGACCAGCACAGCACCTCGCTGTCGCCATGTTCGCCCAGCACATAGGCATGGACCGAGCGCGGCGCCACGCCCAGATGTTCGCCGATCAGATGGCGGAACCGGGCGGTGTCCAGAATGGTGCCCGATCCAATCACCCGCGCAGGCGGTAGACCGGAGAGCCGGGTGGCGATCTGGGTCATGATGTCGACGGGGTTGGTGGCGACCAGAAGGATCGCATCGGGCGCGGCGTCCAGCACCTTGCCGATGATCTGGCGGAACACCTCGGCGTTGCGGGTCAACAACTCAAGCCGACTCTCCCCCGGTTTCTGGCCGACGCCAGCGGCGAGGATCACCACGCCTGCGCCTTTCAGCTCCGCGTAATCGCCCGCCGTGACCACGGTGGAGGAGGCAAAGGGCACGGCATGGGCGATGTCCTCGGCCTGCGCGCGGGCGAGGCCTGCGTTGTAATCGACAAAGACGATCTTGCTCGCGGTGCCTTTGAGCGCGATGGCATAGCCTGCGGCCGAGCCGACCATGCCCGCGCCGACGATCCCGATTTTCATATGCGTTCTCCGTGGTTGGAGGAAAGAAGGAGGATGGGTTAGCGCCACCATGCGCAGATTCACGTTAACGATCAATGACGGTGATCAATTCGCGTTTTTGCATAAGAGGCGCAGCAGAGAGACTGTTTTGGGCAAAACCCCGCTTTCCTGCGGCTCCCGATCGGTCTGACCGCAATCTGTAGTGGCGTGCGGGCGCGAATGCCGCTATTCTGATCGGTATAGACCCGGAAAATCGGGCATGAGGCAGATGTAGGCGGTATCATGACAGAGATGGTGTATGGCTCGGCGCCGATGCGCGTGGGAGAGCCGATCCTTCCGCGTTGGTGGCGGACAATCGACAAATGGACGCTGTCCTGCGTCTTCATTCTCTTTGGCATCGGGCTTTTGCTCGGGCTGGCGGCCTCGCCACCCCTGGCCGAGAAAAACCACTTCACCGACCTGTTTCACTACGTCAAACGTCAGGCGTTTTTCGGCGGTGTCGGTCTTGTCGTCATGATCGGCATCACCATGATGGACCCGGCGCGTGTGCGTCGTGTCGCTGTGGTCGGCTTCGGGATCGCCATGCTGTCGCTTTTGCTCCTGCCGTTCTTCGGCACGGATTTCGGCAAAGGCGCGACCCGGTGGTTCTCGCTCGGTTTCGCTTCGGTCCAGCCGTCGGAATTCCTCAAACCCGCCTTCGTCATCACCGCCGCCTGGCTGATGGCCGCCGCCCATGAAATCGGCGGGCCTCCGGGGCGGATGTATTCCTTCCTTCTGGCGTCTTTCATCGTTATCCTGCTGGCGTTGCAGCCGGATTTCGGTCAGGCCTCGCTCATTCTCTTCGCCTGGGGCGTGATGTATTTCGTCTCCGGGGCGCCTCTGACGCTGCTTGTCGGCATTGCCGGGTTGGTCGTCGCGGGCGGGACGTTCGCCTATCACAATTCCGAACACTTCGCGCGTCGTATCGACGGCTTCCTGAACCCGACCATCGACCCCACGACCCAGATCGGCTATGCCACCAACGCTATTCGCGAGGGCGGGATTTTCGGCGTCGGCGTAGGTGAGGGGACGGTGAAGTGGTCCCTGCCGGATGCGCATACCGATTTCATCATCGCCGTTGCCGCCGAGGAATACGGGCTCATCCTTGTGGGCATCATCATCGCACTTTACGCCACGATCACCGTGCGGTCCCTGTGGCGGCTTCTGCGCGAACGCGATCCGTTCATTCGGCTGGCAGGCACCGGGCTGGCCTGTGCTTTCGGCATTCAGGCCTTCATCAACATGGGCGTGGCCGTCCGGCTTCTGCCTGCCAAAGGCATGACTCTCCCGTTCGTGTCATATGGTGGCTCGTCCGTGATCGCCTCGGGCATTGCGCTCGGCGCACTTCTGGCCTTTACCCGCACCCGTCCGCAGGGCGAGATCGGCGACATCCTGATCCGGCGCGGGCGCTGAGCTCCGTACGACCGCAAGACCAAAAAGAGACTGACATGACCCAAGCCCCCCTTCTCGTCATCGCCGCCGGCGGCACCGGCGGGCATATGTTCCCGGCACAATCGCTGGCCGAGGTGATGCTGGCCCGGGGCTGGCGGGTGAAACTGTCGACCGACGACCGTGGCGCGCGTTACACTGGCGCGTTCCCGAAAGCGGTCGCGATCGACACCGTGCCCTCGGCCACCTTCGCGCGCGGCGGCATCCTGGCGAAAGCTCTGGTGCCGTTTCGCATCGCGGGTGGCGTGCTTTCGGCGCTCACCAAATTCGTCTCCGACAAGCCCGCCGTCGTTGTGGGCTTCGGTGGCTACCCGGCGATCCCGGCGGTGGCGGCGGCGACGCTTCTGAAACTGCCGCGGATGATTCACGAACAGAACGGCGTTCTGGGGCGGGTCAATCAGGCCTTTGCCAAACGCGTCAACACGGTCGCCTGCGGCACATGGCCGACCACTCTGCCGCAGGGCGTCGAGGGCTATTATGTCGGCAACCCGGTGCGTGGTGCGGTGCTTGAAAAACACGCTGCGCCCTATATTCCGCCTGGGGATTATCCGATGGAGCTTCTGATCGTCGGCGGCTCGCAGGGCGCGCGCATCCTCTCCGACGTAGTGCCGGATGCGATCTCGCGTCTGCCGGAACACATGCTGTCGCATCTGCGGGTGAGCCAGCAGGCGCGTCCCGAAGATCTCGACCGCGTCACCGAATTCTATCACACTCAGGGCATTCAGGCCGATGTGCGCCCGTTCTTCGACGACATCCCGACCCGGATGAGCGAGGCGCAACTGGTGATCTCCCGCTCCGGCGCCTCGACCGTTGCGGATATTTCCGTGATCGGGCGTCCGTCGATCCTGATCCCCTATGCGGCCGCCGCTGGCGATCATCAAACCGCCAATGCGCGCGGGTTGGTCGAAGCAGATGCCGCCGTGATGATCCCCGAAAGCCAACTGACGCCGGAGAGCCTGGCCGAACAGATTTACAACGTGCTGGCTCACCCGCAGGGCGCAACGATGATGGCCCATGCCGCGCTTTCGGTCTCGAAACCGATGGCGGCAGAGGAACTGGCGGCTCTGGTCGAAGAGCTGGCCTTCAACAAACAATGATGGCCCGAACGGGCGACAGACGAGTGAGACGAAACAGATGAACGCTTCCGTGACCAAGCTTCCCACAGAGATGGGCGCAATCCATTTTGTCGGCATTGGCGGCATCGGCATGTCGGGGATTGCCGAGGTGCTTTTGAACCATGGCTATCAGGTGCAGGGCTCCGATCTGAAAGCGTCGAAAATCACCGACCGGCTCAAGGCGCTGGGTGCGGTGATCTACGAGGGGCAGCGCGCGGAAAATCTGGACAATGCCGAGGTCGTGGTGATCTCAAGCGCGATCAAACCCGGCAACCCGGAGCTTGATACCGCCCGCGCCAAAGGCCTGCCGGTGGTACGCCGCGCCGAGATGCTGGCCGAGCTGATGCGCCTGAAATCCAACGTCGCCATCGCGGGCACCCACGGCAAGACCACGACCACCACGCTCGTCGCTGAATTGCTCGTCGCGGGCGGCATCGACCCGACCGTGATCAACGGCGGCATCATCCACGCTTACGGCTCCAACGCCCGGATGGGGCAGGGCGACTGGATGGTCGTCGAGGCCGATGAGAGCGACGGCACGTTCAACCGTCTGCCCGCCACCATCGCCATCGTGACCAACATCGACCCTGAGCACATGGAACACTGGGGTACGATCGAGAACCTGCGTCAGGGCTTCTACGATTTCGTCTCCGGCATTCCGTTCTACGGCCTCGCGGTCTGCTGCACGGATCACCCGGAGGTTCAGAGCCTCGTCGGCAGGATCACCGACCGCCGCGTCGTCACCTACGGGTTCAATGCTCAGGCCGATGTGCGTGCTGTCAATCTGACCTACAAGAAAGGTGTGGCGCATTTCGACATCGTTCTGGCCGCCGACAATATGGTGATCGAAGGTTGCACCCTGCCCATGCCCGGAGATCACAACGTGTCCAATGCTTTGGCCGCCGTTGCTGTGGCGCGTCATCTCGGGATGAAAGCCGAAGAGATCAAAAAAGCGCTGGCCGCTTTCGGCGGCGTCAACCGGCGCTTCACCCGTGTGGGTGAGGTGAACGGCGTCACCATCATCGACGATTACGGCCACCACCCGGTCGAGATCGCGGCCGTTCTGAAAGCCGCGCGTCAGGCCTCCGAGGGGCGCGTCATCGCCGTGCATCAGCCGCACCGCTACTCGCGTCTGCATAGCCTGTTCGACGATTTCTGCACCTGTTTCAACGAAGCCGATGTCGTCGGCATCGCCGAGGTTTACGCCGCAGGCGAGGAGCCGATCCCCGGCGCGTCCCGCGACGATCTTGTGGCCGGTCTCATCCGTCACGGCCACCGCCACGCCCGTGCGGTGACCTGCGAAGACGATCTCGAACGGCTGGTGCGCGAACAGACCCGTCCCGGCGACATGGTTGTCTGCCTCGGGGCCGGGACCATCTCGGCTTGGGCGCATAACCTGCCCGAGCGCCTGTCGAAAGGCTGAGCATCGCAGGCCGTGTCATGTGAGGTCCGCGTCTGTGGGGGCACACATATTCCGACAGGTCGTGTGATGAGAAAGGTGAGCCTCACATGGAGCGGCTGATCATTGTTCTGATCTTTTGCGGACTGGGTGGTCTCACGGGGCTGTTCATGGCCTTTTCACAGGTGCGGACGAAACGCGGGCTCTTGGCGCTGCTTCTGCCTTGGGGGGTGCTCTTCTGTCTTGGGCTTCTTTGGGTCAGGTTCGGGGTGCTTTCGGTCGATGCGATCTTGGATATGCAGTATTATGCCGCTTACGCCTTGTTTATGTGGCCGCGCGTGCTGATCTATAATGCGGTTTCAGCACTGTTGTTTTTCGCTCTCGGACGCGGCGCTCGAAAGCTTTTGCGCCATCTCAGATACAAGGCCGGTTGAAGTTGATACTCTCGGCTTATGTCGTCCCTGTTGAGGCACTCTCATGTCCCCCAAACCCCAAGCTTCCCAACTCAAACGCCGCATTGGCCCCGGATTGCTCACGGCTTACGGCGTGGGCGTCATGGTCGGGGCGGGGATTTACGTGCTCGTCGGCACGGTCGCGGCCGAGGCCGGGCTTTACGCGCCCCTGGCCTTCCTTTTGGCCGGGCTGATCGCCGCGCCCTCCGCGCTCTCTTATGCCGAATTGTCCACCCGTATCCCCGAGGCGGCGGGCGAGGCGGCCTATGTCGAGGCGGGAACCGGATCGCGTTTTCTCGGCCTGCTCGTCGGGCTCGCCATCGTCGCGGGGGGCACCCTGTCGGCGGCGGCGGTGCTCAGGGGCGGGGCAGGCTATCTCATCGGGGTCGTCGATGTCCCATTCGCCGTTGCCGTGGTGGGGCTCGGCCTCGCGCTGATCGCGGTCGCCCTGGTGGGGGTGTTGGAGAGCCTCGCCGTTGCGGCGCTGTTTACCGTGGTCGAGGTCGGCGGGCTGGCACTGGTGATCTGGTCCGGTTGGCATGCTCCGGTCTCCCCGGATTTCCTCAGCCCCGCAGAGCCGTATTTCCCGGGCATCGGGGTGGCCGCGACGCTGGCCTTTTTTGCCTTCATCGGGTTCGAAGACATCGTCAATATGGCCGAGGAGGTCAAGCGCCCCGAACGCACTCTCCCCATTGCCATCATCGCTTCTCTGGTCATCACGACGCTGCTTTATGCCGGTGTCACCATCACCGCCGTGCGTGCCGTGCCGCTCGAAAATCTCGTCGGCTCCGAGCGCCCGCTCGCATTGGTTTTCGAAGCGGGCGGCGGGCCGGTGGCCGTGCTCTCCGCCATCGCCGTTGCCGCCGCGCTGAACGGTGTGCTGGCGCAGATCGTCATGGCGGCCCGTGTGCTCTTCGGTCTTGGCAAACGCGGCGGTTTTCTGGGCCTGTTCCATCACGCCCATCCGCGTTTTGGCACGCCGGTTCTGGCCACGCTGCTGATCGGGGGGGCGGTTCTGGGGGCGAGCCTCGCCTTGCCGGTCGCCGATCTCGCGGGGGTGACCTCGACGATCCTTCTGGTCGTCTTCGCTCTGGTGAACGGCGCGCTCATCCTGTTGAAGCGCCGCACCCCGCAGGCGCCCTTCCGTATTGCGGACTGGGTGCCCGTGGCGGGCCTGGTCTTCGCCGTTCTGGCGCTTCTGGCCTTCGCCCTCGGAGGCGTGTCGTGACCCTGTTGCAGGAACCATTGGTGGCGCTCGCAATTTGGGCGCTTGCCACCATGGCCCTCGCTCCGTTACCCTTGCGCTATCAGATTCTCCCCGGATTGGCGCTTTTGCTCGTGCTGCCCGTGGTGCTTCTCTGGACCGGTCGGGTGCATGGATACCTGCCGGTGTTGCTCGGTTTCGCTGCTGCCGTGTCTTTGTTTCGAAAGCCGCTCAAGGTGCTGTGGAGGCGACTTGTGCGGCGAACCAGGAAGTAGGCCGCATGACTCTGTCCCTCACCCTTGCCTGTCTCTGGGCGGTGCTCGCCAATGTGATCGCGATGTTTCCCTCGCGACGCAATCACTGGCCTGCGGCCTATGCGCTGATTGCGCTGGGGGTTCCTCTTCTAGGATTTGTCACCTATGAGAACGGTCCATGGATCGGGCTTTTTGTCTTCGCGGCGGGCGTCTCGATCCTGCGCTGGCCTGTGGTGTATCTGGGCCGGTGGATGCGGCGCACATTGGCAAAGGACCCTGCGGAATGATCTATCCCGAAACCCGTGGCAAGCTGACCGAGAACCGGACGCTTTCCGATCTCACGTGGCTGCGTGTGGGCGGGCCGGCGGATGCGTTGTTTCAGCCTGCCGATCTTGCGGATTTGCAGGGATTTCTTGCCGCGCTCGATCCCTCCGTTGCGGTTTTTCCGATGGGCGTGGGGTCGAACCTGATCGTGCGCGATGGCGGCATTCGGGCCGTGGTGATCCGCATGGGGCGGGGCTTTAACGGCATTGGGATCGAGGGCAATCGCGTGACCGCAGGTGTCGCGGCGCTCGACGCTCATGTGGCGCGCAAGGCCGCCGAGGCCGGGCTCGACCTGACTTTCCTGCGCACCATCCCAGGTGCCATCGGTGGCGCTGTGCGGATGAATGCTGGCTGCTACGGCTCCTATGTCGCCGATCATTTCGTCTCGGCCAGGGCCGTGACGCGGGCAGGGGAGTTGGTGACGCTCACCGCCGAAGACCTGAGCTTCCAATATCGCCAGACCGACCTGCCCGAAGGCTGGGTCATCGTCGAAGCCACGTTTGAGGCCGAGAGCGCCGATCCCGAGATGCTCAACTCCCGCATGGACGACCAGCTTGCCAAACGCGACGCCACGCAGCCCGTCAAGGAGCGCAGCGCGGGCTCGACCTTTCGCAACCCGGCGGGATTCAGTTCGACAGGGCGCGCCGATGACGTGCACGATCTCAAGGCCTGGAAGGTGATCGACGAGGCCGGGCTCAGGGGTTTTTCCATCGGCGGGGCACAAATGAGCGAAAAACATTCCAACTTCATGATCAACACCGGTGTGGCCACCGCGCACGATCTCGAGCTTTTGGGAGAAACGGTGCGAAAAAAGGTATTTCAAAACGCGGGTCTCACGTTACAATGGGAAATCAAACGCATCGGTGAATTTTCCGGCGATCCGATCCCGGACGGTCTTGCCGAAGCACAGCAGTCCGGCGCATAAGAGCTGGAACAGCGTCCTGAGCAGGGCGTGAAGACAGATCCCGAAACGGGGCGTTTTTCAAAGGGTCGCGCTAGACGACCCAAAATGGAGCGGGTCGCAAAAGACGATCCCATATTGAGGCGAGTGGACATGTCGAGCAGGCAGTCCCCGAAAGTGGCCGTGATCAAGGGCGGGCCTTCGTCAGAGCGCGAAGTGTCTTTGTCCTCCGGTCTGGAATGCGCCAAGGCGCTTCGGGGTGAAGGATTCGAAGTTGTTGAGATCGACGCGGGCGAGGATCTGTGCGCGCAATTGGCCGCGTGTCAGCCCGATGTCGTGTTCAACGCGCTGCATGGCCGGTTCGGCGAAGACGGTTGTGTGCAGGGGCTTCTGGAATGGCTGCGCCTCCCCTACACCCATTCCGGCGTGCTGGCCTCGGCCCTCGCCATGGACAAGGAAAAGACCAAAGAGGTCTACCGTGCCGCCGGTCTGCCGGTCGTGCCCTCCACGCTGGCCTCGCGTCTCGAGGTCGAAGCCGGTCATGTGATGGACCCGCCCTATGTGGTGAAACCCTATAACGAAGGCTCGTCTGTGGGGGTCTATATCGTGCGCGAAGGCTCCAACGCGCCGCGCCTGTCGGAAGACATGCCTGCCGTCGTGATGGTCGAAGCCTATGCGCCGGGCCGCGAGCTGACCTGCTCCGTGATGGGCGACAAGGCGCTTTCCGTCACCGATATCCTCACCGACGGCTGGTACGATTACGACGCCAAATACAAGGCGGGCGGTTCGCGCCATGTCTGCCCGGCCGAGATCCCCGCCGAGATCACCGCCGCCTGTCAGGACTATGCGCTGCGTGCCCACAAGGCGCTCGGTTGCCGCGGCCTGTCGCGTACCGATTTCCGCTGGGACGAAGCCCGCGGCATCGACGGTCTCGTGCTTTTGGAAACCAACACCCAGCCGGGGATGACGCCGACCTCTCTGTCGCCGGAACAGGCGCAAAAAAGCGGCATCAGCTTCGGTCAGTTCTGTGCCTGGATGGTGGAGGACGCCTCATGCGACCGGTAGATCCGATCGAGTTTGCCAAAGGCCCGACCGCAGGCGGCTCTGCCCGTGTCTCCGAGGCCGTGGCCCGTGCGATCCGGGCCCGCCGGGGGGACACGGAGGCCGCCCCTCAGCGCCCTCGTGACCCGGCGCCGTCGCGCGCCGCTTACCGGATGAACCGGCTCTGGCTCACGCCGTCCTTTCGTTTCTTCCTGCGCCGCATCGCGCCGATGGCGGCCGTGGCGGCCTGCGTCGGGCTGTGGTTCGCGTCCGAGGACAACCGTACCGCTTTCACCGATCAGATCGCGCTGTGGAAAAGCGAGATCCAGAACCGTCCCGAGTTCATGGTGAAACTCATGGCGATTGACGGTGCCTCCGCACCTCTGGCCGAGGACATTCGCGAGATTGCTGCGGTGGATTTCCCGATTTCCTCCTTCGATCTCGATCTGCCGGAAATGCTCGAGCAGATCGAGGATCTCGACGCCGTCGCGTCCGCCGGGCTGCATGTGCGTGCGGGCGGCATTCTTCAGATCGACATCACCGAACGCACCCCCGCCGTGATCTGGCGCTCTTCCGCCGGGCTCGAAATGCTCGATGCCGAAGGCCACCGGGTGGCGGAATTGCCGCATCGGGGCGACCGGCCCGACCTGCCGCTGATCGCGGGCGAGGGCGCGGAGCGCGCGGTGGTCGAGGCGCTGGCACTTCTCAAGTCCGCCGGTCCGCTTCTGCCGCGGATGCGCGGGCTGGTGCGCGTGGGCGAGCGGCGCTGGAACGTCGTTCTGGACCGCGATCAGGTGATCATGCTGCCGGAAGAGAACCCGCTCGGCGCGCTGGCGCAGGTGGTGGCGCTCGATCAGGCGAAAGACCTTTTGGGCCGCGATGTCGCAAGCGTCGACATGCGCCGCCCGACCCGACCGACAGTGCGGCTGACCGAGGCCGCTCAGGACGAACTCAAGCGCCTGCGCGGCGTCGAACTTGGAGTGTCTTACAGATGACCGATTTGTACGAGGCCCAGCGGGCCATGCGGAACATGCGCAAGGCCGCTCTGCAGCGTGGCGTGATCGCCATTCTCGATGTCGGCACCTCCAAGATTGCCTGTCTGGTGTTGCGCTTCGACGGCGAACGCTTCATGGGCGGCGATGGGGTCGGGGCGCTGGCCGGTCAGTCGTCCTTCCGCGTCATCGGGGCCGCCACCACGCGCTCGCGCGGGGTGCGTTTCGGCGAGATCGATTCCATGCCGGAGACCGAACGCGCGATCCGTACCGCGGTTCAGGCCGCCCAGAAAATGGCGCAGACCCGGGTCGACCACGTCATCGCCTGTTTCTCCGGCGGCAGCCCGCGCTCCTACGGCATCGCGGGGCAGGTGGATGTGGAATATGACACCGTGTCCGAACAGGACGTCGCCCGCGTGCTCGCCTCCTCCGACGTGCCGGAGTACGGCACCCATCGCGAAGTGTTGCACGCCCAGCCGGTGAACTTCCAGCTCGACCACCGCTCCGGCCTCAAGGACCCGCGCGGTCAGATCGGCCAGAGCCTTGCCGTCGACATGCATATGCTGACGGTGGACACGGCGACGATCCAGAACCTTCTGTACTGTATCAAGCGTTGCGATCTCGAAGTCGCGGGGCTGGCCTCGGGCGCTTATGTCTCCGGCATTTCCGCCCTCGTCGAGGATGAGCAGGAGCTGGGCGCGGCCTGTGTCGATCTCGGCGGTGGCGCGACCGATGTGTCGATCTTCATGAAGAAACACATGATCTATGCCGATAGCGTGCGCATGGGCGGCGAGCATGTGACCTCCGACATTGCCATGGGGCTGCAAATTCCCTTTGCCACCGCCGAGCGGATCAAGACCTTTTACGGCGGGCTTGTCGCCACCGGCATGGATGACCGCGAGATGATCGAAGTGGGCAGCGATTGCGGCGATTGGGAGAAAGACCGTCGCACCGTGTCGCGCGCCGAACTGATCGGCATCATCCGCCCGCGCGTCGAGGAAATCCTCGAAGGCGTGCGCGAATGTCTCGATGCGGCGGGGTTCGAGCACATGCCCAGCCAGCAGATCGTGCTGACCGGCGGCGGTTCGCAAATCCCCGGCCTGGACACGCTGGCGCCGAAGATCCTCGGTCAGAATGTGCGCATTGGCCGCCCCCTGCGGGTTCAGGGCCTGCCGCAGGCTGCGACCGGCGCGGCCTTTGCCTCTGCCGTCGGGTTGTGCCTCTTCGCGGCCAATCCGCAAGACGAATGGTGGGATTTCGAGATTCCCGCCGAACGCTACCCGGCGCGCTCGCTCAAACGCGCGATGCGCTGGTTCAAGGACAACTGGTAAGAGATTGCGGCCGGGCGGGGGGCTGTGTTAGGGTTTGCCATAACAAAGTCTCCGCCTCGCGACGCGCAGGAGAGTGGTCGAGCAGGGCCCCGGCATGATGGTTGAAAGGCGAAGCCCGTGAGGCTTCGGGCGCGCGTTCGTGATGCGTGCTCTTGGGTTCTGTCGGAATCTATCCCCTAAATCTGCCGTTTTGCGCAAAATCCCGCCTAAATAAGCGGGCCGTATCCCCATATTTTGTGGCAATCTCATGTTTTGGGGATGACGAGACGGGCGAAACCCCATAGGATTTATCGTGAATAGGTGAATTTTGCCCCGATTCAGGGGTGGGGACAGTCGGGGAAGCGTGCAGAAGGTGCGACGACCCTGAGCACAACAGCTAAAAGAACACAGGCGGTACTCATGGCTTTGAATCTGACGATGCCCGAGCGGGACGAGTTGAAACCGAAAATCACGGTGTTTGGTGTCGGTGGTGCTGGCGGCAACGCGGTCAACAACATGATCGAGAAGCAGCTTGAAGGCGTCGATTTCGTCGTGGCGAACACCGACGCGCAGGCGCTGCAACACGCCAAGGCGCAACACCGCATCCAGATGGGTGTGAAAGTGACCGAGGGTCTTGGCGCCGGTGCGCGCCCCTCCGTCGGCGCGGCGGCTGCCGAAGAGAGCATCGAACAGATCGTCGATCACCTGGCAGGGGCCCACATGTGCTTCATCACCGCCGGCATGGGCGGTGGCACTGGCACAGGCGCCGCTCCGATCATCGCGCAGGCTGCCCGTGAACTGGGCGTGCTGACCGTCGGCGTCGTGACCAAGCCGTTCCAGTTCGAAGGCGCGAAACGCATGCGTCAGGCCGACGAGGGCGTCGATCAGCTTCAGAAGATGGTCGACACGCTGATCGTGATTCCGAACCAGAACCTGTTCCGTCTCGCCAACGAGAAAACCACCTTCACCGAGGCCTTCTCCATGGCCGATGACGTGCTTTACCAAGGCGTCAAGGGCATCTCCGACCTGATGGTCCGTCCGGGCCTCATCAACCTCGACTTCGCCGATGTACGTTCCGTGATGGACGAAATGGGCAAGGCGATGATGGGCACGGGCGATGCGACCGGCGAAGATCGCGCCATTCAGGCCGCCGAAAAAGCCATCGCCAACCCGCTCCTCGACGAGATTTCGCTCAAAGGCGCGAAAGGCGTGCTGATCAACATCACCGGTGGCTACGACCTGACCCTGTTCGAACTGGACGAAGCCGCGAACCGCATCCGTGAAGAGGTCGATCCGGACGCCAACATCATCGTCGGCTCCACGCTGGACACCGATATGGACGGCGCGATGCGCGTCTCCGTGGTGGCCACGGGCATTGACGCCCGCACGACGCTCGAAGAAATGCCGGTGCCGCGTCGCCGTCTGGCCGAGCCGCTGCAAACCCCGGATGTGGTCGAAGAGAAGATGGAGCAGGCCGCGCCCGCCGCCGTCGCAGCCGCCGCTGCGGTGGAACATGCGGCCGAACCGGCTCAGCCGACCCTCGACGTGTTCGATCCGCAGGAAAGCCACCGTCGTGAAGAGCGCCGCGAAGAGTTCCGTGCGCTCGACGACGATCTGCCGCCGCCCGCCTATCAGCCGCGTCCGCAGCCGATGCCGCAACCGGCGATGCACGAGCCCGAAGCCGAAAGCTTCGTTGCTCCGCGCGCTCCCGCACCGGGCACGCCTTCGCCGGAGGCTCTGGCCCGTCTGCAGGCCGCCGTGTCGAAACAGCCCCGGGCCGACATGCGTCCGCAGCAGCACCAGCCCGCGCCGCAGCATCAGCAGCCCGCCGCGGAAGCCAAGGGTGGTCGCTTCGGGATCAACTCGCTGATCGGACGCATGACCGGGCACAATGAGCCGGAAGCCCGTTCCGCGGCACCGCAGCCGCAGGCCCGTTTCGGTGCCCAGCCGCAGGTCCGCCCGCAGGTGCATCAGGCCTATGACGAGGATCAGGATCCGAACCCGGAGCAGGAAAAGATCGAAATCCCGGCCTTCCTGCGTCGTCAGGCGAACTGACATAAATCCGTGAGTGGAGCGCTTTGAGGCCCCGGTCTCAAGATCACATTCACGAAGATTGCAGCATTTGAAAGGTCGCCAGAAGGCGGCCTTTTTCTTTTGTTTCAAGGGAGTTGCCGCGTTTCGGCAAAGATGTGCGCGGGTTTTTGCCTCTCTCCGCGTGACCATGTTTCAATCGGTTACAAAGATTGAGTTGAGCTTGGTGAACCGGATTGGTTAGGTGCGGGTTAACAAGACGCGTCGGCGCGGAGAAACCCAAATCTGTCCGCGAACTCCGATGCGCAACAAGATTGAAAGATTGTGAGGCCGGTGGTGCAGAGCACAGTTGCAAAACGAATTCGCTTCGACGGTGTGGGGCTCCACTCCGGCGCCCCCGTGCGCATGGATATCCTGCCAGCGCCCGCCAACAGCGGCATCACCTTCCTGCGGTCCGACATCGAAGCCGATGCGTCGGACACCCGCGATGCGCTGATCCCGGCGCGTTGGGACGCGGTCGTTCCCTCTCAGCTTTGCACGCTGATCCGCAACGACGAGGGGGTCGAGCTTTCGACCATCGAACACATCATGGCCGCGCTTGCGGGCTGTGGCATCGGCAATGCGGTGATCACCGTCGACGGGCCGGAAGTGCCGATTCTCGACGGTTCTGCCGCGCCCTTCGTCGACGCTATTCTCGCCGCCGGTCTGCGCCGTCAGGACGGCCCGACCCGCGCGCTGAAAATCCTCAAGCCCGTCGAGCTTGTCACCGACACGGCGCGCGCCCGTCTCGAGCCGTCCGAGACGATGGAGATCGACTTTCACATCGACTTCGCCGACCCGGCGATCGGCGTTCAGGACAAGCATCTGGTGATGGCCAATGGTGCGTTCGTCCGCGAACTGTCGAACTGTCGCACCTTCTGCCGCAAGGCGGACGTCGATTACATGCGCGAAAACGGTCTGGCCCTTGGTGGCACCTTCGAGAACGCCGTGGTGGTCGATGGCGATGCGGTGCTTTCTCCGGGCGGTCTGCGCCATGATGACGAGCCGGTGCGTCACAAGATGCTCGACGCTCTGGGCGATCTCTACCTTGCGGGCGCGCCGATCCTTGGCCGTTATGTCGGCGAAAAGGCGGGCCATGCGGTGACCAACAAGCTTCTGCGCAAGCTGTTCGACACGCCCGGTGCCTGGGCTTTCGTCACCGTCGATGCGGCCACCGCCGCGCGGCTTCCCGGCGCGGGCGTCAGCCCTGCCGATCTGGCGGTCTGCGCCTGATCTCCCTCCCCATGCCCGGTGCGTCCGGGCGGGGAAACCGGGGCGAGGCAGGGGGAAGGCCAGGGGGCAAACTGGCCGCACAAAGCACACTCTCCATGCCGTGATGACTTTTCCGCCGTTAAGGCGTTTTGCACCGGATTTTTCTGTGCTAGGAGTGTGGACACGACCCGGTCAAACGGGCGGTGAACGGTGAGGGTAGGGCCTTTCATGACGGCATGTAAAACAGGCAAACTGGCTTTAACGCTCGGTGTTTCCATGGCTTTTCTGACGGCCTGCGGGAATTATTCGCCGCGCGAGAACCTCGAGGGCTATCCGGCGGATGACATCTATGAGCGGGCCGAGTTCGAGATCACGCAAAAGGATTTCGGCGATGCGGCCTTCTATTTCGGCGAGGTGGAGCGGCTTTATCCCTATTCCGACTGGGCCAAGCGCGCGTTGATCATGCAGGCCTTCTCCTATCACCGCGACAAGGATTATGAGAACGCCCGTGTTGCGGCACAGCGTTTCCTCGACTTCTACCCGGCGGACGAAGATGCCGCCTATGCCCAGTATCTGCTGGCCCTGTCCTATTACGACCAGATCGACGACGTGGGGCGCGATCAGGGCCTCACCTTCCAGGCGCTGCAGGCGCTGCGTGTGGTCATTGAACGCTATCCCAACAGCGAATATGCCCGCTCCGCGATCCTGAAATTCGATCTCGCCTTCGACCACCTCGCGGCGAAGGAAATGGAGATCGGGCGCTATTATCTGAAAAAGAAACATTACACTGCCGCCGTGAATCGTTTCCGTGTGGTGGTGGAACAGTTCCAGACCACCCAGCATACGCCGGAGGCGTTGCATCGTCTGGTCGAAAGCTACCTGTCGCTGGGTCTCACCGAAGAGGCACAGACCGCAGGCGCGATTCTGGGTCACAACTACCAGTCCTCCGAATGGTATCAGCACAGCTACAAGCTGCTGACCGGGCAGGGGCTGGAACCGAAAGTCTTCGAGAACAACTGGCTTGGCGCGATCTATCGTCAGATGATCCGCGGCGAATGGCTCTGAGGCTCAGACCCCCATGCTGAGAAGTCTCGACATCCGGGACATGCTGATCATCGACCGGCTGGAATTGGAATTTCAGCCGGGTCTCAATGTCTTGACCGGCGAGACCGGCGCGGGCAAATCCATCCTCCTCGACAGTCTCGGCTTTGTCCTCGGCTGGCGCGGGCGCGCCGATCTAGTGCGCACGGGCGCGGCGCAGGGCGAGGTCACGGCGGTGTTCGATCTGCCGAGAGGCCACGATGCCGAAGAGGTTCTGGCCGAGCTGGGCATGGACACCGACGACGGTGAGCTGATCCTGCGCCGGGTCAATACGGCGGACGGGCGCAAGACTGCATGGGTCAATGATCGGCGGGTCTCGGGCGATGTGCTGCGGCGGCTGTCCGACGTTCTCGTGGAATTGCATGGTCAACATGACGACCGCGGGCTTCTGAACCCGCGCGGGCACCGGCTTTTGCTCGATGCCTTCGGCGGCATGGCGCCGCTTCTGGAAACATCGCGCGGCGCTTGGAAAGCCCTAAGTGCCGCACGCAAAGCGCTTGCCGAGGCTGAGACCCGGCAGGCCGCCTTGAAATCCGAGGAAGAGTTCCTTCGTCATGCGGTGGGCGAGCTTGACGGGCTGAACCCGGAGCCGGGCGAGGAGGCCAAACTCGACGCCGAACGCCGGCTGATGCAATCGGCGGAAAAGATCGCTGGCGATGTGGCGAAAGCCCATCAGGCCCTGTCCTACGATGGCGGCGAAGGGATGTTGACGGATGCGCTGAAATGGCTCGAAGGGGCGTCTGATCGCGCCGACGGGCGGCTGGACGCGGCGATCGACGCGCTGGGCCGGGCGCTCAACGAACTGGCGGAGGCGCAAGCGGGCGTCGAGGATTGTATCGAAGCATTGCAATTCAATCCGCATGAGTTGGAGCGGGTCGAAGAGCGGCTTTTCGCCATTCGCGGTCTCGCGCGCAAACACAATGTACTGCCCGACGAGCTTGGCTCCTTTGCCGACGGTCTGCGAGAGAAACTCGCCGCCCTCGATGGCGGGGAAGGCGATCTGGCGAAGCTTGGCAAAACCGTACGTGACGCCGAATCTGCCTATGACGCCGCCGCCATGGCGCTCACCGAGGCCCGCATGAAAGCGGCGCAGGAGCTCGACGCGATGATGGGCCGCGAACTGGCTCCGCTCAAGATGGAGCGGGCGGTGTTTGCGACCGAGATCACCCCCGGCGAACCGGGCCCCGAAGGTCGTGACGCCGTGGCCTTCACCGTGGCGACCAACCCCGGGGCGCCCGCGGGGCCTTTGAACAAGATCGCCTCGGGCGGTGAGCTGTCGCGCTTCCTGTTGGCGCTCAAGGTCTGTCTCACCCGCGATCAGACCGGTGTGACGATGATTTTCGACGAGATCGACCGCGGCGTCGGTGGCGCGACCGCCGATGCCGTAGGCCGCCGCCTCAAGGCGCTCTCGGACGAGGGGCAGGTGCTCGTCGTCACCCACAGCCCGCAGGTCGCGGCCCTTGGCGGTCATCACTGGCGCGTCGCGAAACGGGTCGAGGCGGGGATGACGTTGTCCGAGGTGACGCCGCTCGATGCGGACAACCGGATTGATGAGCTGGCGCGGATGCTCTCGGGCGACACGATCACGGAAGCGGCGCGTGAGGCGGCCCGTGCGCTTTTGGCACGCTGACTTAACCTGAGCGCTTTGGGCGTGTTGAACAGGTCGCCCGTCGCATTTTCACGGAAGTTTAATGATGTCTTGCTAAGCTGCCCGCATATTCCGAGTGGCTTTGTTTCACGAAAACGGCGCGAAAGGGGGGACCTTTTCGCGCCTGCTTTCTCTTGCGGAACGCGGCTCAGGGCACCATCTTGCCCGGATTTAGGATGTTCTTCGGGTCCATCGCCGCCTTGATCTGCCCCATGAGGCCCCAGGCCGCGCCATGTTCCTCTGCCATAAGGCTTTTCTTGCCCATGCCGATGCCATGTTCGCCGGTGATCGTGCCGCCGAGCGCCAGCGCGCGTTCGGCCATGCGATGCGCCAGATCTTTCGCCAGCTTGATCTCTTCGGCGTCGTTCGGGTCGACCAGCAGGATCGCATGGAAATTGCCGTCGCCGACATGGCCGAGAATCGGCCCGTCGATGGGCGAAGCCGCAATATCCGCCGCGGTTTCCTCCACCGCCTGCGCCAGTTTCGAGATCGGCACGGAAATATCCGTCACCACCGCCTTCGCGCCTTTCCGGAGCGCCAGACAGGCCCAATAGGCATGGTGACGCATGGTCCAGAGCGCGTTGCGATCCTCCGCTTTCGAGGCCCATTGGAAATCCGAACCACCGAATTCATGCACGATCTCGCCGAACATCTCGACCTGTTCGGCCACTCCGCTCTCCGAGCCGTGGAACTCGACGAAGAGATGCGGTTTGAGCGGGAAATCGGCACCGGAATATTTGTTCACCGCGTCGACGCTTTCCGCATCGAGAAATTCGATCCGCGCCATCGGCAGCCCGACCTGAATGGTGGCGATTACGGCCTGCACCGCGGGGCTGATTTCGTCAAACGAACAAACGGCGGCGGAGATCGCCTCCGGCTGACCATGAAGCCGCACGGTCATTTCCGTGATCAGGCCCAGCGTGCCTTCGGAGCCAACGAAAAGCGAGGTGAGATCATAACCCGAGGCCGATTTGCGCGCCCGCGAACCGGTGTGAATCACCGTCCCGTCGGCCAGCACCACCTCGAGCCCGATGACATTTTCCTTCATCGTGCCGTATTTCACCGCCGTCGTCCCCGAGGCCCGCGTCATCGCCATGCCGCCAAGGCTTGCATTGGCCCCCGGATCGACCGGAAACATCAGCCCCGTGGTCCGAAGCTCGACATTGAGCGCCTCGCGGGTGATGCCGGGCTGGACGACCGCGTCCATATCCGCGTCGTTGACCCGGATGACCCGGTTCATCCGCGAGAAGTCCACGACGAGACCGCCCTTCACCGCAAGCGTCTGGCCCTCCAGAGACGTGCCCGCGCCAAAGCCTGTCACCGGGACCTCATGGGCGTGACAAATCTTCATCAGTTCGGAGACCTCTTCGGTGGTCTCGGGATAGGCCACGGCCTCCGGTGGGGTCGGCGGAAACCACGTCTCCGACAGCCCGTGCTGGTCCAGTTCGGACTTGGATCGGCTGATCCGACCCTCTAGAACGGTGGAAAGCTCGGCATATACGGTTTCGGAAATCATGGTCGACTCGCTGTCTGTTGGGGTCCGGCGACCATAAAGGAAGCGAGCGGTCGGGAAAAGCGGACCGAAACGACAGGTCCGGGCGGTGGCGGTCGAATGCGTCTGGAAGGGGCGGGGATGTCAGAGGAAAAACCGGCCTATCCGGCCAAGGCGCTGAACGAGATCCGCGACGGGCTGCGCGACACCCTGATGTTGATCCGCCGTCGCGGTCCGAGCCAGATCCAGTTCTGGTTCATCGCGCTGGTCATCGGCATCGCCTCGGGCGGGGCCGCGCTGTTCTTCCGCCTCGGGATCGAGAAACTTCAGGCCTTTCTCTACGGCACGCACGATCTGCGCCATCTGCACACGGTCGCCCGCGACCTGCCGTGGTTCTGGGTGCTCGCCCTGCCGGTGATCGGCGGGCTGGTCGTCGGCATCATCCTCAACTGGTTCACCCCCGACGGCCGTGTGCGTTCCGTCGCCGATGTGATCGAAGGCGCGGCCCTCAACGACGGTCGGGTCGAAAAACGCGCGGGCCTCGCCTCCGCCGCGGCCTCTCTCATCACCCTCTCCACCGGCGGCTCCTCGGGCCGCGAAGGCCCCGTGGTCCACCTTGCAGGCGTCATCGCCACATGGGTCTCGAACCGCCTCCACGCCGACGGCATCACCGGGCGCGATCTCCTGGGCTGCGCCGTCGCCGCCGCCGTCTCCGCCTCCTTTAACGCACCGATTGCGGGCGCGCTTTTCGCCCTCGAAGTGGTGCTGCGCCATTTCGCCGTTCATGCCTTCGCCCCCATCGCCATCGCCTCCGTCGCAGGTACGGTGATCAATCGGATAGAATTCGGTGGCGTCACCGAGTTCACCCTCGCCGATGACGGGGCGCTGTCCTTCTATGTCGAACTGCCCGCCTTTCTCATGCTCGGGCTCCTGTCCGGCCTCGTCGCCGTGCTGCTGATGCGCACGATTTTCATGGCTGACGATTTCGGCTCCTGGGTGCAGGAAAAACTGCACCTGCCGCCCGTGCTGCGGCCTGCGGCAGCGGGGCTTTTGCTCGGCTGTATCGCGATCTTCTTTCCGCATATCATCGGCGTCGGCTATGAAACCACCTCCGCCGCCCTCACCGGGCAACTGATCCTCTGGCAGGCTGTGGTCTATGCCGTACTCAAGGTCATTGCCGTCGCGATCACCATGGCGGGGCGCATGGGCGGGGGCGTATTTTCCCCCGCGCTCATGGTCGGCGCGCTCACCGGCCTGTCCTTCGGGCTGATCGCCACCGGGATCTTCCCCGACGTTTCCGGCACGGTCACGCTCTATGCGCTGGCGGGGATGGGGGCGGTGGCGGCGGCCGTCCTCGGCGCGCCGATCTCAACAACTTTGATCGTCTTCGAACTCACCGGCGACTGGCAAACCGGGCTGGCCGTGATGGTCGCCGTGTCGCTCTCGACCGCGCTGGCCTCGCGCCTCGTCGACCGCTCTTTCTTCCTCACCCAGCTCGAACGTCGCGGCGTCCACCTCGCCGCCGGACCGCAGGCCTATTTGCTCGCCACCGTGCGCGTCCACCAATGCTACCGCAAACCCGACGCGCCGCGCGCCGCCACGGAAGAGGCTTGCAAGGAGCTGATCGGGCAGGGGATTTACATCTCTCCCAACGCCACGCTGGAACGTGCCATGCCCTTGTTCGAGAAGAACAACCTGATCTTCGTTCCCGTCGTGACGCTGCACGAGGACACCGGGCCGGAACTGCATGGTGCGCTGTTCCAGGTCGATGCGCTCCGGGTGTTCTCGCGCAAACTGGCCGAAACGGCGGCGGAAGAGCATTCGTGAGGGATCTGACGAAGCATGGGGGGTGTCTGGCGCACAATCGGACATGGGTCCGAAGCTCTGCGCTCGCCATCAGGTTGACGCTTCGGCCCAGAGCAACCTTCGAGCCCACGATATAGTCAGCTTACTCCAACGGCCATTCGGCAAAACAACGGCAGGTGCCAGCGCGATCAGGACGGCCCCCGTCGTCAAAAGAAATGTTCTGCGTTTCCATTAGAAAATGCCCGGATAGGCCTGCCAAATGTGCTTGGCCCATCCGAGCGGATCTGTCCGACTTACTTCGGAACGAGGACGGTGTCGACAACGTGGATCACGCCGTTCGACTGATCGACATCTGCAATGGTCACGCGAGCGGCGTTGCCGCTTTCGTCGTAGATATATACATTGTTGCCTTTGACCTGTGCCGACAGGGCGTCGCCCGAGACAGCATTGAAGTGATAAAAGCCATCGGCTGAGGCGCGCGCTTGACGTGCGATCTGTGCTGCGGACCAGTCACCGGCCACCACATGCGCCGTCAGCACTTTGACGAGCATGTCCTTGTTTTCCGGTTTCAGGAGCGTCTCCACCGTTCCCGCCGGAAGGGCAGAAAAGGCATCGTTCACGGGGGCAAAGACTGTGAACGGGCCGGGGCCTTGCAGCGTCTCGACCAGACCTGCGGCCTGAACAGCGGCGACCAGGGTGGTGTGATCTGCCGAGTTCACCGCGTTCTCAACGATGTTCTTGGTCTCGAACATGGGCGCGCCACCCACCATCGGGTTTTCAGCATAGGCCGCGGTTGCAATGGTCAAGGCTGCGGCGGCGGTTGCCAGTTTGGACATGGTTTTCATTTTAGTCTCCTCTCTGAATGAGCCGCTTTCTTTCGCAGCTACCGAGGAGACACGGCGTGTGGTGTGGAATAGTTTCAGCCGGACTGAAATAAATTTGCGTCGAAGAATTCGTCGCTCGCCCGGATGGCTCATGTGGGCACGCGAATGGGCGAACCGCCTTCAGGTTCATCGGAGACTTACGCTAAGTGGTCGTTCGTCCTGAGCGCAGAGAACGTCAGGAAGCCCCCTTTACACCTCAAACGCGCCTTGCGTGAGCGTCTGCGATGGTTTCAAATCCTGAAATTGGCGAGACATATCTGTCGATCATTTCGTCCCGCCGCATGTGGTTCATGTGATCTGAAAAGACATCATAGGGTTCAAACAAAGTCCATGTTCACGGAGTGCTCTGGTGTCTTCCCGTACTCGGAGCAGGGTCCGACAAAAGTCCGACAGAAGTCCGACACTTTGCCGACCGCTGGGAACGCCGTCCAAGAGAGAGCTCCCATGGACGGCGTTTGTCTGTCAAAGCTGTTCGACAGCCGCCTTTTGCGGGTAGAAAGCGACGTAGCCTTTGACCTCGGCGGCGCGAGGTTTTGGGTCTTCGTAGGACCATGCCGCATTGGCGATCACGACGGATTTCGTATGAATATCAAAGTGTTTCGCCTCGCCCTTGAACGGGCAGACGGAGACGATCTCGGTCGGTTCGAGAAAGGCCATGGCAAGGTCCTCGCGCGGGAAATAGATCACCGGCGGGAACTCTCCTTCGCTCAGCTCCAGCGCCCGGTCGGTCTCCCCCAACACGGCGCCGCCCGCCCGCACGACCCATTTGCCGCTCGCCGGGCGGATTGTGATGTGATCTCCCATGTTCTCGTCCTTTTGTTCGTCTTCTTATCTGTTTTCGCACAGACCTTATCAGGGTTATTGCATCAGGTATATGTCAGACTGGTGCAACCGCTTGCCGCAGCCAGGCGCGTGCCGGTTCCGACACCCGGTCCTTGAGCTTGTCCCAGACTTCATCGTGGTAATCGTTGAGCCAGTCCCGCTCCCAAGGCGCAAGCTCATCGGCGAGGATCAGGCGGCGGTCGATCGGCACCCATGTCAGCGTCTCGAAGCTCAGCATGTCGCGTTGCGGATCGGCGCTCTCGAGCGGCGGAGCAGGGGTCACCACGATCAGGTTCTCAATGCGGATGCCATAGGCACCCTCGCGATAATAGCCGGGCTCGTTCGACAGGATCATGCCTTCACGAAGCGACAGGGCCGAGAGGCGCGAAATCCGTTGCGGGCCTTCGTGGACCGACAGATAGGCGCCGACGCCGTGGCCCGTACCGTGGTCGTAATCCCGTCCCATGCGCCACAGGGGCGCACGGGCCAGCGCGTCGAGATGGCTGCCCGCCACGCCGCGCGGAAACCGCGCCGTGGAGATCGCGATCATGCCCTGCAACACGGCGGTGAAGGCCGCGCGTTCCTCCGCGCCCGGATCGCCCAGAGCGACGGTGCGGGTGATGTCGGTTGTGCCGTCCTGATATTGCGCGCCGCTGTCGATCAGCAGAAGCTCGCCCTCTTTCAGCGCGCGGTTGGTGTCCTCCGTCACCCGGTAATGCACGATGGCGCCATTTGGGCCGGAGCCGCAGATGGTGTCGAAGGAAATCTCCTTGAGCCGGTTCGTCGCCGCCCGGCAGGCTTCGAGGTGTTTCACAACCTCGATCTCGGTCAGGTCCTGTGGTGCCTGTTCCGACAACCATGCGAGGAATTCGACCATTGCCGCCCCGTCGCGCAAATGCGCCTCGCGCGTGCCCGCGATTTCTTCCGGCGTTTTACAGGCTTTTGGCAGGATGCAGGGGTCTTCGCCCGCGACGATCCGGGCCTGTTTCAGCAGCGTCTTGACCGCCTGCGGCGCCGATCCGGGATCGACCAGAACCTTGCCTGTCACCTCGCCCAGAGCCTCGGAAAACTCGGAGCGCGGGCGCAGGGAAATCCGTGGATCTGGCCCGAGATGAGCATATTTTGAGGCATCGTCAAAGAGTTGCAAGCGACCTGTGGTGGTCAGAATGGCAAAGGTCTGCACCACCGGGTTGTGCGCAATGTCCGATCCGCGAATGTTCAGCAGCCAGGAAATGCTGTCGGGTAGGGTGAGCACCACCGCCTCCGCGCCGGTTGCGGCGACCGCCGCGCCGATTTGAGCAAATTTTTCCTCTGAGGTTTTGCCCGAAAGCTCGAACGGCTGCACGCTGACCGGTTCGGCGGGGCGGTCGGGGCGGTCTTTCCAGATGCGATTGACCAGATTGGGGCTGGCGATCAACTCCTTGCCGGTGCCTTCGAGCGCGCATCGCAGCCCCTCGATTTCGCGTATGGTGTGCAGCCACGGGTCAAAGCCGATCTTCTGCACATCGCTCGCCAGAATCCAGTCCGCTAGTGTCGTCGCGGGCCAGTCGACATAGTCGAAAATCGCCGGATCGCATTGTGCACGGACCTGCACCGTGTAGCGCCCGTCGGTGAACACCGCCGCGCGGCCCGCAAGGATGACGGCGAAGCCCGCCGATCCGGTGAAACCCGTGAGCCAGGCCAGTCGGTCGTCGCAGGGGGCGACATATTCCCCCTGATGGGCATCTGCGCGGGGCACAATGAAGGCGTCGAGGCCGATTTCCTGCATTTCTGCGCGCAGGGCAGTCACGCGGGGAGCGGCCTGTTCCGGTCGCGCGGTCACGTCAAAGCTTTGGAACATTTTGCAATGGTCCTTTCGGTTGTTCACATTTCGGACGGCCCCGCTCAGGAGGCGCGGCGCATGCCCATGACACGGGCGCGGGCGCGCGGATCGCTGTCGAAGAGCGAGGCGAGCTGTTCGGTCATCGCGCCGGCCAGTTGTTCGGCGTCGGTGATGGTCACGGCGCGGTTGTAGTATCGCGTGACGTCATGGCCGATGCCGATGGCCAGAAGCTCGACCTGACGGCGTTTTTCGACCATGGCGATCACGTCGCGCAGGTGTTTTTCCAGATAATTCGCAGGGTTGACCGACAAGGTACTGTCATCGACCGGCGCGCCGTCGGAAATCACCATGAGGATCTTGCGCGCCTCAGGCCGTGCAGAAATCCGCCGGTGCGCCCATTCAAGCGCCTCACCGTCGATGTTTTCCTTGAGCAGTCCCTCTTTCATCATCAGGCCGAGATTGGCCCGCGTTCGACGCATCGGCGCGTCGGCGGATTTGTAGACGATGTGGCGCAGATCGTTCAACCGGCCCGGCTGTTGCGGGCGACCGGCGGCCAGCCATTCCTCGCGCGACAGCCCGCCTTTCCAAGCCCGTGTGGTAAAGCCCAACACCTCGACCTTGACGCTGCAGCGCTCCAGCGTGCGCGCCAAAACATCGGCACAGATTGCGGCGATGGAGATCGGGCGACCGCGCATCGAGCCGGAGTTGTCCAGAAGCAGCGTCACCACCGTGTCGCGGAATTCCGTGTCTTTTTCGACCTTGAAGGACAGGGGCGTCGTCGGGTTCGCCACCACACGCGCCAGACGCCCGGCGTCGAGAATGCCCTCTTCGAGGTCGAATTCCCACGACCGGTTCTGCTGTGCCTGAAGACGACGTTGCAGTTTGTTCGCGAGGCGCGACACGGCACCTTTGAGCGGTTCGAGCTGCTGGTCGAGATAGGCGCGCAGGCGTTCGAGCTCGGCGGGTTCCGCGAGCTCCTCGGCCATGATCTCTTCGTCATGGGCGGAGGTGAACACCTGATAATTCGGATCGGCATCGGAGACGGGGGCGGGTTGCGGCGGCTCGACATCGGCCTCGTCCTGCGGCAGCTCGACCTCTTCCGAGAACTCCTCGTCGGCCATGTCGTCGGAGGAGACGGAAGCCTCCTGCATGTCCTGCTGCTGTTCCTGGCTGTCCTCGGCGCTGGCCTCGTTCTCGTCGTCCTGGTCCTGCTCTTCGCCCTGGCTGTCGGGCTCTTCCTCCTGCTCGTCGGTCTCGGCGCTCTGGTCCTCTTCGGGATCGGTCTGATCCGGGTCGTCACCAAGCTGATCGCCATAGCCCAGTTCCTCGATCACGCGGCGGGCGAGGCGGGCAAAGCCCTGTTGATCTTCCAGAAGGCTGTCGAGGTCCTCGAACGTGTCCTGAGTCTGGCCGTCTATGAAGTCGCGCCAGAGATCGAGGATGTTTTCCGCCGCGTCCGGCATGGTGCGTCCGGTGGCCTTTTCCCGCAGGTAATAGCCCATGGCCTGAGCGAGCGGCGCATCTTCGCGCCGGGAAATGCCGTCATAACCGCGCCGCAGCGCCTCGTTTCCGATCTTGGCGTCGATATTGCCCGCGGTGCCGGGCATGTAACGCGCTCCCGCCGCTTCGCAGCGCGCGCTCTCCAGAGCGTTATAAATGTCAAAAGCCATCTGGCCTGGCGGGGCGTAGCGCTGGAAAGTGGCCTCGTTGTGGAACTTGTGGCGTAGCGCCAGCGCATCGGCCGTGCCGCGCGCGATCAGCACCTCTTCTTTCGACATCCGCCGCGACACTTGCGGCAGGCGCATCGTGTCGCCGGAGAGGCCCGAGGGGTCCATCGTGTAGGTGACCGTCAACTCGCTGTCGTCGGCCAGCACTTTGGTCGCTTCCGCGAGCGCTTTCTTGAAGGGATCTGCCGGGTTGTCGCTGGGCTTTTTCATGGCTTCGTTAAATCACGCGGCGCGGGGCCGGGCAAGCGAAAGAGATGCGCAACAGGGTCGGCGCGAGGTCGCACAGGTTTTGTGTGTTTGTGCGCAGAGATTGGCATTGATGCGCGGCCCTGTGCGGATTTACGACTGGCGCAAAGGTGCGCTCCTCCCTCGATTGTTTTTCCAACCGGCGTGCCGTGAAAAGGAATTCAACATGTCCAATCCCAAGATTGCCATCGTCATCGGCTCCACCCGCGATGCTCGTTTCGCGGACAAACCGGCCCAGTGGCTGTTCTCCAAGGCGCAAGAGCTGTCCTCTGAGCTTGATTTCGAGCTCGTCGATCTGAAAGATTTCGATCTGCCGATGTTCAACGAAATGGCTTCCAACCTCTGGATGCCGTCCTCGGATGAGAACGCGATCAAATGGCAGGAAAAAATGGCCGAATTCGACGGCTATATCTTCGTGACGCCGGAATACAACTCCTCGATCCCGGCCTCGCTGAAAAACGCGCTGGATCAGGCCGGTAAGGAATGGGTCCGCAAACCCGCCGCTGTCATGGGCTATGGTGCAGTCGGTGCGGCCCGTGCCGTCGAGCATCTGCGCGCCGTGGTGATCAACCTGCAAATGGTGCCGGTGCGCTCCGCCGTCTACATTTCCGGTTCCGATTTCTTCAAGGTTTCGCCGCTGGGTGCCAATGGCGAGATGAGCGAGATCGAAGCGGGCATTCTGCCCTCCGTCGAAGCCATGCTGGGCGATCTGGCCTGGTGGACCAAAGCCACCAAAGCTGCCCGCGACGCATAATTCTTATAAAATCACGCACATTTATCAGGCAGAAAGGCCCGCGAAAGCGGGCCTTTTTCTTTGCGCAACTCAGGAAGTTTAGCCGCCCAGCAACATGTTCCGACAGTGGCGGATGTTGCTTTCCGCCAGCGTCTCGGCCCGATGCGCTTCTTCCGTGTCGAAGGAAAACCGCGACAAGGCCAGAAGTTCGGTCTGAGAGACGTGGCCCGCGATGCGCAATTCCTCATAGGAGGGCGCGGTCTCCGGTGCAATGACGGCGGCAAGCAGGTCTTGCATCGCGCGTTTGAGCGCCATCAACTCCCGGTCTTCGCGATGCGCGGCCTCCGCCGAGAGCCGCCCGGCGCAATAGGCGAAATCGCGGGCCAAAGGATTGTCTGCCCGAGGATCGACCGGAGGATCGCTTTGAGGCGCGCCCTGCGCCGCAGGTATCCACACAGCATTCCACAGCGCGGGCAACACCAGCGCCCAAAGGGTCTTTCGCATCGAAAACCTGTGGAGAAATTCGGGCATGGTCTGTCTCTGTGTTTGTCCTTGTCATCGAAGTGTTACATTGAGGCTAGGCGCGTTTTGCGAGTCTGGCAAGGAATTTGTATATACGCGAGATATACGATTTGGCGCTAGGTCAGGATCAGAGAGAGACATCGTCCAAGCGCGTTTCCGGCGTACTTCTGTGTAGTTTCGGCGTGCGCCGGGTCCTGTTCGAACGCGACGCGGCGCAACAGATCGGCATGGGCGAATTTTGCCGAAAGTCGAAGGGTCATCAGCGCGCCCCCCCTGATCGGGCGGGCTGACCGTTTCCAACAGCGAAATCATCGCGCCGCGTTGGCGTTCGGTCAGATCGGAGGCGGGATCGGAGAGCAGCCATTGGTGCTCCATCGTGGCCGAAAGACGCCCTACGCAATAGGCGAACTCACGCGCGATAGGATCCATCTCCCGAGCCGGGATGGCCGGGGCGGGCAGGGCCGCAAGCAGGGTTGTGACTGTCGCGGCGAGTATGATCGCAAGTCCACGCATGGCAGAGAGCGTGGCACAAATTGGTTGCCAGCCGTTTAACCACGGCGTGCGTTGCGTTACGCCTTTGGTCACAAAGAAAAAGCGGACCCGAAGGCCCGCTTTGACGCATGGAATGGCGGAGAGATTACCCGGCCAGAGAGACCGCCGACTCGGGCAGTTCTTCATCGAAACAGCGTTGATAGAACTCGGCCACGGTCTGACGTTCCAACTCATCGCATTTGTTGAGGAAGGTCAGGCGGAAAGCATAGCCGATGTTGCGGAAGATCTCCGCGTTCTGCGCCCATGTGATCACCGTCCGCGGGCTCATCACGGTCGAAAGATCGCCGTTCATGAAGGCAGTACGAGTGAGATCGGCCACGGCAACCATCTGGTTGATCTGCTTGCGGCCTTTTTCATTGTTGTAATGCGGCGCTTTCGACAGGACGATGGCGGCTTCGGCGTCGTGGCTCAGGTAGTTGAGCGTGGCGACGAGCGACCAGCGGTCCATCTGCGCTTGGTTGATCTGTTGCGTGCCGTGATAAAGACCCGTCGTGTCGCCGAGGCCGACGGTGTTGGCCGTGGCGAAGAGGCGGAAATACGGGTTCGGCGTGATCACCTCGTTCTGGTCCAGAAGGGTGAGTTTGCCGTCGGTTTCCAGCACGCGCTGGATCACGAACATCACGTCGGCGCGGCCCGCATCGTATTCGTCGAACACGATGGCGCAGGGGTTGCGCAGGGCCCAGGGCAGGATGCCTTCCTGAAACACGGTGATCTGCTTGCCGTCCACGAGCTTGATCGCGTCTTTCCCGATCAGGTCGATCCGGGAAATGTGGCTGTCGAGGTTGACGCGCACGGAGGGCCAGTTCAGCCGGGAGGCGACCTGTTCGATATGGGTGGATTTGCCGGTGCCGTGATAGCCCTGGATCATCACGCGGCGGTTGTGGGAAAAGCCGGCAAGGATCGCCAGCGTGGTGTCCGGATCGAATTTGTAGGTCGGGTCAAGCGCGGGCACGCGGTCGGTCGGCTCGGCGAAGCCTTTCACGGTCATGTCGGTGTCGATGCCGAAAACATCGCGAACGGAAATGGTTTCGGTCGGTTTTGCGGTCGCGTCCATGATCTTGCCCGTTTTCTTGAAAATTTGGAACTCACCTGACTTCTTGCCCTGTCGGGGCGGCGGGTGCAAGGGGCGAGGCGTCGCAGAAATGCTCAAAGGGGGATGCCAGAAAACGGCGGCCTGTGACGAAGATGCATGCGGACGCGGCAAAATTCCCCGCTTCGGGGGCTTTGCCTCGTTGCCCGCGCCGCCTACATTGCGGCAAAGCTTTGACAAAGGGGATTGGCATGAGCGGCCTTCTGGCTCTTCTGGACGATGTCGCAGGGATTGCGAAAGTGGCGGCGGCGCAGGTCGATGACGTGGCCGGGCAGGCGGCCAAGGCCTCGGCCAAGGCAGCCGGCGCGGTGATCGACGACGCGGCGGTGACGCCGAAATACGTCCATGGCTTTGCTCCTGCGCGTGAATTGCCCATCGTGGGCAAGATCGCGCTCGGTTCGGTCCGCAACAAGCTGGTGATCCTGTTGCCGCTGGCGCTTCTGCTGTCGAGCTTTGCGCCCTGGCTGATCACGCCGCTCTTGATGCTTGGCGGCTCCTACCTGTGTTTCGAGGGCGCGGAAAAGGTCTATCACCTGTTCAAGCCGCACACGCCGCATGCCGACGGGCAGGTGATGAATGGCGATCCGAGCCATCTCGAGGAGCAAAAGGTGGCGGGTGCGGTGAAAACCGATTTCATCCTCTCCGCCGAAATCATGACCATCATCCTCGCCGCTCTCGAACCGGGCCAGTCGATCTGGGTCGAGGCAGGTGCGCTGGCGCTGGCCGGGCTCATCATCACGGCGGTGGTGTATGGCGGTGTGGCGCTGATCGTGAAGGCGGACGATTTCGGTCTCTGGCTCAGCCGGGTCGGACGGCTCTCCGTGACGCGTGCGCTGGGGCGCGGCATCGTCAAATTCATGCCGCTGTTCATGAAGCTCCTGATGATCGTCGGCACGGCGGCGATGATCTGGGTCGGAGGCTCCATCGTGATCCATGGGTTGCACGAGCTGGGGATGCATCAGCCCTATGAGGCGATCCATCATGTGTCCGTTCTTGCGGCGGAGGCGGCCGCTGCGGCGCAAGGTTTTGTCCAATGGGGCGTCACCGCGTTTTTCGATGGCATTTTCGGCCTCGTTTATGGCCTGATCCTCACTCCGGTCGTGGCGAAAGGGATCAACCCGCTGATCCGTGCCGTGCGCGGGCAAAAGGCAGGGGACGCCGGGCATTGAGGCGCGGGGGGCTTGGCGGCCCCCGATGTCCGGGGCGCAGGCTCAGCCGGGCGAGGGCCGCGGTGAGCACGCTGCCCATCCCCCAGGCGAGTGCGGCCATCGGGTGAGAGATCAGCTCGATTGGCACGAGAAAGGCCGCTGCGGCGAAGGTCACTGGCAGCGACAGGAAGCTGAGCAAGGGATCGCCGAAGACCAGAATCCTGACCGTCTGAGTAAAGGCCAGCGCCGTTCCCGAGGCCAGAAGCGAGGTGACGGAGGCCGCCCAGAACACATTGATCGGTCCCGAGGCCCAGAACGGGCGCAGGCGCGGGCCGATGAGTGTCGCGGCAACGATTGCGACAGTCATCAACAAAACCGTGGTGTCGCGCCCAAACTCCCGCATGAAATGGTCATAGGCCGAGAGGCGCAGGCTCACCACACTGGTCCAGACGAAGGACAGATGAAAGCCTGTGTCCCAGACGATATGTGATATGTGATGTGATGCGCGTTTCATCGGCCTCCGCCTCTCCCAAAAAGACTGATCTCCGGGATAGACGGTGAAAGTTACCGGGATGTTGAAAACTGCCAGACACATGAAAAACCGCCCCGGAGGGCGGCTTTCGGCGGCTGCCATGTCGGGTTTTACTTGAACCAGCGGCTGTCCTTGAGCTGATCCCAGGCCCAGACCACCTGTTGCAACTGCTCTTCCTGCGAGCGGTCGCCGCCGTTCACGTCCGGATGCAACACCTTGATGAGGGCGCGGTACTGTTTCTTGATCTCCGCCTTGGTCCAGTGGTCCTTGGCCTCGAGAATGTCGATGGCCTGACGCTCGACGGGCGGCAGCTTGCGGGTCGGCGCGCTCGGGTCGGATTTGCCCGGGTTGCGTGTCGCATTCTCTCCCAGGACCTCATGGGCATCGTCGATGCCGAGGCGCTCCCAGGCGCGTTGCTCCACCGATTTGCGCCCGAAGGGCTGGGTCGGGCGATCGCCCGTCTGCGACGACTTGTAGGCCGCATCCATCTCGGCCTCGGTCGCATTGGTGAAGAAATTCCACTGCAAATTATATTCGCGCACGTGTTCCTTGCAGAACCATTTGTACTCGTCCAGATGATCCGGAGAGCGCGGCGCGCGATACTGCCCCGGCTCGTTGCAGCCCTCCCACTCGCAGGTCCGCTTGGAGGTCTCGAACGCGCCAGACATGCCGCGTCGCCCTCCGCGCTTGTTCTTTTTCGCGGAAGATACCGACATATCAAAACCGAAAGGATCTTTTTTATCCATCTGCCTCAACCTTTTCGACTCGGACGCGAGACTTTAGATGAGAAAGGCCAAATGCGAAAGGGGCAGAGCATGAAGATTGCCGATCAAATGCGTGACCGACTTGAAAAGGCTTTTCAACCCAGTGTGTTGGAGGTCGTTGACGACAGCGCGCGCCATGCCGGACATGCCGGTGTCGAGGGCGCCTCGGGCGAGACGCATTTCAACGTGAAAATCCGCGCGGCGGGTTTTACCGGCCAGTCGCGGGTCATGCGGCACCGCATGGTGCACAAGGCGCTGGGCGATCTCGTGCCGCGCATTCATGCGCTGGCGCTCGATCTGGATGTGTGATCAGGATTCGCGATCTTCCGCGATTTCCTCTGCCACTTCGGGGGACAGTTTGCGCGCCTGGGCGCCCGCACCTTTCTCCACCTTGGCGGGGAAGGGGACGGCGGGGGGCGGGGCGTTGCGGTCCGCGACCGGGGAGCGGCGCGCGGGCCTGGTCTCGTCGGTCGTGTCGCTGGTCTCCTCCGTGTCGGGATAGGCGCTGAACACCCGGCTGACGTCTGTGGCGTCGCGTTCGCGGCGGAACACCAGAACCGTGTGGTAGCTCACGGTCTTCGAAGTGATCCCGGCGCGTTCCTCCATCGGCACCAGATCGGCGCGCAGATACTCCCAGCCCTCGGCGCCCTTTTCGTTGAGGAGGCTCTGCATGGCCTGCGCGATGCGTGCTTCCGGGGTTTTCACGCCTTTGGCTTTCTCGCCTTTGCGCGGCGCGGGTACGGTCAGGTATTCGAAACGGGGCATCGCGGGGGTCTCCTTGCCTTTGGCGCAAGGTTTAGCGGCCCCTGCGCCCGGGTCAAGCCGGGCCGGGCCACAGATGGATCACGCGCGCGTCAGATCGGCAGAGCCGTGCCGAAAGCCTGCCGCCCGATCGCTGAGACAGGAGATGTGGCGGGAGACCGTGTCACAGGTGCAACATATGAGCGCCGCACGCGCCGCGCCAAAATCCTCGTGGCTCAGTTTTGGGGTGCGCTGCCTTATTCTGCGACGAACGTGCCGTATTCTGGCTTGTCGGCGGCGAAGACACCGAAATCGCTTTCCCGGCGAAAGATCAGCACGGCCTGTTTGCCCTCCACGCCGTTGAGCGCGAATGCGTCGGAGCGCAGATAGATCCAGCCCTCGGCGGCCATGGCGTTGAGGCGCGTGGTCACCGCCTCCGCAAGCCGGGCCTCCGGCGTCTGCGCGGCGGAGGTGGCTTCGCCGTCATGCGGCGCGGGGATGGCTTTGTATTCGAAATGCGACATGGCGGTCTCCTTCCCCGGAGCACAATAAGCCCATGGGCTTAACAAGGGATTGACGCCTCAGGTTGTGTTCTAGGCGGCTGTGTTGGTCAGCGAAATCGACCGTCCTGCCTGCGCCGGTCGGGGAAGGGCAGAGTGGGCTTGTTTCAGCGCCGAGAGCTTTTGCACGATTCCCGGCGGGAAGGGCACGACACGCGGGCCGGACATGTCGATATGCAAGAGCAGCTCTTCGGCGGTGGCGGCGATCCAGCCGTCCTCGTGATGGATCTCGTGAAATAGCACCATGCGTTTCGCATCGAAATCCAACAACTGCGTCTGTACCCGCACCCGGTCACCCAGTTTCAGCTCGCGCTTGTAACAGATGTGCACCTCGGCGGTGTAGCTCGTGTGGTGTTGCGTCTTGGCGTAGGTCTCGCCCAGCCCGATCAGTGGGTACATCTGATCGCCGCCCAAATCCATGATCACGGCGTAATAGGCCATGTTGATGTGGCCGTTGTAATCCACCCACTCAGGGCGGACGTCGATCAGCGTGGAGATATGCGGGGCGGGGAGTGTCATGCTGTGCTCCTGATATGAAAAAGCCGCCCTACTCTCACACGTGAAGGACGGCTTTTGATGTTTGGCTTTGTTTCAAAGGCCGAGTTTGGATTTGACCAGCTCGTCCACCGCTTTCGGGTTGGCCTTGCCGCCAGTGGCTTTCATCACCTGACCGACGAACCAGCCCGCGAGTTTCGGGTTGGCTTGGGCCTTTTCGACCTGCGCCGGGTTGGCGGCGATGATTTCGTCTACGGCGACCTCAATGGCACCGGTGTCCGTCACCTGTTTCATGCCGCGCGCTTCGACGATCTCAGCGGGGTTGCCGCCCTCGGTGTAGACGATCTCAAACAGGTCTTTCGCGATCTTGCCGGAGATCGTGTCCGCCTTGATCAGCTTGACGATCTCGCCGAGTTGCTCCGGGCTGACCGGGCTTTCCGCAATATCCGTGTCGTCCTTTTTCAGACGACCGAACAGCTCGTTGATCACCCAGTTGGCGGAGAGCTTGCCATCCTCGCCGACCGCCACGACTTTCTCGAAGAAATCCGCGTTCACCGTGTCGGCGGTCAAGACGCCCGCGTCATATTCCGACAGGCCGAAGTCCTTGACGAAACGTGCTTTCTTCTCGTCCGGCAGCTCTGGCAGGGTTTTGGCGATGTCGTCCACCCACGCCTGTTCGATCTCCAGCGGGAGCAAGTCGGGGCAGGGGAAATAGCGGTAGTCATGCGCCTCTTCTTTCGAGCGCATCGAACGGGTTTCGTTCTTGGCCGCGTCATAGAGACGGGTTTCCTGATCGACCGTGCCGCCGTCTTCGAGAATGGCGATCTGGCGACGGGCCTCATAGTCGATGGCGGCCTGAATGAAGCGCGTGGAGTTCATGTTCTTGATCTCGCAACGGGTGCCGAGATGCGAGAAATCCTGCGTCTCCTGGTATTTCTCATACTGACCCGGACGACAGACCGACACGTTCACGTCGGCGCGCAGGTTGCCGTTCTGCATGTTGCCATCGCAGGTGCCCAAGTAGCGCAGGATCTGGCGCAGTTTCAGCACGTAAGCGGCGGCCTCTTCCGGCCCGCGAATATCGGGGCGCGAGACGATCTCCATCAGCGCCACACCGGTGCGGTTCAGGTCGACGAAAGACATCGTCGGGTCCATGTCGTGGATCGACTTGCCGGCGTCCTGTTCGAGGTGAATGCGCTCGATCCGCACCTTGCGGGCGACACCCGGCTCCATATCTACGATCACTTCACCTTCGCCCACGATCGGGTGGTAAAGCTGGGAAATCTGATAGCCCTGCGGCAGGTCGGGGTAGAAGTAGTTCTTGCGGTCAAAGGCGGAGAACAGGTTGATGTCGGCCTTGAGGCCCAGCCCGGTGCGCACCGCCTGTTCGACGCAATATTCGTTGATCACCGGCAACATGCCCGGCATCGCCGCATCCACGAAGGACACATGCGAGTTGGGTTCTGCGCCGAAACCGGTGGACGCGCCGGAAAACAGTTTCGCCTCGGAGGCGACCTGCGCATGGATTTCCATCCCGATCACGAGTTCCCAGTCTTCTTTCGCACCGGAGATGACCTTCGGTTTCGGTGCGGAATATTCGAGATGATCCAGCATGCGCATGTCCTTTAAAGCGAGGGCTTTCAGGCGTTCTAGGCGCTCTCTTGCCGGGGGGCAAGGGGGCGGGTTTGCAAACGGGGCGCTTTGGGGCATATTGCCCGGCAGAGTAAAGTGCGTTTGAGGTTCCGCATGCGGATGCGAAAATGGGCGGCGGCGATGGCGCTGTGTTTCATCGGAGTGGGGTCTCAGCTCTCGGCCGGAGAACTGAGAGAGAACCTGCCAGATCAAATTGCCTTTGCGCTCGCGCCGATGGAAGCAAGCCCCGTTCCCGCCCCGCGCCCCTATGTGGTGCGCATGCCGAAACTGCGCTGGAAGAACCAGAGCCAGGGTCCGGCCTGGACCCGGGCCGCGATGAAGGCGGTGCTGTCGCACGGGCAGGGGCTTGTAGATACGGTTCCGGCGGATATTGCGGCCTGGTGCCCGGGTTATGCCACGCAGGACGACAGCGGTCGGGCGGCGTTCTGGGCCGGACTTCTGTCGACGCTGTCCTATCACGAAAGCACCTGGCGCGAGACGGCGGTGGGCGGCGGCGGGCAGTGGTTCGGTCTGGTGCAGATCTCGCCTGCGACCGCACGACATTATAATTGCAACGCAGGCACTGGTGAGGCGCTCAAGGACGGGGCCAGCAACCTGTCCTGTGCGATCCGCATCATGAGCCGCACGGTGGCACGCGACGGCGTGGTGAGCCGGGGCATGCGCGGCGTGGCGGCCGACTGGGGGCCGTTCCATTCCGAGACCAAGCGCAGCGACATGCAGCGCTGGGTGCGTGCCCAGCCGTTCTGCCGCCCGGTGATGCAAAGCTCGCCCCTGCCATTGCCGCGCCCGTTGACCATCGCAGCCGAAGAGACCGCCGTCAGCCGGCCTTTCTGAGCGCTTCCGCCTCCCAAGCTTTCAGCTCGTAGCGCGACAGATGCGCGTCGTTCTGGCGGAGAGTGAGTTCCGGGAAGAGCGCCACGATTTCCGCTCTTGCCTCCGCTCCGACCGTGTTGAGCGCCTGTTCGCCGGGGTAGAGGCTTTCGGTCGGGCAGGCCTCGGCAAAGACGATCTGGTGGGTGTCGAACAGCATGTGGAAATACTCCACGGTACCGCCCTCGACGATGCGGATCGTGCCATCGTTCACCAGATGTTTCGCCGCCACCAACACGTCGCGCTCGCCGAACAGCACCTCGGCCTGCGGTCCCCGGATGAGCATGCGGTGGTTCTGGCTCACCTTCAGGTCGCGCAGGTTGCCGAGTGCGCCCATGCGGATCAGCACCGGGGCGAGATTGCCTGCCGCAGGCACGCGGCGCGCGCCGATCCAGCGGATGGGCTGGGCGCCGTGATCGAGCGTGTTCACCAGATCGCCCGCCCGCAGCGTCTCGATGAAGCGCGGTCCCTCGGGCGTCTCGATCAGGGTGCCACGGGTGAGGCAGACCGCACCGTTGATGATCTCTTCGGCGATGAGGTTGTTGTCGACGTTGAAATTGCCGTCGCCCTCGTTGTCGATCACCCCGTCGCTGTCGTAATCCATGTCGGTCTCATGGTCGATCTGGATGACGGGGCGCAGCTCGGTCAGGTCCTGCCCGGGCGCGACGAGCACATTGTTGAGGCCGGGTCCCCCGTCCGAGGACACCATCACATTGGCGTTGAAACGCAGATAGGTGTCGCCCAGCCCCGAAAGATCGCTCTGGATATTGGCGGTCTGGCCGGGGTTCATCGGATGATAGGTGTATTTCGCGACCCCGTTGACGTAATCGGCAGCGCTGTCATAGACCACGATCCCGGTGATCTGGCTCGCTCCGGTGACCTCGCCATTCTCGACATTCTGGACGGTGATCACGACCACATCGTCCCCCTCGAAGGGCGAGGTGCCGCCGTGGATCATGATATGCCCGCCATGGCCGCCACCGGAATTGGTGCCGACGGAGACATTGTCCAGAAGCGATGATCCCATCACGAGGATGTCTTCGGTGGCCATTCATTCACCTTCTCATGGCGTTCAGGACGCCTGTTGCAGGGCCTGGGCTTCCCAGGCCTTCAATTCGTACCGGGACAGGGCGCAGCGGCGGGTTTCCAGCTCGGGGAAGAGCGTCAGGATCTCGGCTCTGGCCGCCGCGTCCACCGCCTTGAGCGCCTCTTGGCCGGGGTGCAGGCTTTCGGTCGGGCAGGTCTCGGCAAAGATGATCTCGTGACGGTCGAGAAGCAGGTGAAAATACTCCACCTGGCCGCCCGGCACGGCGCGGATCGTGTCGTCATTCACCAGATGTTTCGCCGCCACCAACACGTCACGTTCGCCGAACAGCATCTCGGCCATCGGGCCACGGATCAGCATGCGGTGGTTCGGGCTCACGGTCAGATCGCGCAGGTTGCCAAGCGTGCCTGCCGTGATCCGGATCGGCGCAAGCGCGCCCTTGGCGGCCACCCGCCGCGATCCGGTCCAGCGGATTTCCTGCGGCCCGTGATCGAGCGTGTGCACCCGGTCGCCGACCTGTAGCGTCTCGATGAAACGCGGTCCCTCGGGCGTGTCGATCAATGTGCCCCGTGCAAGGCAGACAGCGGCGGCGATCGCGTCTTCCGCGAAAATGTTGTTGTCGGTGGTGAATACCCCGTCGCCGCTCTCGTTCCCGGCAATCGTGCCGTCGGCGTTATAATCGACATCCTGCTCATGCGAGAGCCAGATCGGGAATTCCTCCGACAGATCGACCCCGGGTGCGAGAAACAGCCCGTCGAGATCTGGTGCATTCGGATCGGTCGAGGTGAAGTTGTTGGCCTCAATATAGAGGTAGGTGTCGCCCATGTCATGCACGGCCGTGCTGATCTGGCCACTGGTGTTCTGGCCCCACCACCAACCGCCGTGCGTCAGCGTGTAATCGTATTTCGCCTCGCCGTTGAGATAATCCGCCGCACTGTCATAGACCGTGATGCCGGTGATCTGCGTTTGATTGTCGAACGTGCCGTCGGCATTGACGTTGGCCACGGTGAAGACCACCACATCGTCATCCTCGAACACGCTTTCGCCACCGGTCAGATAGGCGCCGTCATTCTCATCGCCGCGGGGGTCCTGAGAATAGCCGATCGGATTGTTCACGATGGAGGAGCCCATCACGATGAGTTCTTCTGTCGGCATTGCTGCTCTGCCCGTATGTTGCGGGGTGTGTGCCCCGGTCTGCCTCGATGCGCCTTGGCGATCTCCCGTCCTGTCGGATGTCCCGTCGAACTTCGGCCGCGTTTTCGGTCGCTTGCGTTTTGCCTCGCGCGGTGCTCTTGTTTGGCCCGATCCCTAGACATGACGCTTTGGTGTCATAATCCTGGCGCAGGGCGTTTCTGTCCAGTGTTTTCTGGGATTTAGGCCGCGGTGTTGCATCGGATGTGTCGTTACGGCACCGATTGGCCTGAAGAGGTTAGCTGAGAAGAGGAGGTTCTCATGCCCGCATTGCGCACCGACATCGACCCCGACGGGTTGCTCGAATTTTCCGTGGTCTTCACCGACCGCTCGCTCAATCACATGTCGAAAGCCTTTCAAAAGGTGATGACCGACATCCACGCCACGCTCTGCGAGGTTTATCATGCCGACACGGCTGTGGTCGTCCCCGGCGGCGGCACTTATGCGATGGAGGCGGTCGCCCGCCAGATTGCGGGCGGCGAGGACGTGATGGTGATCCGCAACGGTTTCTTTTCCTTCCGCTGGTCGCAAATCTTCGACGTGGGGCAAATCCCCGCCTCGCAGACCGTGCTGAAAGCGCGCCGGGTCGGCAATGAACCGACCTCCGGTTTCCTGCCCGCGCCTCTGGAGGAGGCCATTGCGAAAATCCGCGATTTGAAGCCCGCTGCCATCTTCGCGCCGCATGTCGAAACCGCCTCCGGCATGATCCTGCCGGACGCCTATATCCGCGCGCTTTCGGAGGCCGTCCATGACCACGGCGGGCTGATGGTGCTCGATTGTATCGCCTCCGGCTGTGCTTGGGTCGATATGAAGGAGACCGGTGTCGACGTGCTGATCTCCGCCCCGCAAAAGGGCTGGTCGGCGCAGCCGTCTGCGGGGCTCGTCATGCTGAACGACCGCGCCACCGAAGTGGTGAAATCCCGGCAAAGCTCGTCTTTTGCCATCGACCTTGGAAAATGGCTGACCATCATGGAGGCCTATACCGGCGGTGGTCATGCCTATCACGCCACCATGCCGACCGATGCGCTGCGGGCCTTCCGGGACGCGATGCTGGAGACCAAGGATTACGGCTTTGCCAAACTCTCCGAGGCACAATGGGAACTGGGACGCCGGGTGCGTCACCTGTTGGCCGGGCGTGGGTTCAAATCCGTCGCCGCCGAAGGCGTCGAGGCGCCCGGCGTGGTGGTCTGCTACACCGACGATCCCATGATCAGGACCGGCGCGGCCTTTGCTGCCCATGGGGTGCAAATCGCCGCCGGAGTGCCGCTGCAATGCGATGAGGGCGAGGGGTTCTCGACCTTCCGTCTCGGCCTGTTCGGTCTCGACAAGCTCTACGATGTGGACGCAACCGTCGCGCGCCTGGAGGCTGTTCTGGACGACGTTCTCGGCTGAGTTTCCTCCGATGTTTCCTTTGCTGCCCCAAATACTCAAAACGGCGCACGGATGATCGCCCGCGCGCCGTGAGTATTTAGAGGCACAAAGGAAACGGCGATCAGATCGGTCCCAGCCCGGCCTGCATGACCTTCATCCGCACGGGTTTGACGTCATGCACCGCTTTGAGACCCCAGAGTCGCACCATTTGCAGGATGTCGCTTTCGGAGCGGGTTACCCGGTTGAACAGATCGACGACACGGGCGCGTTTGGAGATGTCGTTCAAACGGTTGCGCGCGTAGGTGTCGAGCATGGCGTCTGTGCCGGGGTCTGAGCGATGCGCTTCGGCGAGGGCCAGCAGTTCGGCCAGATCGTTGAGCGAGGTATTCAGCCCCTGCGCGCCGATGGGGGGCAGGGCGTGGGCGGCTTCGGCGATGATCGCAACGCGCTCGGAGGCGAGGCGTTCGGCTACGCGGGTGATGATCGGGAAAATCGCCCGTCCGGACGCCAGTTTCATTTCGCCAAAGAGACCCGCAGAGCGTTCGGTCATCACCGCGTTGAACGCGTCGGGCGGCAGATTGAGAAGCTCGGTCGCATAGGCGCCCTTGTTCATCCAGACGATGGCGGAGGCCGGTTTGTCGTCGATGTCCGGCAGCGGCACCATCGTGAAGGGGCCGCCTTCGCGGTAGATCTCGGTGGAGACATTGTTGTGCGGCAGGTCGTGGGTGGCGGTGAAGGCCAGAGATTTTTGGCCGTAGCGCGTGGTTTTGACGCCGATTCCGGCGGCCTCGCGTACCGGGCTGTCGCGCCCGTCGGCAGCCACCACGAGTTTCGCGCGCACCATCGTGCCGTCGGTCAGGGTCACCATCGCCTCGGAAGAACGTGTCAGCAGGCTCTTGAAGCCGACGCCATAGCGCAGCTCGACATTGGGAATGTCCGGCACGGCACGGGCCAGTTCGCGACGGATCACCCAGTTGAGGAAGTTCCAGCCGAAGGGCTCGTCGCCCGTCTCCCGGCCTTCGAATTGCCGTTCGGTGCGGATTGTCGCGGGGCGACCCACGGTGTCGACGATGCGCAGGGCTTCGAGCGGGGTGGCATGTGGCGCGAGCGCCTCCCAAATGCCGATTTTCTCGAAGAGGTCGCGGGCCGGGCGTAAAAAGGCGGTGGAGCGCAGGTCCGAACTCGCTTCGTCGCCGGTGACAACCGGCGGGGTCGGATCGACCATCAGGGTGCGAAAGCCCGAGGCGCCAAAGGCCGCAGCCGCGATCAGACCGGCGATGCCGCCGCCTGAAACGAGGATGTCAACGGTCTGCGGGGATGTGCTTGGATCGGACATGAGACCTCCTTTGCGCTGCGGTCGCTTTTCAAGCGTATCCAAGAGATAGGCGCAAAGGAGGGGAATGTCCAAGGGGCAGGCTGTCTCAGGCGTTTTCCGGGCGCCGGGACAGCGCCGCTTTATTTTCCGACGGTGAGGACGAGCAGGACGATGTAGATCAGCGGCACGGTGGCCACGGCGGTGACGCCCAGCACCCAGGGGCCGATGGCGAACATGCCGTAGATCACGGCGGCGATCACGACGACGACGAACAGAAGGAAGAGGACGACGCCACGGGTGGTGGCAAGGCCTTCTTCGTGGTGGTCGTGAGTGTCGATAGCGTTGGTCGTGTCGAGGGCGGCGTCGGTCATGTGCGTGCTCCGGCTGTGAGGTCGTGTGTGATCTGTAGAAGTCAGTGCGAAAGGTTTGTGCGTGGGGCTGCGCGGGTTTGTGCGCATTTGTGTACCGGAGACAGATACAGGGCTGTGTGCGCTTCGGTCACGGCGGCGATTTGTCGCAGTTTGCGTTAACCGTCGCCCGCCGGGTTTCAGCCCGTCACGGCCCTCAGGAAGGCCGACAGATCGTCGGTGTGATGATGGATATGCGGGGCGGGCGGATCGAGCGGCAAGGGCGCGACATGCACGGTCTTCATCCCGAGCGCATGCGGCACTTCGAGATTGCGCGGATCGTCCTCGAACATGGCGGCGGCTTGCGGGTCGATCCCATCGCGACCGAGTACGGTATCGAAGGCGGCCGCCTGGGGCTTGGGGTGGAAATCCGCGTGTTCGATGCCGTAGACCGCGTTGAAAATCCCGGTCAGCCCGCGCGCCTCCAGCACGCGCTCCGCATAGGGCGCGGAACCGTTGGTGAAGACGATCTTGCGCCCGGGCAGGGCCGTGATCGCGGCTTTCAGCTCGGCATCGCGCGACAGCCCGGAGAAGTCGATGTCATGCACATAGCTGAGATAAGGCAGCGGGTCGGTGCCGTGTTTCGCCATCATGCCGGAGAGCGTCGTGCCGAATTCGCGCCAGTAGGTGTGCCGCAGCCGGTTCGCCTCCTCTGAAGTGACGTTCAGTTCGCGGGAGACCCAATCGGTCATCTTGACCTCGATCTGCGCGAAAAGTGCCGCCTCGGGCGGGTAAAGCGTGTTGTCGAGGTCGAAGACCCAGGTTCTGACATGGGAAAAATGATCGGCTACCATGCCTCCCTGTTAGGCGCAGCCTGCGGCACATGCAAGCAGATGGCTGGCGGAGGGGATGTTAGCGCTTGATCGCGGGGGGCGGGGCTGGCTATGGTCAGGTCCTGATCCCGATTGAGAAAAGTGACGTCCGATGAAAGACCAGCGTGCCAGCCAGAAAGACGCTTATGAGATGATCCTCGAGGCGATCGACACCGGGATTTACCGCCCGGGCGACCGGCTTGTGGAAAGCGAGCTGGCGGAGCGCTTCGGTGTGTCGCGCACCCCGGTGCGTGAGGCCTTGCAGCGGTTGGAGACCCAGTCGATGCTGAGCCGCGACGGGCGCTCACTCATTGTGGCCTCGCTCGATCACAATCAGATGGCCGATCTCTACGTCGTTCGTACCGAACTCGAAGGGCTGGCCGCGCGTCTCGCTGCCCGGCATGCGACCCCCGAGGAGGTCCGTGTGCTGCGCGATATGGTCGAGGACGACCGGGCCCTGATCGGTCACCCGGACGATATGTCCCGTGCCAACCGCCGCTTTCACAAACAGATCCATCTGGCCTCGCACAACAAGTATCTCGTGCAGCAGCTCGACTTGGTGCACCGCTCCATGGCGCTTCTGGCAAGCACGTCTCTGGCGGCCGAGGGTCGTGGCGAGGAAGCGATCAAGGAGCACGACCTGATCGTGTCCGCGATAGAGGCGGGCGACGGCGAGGCGGCGCACAAGGCATTGTCGGATCACATTTCCAAGGCCTTTATCACCCGTCTGAAAATCGACGCGGACAAGGAACGCTAAAGCGTCACGCCTTTAAGCTTTCGGCACCGGATGAAGGCACTGGATACAGGTAAGGCGCGTGCAGCGCCCGTATCTTGTCCTGAGGTCCTGCAAAAGCGGTGTCCCAATGGCTTGGCGAGCCACTTTAAACCGTCATCCCTCTTAACCGGGGCGCTGGCATCAGGCTCCCCTTTTCGGCGCGCGCAATGAAGATGGGCCTCTCGGCGAAGGCGGCGATATGGGCCCAGTCGGGCGCGCCGGGGGCGTTGACGGCGGCGGGATGTGTGACCTCGGTGCCGTGCGGGGCTGCGGCGGGTTTGGGTTTGGGTTTGGGAGTGGGACGCAGGCGCTCCGGCTCAAAGGCGATGACGGCCGCATTCAGGGCGCGTCTGAGCGCCGGGCTTTCCGGTTTGTGCGTCATGTCGAGCCCGAATGTGAGCCGTCGGCCAGGCACAGGCAGGGCTCCGAAGGCCTGTTGTTCGATCCGGGCGCTGTCCGCGAACCCGGCCCTGAAACCGGCACTGAATTCCGTACTGGGCTCGGCAAAGCCGCGCGGCGCCTCGGCGGCCTCGGCAAGGGCGACGGAGGCGGCCGTGGGATAGAGGATCAGGGGGCGGCTCATGGGAGGATGTGACGTCTTGGCGGCGGCACTGCTTGTGCCGGTCAGCAGCAACGGTGCGGGGCGATCCGGGCTGTGCGATGGCGGAGGATCGGGCATGAGTTCTTCCTCGGGCAGATCTTCATGAAAGCCGAGATCATGCACCCCGTGGGCGGTCTTGTCCCAGTAATAGGGTTTGGTGATCATCTCCCAGAGCCCTTTGAGCGCCGCAAGCGTGGCGAGCGGATAGTAGAGATGTAGAGTCGGCACCCAGGGCCAGAGCCATTTGTGCTTGGGTGTCGAGGTGGCGACCATACCGGTGGCGACGGTGATCGCCTCCGATAGGAGGAAAATCCCGCCCAACCCGACAAGAAGGTCGTGCGGCAGCACCGCACGCATCGGATGCGGCAGGCCCAGAGGGAACATCCAGAAGGACCACAGGAAGGGCGCGAGGACGAACTGGCTCAGCGTACCGAGAAACAGCGCCTGAACTCCGAAGAACCGCCACGGACCGAGATCGGACCAGAGGCGGCGCGGGCTGCGCATATGGACGGCGTAGGTCATGGCATAGCCTTTGAGCCAGCGCGAGCGCTGCTTGATCCAGGGCCAGAAACGGCAGTTCGCCTCCTCCTCGGTCACCGTGTGCAAGAGTTCCGTGCGGTAGCCGTGCCGGGCCAGACGAATGCCGAGATCGGCGTCTTCGGTGACGTTATGGGCGTCCCAACCGCCCAGTTCCTCAATCGCCTCGCGGCGGAAGAACAGCGTGGTGCCGCCCAGGGGGACGGTCAGGCCAAGTTTTTCGTAACCGGGCAGGATCACCCGGAACCAGCTTGCGTATTCCACGGTGAAACAGCGGGACAGCCAGTTGGTGCGGGCGTTGTAGAAATCGAGAATCCCTTGCAGACAGGCGACTTCCGGCCCGGTCTGGGCGAAATGAGCGACGATCTTGTGGATCTGGTCGGGTTCGGGGGCATCCTCGGCGTCATAGATGCCGATGATCGAGCCACGACAGAAGTCTAGGGCGAAATTCAGCGCCCGCGGCTTGGTCTTGACCCCGCCGCGCGGCACGATGATCTGCCGCATCCAGCGCGGCAGGTCGGTATGGGCGATGGCGTCTTGTGTGATCGTGTCATCCTCTTCGACCACCAGGCAGATGTCGAGCAATTCACGCGGATAATTCAGCCGGGATACACGTTTGATCAGTCGTGTGGCGATCTCGCGCTCCTTGAACAGCGGCACCATGATCGACACAATGGGCAGGGCGTTGCGGGCGCGGCGTGTGGCGAAGGTGGATTTGCGGGAGCGCGCGGTCCGGGCCTGTGCGAAAGCGGCGGCAAGGCGCAGGCCGGTGGCGACCAGCAGGGTCAGCACCGCCCAGCCGGTCAGCAGGATCGAGGCCATGAGCGGCGACAGCAGAAACAGCAGCAGGCCGAACATACCGAGCGAGGAGAGTACGCCGGTGAGCTTGCGCACATCCATTTCGCGGCAGCTCTCATGGGCGGCAACGCGGGTTTCCGCCGCGCTTGCCAGACGTCGCTGACGCGAGCGTAACAGTGCCTCGTGCAGCGAGGTTTCCGGGGTAACCGCCATGCGCACCGGTCCGAAGATTGCGGTGAGCCGGGGGCGCATTCCTTCGAATTCTTCCGGGCGGCAGGAGGCGATGATCACCGTTCCCCCGGCCTGGCGCCAGGGCAGGAGGCCCTTGCGCAGGCAGACATCGGCGCCCAGACGGTCGATCAGCCGCACATCGGGGGGGCTACGCATCAGATTGGCGACCTCGGCGTGATACTGATGTCCGAGCGCTTCATACAGCGTGGCTTCGTTCACCATGCCGTGGGCCAGAAGGATGTCGCCGATCCGCGCATCCTCGCGCTGGCGCAGCACGGTGGCGCGCAGCAGGTCCTCGGCGGCGAGTGCCCCCATGTCGACAAGAACCTGCCCGATCGGTTTTCGGTTCGGTCGGGGGGAGGTGGCGGCAGGGGCCGCATCGCAGCGCTGCGATGCGTGCAGGGTCAAGGTCGGAACGAGAGGATGCCTGTCGAAGGACATCGGATGCCGTACCCCGGTTACGACCGTCTGAAAACAGGGCTGTCTGAAATCAGGACCGTCCGAAATCGGGACTGTCCGGAATGCCCCCGATCAGGTTTATCCCCAGCCCCTTGTGGGCAACTTGCGTCACGGAGGGTTAACAAGGGGTTAACCACGTCTTTAAAACGGGTAAATCAACCGTTCGCGTCACAAAAAAGGCGGGGAGCTCCCCGCCTTTTGCATCCTCTTGTGCCCTGTTCTGCGCTCTGTCGCGCTCAGGCCGGAGCGCCTGCGCGCTCGGCCATGGCGGTAGCGAAGCGTTCGAACAGGTAGTAGCTGTCCATCGGGCCCGGGGAGGCCTCCGGGTGGTATTGCACGGAGAACACCGGTTTTCCCTCGACCGCAATGCCGCAGTTCGAGCCGTCGAACAGCGAGACATGGGTTTCCTTGACACCGGCGGGCAGGGTCTGGGTGTCGACGGTAAAGCCGTGGTTCATCGAGGTGATTTCCACCTTGCCGGTGTCGAGATCCTTCACCGGGTGGTTGGCGCCGTGGTGGCCGTGGTTCATCTTGATGGTCTTGGCGCCGAGAGCGAGCGCAAGCATCTGATGCCCAAGGCAAATCCCAAAAACTGGCAAGTCTTTCTCAAGCACGCCCTTGATCATCGGCACGGCATATGTGCCTGTCGCCGCCGGATCGCCCGGACCGTTCGACAGGAATACACCGTCCGGAGTATGCGCCAGAACCTCATCGGCAGTGGCGGTGGCGGGAAGCACGGTCACATCGCAGCCTGCGGAGGCAAGACAACGCAGGATGTTGCGTTTTGCGCCGAAATCGACGGCGACGACTTTGAAGCCTTTACCTTCGCGTTTCGGGAAACCATCCGGCCAGGACCAGCGCATCTCATCCCATTTATAGGACTGCGCACAGGTCACATCCTTGGCGAGGTCGAGGCCGACCAGACCGGAGAAGTCCCGCGCCTGTTTGACCAGCGCTTCGATGTCGAAATTGCCGTCCGGATCATGGGCGATGGCGACATGAGGCGCGCCTTGTTGGCGGATCGCGCGGGTCAGGCGACGAGTGTCGATGCCGCCCATGCCGATGCGACCGTGCCTGGCAAGCCAGGGGCCAAGCTCGTCCTGCGCACGCCAGTTAGAGGGCTCGGTCGGGTCCCATTTCACGATCATGCCGGCGGCCACCGGATCGGCGGTCTCCTCGTCTTCGCTGTTCACGCCGACGTTGCCGATGTGCGGGAAGGTGAAGGTCACGACCTGCCCGGCATAGGAAGGATCGGTCATGATTTCCTGATAACCGGTCATCGCGGTGTTGAAGCACAGTTCGGCGGTGGTGGTGCCCGTCGCGCCGAAACCCTTCCCATAGAAGATGGTTCCGTCGGCCAGGGCCAGACAAGCGGTTGGTTTTCCGGTGGTTTGACCAGATGCCATGACACGACTCTCCTATATGGGCAAAATTGGCCGGAACCTAAGGAAAGGCATCTCCGGCGTCAAGCGCAGCCGGACGGGTTTTTCCGGCATTTCTGCGACGCAGCGTTTTCAGGATGTTATCGCTCTCATCGGTGGTTGAGAATGTGTCGGGCTTTCGCTATGTTGACCACTTGCGATGTCATCAGGGGATGAGGCCCATATGGATATGCGAAGCCGGCTAAGCGCCGCACTGAAAACGGCGATGAAGGAAAAGGACAGCGAGCGCCTCGCGACGCTGCGCCTGATCAACGCCGCCATCAAGGACCGCGAGATCGCCAATCGCGGCGAGGGCGACGATGTGGCTGTCACCGACAGCGATATTCTCGCCATCCTCGGCAAAATGGTGAAACAGCGCCAGGAAAGCGCCAAGGCCTTTGAAGAGGGCGGGCGTCTTGAACTGGCCGAAAAGGAGCGCTCCGAGATCACCGTGATCGAGGAATTCCTGCCGCGTCAGCTCTCCGAGGTTGAGGTCAAGGCCGCAATCGAGGCGGTGATCAATGAGACCGGGGCCGAGAGCATCCGTGACATGGGCAAGGTCATGGGCGCGCTCAAGGCGAAATACACCGGTCAGATGGATTTCGGTGCCGTCGGTGCGCTGATCAAGGCGCAGCTGAGCTGAGCTGTCCTTTCGGATTGAATGAATTGAGAGCCGCCCGGTCGTTTTGATCCGGGTGGCTTTTGAGTATTTGGGCCATCAGAAAAGCCTCAGCGATTGAGCTGTGCCAGCACGCGCGTGAGGTTCCCATGCAGGACCTTGCGCTCTTCGGGGCTGAGAAAGGCGCCGAGTTCGACCTCGCGATGGTCCCCTGCGCCCTTGAGTGTAATGTAATTTTCGACCTTGCCGTCTTCGGTATTGAGCGAGAGGCGGACCCAATAGGGATTGGCCTCCCATGTGAGCGGCGCGCCCTTTTCCGGCCAGTGGGTGAGGGTGACGCGGTCGGGCCAGATCAGCATTTCCTCGTGTAGCCGGTCGCGGTCCGAGCGCCGAAGTGCTGTCCAGAGCGCGGTCAGGGCGATCAGCATGAAACCCAGCAGCACCCAGAAAGCCATGGTGCCGATGAATGGTACGATGGGAATGAGACCGCCGCCGAACATGATCCAGATCGCGGCGGAAAAGCCTTTGCCCTTCAGACTGCGATAGGGCCAGAGTTCGAGCCGCCAGAGCGGCGTGCCGGTCTCGGGGGAGCCGGTCGGAACGGTGTCATGGGGCGGGGTCCAGAGGTAGGGCATATGCGTGATGAGGGTGCGTTTTTATCAGTGTAAAACCTTTGTGCATGTCTTTGAAGCACGCGATGCGATAGCATGGCGCCATGCCGAACGATCTTTCCGACTGGCCTCCCTAAGCTCTGACCTTGATCTGGCCGAACGGCTTTATGGTGTCGAAGGCGAGGGGCGTGTGGCCGACTGGATTGCGGAGCAATGTGCGCGGATCGACGGTTTGGCCTTCGCACGGCTGTTTTCCGATCATATCACCCTGCCGGGGATCGCCCTTTCGACTATGCGCATCGCCTTGTCACGTCGGGCGGGGTCGGTTGATCGGCGGCATCCGGTTTTACGCACAGGATGTGACACGGCCTTTCGTTGAGGTGATTGCACATGATTTCTCGGATCTGAACGAGCTGGCGGAGGTGGTGGCAGGGGAATGGTGCGGCTTTCATCCGGGCGCGATGCGGCTGCGGCAAAGCACCGGCGCGCCTCTGGGGGCGAGGTGGATCGACACCAGCCTCTATGCCGGGCATATGAGCGAGATGGCGCGTGACCCGCAAGTCGATCTCTGCCTTTCGAACTCCCGGAAGACGCGCTTGCGCTGATCCGTGCCCGGTTCGCCCGCATGGCGCAGCATCAGCCCGGATTGTGCCGCAATGTCTCGCCGCGTGAGGAGGACGAACTGGCCCGGCGGCTCGGCACGGATTGCGATCGGCTGATGATCGGAACCATCGACGGGCAGAACATCGCTTCGCGCAAAACTGCCGTGCGGTCGGGGCGCAGGACGGTGCTGGATTACGTATTTCAGGGTTTGCCTTAAAGTGTGACGCATTGAGCGGCGGAGGTATCGTCGAACGCCCGTCCGCGCGGCACCAGATTGCCGATGCGGGTTCCGTCGAATTCGTAATAGGCCTTGACCCGTTGCTCGGGGGCTGCATAGGCGCCTATGGCGGTGTGTTCGAGTACCGCGACGAAGCTTGTGGTTTCGTCTGCGCCGAAGAATCGCGTTACCCGTTCGGCTTCCCGACTGGTCCATTTCGCGCGCACGATGCGCTCGATCTCTTCGGCCAGTGCGTCGATGCGGGCGGGGTCGGGGGGATGATTTTCGAACAGGGGCTCGGGGCAGGCGATCAGCATCGCCACCCGGGTCTCGCGCACCCGGGCGTCAAAGATCTTCGAGAATTGCGGTACGTGCCAGCGGTCGGAAATCTCCGTCGCGCGGGGCATCTCGCCGCTGTCTCTGGGTTTGAAGAAAAAGGTCAACATGGGTGCTCCTGCTCATCCCTGTTGTCAGGCTAACGCGGGATTGGGCACAAACCGTGGCTGTGACAGGGCGGAGCGTGTCTTATGTCTTAACTGGTTAACGTGGGCTTGAGGCCAACATGAAAAAGGCCCCCGGTCGGGGGGCCTTTCGAGTTGGTGTAGTCCGCTCAGTGCGAATGCTGGTGATCCCAGTCTTCGCGCTTGGGGAGCTGTTCGAACGTATGCTCCGGCGGTGGGCAGGGCAGGGTCCATTCCAGCGTATCGGCATATTCGTTCCAATAGTTGTTTTCGGTCACACGACGCCCGGCCAGAAGCGTGTAGGCGACGATGCCGATGAACAACAGGAAGGAGGCGAAGGACAAAAGCGCACCATAGGACGAGATCTTGTTCCAATAGGCAAAGGCCTCCGGATAGTCGATATAGCGGCGCGGCATGCCTTGGCGGCCGAGGAAATGCTGCGGGAAGAAGGTCAGGTTCACGCCGATGAAGAACAGCCAGAAGTGAATCTTGCCCGCAAGCTCCGGGTATTGACGACCGGACATCTTGCCGATGTAGAAATAGATCCCGGCAAAGATACAGAAGGCCGCGCCCATCGACATCGTGTAGTGGAAATGCGCCACCACGTAATAGGTGTCATGATAGGCCCGGTCGACCCCCGCCTGAGACAGCACGACGCCAGTCACGCCGCCGATGGTGAAGAGGATCAGGAAGCCGAAGGCAAATAGCATCGGCGTCTTGAACTCGATGGACCCGCCCCACATGGTCGCGATCCAGGAGAAGATTTTCACCCCCGTCGGCACCGCAATGACCATGGTGGCCATCATGAAATAGGTCTGCTGCGAGAGCGACAGCCCGACCGTATACATGTGGTGCGCCCAGACGACGAAGCCCAGAACCCCGATCGCGATCAGCGCCCAGACCATCGGCAGATAGCCGAAGACCGGTTTTTTCGAGAAGGTCGCGATGATGTGGGAGATCAGGCCGAAACCGGGCAGCACCACGATATAGACCTCCGGATGCCCGAAGAACCAGAGGATATGCTGGTAGAGGATCGGGTCACCGCCGCCTGCGGGCTGGAAGAAGGAGGTGCCGAAATTGCGGTCGGTCAAAAGCATGGTGATCGCGCCCGCCAGAACCGGCAGGCTTAGGAGGATCAGCCAGGAGGTGACGAAAATCGACCAGGCGAAGAGCGGGACCTTGAACATGGTCATCCCCGGGGCGCGCATGTTCAGCATGGTGGTGATCATGTTGATCGCACCGAGGATCGACGAAGCGCCGGAAACGTGTACCGCAAAGATCGCCAGATCGGTGGAATAGCCCGCTTCCGAGGTCGAAAGCGGCGGGTAGAGCACCCAGCCGATGCCGGAACCGGCCTGATTGTTGCCGCCGGGGGCAAACAGGGACGCGATGCCGAGCGCCACGCCGCAGACATAGAGCCAGTAGGACAGGTTGTTGAGGCGCGGGAAGGCCATGTCCGGCGCGCCGATCTGGAGCGGCATGAAGTAATTGCCGAAGCCTCCGAACAGGGCCGGAATGACCACGAAGAACATCATCAGCACACCGTGATAGGTGATCATCACGTTCCACAAATGACCATTCGGTGCGCAGTCTTCCGCCCCGAAACCGGACAATAGCCGTGCGGCGGCCTCACCGGATTCGTTGAGGCACATGAACTGTACCCCCGGCTCCATCAGCTCGAGCCGCATGTAAACGGTGAAACACACCGAAATGAACCCGACCACGGCCGCCGTGATCAGGTAGAGAATCCCGATATCCTTATGATTTGTCGACAAGAACCAGCGGGTGAAGAACCCGCGGCTGTCCTCATGGCCGTGGCCATGAATGGCGGCGTCTGCCATGCTTTCCTCCCTATTCCTCCTCGGGGTTGCCCCCTGGACGTGCGTCCGCGCCGTCCTGTCTGCCCCGTTTTCGGGGTCTGTGCGACAGATTGACACATACAGTCTTAGAGAGGAACAATCCCGAGAGCAAATTTTTTGCGCAATGTGACAGAGAAAATATCTGCTGAGACATATGCGGCTGTAAAATATGCGCATTTCTGGATGCGCGGGGGCGCCCACGTTTCTGTCGGGGGCGCCTGAGGCTTGATCGGGACGGTTCAGATCAGAATATCCGTGACGGTGTCGAGAACCCCGCCGACGACGCCTCCCAGAAGGCCGCCCAACAGATCGCCGCCGAGCAAATCGCTGACCAAGGGAATCTCGATACTCTCGAGCACATCGTTGCCATCTGGCCATTGGAAGCTGTCGTAATCCTGCTGAAGTCCTTCGGCGAATTCCTCGGCTTCCTGCGTGAATGCTTCAATATCCTCCTCGGTCAGGTCGTAGCCGACCAGATCCTTGAGGGTGAGATTGGTGATGTAATCCGCACCGGCGATCAACAGGGTGCTGTTGAGCAGGCTGCCCGCAGTGCCGGTCCCGACCAGCCACCCGTTCGCGCCGCCTGCGGGTGCGCTCACAGCCGGATCGTTCATAGCACTCAGTGTCACGGGCACCTCCTCCTCGTAGAGCAGTGCGAAGGGGTCTTCGAGCGGATTTTCCGTCAAAGGCTCTATCGCCGACTCTATACGTTCTTCGGCGAGGGGCATCGGTTCGTCAAGAGTGTCCGTCGCGGCGGTTTCTGTGGCGGGCGCAACCGGTTCCGTTGCGAGTGTGGCCTGTTGCAGGGCCGTTACGAGGCTTTCAGTCAGTGGGTCTGTCAGGCGGGGAAATGAGCTGGGGAGGCTGAAGAAGCTAAGCATGATGTCTCTTTTCTTGGGGAAGGTCTTGGGAGAAATAGTGGCAAACCTATACAAAAGGACAAGTCGAAAAGGTGTGTTTCGTGGCGGGCCACACAAAGATTTTCGGTCTGACTGTTTTGGGTGACTCTAGAAATCTGATCGTTTTTTTGAATGGTAATGGGTGGATAGGGACGTCGGTCATAAAAAAACGCCGCCCCAAAGGGGACGGCGCCTGATCTGACCTCGAAATGCGGCTTATTCGGAGGCCGGTGCCTCTTCGGCGGGCATTTCTTCCATGGCTTCGTCACTTTCCTCTTCCGTAGCTTCCATCGCTTCCGGAGCGTCGGAGAAGGTGGAGAGATAGGCCACGACGTCGGAGGCGTCTTTCAGCTTGAACGTCATCTTGGAGCGCCCGGAACCACCATGGGTGTCGATGAACTTGGTCGGGTCGACGGCATATTCGGTGATCAGTTCCGGGGTCCAGACCATGCCGGTCGCGCCCACGGCAAGAATGCCGTCGCCATATTTGAAGTCCGGGTAGGAGGCGACGGGGCGTCCGACGACGCCGAAGAGGTTCGGACCGGTCTTGCCGCCCTTGACGATGGTTTCACCCGAATCCGACACGATCGTGTGGCAGGCCTTGCATTTGTTGAAGTCCTTGGCGCCTTTGTCCGGGTCGCCATGGCCATGCCCGTGGCCATCGGCAAACGCGGCGGCGGAGGTTGCCAACAGGGCGGCGGCTGTGAAGGCAAAAAGCTTGGTCATTCGGTTCTCTCTCCCGTGTGATTCATGTGTCCCGGTCTCAGCATAGTGACTTCGGATCGTGATACCAGCCCGCGATGGTCGTACTTTGATCATGCTCAAATGCGGGGTGCGACCTGAAGTTGACCTGTGGTGTGTCCGGCTCTCGGCAGATTATGCGCGCATCCCTCCCGGATCAGTCCTGCGGCATCTTGCCTGTTGTCTGATGCCAGTAAAAGCCCGCCCTTATCAGATCGCCATGGTCCCGTGACGCGAGTGCGGCCTCTGCAAGACGGCTCAAGGCCTGCCGTTCGATGTCCTGATTGCCCAACTGGGCGCCGAGGCGCGCCAGCGTGGCGTAGATGACCCCCGCGCGCGCTCCGTCAAACCGCTTCGCCTCAAGCAGGTCGTGTGCGGTTGCGCACGCAGATAGGCCTGTCCGTCCTCGGGCAAGATATTCTCCGATGCGGCCAGAAGATCGTTCAGAGCGTCGAGAGGAATATCAGCGCTCAGCATGTCATTCCATGCGAATACAGGCTGGTCGATCCCTTCCATGATATGAACCGCTTCGGAAACATCGCCCAGCCGTGCTTGCATGGTGGCGATGTCGCGACGGGCCTCAGACGCGAGCCCCGATTTCCCCCAGCGATACGCGCCGCCGATGGCGCCGACCGCCACGACCTTGTTCGGGTTTCCGGGAATCGCCGCCTCAGCGCGTGCCAGACTGGCGCGGACCTCTGCCTCGGGGGCCTTTGCGCTCAGAAGGGCGCGGGCGGCAGTGAGGTGCGGAAAGACCGGCAGCGCGGAGGGCGCCGTTTGTGCCTGTTCCGCGAGAGCGCGCGCGAGCCGGAGCGACAACGCGTCCAGCCCGAGCGCCGCCGCGCGCTCCACAGTGTTTTCCATGCCTCGAAAATCGGGGAAAATCTTTTGGGCCTGAAACTCGGAAAATGCCTGTTCCAGAACCTTCGTGGCGCGGGTCCCGTCGGTTTCCGCCTCGGCAATGGCCAGCAGGAAGGACGTGCGTTGCCCTCCGGCATCGCGGTACATCCTCAGGGCCTCGGGGGCGCCGATGATCCGGATCAGATCTTCGCTCATGATCAGGAGAGGATTTTCCATGTTTTGGGGCAGGGCCGCGAGCACTGCCATGGCGCGGTCACGTTGGCCGAGTGCGGCGTGCAGTTCTGCGGCATGGATCAGCGCGTTCGCGCGGGGCTTTTCCGGTTGTTGTTGCGCCAGCGTCGCGATGGCGGCGGCGATCTCGAAAACGACAGTTCGCGTGCGGTCGGCGGGGCGCTCTTCGGGGGCCGTATTTGTGTCGTAGGGGTGACGACCGAGCAGATCGAGCGCGCCGATATACAAGACGCCGGTGTCGACGCCGGGCGTGTCCGCCATTGCTGCCTGCAGATTTCCGCCACCGCGCAGAGCGGCGGCCAAAAGATGCGGGGCGAGCCTGCGGTTGACCGAGGCCTCAATCGTCTCCGGCGGGATTTCCTGCGCGCGTTGCTTCCCGCTTTCCACGCGCATTGCCAAAGCGCGTGCCTCCTCGAACCGGCCCATCTGGGCCAGTATATCGACTTCGCGCAGATATCCTGGCAAAGATCGGCGGTGCATAGCCTGAGCGACGCCGAGATCGGTGAGGCACTGGGCGGAGGGCACGCGGCGACAGGCGGCGAATGCGGTTTTATCGGGCCGGGATGGTTCGGTTTGGGGCAGATGGGGCTGGGACAGATGACGGGGCGGGGCGGAGGTCAGCAGGAGCAGGGCGATGACACCCGCCAGAGCGCCTGCCGTCAGATATCTGAAAATCGCCCTGAACAAGGAAGGCCCGTCCTGAAATCTTCTGGAAATATGGACTTTCCTAACACGCCTTTGCGCAGTTCGGCAAACCTGTCGCGGGGCTTCTCACAGAGCGACCGTCGAGATCAGTCGCCGAACACCTCGTCAAAGGCACGCCTGAGTGCAATGTCAACGTCCTCCATCGTCACCGGCAGGCCGAGATCGACCAGCGACGTCACGCCATGGTCGCGGATGCCGCAGGGCACGATGCCGCCGAAATGGCTGAGATCCGGCTCGACATTGATCGACAGGCCATGGAACGACACCCATTTGCGCACCCGCAAACCGATGGCGGCGATCTTGTCTTCAGGTTTGGCGCCGGTGATGGTCAGCGGCTTGTCCTCGCGCACCACCCAGACGCCGACGCGGCCCTCGCGGATCTCGCCCGTCACGTTGAACTCGGCCAGCGCCGCGATCACCCAAGCTTCCATATCGGCGACGAATTTGCGGACATCCTTGCCACGCGTGTTCAGGTCGAGCATGGCATAGGCCACACGCTGCCCCGGCCCGTGATAGGTATACTGCCCGCCGCGTTTGCTCTCATAGACCGGGAAACGGTCGGGATCGACAAGGTCCTCGCGCTTGGCGGAGGTGCCCGCTGTATAAAGCGGGGGGTGCTCCACCAGCCAGATCAGCTCCTCGGCCTCTCCCCTGGCGATGGCCTCGGCGCGGGCCTCCATTTCGGCCACGGCAAAGTCGTAATCGGTCAGCCCCTCGGAAATCCGCCATTCCACCATATCATGCCTCCGCGCGTTCGATCTCTGGCGAGATGTAGCCCTTGCCGCGTGCGGGGGAAAGGGCGTTGGCACTGCGGCATGCGCCCAAAGAAGATGCAAAGCACCTGTCTTTTACCTTTGCAGGAAAAAAATCCTACGAATCTCACGATCGCGTGATAGGCTTTTCCCAGTTTTTTTATATGTAACGGGGGGGAATCCGATGCGATTCAAACATGTCATTTCCGCAGCTCTGGCCGCCGTCCTGGTGATGGGGACCACGTCACGAGTTCAGGCCGATGGCGGCGATTTTATCGCCGGGGCGGTGATCGGCGGGTTGCTTGGCGCTGCCAGCCAGCAACCGAAGCGCAAAACCACCACCACCTCGTCCTACCGGCCGCGCCTGCCCTCGACGCAGGAGGGCAAGGAAATCCAGGCCTCCCTCAATTATTTCGGCTTCAACGCCGGCACGGTGGACGGTCAGCTCGGGCAAAAGACCCGCAATGCCGTGTCGTCCTATCAGGCTTATCTCGGCTATCCGGTGACCGGCCAGCTCTCGCCCTACGAGCAGGAACTGCTGATTTCGTCCTATAACAGGGCGCAGGCCGGGGGGGCACAGACGGCCCAGCTCGTTGCCGCCAACCCGGATGGCACGCGTGGTCTTCTTAAGCAGTATCGCACCGAGATGGCCAGTGGCGGTGCGACCATGGCAGCCGCACCGACGACCACCGTCGTGGTCAACCCGGTGATGCCGCAGACCATGCCCGGCACGACGGCGCAGCAGGGCACGATGCCGAGCTTTGCCGCCGCCGCTCCGGCCGCTCCGGAAAGCGCGATGCCCAATTTTCTCGGCAATGGTGCGACCGTGTCGCTGGCATCGCATTGCAATAAGGTCTCTCTGCTGACCAACACCAACGGCGGGTTCGTGACCGAAGCGTCGATGTCCGATCCCAACCAGGCGCTCAACGAACAGTTCTGCCTTGCGCGCACCTATGCGATTTCGCAGGGCGAAGACATGATCTCGAAGGTTCAGGGCTTCACCCCGCAGCAGATCGCCGCCCAATGCGAGGGGCTGGTGCCCTCGATGACGACACAGATCGCGGCGCTGTCGCTCAAGCCGCGCGATCAGGTTCTGATGGACACGTCCTCCTTCGTGCTGGCGTCCGGCATGTCTCCGGCACAGCTGTCGGGCACGGCAAAAATCTGTCTCTCCGTTGGCTATCGCACCGACAAGATGGATGTGGCGCTGGCTTCCTCGCTGCTTCTGGTGGCGCTGGGCGAGCGTGCCTATGGCGAGCTTCTGGGCCATCACCTGAGCCAGGGCGTCGGTGTCAGCCTGCGTCCCGATCTGGCGAAGGCCTGGTATGAGGACAGCCTGACCGCCGTTGAAAGCGGTGTGCCTGCGGTGTTTGCTCCGGGGCAGCCGGAACGCACCGGGCTTTTGCGCAAGGCGGCCTTCGCGGTGTCTGGCGCTCCGGCTCCCGCCACGCTGACGCCGGTTCCGGCCAGCACCACGTTGCCGAGTTTTTCGGTCACGGAATGAGCCTTTGACGAGGCCGGGCAGGGGGGCAGACCTCCCTGTCACAACAGCTTTCGGGGGAGGCGGAAAAAAATTCGCCTCCCCCTTCATTTTCCTCTTCACTTCCCCGAACCGCTTCGCTACATAGCCCCTCACCAAGCCTAGACAGTGCGGTCGTGGCGGAATTGGTAGACGCGCAGCGTTGAGGTCGCTGTGGGGTAACTCCCGTGGAAGTTCGAGTCTTCTCGACCGCACCACTCTTCTTTTGAAGGGTATAAACACTCCCAAAAGCCTTGAATTGTAAGGCTATTTCCGGGGTTCTAGCACCCAGTTTTCGATCATAGACAACGCGCTCTGCGAACGCCAGTTTTGCGACCAGTCTGCGGGCGTGGATATGACCCGTTTCCCAGAGTTTCCAAGGGTTTGCGAGGAACGTCAGGACTGGTTCTGGCTTGTCTTCGAAGCTGTCTGGCTTCTGCGGCTGGTGATGCAGCGTTTCAGCCACCAAAGCCTTTTGCTGTTCCAGTTCTTCGATCTTGGTTTCATAGCTCTGAATCACGATGTGATTGCTCGCCACCATGATGCGGTCCAGCAGCGTGGCGATCTCTTTATCAATCGTCGCAATCCGCCGTTTGGCGGCATGGATGATATCCTGCGCCTGATCGCCGGTCTCTCGAAGTGCTCTTTCCCGCTCTCAAGGAAAAATCCTAGACTCACACTGAAGTCCCTCCAGAACAATCGCTTAGTCGGTGCCCCACCCCTCGGGGGACGTCGCGCGATAGGGCGGACTGAGCAGGATCGGCCCGGGCAAAGTTCCAAACCCGGTCTCGGAGGGCCTCTGATCCAGTTCGACAACACATCGCGCGCCGACATGAGTGGGAGGGAGCCCGTAAAGCTGTCCCATCTCCTCCATCTCTGCCGAGTCATACGCCCCCGTCAACATGGCCTTCAGCGCAGCGTCGTGCGCCCTGCCCGTCCGATCGGACATGCCGCGTGTTGGGACGGTTGCGTAAATGGCAGATGAGTCGTCGGTGCTGCCTTTGTAGATAAGTGCCTCTTCCGGGTCCGTAGCGGCGCGGTCGCTGACCCAGTCGGCCAATCCGCCAGACAAATCGTAAATCCCCAAGGGGTTGGGCGGGAAACTCGCCACATCGGGGCGGTCCTGACTCATCCGGGGCAGCGTGCTTAGATCGAACACGTTGCGCCCATATTCGAAACTGCCGTTGTCTGTGGGCCAGAAAGGCGTCTGCCCCCGGCTACGCGCCATATATTCCCATTCCGCCTCGGTCGGCAGACGCATTGGCAGGCCCGCCGCGTCTCCGAGCCAGGCACAATACGCCGTCGCCTCCTGATAGCTCAACGCGGCGGGCTTGTTTTCCATTCCTGCGGCGACATCACGCGCCCTGCCCTGCGCCCGGTCAAAAAGCGCAGCCTCCGCTTCCGTGACCTGACGCGGCGCGATGTAAAAGCTGTCGACGGTGACCTGACGCGTTTCCGATGTGCTGTGATCCGCCACATAGGTCTCGATCACAGTGCCATCTTGCCTCTGCAAAGGGGCGCGATAATTGCCCATGGTGAATGTGCCGCCTTCGACGAAAACCATCGTCGCGCGGGTGCTGTCGACCAAATTCGCACGGGCGCGTTTCTGGTCGATCATGTTGAACGTCAGGCCACCGGCGGCGAGCAGCACCGTGGCCCCGACAATGAGCAAAACGAGAGACTTGCGTGTCATGCGACATTCCTTACGTGGACAGGTTCACCGGCAATCAGTGTGTTGGTCGGCAAGGAGTTGATCGCCTGCACCAGCGTTTCGAATTTGCGGGCGGAGCCCCCATCGAGCACGGCACGCAGACGGGCATAGCCCGCGGCAGCCGAGGATTTCTTGCCTATCACGGTGATCCGCTCGACGACCTGCGCCCATTCGCGTTGGCTTTGCATCGTGCCGACAACTGTGAGAATTGCAGCTTCCTGATGTTCTTCGAAGGAGAAGAGATAGCGTTCGGAAAGCTTGTAGAGAATGGCGCCCTTGGCCTCCGGCGCCGCAAAGATCAGAGCGGCCGGGCGGGCCTTGACCTTAAGTGCAAAATCTTCTGCGGCATTGGCGCTTCGGATCGGTTCAAGCGCGGCCTCAAGCGCGATGGCCCCTTCGGTGATCAGGGAAATCGTGACCTGAACGAGCGCCTCCCATGCATCCTCGGCGACAAACCGCAGGAAGGCAAAGTCGTTGTCCTTGAGCTGGCAGTAGATGTATTTGATGAATTCCAGAATTTTCGCGAAATTCACCTCACCCAAGAGCCCGCCTTTAGCACCGACGCCGAGCACGGCACGGGCCTCGCAGCGGAACATGAATTTGCTACTCTCTTTATCATAGGTGATCTTGAGCACCCCTTCGAGACCGGCCCCGGCGTTTGCGGCCACGCTCGCCCCCACGGACACGAAGGCTGCCCATTTGGGGCTTTCGACCACTCCGCCTGCTTCGACAAGGCCCGGATTGTACCATTCGAAAGCGCCTTTGACACTGCCACCCGCCTCAAGCCCGGCAAACAGTCCGGCGGCCACTTCCCCTTTGCTGTCGGCGGCGGAGGGTTTGACGAGGACCTTCCCCGCAGGCTCGGTTTTAAATTCAAGACCTGCGGTGGCATAGACCGAAGCTCCCAACATGGCATTTGCGGACACCGTGGCATTGAACCGGAAATAGCCAAAATCGAGACGCGCCTGCGTGCCCGCCTCAGAGGCATCCTGTTCGGACAGCTCAATCAGAGCGTGCCAGCCATCCCTGTCGACGAAATAGCCGTTGAACGTCGCTTTTGCCTCTCCCAGAATGGCGCGCGCTTCGGCATTGCCTTTCAGAGAGTAAGCGCCTTTTTTCGGATCATAGCCCAGCTGCACGCCAAACCCGGCATAGCCACGCATCAGTTGCGCACCAGCGGAAAGATCGAAATGCGCCCCGCTCGCGGAATAGCTCAGGCTGTCGTTGACCGCATCGACCCATTTGAGCCAATTGGCGTCCCAGACGTCGGTGATCGACCCGGAGGCCTTGCCTTTTGCGATCTGTTGTTTGTAGGCGATCCCGTCCGAAAGATCGGATTTGATCTTGTCGCGCACCGAGGTGAAGGCCTGACGCAGCTTGCCGCGATCAAGCTCCGACGTGCCCGCGGCCCCGGTTTGGGCTTGCAGGAGGGATGTGTCGATTTTGTAGCTGCGCCAATGATTGCGCATCTTGTCGGACCGAATCCGGGTCCATTTTTTGCCCCGGATGGAATAGGCCTGCACCAGATGTTTGTCCGGCAGGCGTTCGGTGGGTCTGACATATCCTTTGAGCATATCGGCGAGATGCTCCTGCGCTTCGATGACGGCTTCGGGATCGCCCTCGACCTTGGCCCGATCCAGGGCGCCAAAGGCGGCATCCATATCGCGGATTTCCTGATTGAGCGCTGTCAGCTCCTCACCTGCGTAAAGGAGAACGTTGCTTTCACCGACAGCCGAGTCGCCGCAAGCCAGCACATAAAAAAGTTCGAATTCACCGCATTCAACACAAATACTCATACATTCTCTCCATCGAGAAGCTCAAGGCAACCATATCTATTCGCATAACGTAACAGCAAGGGGCGCGGAGAAAAAACACCGCTTTCCGCATCGGCCCAAAAGGCAGTGCGGGCCTCTTCAGGGAGGGCGCAAAGAAGCCGGTGCGTCTCCAAAAGACGCGGGGCATGATCGAAACCGGCCTGCATCATTCTGGCAAAGACATAATGGGCAAAGGGGCGCGCATCGGGGGCTGAAATGGCTTCGGCTGCAAGGTTTCGGGCACGGGTGTCATTGACGAAAAGCGCCAATGCGATCCGCGCCGGGCGATCAAGGCGGGGTATGGCCGCCCCCTCGGTTCCTGATCGACCGGCTGTCAGAGCGACGAACTCCCACAGGCCCGGTTCGAGCGCCGGGCGGGGATAGACAAGCTGCATCCCGGCCTGAAAGAATTTCGTCACTGCGGCGGGATCGCTGACACATAGAAGCGCATCAAGCATTCCCGGCTCCTGCAGACGAAAATACTGTGCGATCCCAGCTTCGTCCGACAGTTTGGTGTAATGTTTGAGATGACGTTTCATCGCGTCGGGCGGCAGCGCAGAGGTAAGGAAGATCCCGGCACCGAGCATTTTGCGGGGGTCGTCCCTTTCGGGGTCATGTGCAAAACAAGCGCCTGTAAACGCGGCCTCGCGCGTCAGTTCGACAAGCCATGGCGCGCCATCGGCAAGCTGGGGCGCATCCTTCAGATCGTAGAGACAGCTATGTGCAAGATCACTGCTGTCCAGTCGGGCGGGCAGCCCCTGTGAGCGCGCCGCATCCAGAAGGGCATAGACATGCCAGGTCTGGTCGGGATCAGCGGCCGAAGAGAAAAGCGCATCCAGCACATCTTCTATGGGCTGACGCTCCTCAGGCGCTTGCAGGCCGGTCAGAAGCGGCGGAGCTTCCGCCAGAATCCGGTGCGTCACGGTCTCGTTTTCTTCAGGGTGCAAAAGCGCTTGTGCGATTTGCCAAGGCTCAACCGTTTTTGAAAGGGCCATACCGCGCCTCAATTCGTCGTCTGAACAGGAAGGGTCTCGCCCTATCGGGCGGCACCTCGTTTGGGCGATAAAGTCTTCTGTCGTGCCCGGATTTGCAAACGGAAATCTCGGGGGCATTCGAGCGCCGCCGCTTGAGGTCTTCGGTGTGCCGGAGCTGCGGTTCGACGCTCCGCACCACGTCGAACCGCAAAGATTTCTTTCCGGCCTGTGGAACATTTCCGCGGGGAACAGCAAAGGTTGGGGGAGACAGCGGGAGGGGATCGTGTCCCGCGCCTTTCCATCGGATGTAGCCGGGCTTAGAGCGCGGCAAGCCCCTCGGCCTCGAACCGGTCGAGCTGTGCCAGTTCCGCCTCGCTCAGGAAAATACCGTCCCGCAAGGAGGAGACGCGTGCCTTGAACCGCCGTTGCGACGGAAGCCGCGCGCCCTGTCCGGCAATCGCGGTCAAAAGCCGTTCGCCCTCGGCCAGCGGATCGCGGCCGCTGCGCGCGGAGAAGGTCGCGGGATCGAGTGCCAGGATCAGCGCGCCATGGCGGGGCAACAGATGCGTGCCGCCGGAGAACTCAAGCGCCTCCTTGCTCATGAACTCGCCCAGAAGCGCACCGGCGAGCAATTCGACCATGGTGGAAATCGCCGAGCCCTTGTGCCCACCAAAAGGCAACATCGCCCCGGCAAGTGCGGCATCCGGGTCGGTCGTGGGCTTGCCGTCGCGGTCGATGGCCCAGCCTTCGGGGATTGGCGTGCCTGCGCGGCGGTGCAGCTCGATCTCGCCTCTTGCTGCCACCGAAGTAGCGAAGTCGAAGACATAAGGGTGGGGGCCCGGGCGCGGCCAGCCGAAGGCAAAGGGGTTGGTGCCCAGCAAAGGCTCGGTGCCGCCGGTGGGGGCGACCGAGGCGTAGCTCGGGCACATGGACAATGCGGCGAGGCCTTCTTCGGCCAGCGCCTCGACATCGTGCCACAGCGCCGAGAAATGCAGACAATCGCGGATCACCAGAGCGGCAATTCCGGTCTCTTTCGCCCGTGCCACAAGCGTGTCCTTGGCGGCAAAAAACGCTGGATTGGAAAACCCGGCATGGGCATCCACCTCGATCACGGCCTTGCCGCTGTCATGGAGCTCCGGGATGGCATCGGGTTTGACCATGCCTGCCTTGATCACGCGCAGACAGCCTTCGATCCGGTAAATCCCGTGCGATTTGCAATGGTCCCGCTCGCCCGCGACGATCACGTCGGTGACGGCACTGGCATTTTGCGGGGTGAGGCCGCAGGACTGGAAAATCGACTGGACACGTGTGTGCAGGGTTTCAACGGAAATCGGGGCAGGGGTGCTCATCTCATAGTCCTTTGGTCCGCAGGGCGAGGCCTGCTTATGTGGTGATGTCGGTGGCGGTGCAGGCGCGGACACTCCGTGAGACAATGTGCTGTCCGAAACAGGCGCAATCTTCAGACCCGGACCAGCGGCCTGTCGGGCGGTTTTGCTGCTGTTGTCGGGGTCGGCACGCAGGTGCTGCCGTTCCGCTTTCCGCCCGTCACCGGCGCTTTGATCCGTGGCTGTGTCCATGCGCACCGTATTTTTTACCATGTTTTCTCGTTAAAGCATGTATTTGTGTCCGCAACAATGAGAGCAATCCCTGACCGACAAGGGCGGGCACGATACACTCTTGATGACGTGCGCGCTGGCATGGAGAAGGCGGGCCACTCAAAGCGCCCGCCTTTGTCCTTCAGGGCGATGTCAGGCGATCAGGCCCAGGCGTCATACCAGGCGCGGAACAGCGCGTATTGGCTGTCGACATGGGCTTGCTGCGCGGGCGAGAGCATATCGGTTTCGTTGAAATGCAGCTCATATTCCGCATCGCCCGCGAGAACCATGAGGCGCTTGTAGAACAGGACAAGTTCCGGGCCTTCGTCGAAGGTCGACAGCACCATCAGCGCGTCTTCCAGCTCTTTGGCTTTCTTGCGGGCCTCGATGTCGCCGGTGGCGGCTTTCTTGCTCAGCGCGACGAGGTGCAGCACCTCTTTCGGAAGCGCGTTGCCGATGCCGGTGATCGCGCCCGTCGCGCCGCAGTTGATGAAACCATGGCAGACCTGAGTGTCGACGCCGACCATGAGGGTCAGGTCGTCATTGCCCGAGGTGATGGTTTCGGCCGCGTAGGTCAGATCCTTGGCGCCGCCGAATTCCTTGAAGCCGATGAGGTTCGGGTAGGCGGCGTTCAGCTCGAAGAACAAATCGGCGCGGGTGGCGAAGCCGTAATAGGGGCTGTTGTAGATCACCGCCGGGATGTCTTTGGCGGCGTCGAGAATGGCGGCGAAATGCGCCTTTTGGGCCGGAACGGACGCGCCGCGGGACAGGACGCGCGGGATCACCATCAGACCTTTGGCGCCGACTTTTGCGGCATGGGCGGCGTGGGCGACGGCGGATTTCGTGTTCACGGCGCCGGTGCCGACGATGACGGGCACGCCGGCCTCGACGAGGACTTCGACGCCCTTCATGCGCTGCTCGTCGGTCAAAAGCGGCCAGTCGCCCATGGAGCCACAGTAGACCACGGCGGACATGCCCGCTGCGATCAGCTCCTGACCCTTGCGGGCCAGAGCCGCGTAATCGGGCTCGCGCGCCTCTGTGCAGGGGGTCATCAGCGCGGGAATGCAGCCGGTAAAGATTGAGTCGCTCATCTGCGGTCCTTTCAAAATGTTCCTTGCAGAGATGCGGTCATGGGCCGGACCTCCTGCGGTGTCTTGTGATCCGTGGCTGGACGGTCCGACGTATTTCCCGGGTGCGTCCAATCGTGTCGATTTTTGAAATATCATTTGGATTAATAATTGTCGACAAATAAAATTTAAAAATGAAAACCGAAGTGAAAATGATTAAAAAGCAATCGGTTGTTGGTGATATTTGTGCCGGAAATGAAAAAGAGCGGCCCTGAAAGGCCGCTCTCGTAAAGGGGATGTGCTGCCGTTTAGAGCGACAGGGTCGCGTTCGGGCGCGTATCTGCGGAGATATAAGACTGGATCTGCAACACGATCTGGTCCGCATGGATTCGGGCCAGCTCATCCGCGCGGCTCACGTCCCGGGCGACAATGGCGGCAATCATGTCTTCGTGCTCGGTGACATATTGTTGCGGCAGCTTGTCGTTGAAAGAAGAATAATACAGCCGCAAGATGCGTCGGCCTTCGTCCAGCAGCCGGGTGAACAGTTCGATGTAATAGCGATTGCCACCCGCCCTGGCGATGGCGACATGGAAATCGCGATTGCTGGCAATCATCCCGAGCACATCCTGTTCGGCGACGGTCTGGGCAAAGGCGTCCTGAAACGCCTGAATTTCCGCGATATGCTCCGGGCGATGCTTCTGCGCGGCAAGGCGGGTGGTGACGCGGTACATCAGTGTGAGCGCGTCAAAGAAGTCGGCCAAATTCAGAAAGTCGATGTTGGAGACGATCGTGGCGCGGTTGGTCAGCGTGGTAATAAGCCCCTCGGCTGCCAGCCGCACAAGCGCCTCCCGGATCGGCGTGCGCGACAGCGAAAACCGCTCGGACAACTGAACCTCGTCGATCGGGCTGCCGGGGGTGAGTTTCAGCTCGATGATCTCGTTGCGCAGGGTCTCATAGACATGCGTGACCCCCGATCCACGCTTCAGCGGAGGGTGATCGGCTTTTTTTTCTTTGGTTTTTGTCATGAGTTGGATGTCCTCTGCTCAACGTGAAATATGTTTGCATAAACGGGGAATACGGCGCCATACCCTTTTTAAAATTTTTATTGTCGACAAGGCAAATGCAGGGTGTTAGCGTTCCGGCCATGAGATTAGGTCGTGAGATCTGGCCGTGAGATCAGGGAAGGGCTCTCTTCATGAAGGTTTGTGTTATCGGAGCGGGAATCATCGGCGCAAGCGCCGCGCTCGATCTGGTGCGTGACGGTCATGCCGTGACGCTGCTCGACCGTGACGGCGTGGCCGCCGGGGCCTCGCAGGGCAATGCCGGTGCCTTTGCTTTTGCCGATGTGATTCCGCTGGCGACGCCGGGGATCATGAAGAAGGCGCCGAAATGGCTGCTCGACCCGCTCGGGCCGCTCTCCGTGCCGCCCGCCTATGCTTTGACAATCGCTCCCTGGCTCATCCGGTATTGGCGCGCGAGCTGGCGGGACCGCTATGTCGCAGCACTCAAGGCGCAGTCCGACATGATGCGCCTGTCGCAAGAGGCGCTCGATGCGCTGGTGGTCGATTTCAATCTTTCCGATCTTATCCGTCCCGAGGGACAGATGCAGCTCTACGAAGGCGAGGCCGCGTTTCAGGTCAGCCAAAAGGGCTGGGACGAGCGCCGCAAGGCCGGGGTGAAATTCGAATTCCTGACAGGCCCGGAGGCGATTGCCGAGATTCAGCCCGGCATTGATCCGCGCTTTACCCATGCGGGGTTCACGCCCGAGTGGAAGAACGTCACCGATCCGGCGGTCTGGACCCGGCGCATCGCTGAAGAGGCGCAACGGCTGGGCACCACTTTCGCCCGCCGCGATGTCACCCGGATCGAACCGGCAGAGCAGGGGGCTGTCGTGCATTCTGAGGAAGGCGCGGAGCGGTTCGATAAAATTGTCCTGGCCGCAGGGGCCTATGGCAATCCGCTTCTCAAGACCCTCGGCCTCAAGCTGCCGCTCGAAACTGAGCGCGGCTATAACACCACACTGCCTGCCGGCGCGTTCGATCTGAAAACCCATCTGACCTTCTCCGATCATGGCTTCGTCGTCACGAAAATCGGCGAGGGCGTGCGGGTCGGCGGTGCGGTCGAACTGGGCGGGATGACCCTCGCCCCGCGCATGGCCCGCGCCGAGGCGCTTTTGACCAAGGCCAAGCGCTTCCTGCCGACACTCGACACCGAAGGCGGCACACAATGGATGGGGTTCCGCCCCTCCATGCCGGACTCCCTCCCTGTCATCGGCGCACATCCCGACACCTCTTCCGTGGTGTTCGCCTTTGGCCATGGCCACCTGGGTCTCACGCAATCTGCGGGAACCGCCCGGGTGGTCTCTGATCTGATCGCCGGGCGCACACCGTCCCTCGATCTTACCCCGTTCCGTCCCACCAGATTTGCCGGATATCGCGCATGAGCAATCACACCTTCACCTGTATCGACGGCCACACCTGTGGCAACCCCGTGCGTCTTGTGGCGGGGGGCGGTCCGCGTCTCGAAGGCGCGAACATGATCGAAAAGCGCGCGCATTTCCTGCGCGACTTCGACTGGATCCGCACCGGGCTGATGTTCGAGCCGCGCGGGCATGACATGATGTCCGGCTCCATCCTCTACCCGCCGACGCGCGAGGATTGCGATGTCGCCGTGCTGTTCATCGAGACCTCCGGCTGTCTGCCGATGTGCGGGCACGGCACCATCGGCACGGTCACAATGGCGATCGAGAACGGGTTGGTGACGCCGAAAGAGCCGGGCAAGCTCAGGCTCGATACGCCCGCCGGTCCTGTGGCCATCGACTACCGCCAGGAGGGCCGCTTTGTCGAAGAGGTGCGCCTCACCAATGTGCCCGCCTTTCTTTACGCCGAAGGCATGACCGCCGAGATCGACGCGCTTGGCGACGTCACGGTGGATGTGTCTTATGGCGGCAATTTCTACGCCATCGTCGAGCCGCAGGCCTGTTTCAATGATATGGCCGATTTTACGGCGGGCGAGTTGATCGAAATGAGTCGGGCGCTGCGTCGGGCGCTCAATGAGAAATACGATTTCGTGCACCCCGAAAAGCCCGAGATCAACGGGCTGTCGCATATCATGTGGACCGGCAAACCGACGATCGAGGGCGCGACGGCCCGCAACGCCGTGTTCTATGGCGACAAGGCCATCGACCGCTCGCCCTGTGGCACCGGCACCTCGGCGCGCATGGCGCAATGGGCCGCCAAAGGTCGGCTCAACGTGGGTGATGAATTTATCCACGAAAGCATCATCGGCAGCCTGTTCAAGGGCCGCGTCGAAGCCGCCGTCAAAGTCGGTGCCAAGGACAAAGAGCGCGATGCGATCATCCCCTCTATTGGCGGATGGGCGCGCCAGACCGGCTTCAACACCATCTTCATCGACGACCGCGACCCCTATGCCCACGGGTTTACCGTGGTGTGAGGTGTCGTGCGCGGCGTCGGCTGTTCTGAGATTCTGAAAGGATACGACATGACATTCACCCCGCATGGGAAACATTTGATTGCAGGCGCATGGGTTGCGGGCGCGGAGAGCTTTACCTCCACGCCGACGACCGGCGAGGGCCAGAGTTTTTCCAAAGGCACGCCCGCGCTGGTCGACCAGGCCGTGCAGGCCGCAGAGGACGCGTTCTGGACCTATGGCTACACGACGCGCGAAGAGCGCGCGGCGTTTCTCGAAACCATCGCCGCCGAGATCGAAGCCCGCGCCGATCTGATCACGCCCACTGCCATGGCGGAAAGCGGCCTGCCCGAAGCGCGTCTTGTGGGCGAGCGCGAACGCACCACTGGCCAGCTCAAACTTTTTGCCGATCACATTCGCAAAGGCGACTATCTGGACCGCCGCCATGACGAGGCCCTGCCGAATCGCGCGCCTCTGCCGCGTCCCGATCTGCGTCTGATGCAGCGCCCCATCGGGCCGGTCGCGGTGTTCGGCGCGTCGAATTTTCCGCTCGCTTTCTCGGTCGCGGGCGGCGATACGGCCTCTGCCTTGGCGGCGGGGTGTCCTGTCGTTGTGAAGGGCCACGAAGCCCACCCGGCCACCTCCGAGATCGTCGCCGACGCCTTCAAAGCCGCAATTGAAACATACGGCTTGCCTGCGGGCGTCTTCTCAATGGTGCATGGCGGCGCGCACGAGGTCGGCGCGGCTTTGGTCCAGCATCCTCTGATCAATGCCGTGGGCTTCACCGGCTCTCTCGCTGGTGGCCGCGCGCTGTTCGATCTCTGCGCCAAGCGGGTCAACCCGATCCCGTTCTTTGGCGAGCTGGGCTCGGTCAACCCGATGTTCCTCTTGCCCGAGGCGCTCTCGGCGCGCGGTGAGGAACTTGGCAAAGGCTGGGCCGGGTCGCTGGCGATGGGGGCGGGGCAGTTCTGCACCAATCCGGGGATCGTCGTGGTTATCGAAGGTGCCGAAGAAGAGGCCTTTACCAAAGCGGCGCTCGCGGCGCTCACCGCCACCGGGTCACAGGTCATGCTCACCGAGGGCATCGCCAGCGCCTATGTCAAAGGCGGCGCCAAGATCAAAACCCAGCCCGGCGTGCAGGAGCTTTTGACCCAGATGTGCGACCGCCGCGAGGCGAAGCCCTTCCTGTTCAAAGTGAAGGCCGAAGATTGGCTGGCGAATGAGACCCTGTCGGAAGAGGTCTTTGGTCCGCTCGGTCTGATCGTCACCGTGAAGGATGCGGCGCAAATGATCGAGGTGGCGAAATCCTTTGAGGGCCAGCTGACCGCGACCCTGCATATGGACGAGGCCGATATGGCGCTTGCGGGTCAGCTCATGCCCATTCTCGAACGCAAGGCGGGCCGCGTCATGGCAAATGGGTTCCCGACCGGCGTCGAGGTGTGCGACAGCATGGTGCACGGCGGGCCTTACCCGGCCTCGACCAATTTCGGGGCGACCTCCGTGGGGACGATGGCGATTCGTCGCTTTCTGCGTCCGGTTTGCTATCAGAACATCCCGTCTGCCGTTCTGCCGCTGGACCTCGTGTAACCATCACAGCCCGCGCCCTGATCTGTTGTTTTGACAGGTCAGGGCGTTTTTCGTTTCTGCTTATATTTTGCGCATATGTTAAAAAATGCGCATAAAACATTTTTAATCTACATTAAAAATACAAATAGTATTTTATGCTGGATTGCGAGCGATGCTGTTGCTAGCGTGGCTGCATAATGAACAAGCAGGGAAGTCACATGAAACTGATACAGCTCTCGGAGCACGCGTTCCGGAACACAGCGGTCTGCACGGCCATGACGCTTGCACTGGCGGGTGGAGCACTGGCCCAGGATGCGCAAAAGGGCGGCACGCTCAGGATCGTCGGCACAGCCGATCTGGATCACTTCGACCCGACGAGTGGGGCGCTGGTGACCACCAACAATTTCCTGCGTGCGACGCAACGCACGTTGATCAGCTATCACGCCTCCACCGACGAAGAAGAGCGCATTCGCCCCGTCGGCGATCTCGCCACCGAAGTGCCTCAGCCGACGAACGGGGGGCTGACCTACACCTTTCATCTGCGCGAAGGAGCGATGTGGAACACGCCGGGCGGCGCGCGTCAGATCACCTCGACCGATTTCGAGCGCGGCGTGAAACGCATGTGCAATCCGGCGCTGGGGTCCGCGATGCTGACCTATTTCGTGTCGCTGATCGACGGGATGGACACGTTCTGCGACGGCTTCGCCGAGGTGGAACCGACGGTCGAGGCGATGAAGGCCTATATCGAGGAGAACGACATCTCGGGCATCACCCAGCCTGACGATCTGACCGTGGACATCACACTGTCCGAGACCGCGGGCGATTTCATCTACATGGTGTCCCTGCCGACCTCCGCGCCCGCACCGATCGAAGTGCTCGACTATATGCCGGATGGGCCGGAGTATCGCGAAAACTTCATCGCATCCGGGCCTTACACGCCGGTGGATTACGTCCCCGACGCCTCCCTGACACTCGCGCGCAACCCGGCCTGGAGTGCCGAGGCGGATCCGCTGCGCGCCGCCAATGTCGACAATATCGAAATCACCTTCGGCATTCAGCCGGATGCGGCCATTCAACAGCTTCAGGCCGGCGACGCGGATATGGTCTATGACATCACCATCCCGCCCGCGATCCTGTCGCTTCTGACCGCGACGGCGGACGACAAGGTGATGACCATGTCGGCCGGGCGCACCGCGTTTCTGTTCATCAACACCGTGTCCGACAACAATGGCGGCGCCTTGAAGGATCTGCGCGTGCGCCAGGCTCTGAACTACGCCATCGACAAGACGGCTCTGGTGCAGCAGATGGGCGGGCCTGCCATGGCACAACCGCAAAGCGGCATCTTCGGCGCTGGTGTTCTGGGCTATCACGACTTCGATCTCTACCCCTCCGAGGGCGATGCCGGGGATCCCGAGAAGGCGCGCGCGCTTCTGGCCGAGGCGGGCTACCCGGATGGCATCACGCTTAAGATGCCATATCGCAATCAGAACAACCAACCGGAGATCGCCCAGACCATTCAGGCCGCTATGGCGGAGGCGGGGATCACGTTGGAGCTCACTCCGGTGACGGCCTCGGATTACTATTCCAAATTCATGACCAATCCGCGCAACACCGAAGAGGGGGCATGGGACATCGCGCCGGTCGGCTGGGCGCCGGATTGGGTCGGCGGCGCTGCGCGGTCGGTCTTCCAGCCGCAGTTCACCTTTGACGGGCGCCACCAGACCTACAACTACACCGACTACAACAATCCGGAGGCCAATGAGGTCGCCAAACAGGCGATCAACGCCACCACGCCCGAAGAGGCCGCGCGGCTCTGGGCCCAGGTCGACGAGCTGGTCATGGCCGATGCGCCGGTGGTGCCCTACTACTCGGAGCAGGTCGTGCTTTATCGTGGGCCCGCGGTCGAGAACTTCCAACCCTACGCGTTGGGCGGGCAGGGTGATTGGACCAATGTCTGGCTGAAACGCTGACACACTGAGCCATCGCTCTGAACACTGGATTGCAGCCGCTTCCCCTTGGCTGCAATCCGAACCGACTTCCAAATGCACAACAGAGTTCCGTCCGGCCATGGGCCGCGGGACCACAAATGGACCTGAAATGCCCCTGATAGAAGCGCGCAACGTCACCATTCGTATCCCAACCGAAGACGGGGGGATCCATGCCGCCAATTCGGTGTCCTTTTCCGTCGAAGAAGGCGAACTTTTCGGCATTGCGGGCGAGTCCGGGTCGGGCAAAAGCGTCCTGATGCAGGCCATCGCGGGGTTGTTGCCGGGCGCCGAGATCGAGGGCGAAGTGCTGTTCAACGGGCGCGACATGCTGACGATGAGCGAGGCGGAGCGGCGTGCCCTGCGCGGGGCGCAGATCGGCATGATTTTCCAGGACCCGCTCTCAAGCCTGCATCCGTTTTACACCATCGGATCGCAGATCGCCGAAATGATCCATGCCCATGAAAAAGTGGACAAAGCCGAAGCGAGACGGCGCGTGGTCGAGATGCTCGAACGGGTCGGCATTGCGGAGGCGGACAAAAGATACGATGCCTATCCTCACGAATTTTCCGGCGGCATGCGGCAACGCGTGATGATCGCCATGGCGCTGATCCTGCGCCCGCCGCTGATCATCGCCGACGAGCCGACCACCGCGCTCGATGTGACGGTTCAGGCTCAGATCGTCGAACTGCTGGACGAGATGCGTCGCAGTTTCGGCACGACGGTGATCATGATCACCCATGATCTGGGGCTTTTGTCGTCGGTCGCCGATCATGTGATGGTGATGTATGCGGGCACCCGGCTTGAGATCGGCGCGACGGAGGCGCTGTTTGCCATGCCGGCGCATCCCTACACGTTGGGCCTGTTGCGTTCTTCGCCCGCCGCCGACAGCAATGGCAGCCCGTTGATCCCGATTGCCGGCAAGCCGCCAAGCCTCTTGGCGCGACCCCGTGGATGTGTTTTTGCGCCGCGCTGTGCGCAGGCCAGCGACCTGTGCCACACGACGCCCCCGCCGCTGCGCCGCTATAGTGACGCGACTGAGGCGCTGTGCCATTTCACGGCCAGCCTTCCTGAGGATGAGCCTGTGACGGAGCAAACGACCCCGCCTGCCGCATCGCGCACATCCGCGCGCTATGTGGTCGAGGCCTCCGGCCTGTCGCTCACTTACCGCTCAAAAAAGGGCTTTGGCCGGGCAGTGGAGAACCATGTTTTGAAAGGCGTGGACCTGACCGTGCGCAAGGGCGAGACGCTGGGACTGGTGGGCGAATCCGGCTGTGGCAAATCCACGCTCGCCCGCGTTTTGGCCGGTCTTGCGGTGCCGACCGATGGCGAGGTCAAAATTCAGGGCGAACCCATCGCCAGCCTCACCGCCGCACGCTGGCGCGAGATGCGGCGGCGGGTTCAGATGGTGTTCCAGGACCCTTTCGGCTCGCTCAATCCGCGCCGTCGTGTCGGTGCGATCATCAGCGATCCGATGCGCATCCACAACATCGGTACGGCGGCCAGCCGCAAGGCGCGGGTGCAGGAACTCATGGAAACCGTCGGGCTGAACCCCGAACATTTCAATCGCTTCCCCTCGGAGTTTTCCGGTGGCCAACGGCAAAGGATAGGCATCGCCCGTGCGCTGGCTTTGGAACCCGCGCTGATCATCCTCGATGAACCGGTCTCGGCGCTTGATGTCTCGATTCAGGCGCAGATTCTGAACCTCTTGCAGGCGCTTCAGCGCGACCTGGGGCTGACCTATCTGTTCATCAGCCATGATCTCTCGGTGGTGCGCCACATCTGTGACCGGATCGCCGTCATGGACAAGGGCCAGATCGTCGAAAGCTCCACCTCCGAGCAGCTCTTCCGCGCACCCGCACATCCCTTCACCCGCGAACTTTTGGGGGCCACACATCATCCCCCGGCTCTGACTGGAGTGGACACACGCCATCTGATTTCGGAAACGCCCTTTATGACACAGGAGGCCCAGGCATGAGCAACGCCCCCTCTTCGACGTCCTCCTCGGATGCACCTGAGATCGTCCAGCGCGGTGCTTTTGCCCTCACCATGCGGCGCTTGTTGCGCGACCCGGCGACGCTGATCTCCTTCGCCTTTATCGTGCTGCTGAGCCTCTTCGCCATTTTTGCCCCGCTGACCGAGATATGGACCGGCCACAGTGCGATCGAGCAATATCGCGAGACCGGCATGACGCCGATGGGCCTGCCCGTCGGGCCGAACGGGTCTTTTCTTATGGGCACCGATCAGCTTGGTCGCGATGTCTTTGTACGACTGGCTTACGGTGCACGAATTTCCCTTGCCGTGGGTGTTTTGGCCTCGCTCGCTGCGGCGACGATTGGCGTGACCATCGGCATGTGCGCGGGGTTCTTCGGCGGTTGGGTCGATACGGTTCTGGGCCGGATCATGGATCTGGTGATGAGCGTGCCGTTCCTCCTCTGCGCACTGGCGCTGGTGTCGGTCTTCGGCCCGTCTCTGAGCCTGTCAGTCTCGGTCATCGTGTTCTTCAGTTGGACGACCATCGGGCGGGTGATCCGCGCCGAAAGCGCCTCTATTGCCAAGCGTGAATTCATTCAGGCCAGCCGCTCGATGGGGGCGTCGAACCTGTCGATCCTGATCCGCGATGTACTGCCCAATCTGGCGGTGCCGATCATCGTCTACACGACGATGATGATCCCGTCCTCCATCGTGTTCGAAGCGACGCTGTCCTTCCTTGGCCTTGGCATCGTGCCGCCGACGCCGAGCTGGGGCGGGATGTTGGCCGATGCGGGGGCGAATTCGATCTACCTCGTGGCCTGGTGGCTGGTGGTGTTCCCGGGCTTTGCGCTTTTGTTCACGACGCTTGCCTTCAACATTCTGGGTGACGGGTTGCGCGATGCTTTGGACCCGAAAGGGCGCAAGATCGTCCGCCGCCGTAAATCCCGCAAAAACCGCACTACAACTCGCAAGGAGACCGCGCAATGATCGCCTTTCTGACCCGTCGTCTGTCTTTTGGCGTTCTGGTGCTCTTCACGCTCAGCGCCTTCGTCTTCCTGCTGTTCTATGTCGCGCCGGGTGATCCCGCGCGGATGATCGCGGGCGAAAAGGCCACCGCGCAGCAGCTTGCGCAAATCCGCGAAAACCTCGGACTCGACCGCCCCATTCTGGTGCAATACGCGTCGTTTCTGGGCGATGCGCTGCGGGGCGATCTGGGGTTTTCCTATCGCAATCAACAGCCTGTCGTGGATCTGATCGTGCGACGTATTCCTGTGACCGTGTCCCTGGTCTTGGGCGGTGTCGTGGTCTGGCTTGCCATCGGCATTCCCATCGGCATCATGTCGGCGCGGTTTGCCGGCGGGCTGCGCGACCGTTTGGGGCAGGTGTTCATCCTGATCGGGCTGAGTTTCCCGACCTTCGTTTTGGGTATGCTGGCGCTTTACACGCTGTATTTCCTGCCGCGCAAAAATGGCTTCGTGCTGTTCCCGCCCGGCGGCTATGCGCCTTTGCTCGACGATCCGCTGAAATGGGCGTGGCATCTGACCCTGCCGTGGCTGACGCTGGCTCTGGTGACGGCGGCGATCTATGCCCGGTTGACCCGTGGCCAGCTTTTGTCCGTGCTGGGCGAGGATTACATCCGCACCGCCCGCGCCAAGGGGCTGAGCGAGCGTTGTGTGGTCTACAAACACGGCATGCGCGCGACCCTGACCGCTCTGGTCACGCAATTGGGCGCCGATATTGCCGTCATGCTGGGGGGCGTGATCGTCATCGAGCAGGTCTACGGGCTGCAAGGTGTCGGTTCCATGGCTGTCCAGGCGGTGCGCAATCAGGACCGACCGATCATCATCGGCGTCGTCCTTTTGGGCGGGCTGTTCATCGTTATCTCCAACATTCTGGTCGATCTGCTCTATGCGGCACTCGATCCACGCACACGCTGAGGGTTCCATGTCGTCTTTGTCTTATTCCATCCCCGGTCTGGTCCTCACGGATCACAGCCTTGCCGTGCCGCTCGATTGGTCGAAGCCGGAGGGCGAGACCATCACCTTGTTCGCCCGCGAGGTGGTCGATCCGATGCGCAAGCATGACGACCTGCCCTGTCTTCTGTTCCTGCAAGGCGGCCCCGGCGGCAAGTCCAACCGGCCTCAGGACGGCACGCCGCCCTGGCTCGACGTGGCGCTCAAACAGTTTCGGGTGATCCTGATGGATCAGCGTGGCACGGGCCGCTCCTCGCCGGTCGAGGGACGTCATATGGCGGCGTTTGCGACGGCGGAAAAAGGCGCGGATTTCCTCGCCTGTTTTCGTGCCGACAGCATCATTCGCGATGCCGAACACCTGCGCAAAACCCTTTATGGCGGGCGTAAATGGTCCACTTTGGGGCAGAGCTACGGCGGGTTTCTGACGCTCAGCTACCTGTCCTTCGCGCCCGAGGCGCTTGAAGCCTGTTACGTGACCGGCGGCTTGCCCGGTCTCACGGCCAGCGCCGACGATGTCTATGCCCGCACATTCCCGCGCGTGAAGGCCAAGACGGAGACCTTCTACGCCCGCTATCCGCAGGATGTCGAAACCGTTGCCCGCATTGCCGATCTTCTGACGCAAGAGGATGTCCGGCTGCCCGATGGCGACAGGCTGAGCGTGGAGCGGTTCCAGACGCTTGGTATGGATTTCGGCATGGCGCCCTGTTTCGAAAACCTGCATTGGCTGCTGGACGAGGCGTTCACTGCGGACGGTGTCCTCAGCGACACGTTTCTGTTCGAGGTCATGACCCGCACGGGCTTTGCCACCAATCCGCTTTTCGCCGCCTTGCAGGAGACGATCTATGCCCAAAGCGGCAATGTCTCCGACTGGGCGGCGCAGAGGGCGCGGGAGGTGCATCCGGAGTTCGCCACCGACCAGACCCCGCTGATGTTCACCGGCGAAATGATGTTCCCCTGGATGTTTGAGGACATCCGTTGCCTGCGCCCGTTCGCTGCGGCCACGGATGCGCTGGCCCGGCGCCGGTTCGATGCGCCGTTCTACGATCTGGCGCGGCTGCGGGACAATCAGGTGCCGGTGGCGGCGGTCGTCTACTACGACGATATGTATGTCGATGCCGGGCTGTCGCTGGACACGGCGGGTCGGGTTGGCAATCTGCGCGCCTGGGTCACGAATGAATACGAACATGACGGGTTGCGCCGCGATCCGCGCGTGCTTCAACGCCTGTTCGACATGGTGCAAAGGGGCCAGCAATGACACCCGCCGACAAACTCGCCACTCTGCGCGGCTGGATGGCCGATCATGGCCTTTCCGCCTATCTCGTTACCTCCGCCGATGCGCATCAAAGCGAGGATTGCCCGGAGCGCGACCGTTGTCTGGCGTGGCTCAGCGGGTTTTCCGGCTCTCTGGGGCGGGCCTTGATCACAGCGGATCGGGCGATCCTCTTCGTCGATGGCCGCTATCAGGTGCAGGCCACGCGGCAGGTCGATCCCACGCTTTGGCAGATCGCGCATTTGCACGATGCGCCCCCCGAGGCCGCTTTGCGAAGCTTCTCAGAGCCGCTGCGGGTCGGTTACGATCCGATGCTCTGGACCGTGTCGCAGATTGAGGAGATGACGGCGGCGATTGCGCCTGTCGGGCATGATCTCGTTGCGTTGAGCGTCGCCCCCTTCGCCTCGATCTGGTCGGACCGCCCCGCCGCGCCGATGGGGGCGCTGCGGCGGATGCCGGATGAGGTCGCCGGGGAAAGCGGCGCTGAAAAACGCGCGCGTGTGCGGGAGCATTTGCGCGAACAGGGCCTTGCGGCCTGGGTCGTGACGCGTCCCGATGACATCGCCTGGCTGACCAACACACGGGGGCGCGATGTTCCGATGCATCCGGTGCCGCTGTCCGTCGCGATCCTGCCGGTCGATGGTCCGATGATCTGGGCCATTTTCAAAGACAAACTGACAGCCGGTCAGATCGCCCCCGACCCGGATGTCGAGATCACGCCACCCGAGCGGTTTCTTGACCGTCTCGCGCAGATCGCCGAAGGCAATGCGATCGGGCTCGATCCCAATTTCGCGCCGCAGGCGGTCGAAGCGGCGATTCTCAAGGCCGGGGGCACGCCGGTGCGGGGCGACGATCCGATCACGGTTCTGAAGGCCGCGAAGAATGCGGTGGAGCTTGCGGGCTATCGCGCGGCGCATGTCAAAGACGGGGTCGCCTGGACCGGGTTCATGGCGTGGTTGGCCGAGACTGTGCCTGCGCGGTTCGCCACGGGAAATCCGGTGACGGAATGCGAAGCGGCGGATGAAATCCTTCGGCTGCGTCAGCAACAGGACGGGTTTCTGGAGGCCAGTTTCAACTCGATCTCCGCCGCCGGGACGAATGCCGCCATGTGCCATTATGCGCCGAAACGGGCGGAGAATGTGCCGATCACCCCCGAGGCGCTCTATTTGCTCGACAGCGGCGGGCAGTACGTCAACGGCACCACGGACGCCACCCGGACCTTGGCCTTCGGTCCCGTGTCCGAGGATGTCCGGCGGATCGCGACGGCGGTGCTCAAAGGCTTCATCGCCCTGTCCTCTGCACGGTTCCCGGAAGGCAGCTTTCCACATCATCTCGATGCTCTGGCGCGCGCGCCTTTGTGGCAGATGGGCTTGGATTACGACCACGGCACCGGCCATGGCGTGGGGCACAATCTTCTGGTGCACGAACATCCGCACCGCTTCGGCAAACGTGCCAATCCCTATCCGCTCTTGCCCGGTCATATCATGACGATCGAGCCGGGGTATTACCTCGAGGGGCAGTTCGGTCTCAGGATCGAAAATCAGGTCGAAGTGATCGCCGACCCGGAGGTGCCGGGGTTCTGTCGCTTTGCGCCATTGACCATGGCGCCGATCCCGCTCGGGCTGTTCGATATGGCGCTCCTGACGGATCGGGAGCGCGGCTGGCTCGATCAGTATCACGCGCAGGTGCGCATGCGCCTCGCCCCCTTGCTGTCAGGGATCGCGCGGGATTGGATGCTGGCTCAGACCGAGCCTTCTGCCAGGGTGGGTCATTCGCGGGGGCTTCCGCGCAATGAATGACCCAATCCGCAAAGCGGATGTCTCGGCGTGCTCTGGCTTTGGTCATGCCCGGGAAGCTCGCGCGCTGCGACGATGCCGCCATTCGGCGCAAGGCCGGGTGTGCGGCTTGTCCGGTTTGGGGGCGATGTCAGCGGGCGGACCGCGCTCGGATGGACGTCCCAAGCGGATCGGGATTGGTGATCCAGATCGCTTCCGGGCCATCAGAGGCGGCATGTTTTCCGGCAGACGCAAGGTTCTGTTGCGCTGCATCCGGGTTAGCGCATCGTGGCTGGCCAGCTTGCCATGCGATGTGGTGAAAGCGGCTTTGCTTTCCGGATCAAGGGGTTGAGGTCGTCTGTTTGCTGTGCCATCTGGAAGACAGGGGGAGCAGTCAGAGAATGGAAGCCCAGATCATGTCAGATGCACATACACCCGACGGCATGGAGCTCACGCTTCGTACCCTTGCCATGCCAGCCGATACCAATGCCGCCGGGGACATCTTCGGGGGCTGGGTGATGAGCCAGATGGACCTTGCCGCCGCGATCCGCGCCAATGAGCGCTGCAACGGGCGCACGGTGACCATTGCCGCGAATGAAATCGTCTTCAAGCAACCGGTGAAAGTGGGCGATACGCTTTGCGTCTACACCGCCGTCGATCAGGTCGGGCGCAGTTCCATGGTGATCCGCATCGAGGTCTGGGCACGCCGGGCCTATACCGCGCAGCGCGAGCATGTCACCCAGGCCCGCTTCACCATGGTGGCGGTCGATGCGGAAGGCAAACCGCGCCCGGTGGACGCCGTCTGAGGCCGCGCCATCAGGCGTTGGTGAGGGCCGGTTTCAGCGTGTCCAGCCCTTCGAGCGCCTCGCGAAACAGCGCCGCTTCGGGTCCCGGGCGCTGGCTCAGCCGTGTGAGTGCGGTGAGGGCCTGTTGCGGGGCCGGCCCCATTCTGGCCAGTTCCTTGAGCGCCTCGCGCGCGGCGGCGCGATCTTCCGCGCTTTGGGCCGGGTCGGCGGTGATCCGGTGACACCACATTGCCGCATGGCCAAGGTTCAACACCGCCAACCCCGCGTCCAGCGCCGCCAGATGCGCGCGGTTGGACCGTTCCGAGAGGCGCACCAGACGCAGGGTGCGGTGATACAGCCGGGCCTGCCAATGCGATCGCGCCCTGAGCGCTTTCGGATCGGCGGCCAGATCGCGCAGATCATGGATCATCGCCCGCATCACCGTGTCGGTGCGACGTTTGAGATTGGCGGGATAGACGGTAAGATAGGCGACCATCGCGGCAATCGGGGCGGCAACCACGGCCAGCCCCGCGGCGAAAGAGCCGCCAAAGCTGCCGGTGAGCGGCCAATGCGGCTGTGACATCAGCATCAGCACCATGTTGTAATCGAAACTCATCGCCACGGTGCGGCGGTGGCCGACAAAGACCGGGCCGATCAGGATGAAGGGCAGGGCGAGGAGGATCATCTGCGCCTCGCTCTGAGCCAGCGGCCAGACCAGCCAGCGCAGAGCCAGCGCACCGATGACCCCGGCGAGCTGGCCGTAGAACACCCATTTCATCATCTGCGCCGGGTTTTCGAAGGTCGAGAACAGCGAGATCATCACCGACAGCCCGAGCAACATGAACGGGCCGACGCTCCAGCCGGTGAACAGCCAGAGGCCGCCGAACAGGGCGATGGCGCCGAGTGCCCTCAAGCCGGCCTCGCGTGCGCCGACCCAGTCGCGATGAAGCACCACGGGCGGGGCGATCTCGCTCAGGCTGCGGCGTTTGTGCGATTGCGCATGCCAGTCGCCAAGCGCGGTTTCGACGGCGGTGAGTGTCTCGGAGAGGCGGGGGGAGAGGTCCTCGGTCGCGGCGGCCTGCGTGAGGGCGGCACGGGCGGCGGAAATGTCCTGATCGGCCAGTGCCTTGGAGGCCCCTGCGAGGCCTGCGCGGAAGGCGGGAGCCTGCGCGGGGCCGTGTTTCCAGAGCAGAAGCGGCGTGGCGGCGATCAGCAATGCGCGGGTGGCGCGAATGGTCTGGCGCGAACGGATGGACCCGGCGGCATGCGGGTCGAGCCCGTCCTCGACGGTGGCCAGCTCGTTCAGAAGAGCGCGTTTGTCGCTCTCGGTCGGTGTGGCGCTGGCGGCCTTGTCGAGCATATCGGACAGCAGTCGGCGCACCCGCTCGCGCAATTCTCCAGTGGCGGCGGCGGGAGCGAACAGAGACCCGACCAGCGTGGCGACGACCACCCCGGTGAGCACGGTGGCAAGCCGGTCGACGCCGAGGTGCAGCACCTGATCCGGGTGGGCGGCATCCAAGAGCGACACCATCGCCGCCGTGTAGCCGGCCAGCACCGTGCCATAGGCCACGAAGCCGCGTTGAAGATTGCCGATCCAGGTACAGGCGCTGACCCAGAGCGCCAACCCCACGACCAGAAGCGCCGGGTGGATCTGCATCGCCAGCACCAGAAGCACGCCGACGATTGTGCCGCTCACGGAGCCCAGAAGGCGGAACAGGCTTTTCTCCCAAAGCTGGCCACGGGTGGGTTGCGAGGCGGCCCAGACCGTCATCGCAGACCATTGCGGGTGTTCGAGCCCGATCAGCCATGCGAGGACGAAGGCGGCACAGGCGGCAAGCGCGGTGCGGAAGGCAAAGCCCATCCGAACAGTGTCGAAACCGCGGGCGGTCAACCAGGCATTCATGAGGATTTCTGCTCCAGAGTGGCCTCGACACGGGCCGAGATTTTCGCGAACCCGGCGAGCAGGGCGGTCACATCCGCCTCGCTCAAGCCGGTGAGGAGTTCGGCCTCGACCGCGCTCAGGTGCCGCTTGATGCGCTGCACTTCCGTGCGGCCCTGCGGCGTCAGGACGATCAGCCGTGCTCGCCGGTCCTGCGGGTTCACCCGCCGCTCGATCAATCCGCGCTCCGCGAGAATGTCCAGAAGCCGCACCAGCGTCGAAGTGTCGAGGGCGACGCGTTCGGCCAGTTCCGTCTGGCTGATACCGTCGCCATCGGCCTCGAGATGCACGAGCGGCGCCCATGTGGCGTCGGTCAGCCCGGCGCGGGCAATCTCGGCATGGATCACCTTGCGCCAGCGGCGGGAGAGCTGGATGAACTGAAAGCCGAACAGGGTTTTGGGGGAGGAGTCATCTTGCGCCATGATTTGCATGTGCATCAAAATGATTTGGTATTCAAATTAAATGCACGCAAGCCGGGATTGCACAGCATGCAAGCCTCGGCCCCGGGTCATGCCTGTCGGATCACGCCACCAGAAGCTCGGCCTCATGCGCCTTGAGACATTTGCGGGCGGTGTCGCCGTGGCGTGTCGGCATGGAGCGCAGCTCGGGGAAGAGACCGAAAAGCTCGTCCCGTGCCGCATCCGCCACGCCGGTCAGCGAGTGATCGGAGACGTGGAAGCTTTCGGTCGCCGCGCCCTCGGCAAAGATCACTTCGTGGCGGTCGAACATCAGGTGGTAATAGCTCACAAGCCCCCCCGGACGCGCGCGGATGGTGGTGCCGTTGACAAGATGCTTGGCGGCGGAAAACACCTCCGAGGCGCCGAACAGCATTTCGGAACGCCAGCCCTGCAACAACATGCGGTGCTGCGGCGAGACGATGAGATCGGCCTCATTGCCAAGCGCGCCTTTCGTGATCTCGATGGGCGCAAAGCGGCCCATGGCGGGCACGGTGCGCGCGCCGACCCAGCGCAGCGGCTGGATGCCGTTGTCCATGGTGATCACCAGATCGCCGGGTCTGAGATCCTCGACGGGGCGGGCGCCATAGGGCGTGGCGATCCGGGTGCCCCTGGCGAAACAGATGATGGTTTCGATGTTGGAGAAGGTTATGACGGTGCCATCCGTCAGCGTCAGCGTGCCGCTTTCCGGGTCGTTTTCGTCATAGACGATGGAGCCGCGATGGTAGAGGTCTTCGCCCAGAGCCGAGAGGTCGAGCACATCTCCCGTCTCGTCGCCGGTCTCTGAGCCGACGATGGTGATCGCATTGCCGTCGAGTTGGGAGGGGTCGATGACGATGGTGTCGTTGCCCTCGCCACCGGTGACCGTGTCGCTGCCACCCGCGTAGATCGTATCGTCGCCGTCACCGCCGTCGATGATGTCGGCGCCCGCGCCACCATAAAGCGTGTCATTGCCGGTGCCGCCGTCGATGACGTCGTCGCCGTCACCGCCATAGATGGTGTCATCACCTTCTTCGCCATAGAGCCGGTCATCGCCGCCCGCGCCGTCGAGGGTGTCGTTGCCCGCACCGCCGTAGAACACGTTGGTATAGGCGTCCGTTCCGGTGCCCTGACCGTCGAAACCGATCAGCGTGTCGTCGTAATCCGACCCGATGATGCCGTCGACGCCCGAGAGCGTGTCGCCCTCGGCATAGCCGCCCGAGGCCGTGCCATCGGCAAGATTGACGGAGACCGCCGCATCCGAGCCGGAATAGTCGATCATGTCCATCCCGGAGCCGCCGGAGTTGACGTCCGCGCCTTCGCCGCCGATCAGCGTGTCATCGCCTGTGCCGCCCGACAGCATGTCGTCGCCTTCGCCGCCGTCGAGCGTGTCGTTGCCGTCTTCGCCATAAAGCGTGTCATTGCCGGTGCCACCGTTAATCGTGTCATTTCCAGTGCCGCCATAAACCACGTCGTCGCCAAGCCCGGAGGCGACGATGTCGTCGCCGTCACCGGCTTCGACCATATCGTCGTAATCGGTGGTCTGGGCATCGAACTGGACATCGGAAATCCACACGCCCTGGGTGTTCACGCCTTCGTTGTCGTAATCGACGACGATTCTGGACACCGGGCCGGGGATCTCCACGAGAAGCGAGCCGCTGCCATCGGTGCTGGCCGTGGCGGTGATACCGGTCACGGTGTTGCCGTCGACGGTCATGGCGCTGCCACCGGTGAGCGTGACCGTGACTTCGTTGCCGTCGGCGTCATAGGCTGTGATCGTGATCACATCCACGAAACCGCCGGCGGCGTAATCGAGATCGTTGATCCGGAACGAGACGTTATAGACCTCGTCGCTCACCCCGCTGGTGCTGTCGGTGGCGGCGAAATCCATGGTCATGGTCATGGTGTCACTGCCCTGATCGGCGACACCGTCGTTGTTGGCGTCATTGTCGCCAAAGAGGAAGAACGAACTGCCGGAGTCGAAGGTCTCTCCATTCGCCGTGTCGACATAGACGCTGGCGTCGTAGCTCGTGCCCGTCGGGTCATAAGCCGGCCCCCCGGCACCATCGTCAGTGACGGTGAAGGTCATGGTGACGCCGGCATCCGACAGCGTGCCGGAGCCGTTCATGTAATCCTGACCGTTGCCCAGGTTGTCCCAATGCATCGTGCCGGAGGTATAGCTCTCCGTGTCGATCGTATCGCCGTCCGTGTCGCTATAGTTTGTGTCGATCGTATCATTGCCGGAGGTGCCGGAGACGATCCCGTCGGCCAGATCCGCAGTCGACACGTAATCGGCATAGGTGAAGCTCGGTGTCGTGCTGCTTCCGCTCGCGGTCCCCGGATTGCTGCTATAGGCGGTGACCTGATACTGGTGACCGTCGATCAGAGGCTGTTCGGAGAGCGTGTATTTGCCCTGGGCACCACCGCCCTCGACATCGAGCTGGACGATCTGAAAGCTTTCACCCGTGGTCAGGTCGGTGACGGTCCAGACCTGTTCGGCGTCGACATTCACCCCTGTCGAGCTGGTGCTGCCGATGGTGATGTTGCCGGTCGCGGTTTCACGATCGCCCTGAGCGCTGTCGTCGGTCAGGGCGCCATTGCTGTCGCTGATGGTGGCCGTGCCGGTCGGGCCGCCACCGGAATAGGTGAAGGTGGACCCCGTCGTGGTGCCGATGACTCCGGCAGGGTCGAAATCGTAAAGCTCAATATCGTAAACGGCCATGATCCTGCCCTCGTGTGACCAGGTCTGTCGCAGGGAACAGGAGACAGCCCGGGCGTCGGTTTTCTTGGTTAACGATTTGCCCGGGCATTGCGGCGGGATTGCGGCAAGAGCGGGTCGAAGCTGTGAAAACCCCTGCCGGGGCCGGGGCGGCTTTGCTGCGAGACAGGATGGATTTCCTTAAAATGCAACCTGAGACCTTTGCCGCAACGCTCTCCTGGGGGGGCGGGCAGGCAAGGCGGTGCCGGGTTCCCGGGCTTCGGTCGTGTGATACAGGCCCCGCTCAGGGCAGGAGTGCGAGCCAGCACCAGATGGTGAGAATCGACAGCCCGGTGCCGATCAGCACCGAAGAGGCGGCCACACGTTTCGCGACGCCGTACATATTGGCGAAGAGATAGGCGTTCACCCCCGGCGCCATGGCGGCGGTCATTGTGGCGGAGCGCAACGACGGGGTGGGCAGTTCGAAGACGAAATGCCCGAGCCCGTAGGCGATGGCCGGGTGCAGCACCAGAGAGGCGAAGACAGCCCAGACGATGATCCGCATGTCGCCCTCGGGTTTGTAGCGCAACAGCACGCCGCCGAGGCCGAAAAGTGCCGCCGGGATTGCCGCGCGGGTCATCAGTCCGACCGCATCCCAGACGGGGGCGGGCAGGGGGATATGAGCAAGATTGACGATCCAGCCCGCCGTGATGCCAAGGATCAGGGGGTTGCGCAGCACGGAACGCGCGATCTGCCGCATCAGGCCGAAGCCCGACAGGCCCAGCCCCCGCGTTCGCGCGATCTCCATCGCGGCGATACCGATGCCGTAAAGCAGGGGCGAATGGATCGAGATGATCGCGAAATTCCCTGCGAGCGCCGCCTCGCCATAGGCACGTTCGGTGATCGGAATGCCCAACAGAAGTGAATTGGAGAACAGACCGATGAAGCCGATGGCTACGGCATCCGTCAGGTCGCGGTCAAACAGATAGCGCGCGCCCAGAAAACAGAAAAGCCCGCCCGAGAGCGCGCCTGCGTAAAAGGAAATCAGGATCGGCGGGTGAAAATTCTGGCCGAGATCCATCTTGGCAATGCCGGAGAAGAGCAGGAGCGGCACGGCGAAATTCTGGGCGAATTTCATCACGCTGTCGACCAGCTCGTCGCTGACCCAGCCTTGCCGGCGCGCCAGATACCCATAGCCGATGACGAGAAAAACCGGAAGAATGACCTCGATCAGCGCCTGCATCAGAGCGCTCCTGTGATCTCGATCACCATCCCGTCGTAAGCGGGGGTGACGTGATCCGGGGTCTCCTCAGCCACGGTCGCGTAATCAATGTCGATATGCATATTGGTCAACACGCCCTGCCTTGGCGCGGCGCGTTCGATCCACTGAAGCGCCAACTCAAGATGCGCGTGCGACGGGTGCGGCTTGTAGCGCAAAGCGTCGATCACAAACGTGTCGAGCCCTGCCATGAGCGCCCAGGTCGGTTCGTAAATCTCCAACACGTCGGGGATATAGGCGAGATCGCCGACGCGGAACCCTTTGGCGTCGATCTGGCCGTGATTGACCTGCAAGGGCGTCAGCGTCACCGGCCCGCCGGGGCCGTCGATGGTGACCGGTCCGCGAATGGCATGCAAATCCAGAATGGGCGGGTAGTTCGACCCTTCAGGCTGGACAAAGGCATAACCGAACCGGGCGATCAGATCGTTTTCCGTCTCGCTGTCGGCATAGACCTTCACCCGCTCGCGCATGTTGAACACGATCTGGCGCAGGTCATCGAGCCCGTGCATGTGATCGGCGTGGGAGTGGGTGAACACCACCCCGTCGAGCCGCGACACGCCGGCGTTCAATAGCTGTTGGCGCATGTCCGGCCCGGTGTCGATCAACACGCTGGTGGTGCCGTTCGGGCCGTCGCGTTCGATCAGTGCGGAGCAGCGCAGGCGGCGGTTCTTCGGGTTCTGCGGGTCGCAATCGCCCCAGATATTGCCGATCCGCGGCACACCGCCCGAGGAACCACAGCCCAGAATGGTGAAACGTGCGCTCATAATTTGGCTTTCGTGAAGAGGCGTTCGAAATTCGCCTCGGTCAGCGCCGCGAATTCGGCATAGCCCATCTCAAAGGTCTCGGCAGCGCGCGCCGCTGTGTGCGCCGTATAGGCCGGTTCATTGCGTCGACCGCGATGCGGCGGGGGCGCAAGATAGGGGCTGTCGGTCTCGACAAGAATACGGTCGCGCGGCACGGCGCGGAAGATGTCGCGCAGCTCTTTTGAGCGCGGAAAGGCCGTAATGCCCGACATCGAAATGTAAAACCCCCAGTCCATTGCCGCCAGCGCAAACTCTTTCGAGGCGGTGAAGCAATGCAATACGCAAGGATAGGCGCCTTTGCGATATTCTTCGCCGAGAATCTCCATCGCATCTGCATCGGCGTCGCGGGCGTGGATGATCAGCGGCAACTGCGTTTCGCGCGCCGCTTCGATGTGGATGCGCAGGCTTGTCTTCTGAACCTCCGCGCTCTCGGCGGTGTAATGATAATCGAGCCCGGTTTCGCCGATGCCGACGAATTTCGGATGTTCGGCCAGCGCGAGCAACTCGTCCACCGTTGCCATCGGTTCCTCTGCCGCCGACATCGGATGCGTGCCCGCCGCCCAGAACACAGGACCGAAGCGCTCGGAAATCGCGCGCACCTGATCCACCTGCCGCAGCCGCGTGCAGATCGTCACCATGCGATGCACACCTGCGTCGACCGCGCGGCTGACCACCTCGGGGAGTTCGTCGGCGAAATCGGGGAAATCCAGATGGCAGTGACTGTCGGTAATGTGGGGAAGGCTCATCGGGTGGTGCTCTGTTCTGCTCTGGCCCTGCCCAAGATCGCCCTGCTATTCGCGCGCGATGCGGCTGGCCGTGTCGTTGATCTTGAATACCATATCGAGGATCAGCGCCGCAGGGTCAAGGTTGACCGCCTTGGCGTGCTGGGCGCGGGCCGACAATTCCTGTTGCAGAACCGCCCAGTCGCGCGCGGCATAGGTGTCGGGCGACAGCCGCAGCATCAACGCCGCCTCGCCGGGCGCGGCCTCGACGATCGGCGGATGCCCCGCGCCGGTGCGCGCCAGACGGGTGAGGAAACGGTCGATCAGCCCGAGAGTCAACTCATAGCGGTCGCTGTTCGCTGCACCGACACAGGCCTCGGCAAGCTTGAGCGCCTGCGAGCGGTCGAGCCGGGGCAGGGTGGCGAACAGCGCCACGATGTCATGATAGGCCTCAAGCCCGCCCAGATTGGTCAAACGCAATGCCTCCCCCACGGATCCGGCGGACAATTCCGCCAAAGCATCCGAGCGGTCTGCCGCATTCGAGCCCGCCGCGTCAAGGGCGCGACCGAGATCTTCGGGCGAAAGCGGGCCAAGGCGCAACTCGCGGCAGCGCGACCGGATGGTGGGCAAAAGCCGGGAGGGCTGGTGCGAGACCAGCAGCAGAAAGGCGTGTTTCGGCGGTTCTTCGAGGGTTTTCAAAAGCGCGTTGGCGGCCGAGACGTTCATCTCATCGGCGCTGTCGACGATGACGACGCGGCGCCCGCCATCGGTGGCGGACATGTGGAAGAAGGAGTTGAGCTTGCGCACCTCCTCGACGGAAATCACCGTGCCGAAGCGGGATTTCTTGTCGTCCCATTCGCGGCGAATGAGGCACAGACGGGGCTCGGCCAGTTGCGCGGAGCGGCGATAGACCGGGTGCTCATGACCTAGCTCCAGCGTGTCGTGGGCGGGGGGGGCCTCGCCGAACAACTCGCTGCCCTCTTCGATCGGCTGAGCGAGCAGAAACCGCGCGATGCGCCAGGCGAGCGTGGCCTTTCCGACGCCGCGCGGGCCGGTGATCAGCCAGGCGTGGTGCATCCGGTTCGAGTTGAACGCGTCGAGAAAGCTTTCCTCGGCGTGGTTCTGGCCGAACAGCGTGGCGGTCTGGCGCGGATGTGGCGCACCCGGGGCGCAATCCGCCTCCGGGCCCATGTCGATTTCGCCGAGTGCGGAGGGAGATCTCGGGCTCATGCCTTGAGCCTTGCGGTGACAAGTGTCGCGACCTCCGCGGCCACAGGCCCGATGTCGCGCGCTGCGTCGATCACGGTGAAACGCGCGTATTGATCGGCCAGAGCGAGGAAGGCGGCGCGGCATTTCTCCTGAAATTCCAGCCCGAAATCCTCGAAGCGCTCTTCTGAGGTCTGCCGCCCCTTGGCGCGGGACAGGCCGATCTGCGGGTCCATGTCGAACAGGAGCGTCAGATCGGGTTCGACCCCGATCATCTCGTCATGCAGCCGGTTGACCTTGTCCTGCAAATCGCCACGGGTGACGCCCTGGAACACGCGGGTACTGTCCGCAAACCGGTCGCAGATCACCACCTTGCCAGCGGCCAGCGCGGGGCGGATGGTTTTCTCAAGATGATCGCGACGCGCGGCGGTGAACAGCAGGATTTCGGTTTCCGCCGACCAGCGGTCGGGATCGCCTTCGAGTACGAGGGAGCGGATCTCCTCGGCGCCGGGCGATCCGCCCGGTTCGCGGGTGTGGATCACGTCCACGCCGTCCCTGCGCAGGGTTTCGGCCAGAAGCCGGGCTTGCGTCGATTTTCCCGACCCGTCGATGCCCTCGAAGCTGATGAACATGGCACTCCCGTCAGGCTTTTCAGCGGTTGGTCATTCGGACACGGCCAGACCCGTTTGTCCCTCCAGCTTGTCCTTAAGCACCAGAAACGCTGTGCGCAACCTCGGAGCGATGCCGCCACGGGCAATCGAGCGGTCCGCGACCAGCGGAATACGTGCTTCGGGAAGGTCCTCGCGCGGGATCACAAGTTCGGCCAGCGTGTCGCCCTGGGTGATCGGCGCTTCGAACGGACCGGTGTAGACCACCTCGCCTTTCAGCTCTTCGAGCTGGGCGCCGGGCAGCAGGATCGAGACCTCTTCGGGCGCGACGAGACCGACCTCGGTCTGATCGCCCATCCAGACTTTGGCGCGGGCGAATTCATGGCCTTTTTCCGCTACGGTTTTCTCGGCGAACTGGCGAAAGGCCCAGTTGACGATGCGCTCGCCTTCCTGGGCGCGGTCGGCATCGGTCGCCAGCCCGGAGATCACGAAAACGACGCGGCGCGTGCCCTGGGTGGCGGAGCCGACCATACCATAGCCCGCCTCCTCTGTGTGCCCGGTCTTGAGCCCGTCGGCTCCGATCCCGAGTTTCAGAAGCGGGTTGCGGTTGTGGCGGTTCTGCGGCGCGCGGTTGTCATAGGGGAACTCCTGCTCGCCGAAATAGCCGTAATATTCCGGGAATTCGGAGATCAGGCGCACGGCGAGGATGCCGAGGTCCTCGACCGACATGCGCTGGCCGGGGTTGGGCCAGCCGGAGGCATTGGCGAAGGTCGAGTTCTCCATGCCGAGCGCCTTGGCGCGTTCGTTCATCAGCCGCGCGAAATTGTCCTCGGTGCCCGCAAGCCCTTCGGCCACGGTGACACAGGCGTCATTGCCGGACAGCACGACGATGCCCTGAATGAGTTCCTCGACGGTCGGTCGGTCGGTCTCGTTGAGGAACATGGTCGAACCGCCCATGTTCTTGGCCCGGGTCGAGACGGAAAACCGGGTGTCGAGCGTCACACGCCCGTCGCGCAGGGCTTCGAACAGCATGTTGATCGTCATCAGCTTCGACATGGACGCGGGCGGCAGCGGCGTTTGTGCATCCTTTTCCATCAGCACCGTCTGCGTGGTCAGGTCATAGACCCAGACGGCCCGCGCCGCACTTTCAAAGGCGTTGGCGGGCAGGGCAAGGCCCAGCAAGGTGAACAGGAAGGCGAAGCGGAGGGCAAGAAGGCGCAGCATGGAAACGGGCAGGTCCTTATTCGTGCAGATGGTTCGGGCGATTCATGTGAAAAGGGGGCTGTGCGCCCCCTTTCTTAATGCGTGACGGCATAGGCGTCCGTGAAGCCCGCCTTTTTCACTTTTTCGAGAAGCGCTTTGCGCTCGGCACTCGATCCGGCGGGGCCGACGATGACGCGCCAGAAGGATTTGCCGTTCGAGGTGCCGGGTTTGACCATGGCGACGATGCCCTGCGAGCCGAGCATGTCGACCGTGCGCTTGGCATTGGCCTCGACCGAGAAGATGCCGATCTGGAGGAAGGGTTTGTCGAGCGCGGAAGCGGCTTTCGGCGCGGCGGGAGCGGCCGGTTTCGCCGCCGGGGTTGCCTGCGCGGCGGGGGCGTCCATCGCATCAAGCGCGGCGGCGGCATCGGCAATCGGATCGTCGAGCGGCGCTGCGGCGATGGTTTCGGTCTCCGCAATGGTCGCGACGGTTTCGGGCTCCTGCGCCACTTCCTCGCGGCGCAGCGCCGTGACGTTGAGTTCGACCGGCGATCCGGCCAGCATGCCGAGCGCTTCGGCGGCGTCCGACGACACCTGAATGCCCGGCCCGGGGGCCGTGGCTTCGCGTTTGAACAGCGCGCCGATGACGAATTTTCCATTGGTCTCGTTGCGGATGATCACACGTTCGGGGTCGGTCACGTCGGAATGCGCGACCCAGACCCCGCCGAGCGAGGGACGTCCGTCCCAGAGTCCCTTGTCGGTTACCTGGAACACATCCGGCGCCTCGACGTCACGCTCCACCAGCTTGGTCGACGTCGCCGTGCTGCCGCTTTGCGGTTTCTTGAAGCTGTCGAGAAAGGATTGTCCGTCCTGACATGCGCCGAGCGCGAGCGTGGCGGTCAGGAGAAGCGCGAGACGCTGTCCGGTCCCTGTCTGTCGCATGATCTTGCCCCTTCGTCGTGCCTTTTGGTGCGGCACGGATTTTATATGTGGTTTATTGGTCTGCTCATGGTTGCACCAAGGCGGAAGGGGCACATGGGCGAACCCGTTGGACACACCTTCCCCGGCGTCTTGCGGGCAGTCTAGCGTTTCGGTCGGAAACAGGAAAGCCCCGCGTGTGCCAGACGGCGAAAAACGGCAAATGCCGGGGCGTGGTCTGTCACATCCCGGGTTTCAGAATCGTAACAAGGGCGCTAAGGCTCTGCGGATCGCAACACATGCGCTCACGGAGGAGTGGCAGAGTGGTCGAATGCACCGGTCTTGAAAACCGGCGATGTGCAAGCATCCGTGGGTTCGAATCCCACCTCCTCCGCCACATATTTCCATTAACTCATTGTATTTGAGCAATTTTTCACGACTTCGCGAAATTTGTTCCCCCTTTTGATCCCCTTTTTGGATTCCATGCCTGAGTTTGGGTTTCTCAAAAACAACGCGCCGACCACGGGGTTTCGTGACGGCGCGTTGGGTGTTTTGGTTTTGACCTGAGATATTGAAAGACTGCCGATCTAGGAGAAAGCCGACATTCATCTGCTGATCTACCAACGATCACTATGCGGACGAAACTGCCGTTTGCAGCAATCGCTCGATATGTGCCGCATATGCGGGAGGTTTTGCTCGAAGGGCGGGAAACCGGACATTCGCTGCAGATGCATTCCACGAAATGCCACGGCATTTGGGAGCACGCGCTCGGATATCAAATTACCAATCCACATTTTGGACAGTTATTGTTTTGAATTTCACACGTAAAAAGCGTGCACGGGACCTTTCTTGGTGGCAAAGTGACCCTGAATATTGTTCGTGAGGTGCTGGATTGGTCAAAATCACAGGACGCGCATCTGGTGTTGTTCTATGTCAGCTCCGGGGAACATATCGCAAAGGCAGATCGGTTCTTTCGGAAGCTGGGAGCTGTCGGGTTGGGAGGGAATTATGGGTTTCAGCTTTGAAAGGGGTTTGATTTTATGAGGAAAATAATGAAGCCTTTCCGACAATTGGTTAAATGGTATATTAGGCAATATGACAGGCTACCATTCTTAGCTTCTCCAGTCGGCTTATTCTTAACCCTCTACGTTCAGGCTATGGCATTTCTGCTCTTAGATGAGGTGAGCCAGTACTTGGGGTGGGACATAAGCTTTGTGCTCATCCTCTCATTCCCTGTTTGGGGATTTTCGGCAGCAGCTTTTCTTATAACTTTTTTCCTAGCGAATGAGTGGTTGCTTACGAGTTTGCGCTTGGGGCGAATTACAGGATGCGAACATCGACCAGCGCGCGCGTTCATAATTAAATTTTTCAAATTGGACTTAACCAGAAATGGGGAGTAGCTCAGTCGCCGCACAATGAGCGTGTCGTTTCCACAAAATTGACGCTCATGCGCTGCGCAGCATCCGGTAATATGGGCTCTTAGTTCGCTTTCGCCGCACTCTCCACCAATGTCTGCATGTCAAACAGTGACAACCCGAGTCGCCTTGCCGCCTCGCTTTCTGCTCGCTCCCGGCTCATCCCGGCGTCAAATTGTAGGATTGCGGCGCCTTCTTCCCAGAGGTCGAATTGATCAGAGGGGGCAAGCCTTACCCCCTCTGACAAAACCGACTTAACTGACAAAACCTCCCCCGGAACGCCCGGACCGGCAGCCCGCCCGGACTTGAGTTTTGTCGGTTTTGTCAGTTTTGTCATCGCCCCCGGACCCTGCCGGGCGGCATCGAGCCAGACGCTCATGGCAGTCCTGCCAAGAGCGCCGGATTGACCGCGAAGAGCCGTGTGGGGCGACCTCCGTTGGGATTGGGCGGCGGTGCAATCGGGCGGATCGCGTCCCCGTCCTCCAGCACCGTCAGCGCCGCGTTGAGCTGTGCTACGGAGTTGAGGCCGGACAAATCAAGGCGCAGAGCCTCCCGGCTTGTAAAGCGCGGCCAGCCCCGCGCCCGGATCGCATCGAGCAAACGCCGCGCGCCGCGTTCGGCTTTCGAAGTCGCCGCATCCGCATAGGCCCGCCGTGCCATCGGCAGGGCGTAAAACTCAATGAAATGCGCCGCCCGTCCCAAAGCATTATGGCTGATCTCTTGCGGCTCCGGCTCATCGCTCATAGCCCAATCGAGATAGGACAGGATCAGCGACAGGCGCACCGCGAGACCGGACATCTTGCCAATGAAAGACAAGAGCAGCCCCTCCGCATCGCGCTCCCACGCCCGCACCGAGAGGCGGAAGGCGTCGAGCACATCCCGCGCCGGATCGGAGAAGGGCATGACCCAAGGCCGCTCCCTGTCGTTTTCGTCGCGATACATCGAGAGGCCGTAGAGACGCCGAAGGGCCATGGCGCAGCGTTCCGCCCCGGCCTGTGTGCGTGGTCTGCGCAGCGGCACCGGATCGGGCCAGATCGGGATGAACCGCGCCAGCAACCCGTCATCATCGCTCCGCAGCAGCAGGGACTTGAGCCGGTCCGGCTGAATGCCCCCGGTGACGGCGATGGACAGCCGGTCGATATGCACCGGCTCCCGCCCCATCCGTTCGACCGAATAGGCCCGCCCGCCATAGGCTTCCAACCAGAAAGGCCGGTCAGAGCCACCGCCGGAATAGCGCGTCATACCCTGTAACCACCCTGCCAGCTCATCGCGCGCCAGCAAGGTGCCACGCGGCTGTTTCGAGACGATCACCGCCAACCGTTCCACAGTTCCGTCTGCAATCGAAAAGCGCGGAAGGAATGGTTCAGGTTCGATACGTAGCGTATCGGGGCGCTCCGGTGGCTCGCTCCCGTCTTTCAGCGCGGCCTTTGCCGCCTCTTTCCACGCGCTTTCCGCCAGCTTGGCAATCTCGGCTTTCTCGCGCCACTCCGCCAGATCGCCTTCCATGGCCTGTCGCTTCTCGCGCTCAACTTCCTTGATCAGTCCCAGCACCGCGTCGAGGCCGGGCGATTTGTTCGAAGACGGCGACCCAATCGCCATGGTCCAGAGGATCGGCGGCTCTTGCCAGCCCTCCCATGGTGCAGCCCAACGGGTGTTGCCGATGGCCGAACCGACCGTGGCGAGCAGACCCGCCACGACATAATCCGGCGGGGCAGATTTGGCCTCTGCCGCCCGACTGATCCAATCGGCCCAGAGCGGCCCGAACACATCTGTGAGAGGCAATTCCGGCGCGGGCAAGGTCGTGCCCTGCGTGAGACGTGGTGAGGGTACGGGCCAGTCGCCGAGGAACGGGGTTTCTTGCGGCAGCATGTTCACAGCGCCCCCTCCCGTTCCCGCAGCACGTCATTCCAGTCTTTCCCTTCGGGGGCCGTCATGAGCGAGACCTGCCAGCCCATGTCCGAGGCCCGCCGGGCCAGTTGCTCCGCCGCCGCGCGTCCGGCAGGATCACCATCCCCGGCAATGGTTAGCAGGCCCGGTTGTTGCGGCAGGCGCAGGGAGATCATCCCGGACGCGCTTAAAGCGGCCCAGATCGACGGGCGATCTTTAATTAGGCCCGAGGCGAGGGAAAGAGCGGTTTCGATCCCTTCCGCGACCACCAAACGCCCGTAGCCCCTAATTAGGCGCGCAGCTCCGCCCTTGGTGCGCCCGAGCATGGCCTTGGCGGGCGTGACGGGGGCCTTACCGCTCCCATCGGTACGTAGGTAAGTGCGATGCACCGCAAACCCGGTCCCGCCCGATACGTAGCTCATAAGGGCTGGCAGCCGCTTGGCGCTCGGGTGCCAGCAATTCTCTACGTAGCGTAGCGTATCAGGTAGCGCGCAACTGATCCCGCGCCTACGTAGGTAGGTCTCCGCTACGCTACGGTAGATAGGTTGCGCGACCTCCCAAAGCCGCCGTGCCTGTTCCGAACGCTTACGGTGCTCCGCCTCCGCCTTGGCCCGCCGCGCCGCGTCTCGTTCGGGATCGATGGCCGGATTGCCCTGCAACGTGCTCCGATCCATACCGCCCACCTCAAGCGCCGCGCGAATGTCCGCGTAAGAGCATCCCGCGTGGCATTTGAGCAAAATGCGTCCGTCATTTCCTAATGCGATACTGAGACTTGGCCTGCGATCTTCATGTGAAGGGCAAAGTGCCATACCGTAATGGCCGTGCCAGCGCCCGCCGAGCTGACGGGTCAGGTTCTCCGCGCGGCTCATTCTTTGGTCTCCCGATTCATTCCCTCGGGAAGTGCGTCCAATTCCGGCCAATTCGCGCCCGTAGACCTGTGTTGGAGCGCGCGCAGCGCCTCGCGGGTGACGAAGTACCCGACCGTCTTCCAGCGCGCCCGAGCACAGGGTTTTTCGCGGGTGCATTTTTGAAACAGCCACTGCACCCCATCGCGACAGATCGCGACCCGGTAGCGGCCATGTGTGACAATGACGCAGCGATAGTTCGCGGCGGTTTCGCAATGGCCCTGATTGGCCGAGACATTGCCGGGCGTCGGGCTTGATCCCTCCATCGCTTACACCTCCCGGCTTGCAAGCCAGCGGCGCAAATCCGCCTCGCGCCACCCGACCGCTCGGCGTCCCAGCCGCACCGGCTTCGGGAAAAGCCCCTCGGCCATCATCGCGTAAATCGTCGAGCGGGACAGGCCCACCATATGTTCGACCTCGGGTCGTCTCAGAACACGGCTTTCCATTTTGGACAAACCTCCTCTGTTCCGCGCCAAGAGCTTTGACGCGGTCATGTTTCTGGCGATATGAGGGAGTGGGTCTTGCTGAGTCCCAACTCGTCGGGACCGATGTTAGCGCATCGGTTCCGACACAAGCCGCCTACCACCGGGAAGCGCCTCGCAAGGCCGAAATAAGCGCAAGACGGGGGCAGAATTCAAATGAAATCGACTTATGAACTCAGGCTTAAAGTACGTAAGTCAATATAGACGACATGCGCCCCAGAGGCGAAAATAAATACAATTTATCAATATGATAATCCTGTTTCGAGATTTCAAATTTGCCAATCAAGGGTATATAAGCGCGCCCTTCGTTATTTACCTATTCGGATAGTCATAGTTTCAAAACCCCTGCTTTTGAGAGCCATTGAGATTGCAAACCGTTAATAAGCTTATGAACCGATAAATACCCAGCTTATTTACTCCAAGCTGACGATTTCAGACGGCGTTTTCGGACAAATCAGATCGAAAACGGGTGCCGAAGCCGCCAAAACCTCGAATCAAAAAATACCCATTTTCAGAATGCGCGAACCTTTCGATGAGAGCTGTGGCTCCATTTCACAAAGGAATTCAGCAAATGTCCGATTTCTTCGTCTGCACAGATCAAAACATTTCTGCACTTTTCCACGCGTTTCTTTGACTATCATTGCACCTCAGAATTTGGGCGATATAGTTTCACGGCATTGGAGGAGCCTCATTGCTTAGATCAGTATTCAGAGGCCTTATTGTGGTGCAAACCGCTTTAGTTGCAGCGCCAATTTTCGCCGACCCGCTCTGGGAACCAAATGACTTTGATGGGGTCTATGTGCGGCTAAATGACGACGCAACCAACGGTTGCTGGACCAACATTCGCGAGACGAAAAAGTACGCAGAAGACCAACTGGCACTCGCAGGATTCAACGTAATAGACGAGCCCGAATTTAAAGCAGAACTTCCGCACGCTCCGCACCCTTTACTCCGCGAAAATATCGCAGAATACAACCTACACGTACGAGCCTCCCGCGAAGACAGTGGTGTTTGTATTGGCTACTTGAACTCGACATTTCGCGGCGCGATTGCTCCGGGCTACGACCAGAGCAAGCTCATCGTTGGGCAAATAGGATTTCCATATGTCTGGACGGTGTGGGACTCAAAAAACCTGAACGAATACATGTTCGATCAGGTGAAAGATACGATTGAGGCATGGATCAAGCTTGGGATCGACCTGGACATTTCAAAAACCAATTAGATTCTCGGCAGGAGAAAGTGAACATAAATCGTGCAGAAGCCATCCCGCGCTCCACGAAGCTCGCTCAAATGTCGAGTCCGATCCGACACTAAAAAACCGGCGCGATAGCGGCGCCGGTCACAACACATGGCAAATGCAGTATTCCTTCAGTCAACTCGCTCATTGAGAGACGGCAAAGGCGGCATCATAATGCCCGTTTCCGCAGTATGATGACTAAAGAGTGCCCGAAAGTAGGGGTAGGTCGCAAAGCGAACGACCTTATTGAAAAAGACAGCGACGTGATCACCATCCTTTCCTTCAAGCCCCTCATAAGTAACCAAATAGTTTGTCGATAGTTTGAGCACTTTCTTCCGGCCATACTTAATAGAAGCAGTCCAGCTATACTGCCCTATCGCGACACCTTCCTCTTCGATAAAGTCGAGAGCTTTGCATACACCAGAAAAATCATGAGCCATGTTACCAAGGTCTTCGAGTACACGGAAAATTTCTGGTTTCACGGAATACTCAGACCCGATCAGCCTGATTTCGGACAGTATCGCCGAAACGGAGATGTCAGCATAAACTTCATAGTCGAATTCGAACTTTTCGCTATGTGGTTTAACCTCGCTAGTTTCAGCTTTTGGGATTACACCAGCCATCACGCAGCTACTCTTTCGACCTTCGCATTGTGATTGGTCGGCGCTTGCTCTTTCCATACGGACGAATTTCCACGCGCCACATAAAGCCTGAACTCTTGGACACGTCGAGTGTTCACCGGGCGTCGAATGTCTTGTTTCGAGATCAACTCAAACTCTTCCCCCAGCGCTTCCTGAATGCGAGCAATCGTCTTCAGAGTCAGGTTTGCACCTTTCGTCGAGAAGATCTGTGAAACTCGCGCCGGCGTCATCCCCAAACGCTCAGCCAGTTGTTTGTTCGTAACGCCGTTGCGGTTCATTGCTTTCTGAAGCGCGACCTGAACCGAGAAAACGAGTGCCTCAATCGCGAACGCTTCTTTTTCGCCGTCATTTTGAGGGCCAAACAGCTCTTTATTGATCGCCATCTCTATTCTCCAAAATTGCGTGCTACTCGTTTTAGCACCTCTTGATCTGCCCTATTTTTTTTCTTGATTACGGCTTCTGGGCATTCAAATTGTCTGGGCGGGCCATCATTCCAACACCCGTACACGCGGAGTTGATACGACTTTCCAACATATATCATCACATTCTTGCTCTTTTGTCCTCCGGTCGGAAAACGACCTTCGGCCTTAAACTGTTCTTCATTCAGGTCTTCAGGACCTTGCTCACACAGGTGTTCGAAAATATTCCCAATACGTCCCCGATCTTTTGGCGGCGCCTTCTTGAGGATTTTGATCGCTTTTTTCGAAAGCCATACCTCACAATAGGCTCCTTCAGCGACTTTTTCGTACCCATCTTTCAAAGCAACCTGCCTGAATTTTGTTAAGCTATAACTAAACCGCTCGCGCGCACTGTCAACCAACTAGTGCTGACAGCAAAAGAACACCAAATATGTGTGCAGAAAAGACATAACTTATGCGCAGTATCCTTGCAGCAAGAATCTCATAACACACCAAGATCAACTCTCCTGCCGCTGAATTCATCCGGCGCGCGCTCCTGAAAAGCCCTAGCGTGTGGATCTCTCGAATGAAATCCTTGGAAGCTAGGCTGTGTCGTTGAGGCCAAGCCTCCTGCTCCTCCTACCCACCCACAAACCCCACCCACTTCTCCAAAAGCCCCCGTCTCTGCTCCACCATATCCGTGCGCCGGTACGCCCTTTCCACCTCGCTTCCAACAGTATGCGCCAGCGCCAACTCGGCTTGAATGTGATCAACGCCATTCTCTGCCGCCCAATCGCGGAAGGTGGAGCGCAGGCCATGCGGGACGGCTGGGCGGTTGGAGCGAGGGTCTAGGAAGCGTTTGCTGCCGGTTTCCTGTGCTTTCTCGTCAATCCGTCGCATGACCGCAGACAGGGACATATCCGAGAGTGGACCGTTGCGGGTCGAAAAGAACACATGGTCACAGCCCTTCACCCGGGGCACCGCCTTGAGTAGGCTCACCGCCGTATCGGGAAGCGGCACACGATGTTCGCGCCCGGCTTTCATCCGCTCTGCCGGAATGACCCACAGACGGTTGTCCAAATCCACCTCGTTCCAGACCATCCCGCGCACCTCGCCCGAACGCGCGAGCGTCAGGCACAGGAAGCGCAGCGCCATGACACTCATTCCGTCCCGCGCCAACAGCGCCTGCCAGAATTCGGGCATATCCGCGACACGCACCGCCGCATGGTGGCGCTTGCTGGCGACCTTGCCGGGCTTGGGCAGCAATTCCGAGAGATTGCCTTTCCAGATCGCCGGGTTTGCATCGGTGCGGAACCCCGACACGCTCGCCCATGACAGGACCGCTTCCATGCGTTGCCGCAGCCGGGTCGCGGTTTCGGTTTTCGTCGTCCAGATCGGCTCAAGCACCCGCAGCACGTCATGCACGGTCAGGCTATCGACCGGCAGCGCCCCGATGATCGGCACGGCATACGTGTCCAGCGTAGACCGCCATTGCTTTTGGTGTTTCTCGTTCCGAAGCTCCCGCACCTTCACGTCAATGTAGCGATCCACAGCATCCGCGAAACTCAGCCGGGCGCGTGTCTTGCGGCGTTCCTCAATCGGGTCCAGCCCGTCGATCACCATGCGCTTATTCTCAATCGCCTTGTCACGCGCCATGGCGAGGGTCACAACCGGGAAAGACCCGAGACCGGTCTCCCTGACCTTCCCGCGCACAGTGAGGCGCTGAATCCAGTTTTTCCGACCATCCGGTTTGACCCGCAGACGCAGCCCCATGCCGCCCATATCCGAATAGCTCCCCGGCGCTTGAATATTTCGCACGAAGGTCGCCGTGAGTTTCTTACCCATCCCGTTTCCCATAAAAAACTATACTATGTTCCCTCTTTTGTTCCCCCTTTTAAAACGGGAAATAGCAGGAATCCACAAGAATTAGTCGGAACGCGAAAATCGACTAATACGTTGTTATATTAGGAACAAAATGCAAATTTCAGGAATACCCCAGAATCTACGATGGGCGACACCTCCTCCGCCATCTCATTTTTCACATCATGCAAAAACAATGACTTAAGCGATTTTTGTGCACAAATTTGTGCTACAAATTGTGAAACGTCGTCGACTGTCTCTTACGGCGCCTCAATCGCTCCCATCTATGCGGATTTGAGAGGAGGGGCGGCGTGACCGGCGCCAAGACATTGACCCTGAAATACGATGGGCTCAGACAGAGCAAATCCTAGGGAGCAGAAGGTCACTGAGCCGCGGAAAAGTCTCCTTGAGGTACTTCGGCACGATCAACAAGTGGACTTGGACACGCGCTCTGAATCTTGCCGACGAGCTTCACAGCGTGGCTGAAAGGACCGGTCCACTGTCCATGTTGAAGGAAGTTCGGATTCGTCTGACAGCGCAAAATTATGAATTGCTTGAATATATACTTTAGTTGTAACATTTACTTTAGTTTATATCTTGCTGAGGCGGTGATCTTCGATGGCCTGGTTGAAGAGCGGTCTTTCCTCCCGGGATGATAGGGGGGCTGAGGGCCATGATGTTCTTGTGAAAGCGAAAATCCTTTACGGATGTATGGCGATAGGTCTTGTGATCCCGGTTTTCGCAATTGCCGGGGTGATATCGGCCTATTGGTCTCAAAGAGAAAATTCGATATCGGATGCCCATTTTCTCTATATTATTCGAACATTCTGGATTGGGGCGGCCTTGTTCGGACTCGTTGCGCTGGGGGCTTTCGGGGGCGCGCGATTTTACGTTGTGGCGGGCGCAATGGTCTGGGTGGTAACTCGTATCGTCGTGGGGTTTGTGGCGGCATGTTTGGGGCGATACCCATCGGGTGCTGTCGCATTTGCATGATAAAGATGACGTTTTCGGCTCTTCGTCTGTTTTCTCGAAAGGCACTAAGCTTTATGCGCTTGTGGTCTGGATATGCTCTGGTCGAGCATGATGTTGCAAAGGGATAGATTTATACATACTATCGGTGGTAATAGGTCTGCGTTTGCCGCTTTCGGATTCGTTCGTGGTGTGCAATTGCGCGTAGGCCCGGTCTTGTCTTCGTCGTGAGTGCGACAAGATGCGATCACTTAGCATGGAGAGCCTAGAGAGTGGCGAAGGATAAGACTGCGAGCGACGTTGGGGTGCGCAAGGGGGCAGGTGATATCGCCTCCAGTTTCAGCGCATCCATTCCGAGCGCTTCGAGCGTTTCTTCCTCGAATGGTTCCGGGCAAACCGGCTTTTCTGTCGCGGCCAGTGCGATCGGCATGGGCCTGGCTGCGCAGTCCGGCGGGCTTGGGGCTCAGGCGGCCCCTGTCGCGACCGGGGCTGGCGCGTCCAATGCAGTGATCTTTTCCACCGATCAGGGGGGCGTGTCGCCACTGTTCGCCTCTGACGTCACCGTGGAAGACGGTGTTCGTGTCCTGTCCGATTTGAGCGACGGGGCGCTGGTGGCGGGCTTCGAGAGCGACTTGTTCGATGAAGCGAGTCTGGCGGATGTTCTGGATGCGGCGGCAGATGGTGTTGCGCTGTCCGGAGGCGCGATCAAAACGGCCGCCGACATTCCCGTCGCGACCTCTTTGCCGGAAGATGCCAGCGAAGACGGGGTGGCGTCCACCCTGACCGCGGTCACATCCTTGACGCAGACTGCCACGGAAGAGGGTGTCGATCTGCTGGACAGTCTTACGGCGGATGACGGTGTCGTGGGCGGGTTGCTGGACGGCATTGTCGGCGAAGACGGTTTGCTGGACAGTCTGCTGGGCGATGAGGGGTTCATCGACGATCTGCTCGACGCGCTTCTTGGCGAAGATGGTCTTCTCGGCGGTCTCCTGGGCGAGGATGGGTTGCTTGGCGGTCTTGTCGGCGACGAAGGGCTTTTGTCCGGTCTGCTCGGTCAGGATGGCGTTCTGGATTCACTGGTGGGCGAGGGCGGACTGCTGGAAAGCCTTGCCGGAGAAGATGGGCTGCTCGACGCTCTGGTCGAGGTTCTCGTCGGGGACGATGGTCTGTTGGGCGGGCTCTTCGGCGATGACAGCATTCTGGACGATCTGCTCGGAGACGTTCCTCTTGTGGGCGATCTCCTTGGCGATGATGGTCTTTTGACGGGCCTTCTTGATCCGCTGCTTGGTGAAGACGGTGTCGTCGCCGGGTTGGTGGGGGAGGACGGCCTTGTGGCGGGCGTGCTCGATGAAATCGTCGGTGAAGACGGTCTTCTCGACGAGTTGGTCGATGATGTGCCGCTTCTCGATCCGTTGCTTGGCTCGGACGGCCTTGTCGGGACCTTGCTCGGAGAGGATGGGCTGGTCGGAACGCTTTTGGGTGGAAACAGTCTCTTGGGCGGTCTGCTTGGAGGCAGTGAAGACACCGCCGCCGTTGAGGACGAAGTCCTTGCCAGTGAAACGGCCGAGATCGCGAGCCCGGTCGACGAGGCTGTCGAGGCTGTACCCGAGGCCGTGGAAGCTGTTGTCACGGGGGTCGGGGAGGCGGTGGATGCCGTTGGTGACGGCGTTTCCGATCTGGTGGACGGCGATGACGGCTTTCTGGATGGCTTGCTTGGTGGGGGTGCCGTCGAGGGCGATCCGGGAGCGGAGGACCCGCTTCTGGCCGGGCTTCTGGGGGACGACGATCCCTTCGGCCTTGCGCTCGATGACGCAGCCGTGGGGGCAGGGGGTGTCGTTGACGATCTCTTTGCCGGGCTCGCCGGGATTGAAAGCCTTGCAGGGATGCTTGTCGATGGTGGCATCATTGATCCGACAGACACTCACGGTCCGGCTGTGGAATACGACCCGGAGGTTGACGGCCTGTTGAGCGACATCCTTGGGCTCGGCATGGGGGACATTCTCGGTGCGGATAGTGAATTTGGAGCGCTTCTCGATGGGGATGAGGGGGCTGGTGATGGCGGTTCCGACGGCATTCTGGGGGACGCGGTTGTGGAAGAGGCGCTTGGCGCGCTCTTCGGCGATGGCGACAGTTTGCTCTCGGGGCTTGGCGTCGGTGATGAGGGAGACGTTTGAGGGCTCTGAGTTAAACTTACGTATGGGAATATAGTTCGCATAGCTCTTATCGTGTTGCCTTCGGTGGGGTTTTTATGCCACTCTATACAAGGTGTTTGTATTCCATTCTTTAGAATAGTTTTCCTATCCCAAAAGTGGCGGAAAGCTGTTAATAGATGATTCCAAGATATACCTTTTATTTGTGCCGCATGGATGCGGGGTCGAGGATTGGGTGTGGCGTTGAAATTCTGGGGGACGGAGAAATAGATGCCCGTTGAGGTTGTGTTGCGCAGTTATGGCGATGAAGGGGAAGCCCAGCGACAGGTCGCGTCACACCTTTCTCTTGAGGTGCCGCAGCAACTCTTTCTGTCGGTATCCGCACAAGATATTTCCGGATATGAAAAAATCGGCACGGATCTGACGGTCGAATTCGCTTCGGGAGACTCTCTCTACGTCGACGATTTCTTTGTCATGGGCGAGAACGGAGATTACAGCCGTCTGGTCACTCAGGCCGGAGATGTCCTGGTGACCGGACTGATGGCCCCCGAGCCCGAGTTGCAGGCAGGTGCTGATGTCGCAAGCGAAATGTCGGTGTCTGACGCGCCTCAGGCGCCATCGGAGGCGGGCGAGGGGATCGCGCACGAGGGCACCGATCCGCTTTTGCTGGTGGGGGCCGGATTGGCCGGCCTGGCGACATCGAGCGCCGTGGACTTTTTCGACGACAGCTCCTCGCAGGGCGGCAGCCCGAAGAGCGCGGCTGTCGATGCGCTTGCGGCAAGCGAGCTTGAGGAGCGCCTGATGGCGATTGATGCCGATGAGGACGCTGTCGCGCTTGGCGAGGCGGATGTCGAAACATCACCTGAAATCAATGTTTTGTTTGGCAATCTCACGGATGCCGGTTCCGACCTGCTGTCTGATCTGTTCGCGGAAAATACCTTATGAAACGAGATAGCAGTTCCCGGATGTTCCGTTCCTTTCGCTTGCGCATTGCGCTCGGTGTGCTTGCATCGTCGACTGTTCTGTTGATGTCGAGCGCGGGGTCTTTCGCACAGATGTCGCTTCAGGAAGCCACCCTGATCGCGACCGAACAGGACCCGCAAGTGAATGCGCTGCGTCAGCAGGTCAGCCGCAGGACCATCGAGATTCAGGCTGCGCGAGACGCATATTTCCCTTCGATCAGCCTCTCGGCGGAGAGCAGCACGACCGATGGCGATGGGGCGGGCGTTTCGCTCACTGTCACGCAGGTTCTGTTCGACTGGGGGCTGATCCGCAGTGAGATCAAGGCCGCGTCTCATGTCCGGGTTCAGGCGATTTCCGATCTGAAAATGGCGGTCGAGGATCTGACATTCAACCTGGCGGGCTATTTCCTCGATGTCGAGGTGATGGACCGCAAGATCGCGCGCACCCGCGACTACCTGTCTTTTGCGCGCCGGATCGCCAAACAGGCCGAAGATCGGGCCCGCGCAGGTGTGAGCGATGCGGCGGAGGTTGCGCGCGCGCGTCTGGAGATTGTCCGCGCCGAAGATCAGATGGCACAGCTTGTCGCCAACCGTCAGATGGCGCTGTCGCAGCTCGCCTATCTCATCGGGCGCGATCCCGGCGGGGTCGCCGACATTCCCGCGCTCGGTTTCGCGGAGATTTACAAGGACCCCGCGCGACTGAAGACAGCCGTGCGTATTTCCCCTGATTATATTGCCGCCCGCGCTGCGGCGGATGAGGCCGAAGCCGGTGTCGAGACCGCAAAAGCCGCGCGTTTCCCGACGATCTCGCTTCAGGCGCAGGGGCGTGTCGATCTCGATGGTGGCAACAGCCGCACGGCGGTCGGGATTGCGACCAGCATGAATCTGAGTTCGAGCGGTCTGGGGCGGCGCGAAGTTCAGGCGGCGGAACTGGAGCTGGCCGCGGCCCAGTCGACGATGAGCGGGGTCGAGAAGGATCTGACCAATGCCGCGACCACCGCGCTGGTCAGCCTTGAGATGCTGCGTCGGAGCGAAATGTCCCGCGCAGCGCAACTGACGGAATCCCAGCGGGTCCTCGACACCTATGAACAGCAGTTCATCGGCGGTCAGCGCGAATTGATTGATCTGCTGACCACGGGGCGCGATCTCTACGATGCCGAGATTGAACAGATCGACAGTTATGATGAACGCAAACGCACGGAATACGAGACCGCGCGCGACCTTGGTGTGCTGGGGACATTGATCCTGTCGTCATCGGTCGGACAATGAGGGCTGGGAGAGGATTGGACCTTTGAAACAAGAACAATTCATATCAGACCCACTTGCCCTCGGGTTGATCGAGCTATGCCGGGTTCAGGGCGTTTCCACATCTCTGGCGCAACTCACCGACGGTCTGCCGGCGAAGGCCGGGGAGCGTATGAGCCCCGATCTGGCGCCGAGCGCGCTGCGGCGCGCCAATATGAGCTGCCGGATCAGCCGTGAAAGCCTCAGTGCCTTCCCGACACACAGCCTGCCGGTTCTGCTGTTTCTGAAAGAGGGGCACATTGTCGTCCTTGAGGCCCTGTCCGACACCGAGGCCAAGGTCATCCTGCCGGAAGCCGGCGGTGGGCGCGCGATCTGGGATCGGGCGACGCTCGAAGAGCGTTTTGACGGGCGCATCCTGATCTCGAAGCCGCTCGATATCGTGTCCAATCGACTGGACCAGAAGAAGAAGGACGGGCGTCACTGGATTTTCGGCCCGGTGATGGAAAACTGGTGGGTGTACCGCGATGTGATGCTGGCCTCTCTGGCGGCCAATATTCTGGCGATCGCGACGGCGCTGTTTTCCATGCAGGTCTACGACCGGGTGGTGCCGAACAACGCCTTCGACACGCTGTGGATTCTCGCCAGCGGCGTCGGCATCGCCATTGTGCTCGAAGTGGCGCTTCGGATCGTGCGCGCCTCTCTGGTCGACGTGTCCGGGCGTGATCTCGATCTGCGGCTCTCGGCGCAATTGTTCAACAAGGTCGCCAATATGCGTCTGGCGCATCAGCCCGGCTCGTCTGGCGTCTTTGCCAATCAGGTGCGTGATTTCGCGACGGTGCGGGAGTTTTTCACCTCCTCCACCGTGACCGCGATCTGCGATCTGCCTTTCGTGCTGATCTTTGTCGGCATCATCGCCTTCATCGGCGGGCCGATTGCCCTTGTCGTTCTGGCCGGTGTCATCCTGACCGTTCTGCCGGGGATTTTCCTGCAAAAACGTCTGGCGGCAGCCTCGCGCGAAAATACCCGTGAAGGGGCGGCGCTCAACGGACTGTTGCTGGAAACCATCTCGAACCTCGAAACCGTCAAGGCCGCGCGCGCCGAGGGCCGGTTGCAACGCGCCCATGCGCAGTTGACGGCCACCATGGCGACCACCGCCGTGCGCACCCGCGAGATCACCTCGCTGATGACCAACATGGTCAGCGCGGTGCAAAAAGTCGCCTATGCCGGGGTGATCATCACTGGCGTTTATCTGATCAGTGCCGGGGAACTGACCGTTGGCTCGCTCATCGCCTGTACGCTTCTGTCGAGCCGCACCATGTCGCCGATGGGGCAGGTCTCGGGCCTTCTGGCGCGTTGGCAACATGTGCGGGCCGCGATGGAAGGGCTCGACAAGATCATGTCGCTTCCGGTCGAGCGCCCGTCCGACCGCCATTTCGTGCGTGCGCCGAACCTCTCGGGGGCGTTTGCTCTCGAAGAGGTGACCTATCGTCACGATCCCTCCGCGCCGCCGGTGATCTCCATTCCCGCGCTCGAGATCAAGGCCGGGGAGCATGTCGCGCTTCTGGGCGGCAACGGGGCGGGCAAATCGACCCTGCTGCGTCTTCTGTCCGGTCTGACCGATCCGGCCACCGGCAGCGTTCTTCTGGACAATCTCGCGATGAGCCAGATCGACCCGATCGACCGGCGCCGCCAGATCGGCTATCTGCCGCAGAGCGTGGCCCTGTTCCAAGGGACGCTGCGCGACAACCTCCTGCTCGACCACGGCACCCATAGCGATGACGAGCTGCTTGAGGCGCTGGATGCCGTCGGGCTGGGCGAGTTCGTGCGCCGCCATGTGCGCGGGCTCGATTTGCAACTCACCGGCAACAGCAATGTTTCCGGCGGGCAAAGACAGTCGATCGGTCTGGCGCGCATCCTGTTGCAGGACCCGAAGATCGTTCTGCTGGATGAGCCCACCTCCGCCTTCGATCACGTCACCGAAGCCAAGGTGATTGCGCATCTCAAGGAATGGCTGCAAGGGCGCACGACGATCATTTCGACCCATAAACGGGAATTGCTGAGCCTGACCGAGCGGGCGATCGTCCTCAAGGAGGGCCGTGTGGCACGAGATGGCGATCTCTTGAAAATCCTCAATGCCGCCCGTGCGACTTCCGTACAGAAACATCCGGTTAAAGCTGTGACATGAGCACCAGTCATACAGACCTGATCGAAACCAGCTACATTGACGGCAGCTATCGCCGTCAGACGCTGAAAAAGGCCCGGCTTACGATCAAACTGATCGTTCTGTCCATTGCGATTGCGATCGGCTGGGCCGCTTTGGCGCAGGTCAACGAAATCACTCGCGGCGACGGTCGGGTCATTCCGCTGCGCCGGATGCAGACCATTCAGAGCCTCGAAGGCGGTATCCTCGCCGAGCTTCTGGTGCAGGAAGGGGACATCGTCGATGAAGGGCAGGTTCTGGTGCGGCTTGACCCGACGCGTTCCGAGTCCGCCTTTCTTGCCACCCAATCGGAAATCGTCGCCCTGAGTGCCGAAGTGGCGCGTCTGGAGGCGGAGGTGCTGGAACGTCCGGTGCTCGATTTCGGGGACGACCCGAATGAGGCGGAGGCGACCGAATTGCGCCTGTTCGAGGCGCGGCGCACCAAGCTGGAGGCGTCTCTTTCGGCGCTTGAGGCGGAACGGGCGACGATCCGGCAACAGATCGACATCACCAGCCCGCTCACGGCGCAGGGGGCGGTCAGCCGCATCGACCTTTTGCAGCTCGAACAGAAATTCGCGGAGCTGGACGGCAAGATCAACGAGACCCGCAATGTCTATGTGCAGGACGCTTACAAGGATCTGGCACAGCGGCGCGCCAAGCTGATGTCTCTGGAACAGGATCTGGTTCAGAAACGCGATGAATATCAGCGCACGGAACTGCGTTCTCCGGTGGCCGGGCGGGTGAACAATATCGAGGTCACCACGCTGGGCGGCGTGATCAAACCGGGCGAACCGATCATGGAGATCACGCCCACGGACGATCAGCTTCTGATCGAGACCAAGGTTCTGCCACGGGATGTCGCCTTCGTGGCGCCGGGCATGCCCGCGAGCGTGAAGATCACCGCCTATGATTTTTCCACCTATGGCGATTTGCGTGGCACGGTGACGCAAATTTCCGAGGACACGGTGGAAGAAGACACCGCGCAGGGGCCGCAGGATTTCTACCGGGTCATGGTGCGGACAGAACGCAGTTATCTCGAACGCTACGGCGAGCACTACGCCATCCGCCCCGGCATGCTCGCGCAGGTGGACATTGAAAGCGGCAAGCGCTCGGTTCTGAGCTATTTGACCCGTCCTCTGATCAAGGCGCGTCTGCGATAAGCGCCATTCCTGACATCTGACGAAGAGAGTTCCCAACGTGTTGCAGTTCAAACAAGGCCTTCGCTTTGGCCGTCCCGGTTCTTTCGGTGCGCTTGCCACCTGCTGCGCGGTGCTCAGCGGCACCGTGTTGTCCGGCCTGCCGGCCTGGTCGAACGTGGCTCAGGTCGTCGAGGTGCGGGGGGCGGAATTCATTCCCGCCGACGACATTCAGGCCACCTGTGGCGTTGAGGCCGGGGTGGCCTATTCCGCGCTTGAGTTGCGTGCCATCGAGGGCTGTCTGATGTCGACCGGGGTGTTCGAAACTGTGCGCCTTTATACCGAGGCGCAGACGCTGGTGATCGAGGTGCAGGAACTCAACACTCGTCCGGGCAAGATCGAAGCCATGCTGGCTTACGACTCGCAGGACGGGCTTCTGGGGAGCCTCGCTTTCGAGCAGTACAATTTCCTGCCGAAAACCTTCGCGACGCTGAGCCTCGATTACAATGACGAGGTGGAGCGGATTTCCGGTGCGCTCTATCGTGCGGATGCTTTTGACGCTCACACCGATCTGGGGCTGCGCTTCTCGGCGATGCGGCGCGAGTATGACGATGTCAGCTACACGCAGGAGCAAATCCTGGGCGAGGTCTTTGTCGCCTGGACGCCATCGGATGCGCTTCGGATCGAGACCGGGATCGGCTATCGCGACTATCGGCTTTTCGATGTCGAGGCCGGGGCGAGCGCGCTATTGGTTCAGGAGGAGACGGACAGCATTTCCGAGCCTTTCCTGCATATGTCGCTGTCCTACGGTGAGCCGATCTTCGGCGGGCAGGGGGCCTATCGCCTTCGGCTCGACCAGTACCTCTGGAATTACGGTTCCGATGAGCGCCTGTTCGACACCCGGGTTCAGGCCAATGCCACGCTGCCGCTCGCGGACGGGTTGAGCCTTCTGGTCGGGCTGAACGGCGGCAAGGTTCATGGGCTGGACGACAATGACACGCGGGGGATCGACCGCTATTTCCCCGGCGCGAACACCTTTCGCGGCTTTGCGCCGCGCGGGATCGGGCCGCGCGACAGCGGCGATGCCCTAGGCGGCAATCAGTTCTTTGTCGGGTCTCTGGAGCTGCAACAGGAATTCGGCGATGTCTGGAATGCCCCTCTGCGCGGCGGCGTCTTCCTCGACAGCGGGGCGGCCTGGGGGCTGGACAATACCCTGTCGGGAGGCATCGACGACGGTTGGCATCGGCGCACGAGTGTGGGGCTGACCCTGACGCTCGATGTCGGAAACACGCCCGTGTCGCTTTATCTGGCCAAGCCACTGGAACAGGAAGACGGGGACGAGACCCAAGCCTTCGGGTTCAGCATCAGCACCCGTTTCTAACCTGCCGAACGGGCGCGCCGGTTGTCCATCGCGAGGCGGAAGAGCCGCATGTAGCGCGGGGCGACGGCGGCCAGGCTGTAGGCCTGTCGGGCCAATTGGCGCGCCGCGGTGCCATAGCGGTAGCGGCGTGCCGGGTCGTCCATCAGGGCAAGGATTTCCGCGATCCACGCCGCATCGTCATCGGGCAGAAGCCGTCCGTTGACGTCATCCTGAATGAGCTCGGCGGCATAGCCGCGATCCGGGGCGATCACACAGCCGCCCCGTCCGAGGATTTCCACCAGCCCCCAATTCGCCACACCGTATTTGAGCGGATAGAGAAACAGGTCGATCCCGGAGATTTCGCGGACGAACTCATCGTAAGGCAGCTTGCCGGGGAAGCGGATCTTCTCTGCCGCATGAGGGTAGACGCGCAAAAGGTGATCGCGGAACGAGGCCACGGCCCCGTCGTAGTGACGCGCGACCCATTGCGCTTCAAAGCCGTAGGTTGTGGCCTCGGCGTCTCCCAGAGCGATGAACTCGGCCTCGACGCCGCGCGCGACAAGCTGGTCCACGAGGCGCACATAGGTCTCGAAGCCTTTCGCGCTCGACAGATCGCGCGCGGAAAAGCCGATGGTGAAGGGGCGCGGGGCGTCCGCAGGCTCCGGTGTCGGATCGGAGGCGAAATCGAACCCTTCGAGCTGCACTTCGATATTCGACCTCAGGGCCTGCGGGAACATGGATTTGGCGTGATGGCTCGGGCAGATCACCAGATCGCTGCACAGCGCCTGGTGGAAATGCAGCATTTCCATGTTGCGATCCCCGATCCGCTGCGCCTCGTCTGGCGGGTAGGACGGGTCCCAGCCATGCGCACGATAGCTCGGGAATTCGATATAGCTGACAATCGCTGCGTCGATTTCATCGTAAAGGAAATGCGGCGCGCCCCACAGAGAATGTGTGACCACGACGTCGATCTTCTTATGTGTCTCGAAGGTTTTGAGCGCCTTCAGGAGCCCGCGTGAAATACGCGCGGAACGCTCGACCTTTGCCGAATAGTAATAGCTTTGCGGTCCGACGATTTTGCCGTCGGGGGTAAAGCCCAGAATATGCGGCCCGTGGTGCAGATTCTTGTTTCGATACCCCGGTGTGGTCAGGAAATAGCTGTCTGCCAGGCCATTGCTGCGCAGATAATCGCAGAGCCCGCCGAATTGCCCGGGGTAGACGGAGCCGGCGAAGACGATTGTGGGCTTGGTCATGTCTGTTCTCTTTATGTGGCGGCTTCCAGAAAAGCCTGTTGGCAGAAAATATGCCACCCCAAAAGAGAAAAAAGTATACATACTTAAGATATGAACCTAACCTAAAGACATTATTTAGATGCGTGTGATTCGTCCCTGTCACGAACGAGAGAAATGAGATCCGGTATGTACCAGCCCCAGATTGTCATCCCGTCCGTCACCCAAGGCGCGCTTTTTGCGAAGGCGCCGAAAGAACGTCTCATGCTGGTTTTGGCAGACTGGCCGCATCTGCCCTATGAATTGAGCCATCCCGGCACCGGGTGGAAAGCATGCCTTTTACGGTCGCAAGAAGAGAGCAGAGCCCTGACTATGGTGCGCCAATTTGCAGGATGTCTTGAGGCGCTGGTGATTGATGAAGATTTCTTCGGGTCGCCAGAAGACACTGCGGACGTATGTTACCAAATTCGCCGGATGGTGCCCGGCATTCGTATTTTGGCCATCGCAACGGAAATGTGGGTGGATGGTGCCCGGCTTCAGGATCTCGGAGCCAGTGACGACACCCTCCTCAGCCGTTGCCCGATGGGCATACTCGAGACGTTGCAAGCCGATGATGATTCATCTCACCACTGAACAGGTCAGGCCCCCAGCCCGCAAAAGTTCGCCCCTCCGTGAACTTTAAGCCTGATCGTTTCCCCCTCATCGGCTTGCAACGGCCTGTGCCAGAAACAAAATCGTCCGCTGAGGCTCAACCTCCGCGGACGATCCCTGTTAGATCCTTGTCTGGCTGCGGTGTCAGATCAGGTTCATGTCGCGCGCCACAATCACCGCCTGTGTCCGGTTGTTGGCGCCCAGTTTCGAACAGATGGATTTGACGTGCATCTTCACGGTGGCTTCCGCGATGCCCAGAGTTTCGCCGATGTCACGGTTCTGCTTGCCCTCGGACAGAAGATCGAGCACTGCCATTTCGCGGTCGGACAGGGTGGCATTGCCGGTTTCGCGCGATTTGACTCTTTTCTGGTCGATCAGTTCGACGGGAACATAGCGTCCACCGGCGGCCATGAAGCGGATTTCATTGGCCAGGTCTTTCAGAGAGGCCGTCTTGAGGATCACACCGGCGCCGCCCAGAGACAGGATTTCCGAAACGACATGCGAGGAAGGGTTGCTGGTCAGGAGGCCGACGGGTTTGCCCGCGTTGTGTTCCAGAGCTTTCCCCAAGCCGGACACTCCGTTCATGCCGGGCATGTTGAGATCGACAAGCACGAGATCGAAAGCGCCATTGCGGTCGATTTCCGCCACGGCTGCATCGAGATCCGGCGCTGTGTGAGCTTCCATATCCGGCAGGTTTGAGAGGTATTGCTTGAACATCTCAAGGACCATTGCGTGATCGTCGGCAATCAGAATGCGAAGTTTGGTGGGTTCAGATTGTGTCATATCTCTCTGCGATGGGGTTGGGGCGCTGTTGCTGATATTATTTTTTTCACCAGGGGCGTGCGCAAGATCTCCCGGCAGAGAGAGTGCGCCGTGCTTTGTGTCAATGTTCAAAAATGTATTCACCCCTGTGCTTGTGGTCGTGAGCTTATTTCCTCAATCGCCTGAAAAGTCGAGTCCAAAGCGTTTTCAAAGGAAGCAGCCAGTGCGTTAAGATTAGAACGCCTTTCGTCGACGGCAAGTTCCAGGGCCCGCAAGTTTTTTTCTATGGCGGCCAGTCCGGTCAGACCACAGGCCCCCGTTGCCGCATGAAGGCGCCGACCGGTGTCCGCTGTGATGCCGTCTTCCCGAATGCTTTCGAGAATTGCGCGGGCTTCCTCATGCGCCCTGAGCATAAAGGATTTGGTGCCTTCAACCCCGAGTTGATCCGTCAGGTCGTGAACTGTATCCAGAGCCAGAATGCCACATGTGGAGGGCGGGCTGCTCTCCTGTGTCGGGACGGCAGGGGCGCATGTTCCGGTCTGAGATTTCGTGCTTTCGGTGACGTCCTTGAGGGCTTTCAGAAGTAGCTGTGGACGAATGGGCTTGTCGAGAACACGGACAATTCCGGCCTCCTGACAGGCTTTTCGGATGCGCGCGTCGATATGGGCCGTCAGCCCCACAATCGAGCCGGACCACTTTAGGCGACCGCTCCGGAGTTTTTCCCGGATGCGCCGGGCCAGTTCGACGCCGCTCATGAACGGCAGGGTCATGTCGGTGAGAATGAGATCAATGTCTTTCTGACGCTCCTCCTGGGCCAGCAGGGCCAGCGCCTCCATGCCATTGCCCGCAGCGTAGACGGTCGCGCCGCCCTTGCGCAAAATATGCGTGAGCCAGTCACGGCTTGAGGGGCTGTCCTCGACCAGCAGGACGGAGATGCCCCGCAGAAGTGTCGTGGTCGCGCCGGCCTTCTCGGGTTCGGTTTTGAGCCGCGGTTCGGCCCAGTTGAGATCGAAGCTCGCCGTGATCGTCGTGCCGATGATCTCCGCATGTTCGGCGGAATCTTCCGTTGCGTTCCGGTAGCGGTCCCGCACGGTGATGCGCCCTCCCAGTTGATGCAGGGCATGGGCGAGAACATTCAGGCCAGCAGAGGTGCGTTCCGGGGGCGTGCTGGGCGGTTCGCCGGTTTCCTCTTGGCCTTTCAGATCAATGCTTTTCGGGCCGAGCGCGCGACGCAAGCGGAGCTTTTGGTCATCCGGCAGGCCGCCACCCAAATCCTGGACGTCCAGAACGATGCGCCAGCCCGTCTGGGCATCGGGGGCGGGCGTGGCAAAAAGGGCCTCGCAGCGGACCGTGATCTCGACGCGTGGCCCGCCATGTTTGACGGCATTGTCGAAGATGTTCTGACACAGGGCGCGGACGAAACGCACGGGCCCGTTGACCCAGATATCCTCCGCCGGTTCAAATCGCACCCGGATTTCCGTCTGCTTGGTTTTGGCGATCGGAAAGATCATCGCAAGAATGGCGCGGATCTCTTCCATGAGGCAAAAATCTTCGTCCTGCTGCAACCCGCTCGCGCTTTGTTCGCCCCGGATGACCGCAAGCACATTATTGATGTGATCGAGGGCGCGTTCCGCCGAGGCATGGAGCTGCGCACGGGTGGTGCCGATGTCCTGCCGCGGGCTGTCTCCGGTCGTATCGAGGACCGCATCTGCCGTTGCGAGAAGAGATTGGATGGGCGTGCGCAAGTCATGTGCAACCCGTAGCAGGGTCGCGGCGCGTGCCCGGTTCTCAAGCCAGGTGGATTCCTGCTCCGTTTCCGCCAGACGCAACAGAAAGCCGTTCGCCCCGTTGAGCGGAAGGTGCACGAGTTCCCCGGCGTGAGAGGTGGCGTCGACCTTGAGCGAAAGGGCGACACTGCCCGCCCGCAGGGCCTGCTGACACAGCAGAGGCCAGTCGAGTTTGTGCCGCAGGACATCTTCGCTCAGGCCAAGTTGCCTGGCGGCGGCGTTGGCGAGAAGCAGTTTGGCCGTCTCCGACAGCAAAGCCGCGGGCCGGCGGTCGGTTGCGATCATGCGGGCGATGGTCTGAAGAACGGGACGCGTGGCATTTTGTGCCGCGAGCTGGGCCTCGTTCGTGTCCCGGAGTGCAGCGGCGGGTGTTTCCGGGGGTGTCTGGCCTTTGTCCGGCGGGGGGGAATCGGTCACGATGGGCGCCCTCTTCTTGATGTCTCGATCCGTGTGATCTGCGTTGGGGAGCTTGTTCGGGGGATTGGAGAGAAACGCTTTTGGCAAACATTTCGCCGCAATCGTTTCGCAGGGGTGAACAGTCGCATATCTTCTTTAGTATTGGCGCAGAGCCTAGCCCGAAACAAGCTTGTGCCGTGGTTTTGCTACAACATTTTTCTAAGACTTTCTGTATAATATATCCTTACGTATATTGATCGAACTAAAGTATAGTGTATGACCATAGCCAAAGGGGTGTAATGCTCCCCCGTGATCTTTCGGCCGTTTCCGGCCCGAACCACCAGAGGACGTTAAAATGGCCAAAACCGTTGTTAAGGCAAACGCTGCTGTCGATGTGATGATCGGCGCTGAGAAGGGCGACATCAGCCGCTACATCAAATCCGGGGACGATCTCGTCGTCGAACTGAAAGGCGGAGACCGGATTACGGTCAGCGACTTTTATATGCCTGCGGCCGATGGCAGCGCCCACCGGCTGATGCTGGCGGACGGGTCCTTCAGCGGGATCGAAGGAATTTTCGACGGTGAAGAAGAGGCTGTTGGCCTCGGTGCGGGGATCATTCCGGATGATGTCGGTGCCGTTGCGGCCGCGTTCGGCGCCGCACTTTTGGCGGGGGGCGCGAGTCTCGGAGGCGGAAACGATGATGACGATGACGACAATCCGACCGATGAGCCGGGGCCGACGGATGAACCCGGCCCGACGGATGAGCCGGGCCCGACGGACGAACCGGATCCGACGGATACGGCGGAAGCTGGCGTGCTCGATTCCCTGGTCGGAGACGAGGGCCTTCTTGGTGGCTTGACCGGCAACGAGGGCACCCTCGGGGCGATCACCGGCTCCGAAGGGCTTTTGGGCGATCTGATCGGCAACGACGGTCTTCTGAGCGCCATCACCGGCGCCGGTGGCCTGCTCGGTGCTTTGACGGGCAGTGGCCTTCTGGGCGACGGCTCCTCGGTCAGCGACGACCCGCTGTCCAGCGTGACCTCGGTCCTGACGGACAGCAGCGGCCTGCTGGGAGGTCTGCTCGGCTCCACCGGCCTCACCTCCGCGCTGTTGGGCGACACCGGTCTTGTCGGTGGCCTGCTGACCGAAGACGGTCTTGTCGGTGGTCTGCTTGCAGAAGACGGTCTTGTCGGTGGCCTGCTTGACGAAAATGGTCTCGTTGGCGGTCTCTTGGCTCCGAGCGGCCTCGTGGGCGGGCTGCTGTCCGGGATTACCGGCCCCGGCGGTCTTTTGGACGGTCTGCTCGGCGACAACTCCCTGGTGGGAGGCCTGTTGGGCGACGAGGGCCTTGTCGGCGGTCTGCTTGACGGCGTGATCGGTGAGGACGGCCTCGTCGGTGGTCTTCTTGGTGAAGACGGGCTTCTGGGCGGCGTGACCGGTGATGACGGTCTGCTCGGCGGTCTTCTCGGGGGCGAAGATGGTCTGCTTGGCGGGCTGACCGGCGAAGATGGCCTTGTGGGAGGTCTTCTTGGTGGCGATGACGGCCTGCTGGGTGGCCTTCTGGGCGGCGAAGATGGCTTGCTTGGCGGATTGACCGGTGACGATGGCCTTCTCGGTGGGCTCCTTGGTGGCGATGACGGCCTGCTCGGTGGCCTTCTGGGCGGCGAGGATGGCTTGCTTGGCGGATTGACCGGGGATGATGGCCTTCTTGGCGGGCTCCTTGGTGGCGAAGATGGTCTGCTCGGTGGCCTGACCGGTGACGATGGCCTTCTCGGAGGTCTGCTTGGCGGCGAGGACGGGCTTCTGGGCGGTGTTTCCGGCATCGTGGACGGTGTGCTCGAGACCGCAGGTGCCGAAGATGGCCTGTTGGACCCGGTGATTGCCGATGGCGGTCTTCTCGGGGACGTGACCGGGAATTCCGGCCTGCTGGGCGATGTGACGGGCTCCGAAGGATTGCTGGGCGATGTGGTCGGTGACGAGGGTCTGCTTGGCGATGTTACCGGGGCGGACGGGCTTGTGGGTGATCTTCTTGGCGTCGGCCTTCTCGGCGATGGCACCGAAGGCGATGGTCTTCTGGGCGGTCTGACCGATGGCTTGCTTGGGGACGATGGTCTTGTCGGCGGTCTGCTCGGTGGCGAGGATGGCTTGCTTGGCGGTCTGCTCGGGGATGATGGCCTTTTGTCCGGCCTCGATCTCACAGACGATGGGCTGATCTGATCCGCGACCACGCGGTAAACTCAAAGGCTCCGTCGGTGACGGGGCCTTTTTTTATGGCGGAAACCGCCGGACGAAAATGGAAACAATGCGTTCTCTGTCAAAAAGCGCAATTATTCGTTTGACTAGGCCTTTTGGAGGAAAGATATATACTTTAGATGTAACTAATGCTTTTGTTTGGGCGATGGGAGCCCGGCAAGAATGAGGAGACAGACACATGGCCACCAGCTCCATTCAAGCGGGACAGGAAATCGGTATTCACCTTGATGTGCTGCGCGAAGATGTGCTTCGCTACACCCGCAAAGGGGATGATCTGATCATTGATCTGAAGAGCGGGGGGCAGATTCTGGTCAATGATTTCTATACTCCGGCAGAGAATGACTCCCTGCACAGTCTGGTTTTCGCAGACGGGACGGTGATGGGGGCCGAAGGCGCGATCGCTGCGGCCGGGTTGGGGACGGGCATGTCCGATCAGGCGCTGGCCGCGGCGGCATTTGGCGCACTTGGCCTTGGTCTGCTGGCTTCCGGTGGCGGTGGCGGTGGGGATAACCCGACGGACAGCACCGACCCGACGGACAGCACCGACCCGACGGACAGCACCGACCCGACGGACAGCACCGACCCGACGGACAGCACCGACCCGACGGACAGCACCGACCCGACGGACAGCACCGACCCGACGGACAGCACCGACCCGACGGACAGCACCGACCCGACGGACAGCACCGACCCGACGGACAGCACCGACCCGACGGACAGCACCGACCCGACGGACAGCACCGACCCGACGGACAGCACCGACCCGACGGACAGCACCGACCCGACGGACAGCACCGACCCGACGGACAGCACCGATCCGACGGATGGGGCGCAGCAGGGCTTCCTGGATCCGCTGATCGGGGATGAAGGTCTCCTGGGGGATTTGACGGGCAATAACGGTTTGCTGGGCGATATCACGGGGTCCGAAGGACTGCTTGGCGATCTCGTCGGCGCCGACGGGCTGCTCGGCGACCTCGGGACCGCGCTTTTGGGACAACCGATTCTCGGCGATGGCATCGTGAGCGAAGACACGGGACTTCTGGACGGTCTGGTGTCCGATACCGGTTTGCTCGGTGGGCTGACGGGCAACAGCGGCTTGCTTGGCGATGTCACGGGCTCCGAAGGGCTTCTGGGCGATCTGGTCGGCAATAATGGTTTGCTCGGGGATATCACCGGGGCGGATGGGCTTGTGGGCGATTTGATCGGCACCGGCCTGCTCGGCGCAACCGATGAAACCGGCGGCAGCGAAGGTGGGCTTCTGGGCGGGGTCCTGGGGGATGAGGGTCTGCTCGGCGGCCTGACTGGTGACGATGGTTTGCTGGGCGGTCTGCTTGGCGGGACCGACCTGCTTGGCGGCCTGACCGGTGATGACGGCTTGCTGGGCGGTGTGCTCGGAGGGGCGACGG
>NZ_LRUC01000017.1 GCF_001550095.1 Celeribacter ethanolicus | reverse complement strand
TTTGTGGTTCCAGCCAAAACCTTTGACGTTCCGCAGATGCAAAAAGCACAGACCAAACCCCCAACTCCTCTTGGCCGTTGTCAGCGCGACAAGCCAATCGGCGATCAGCTCGTTCTCAGCTCTGAGCGTCGGCTGATATCGATAGCACGTCTCACTGATGCTGAATGCTCGGCAGGCCAAAGCAATGCTGACGGACCGGTGCCGAACCGCCCACTCGGCCATCTCTCTGCGTTGAGACGGCCTTACCACTTTTTTCCAAGCGCTTCCTTCAACAGGTCGTTTTGCATGCTCTTCTCGGCATACATGCGCTTGAGGCGCTTGTTTTCCTCGTCGAGCTCTTTCATCCGCGCCATCAGGCTCGCATCCATGCCGCCATACTTCGAGCGCCATTTGTAAAAGCTCGCCGAACTCATCCCATGCTCACGGCACAGATCCGCAACCGGCACACCGCCTTCGGCCTGTTTCAAAATACTCATGATCTGAGCGTCGCTGTATTTCGATTTCTTCATCAGAATCTCCTCTTTTATCTTTCGAGAAAATTCTACTTTCAAACGCCCCTAAATTTCGGGGGGATTACCCTGCGAAAGCGACCCAGAATGATCGTGGAGCGCCTCGGCCAGCCCCGTCGACCCCGCGGCATGAGCGGTCACGTGAAGCGCGCTTAGCCCGGTGCGGGCATTCACATCGGCCAATATCTCTGCCGCAAGCGCGCTGACCGCCTCCGCCGCGAGGCCTTCCGCCGGGGCGACCGCAGGCAAGAGGATCGCGACGGTGGCCCCGCGCGTATCGAACGCGCCGGGCGCAGAGGACAGAAGGTCGTCAAGCGCCGCCCGGGCCAGCCGCCGCGCCCGGATGAGCGCCTGCGCCCCGGCCGCGGGTTCGGCCGCAAAAGCCGCGAGTTGCGGCGCATAGGTGTCGTCGAGATAGCTGCGCAGCCGCCGGTAGGCTGGCCGCCCCTCCACCAGTTTTGCCGCGCTGGCCGCGCGAGTCTCACCAAAGACGGTCGACACACCGCACGCCGTCAGCGCCAGAGGCCCCGTCTCAATCCGCATCGCGCAGGTCCACCCCGCCCAGATCGCCGCCACACAGCGCGGCGATCAAAGCGACGAGACCGAGCGCGCTCTCTTCCCAACCCGTCACCACGAGCCGCTGCGGGGTTTGCAAGACCAGCTCGGGGTCGGCCTCGGCAAATCCCGCGGGCGGGCCATCGGCAAACACGCCGAGACTCTGGAGCGCAAGAAACCCGTCCTCAAGCGCGGGCGTGAGCTCTGCGGCGCGCGGAAGATCGAACAAGAGCCGCTCGTTTCCGGCCTCGCGCCCCGCACCGATATGGTTTCCGAACTGATCCATCAGCCGCGCCACCCCCGCCAACAAGGGCGCTGTGGCGGGCATAAGCGCCGCATCGAAATCGACCAGCGCGCCCTCCCCCGTCACGAGACAGCTCAGGGCCTCGTAATCGGTGATGAAACGGGGGGAAAAGGCCTCCCGCGCGGCCTCTTCATCGCCCTCCATGAGGTCGACAAGCCGCTCGAATGCACCGGGCGGAAGGGTCGCGGCGCTGGCCAAAAGGCGCAGCACGCACCAAAGCGCGAAAGGATGCAGCGGGCCGCCCTCGATCCGTATCCTGAACGCCTCGCCCTCCTGCAAAAGCGTGGCCGTGACGGGGGCTGGAGCGCCGAAGGAGGCAAAGCCCGCGCCGAACAGCCCCCCAAGCGTGCTGACGGGCCATTCGAGCGCGTCGAGGATCGTCAGCGTCCGCCCCTCGGTCAGAGCTTCGGGGGTGAAGAGGCCGCGGATCTCGATGCTTCGCAGCGCCTGCGGGATCTGGGACGCAATATGCAGGCGCCCAGCAAAAACGTCGGTGCGGTCCATCATGCGCCCTCCTCCTTGAAACGGTCGACATAGGCCTCGGCCTCGCGCATGCGATCCTTATCGGATGTGTCATGGCACGGTGCCGACATGAGGCGGATCGACCGGGAGGCCAGCGCTGGCTCAAGATAGGCCCGCGCGGCGATATAGCCCGCGATCGGTTCGCCCGCGTTCAGATCGCCCCAGACTGGCACGGGGCTGGCAGTGACAACGCGGTGCCCCGCCCGCTCTTCCACAGAGCCGCCTTGCGCAACCAGCGCGGCCAGTTTTGTCTCCAGCCCCTCCTGGGCATCGACACGGGCGCAGAGATCCGCCCCGAGGTACGTCCGCCAGCCGATGTCGGGCAGCCCGGTTTGATAATCGAACAGCTCCGCCTCGGGAATGGTCGCTCCTTTGGCATCACGGCGCTGAGAGAGGCGGCGCATCTGCACAAAGGGCGCGTCATAGCGCACCTCCCGCGACAACAGCTCCATCGGCGCCATGAGCGCGGTGCGAAAGCGCAGATGGGCAGGCGGAAGTTTGTACTGACCGAAATCCCCCGGTGCCATGGCAAACCCGTAGCCACAGACCCCGGCAACAAGCGGCACCCCATCCATGATCTGATGCAAACGCGCGATCAACCCCATCGCGGCGGGATGTTCCAAGGGCATATCGAGCCCGATGAACCCCGGCCCGCCGGGGAGATGGGACAGGTCGAGTGCAGGCAGGCCCACGCCCCGCGCCCCTTCGGCCAACGTCGCTTCGGCGTCCGCGGAGAGGTGGCGATGTGCGGGCATCCCCGCCGCAACGGCGGCCCGCGCTTCCTCGCGCTTTTTGGGCGTGGCCCGGGTCAGACGAACCCGTTTGCCTGCCGTCGGTTTGATCAGCGTCAGATAGCCGATCTCCCCGCCCAGGCTCTCCATCACAGCGTCAAAAACCGCCAAGGCTGCCGCTCCGCAGTCCGGCTGGTCGAACCCGCCTTCTGTCCAAACACAAAAGCGCAGTGCGGGAAACGCCACCTGATAGGCCGAGGGTGTGCCGCGTGCTTCGAGTATATCCATGCTTTCCTCTTGTCTTTTTTGCGACCGACTAGCCCATCGGCACCGAGGCACCGCGTCCCCGATCACAGCCGCATGTGGCATTGTCGACCTCAATCACCTTGCCATCCGTCACCTGTTCATAAAGACGGCGCTGATCCGGTGACATCTCGTCCTGATACCCCGGCGCATCGAATTTGAAATCGTAAATATCCTTGACCGCGCCGTCCGCATCGAGCGTGGCGAAATCGGGCTGAATCCGTAGCGCGTTGTCGAGCATATCCACCGCCCCGTCGATGATGTTGTAGACATCCATCGCCGTCATTGCCACATCGAGCCCCGTGGCAATCTGACCCAAAAACGGTACGGCCCGAAGCCAGAACCGTTTGCCCATGGACTTGAGACGGTTCACCCCTGCCCGGCCGATCGCGCGTGTGACCGCCCGTTTCATCGCCTCGCGCAAACCGCTCTGGGTGTAGAATTTGCGCCCGAGATCGAGCGCCTTGTCGCCCGCCGCGTAGAGGGTGCGTTCCGCCGCCCCGATGGAATTTCCGAGCGCACGGCGCAGCGGCGATCCCGCGCTGTCGAGGGCGGCATTAACCTTGTCGCGGGCAAGGATGGAGGGCCGTTTGCAGCCCGGTTTACCACGGCATTTCTGCCATTCCTCCCGCGCCTCGCAAAAAATCTTGCACAGCGCATCCATCACCGGATCGCCCGAGCCGAGCCCCGCCTCACGCTGGCCCGAGTTGCCGCAGATCGTGTTGCGGTTGTTCATGAAAAGCTTGTCGCTGAGACGGCAGATGTTGTTGCCTTCGGCGTAGACGTTGGGAGAATAGGTGATCCAGTTGGACTGTTTGAGAAATGTGCCCGAGGCCACCCCGCCCATGGAGCCGCCGCCATCGCCCGTGCAGGAGGCAAATTCCGAGGGGCTCGTGGCAATCATCTGTCCACCGTCGGCCTTGACCGTTTTAGTGCCTTTGACGAGGCTGCCGTTGTCCGCTTTGATCGAATACGGCACAGGGTCGCCTTTTCCCGGCGTTTTGCACACATCGGGGGCGGAGTTCATATGGCTGCCGCCCGAGCCTTTGTGAGAGATGGTCAAACCATTGACCGCAATCGTCACACCCATGGATCAAACCTCTCGCATGAGGGATGGAGATTTGTGGAACAGCCCCGCCGCCCCGGCCGGAACGCGGAAGCCCTGCGCGTGGTCCAGTTCGACCACGGTTTCGCTCACGGCCACATCCTCGTCAGCCCGCGCGAGCGGCCAGGCCGCGTGGTAGAGCACATGAACCTGCATCGTGTCGAGATCCACCTCAATGCGCTGAAGTTGCGCCTCGGCGGGCTGCCAAAGGCCCGAGAGTTTGGTGTCGCACCGCAGCGAAAGCAGCGGAAGCGGATAGATTCCCGGCGCATCGAAGGGGCCGGTGGTGGCGAAACCGCCTGCTTCCAGCGCGGCGCCCGGCGCAAAAAGATCGCGTGACAGGCGCTGATCGGGCGGCGCCGATTGCCAGTAGTCCGCCGACATATCCTCGGGAAAAAGCGGTGCACGGCGGCGTTCCCAGTTGGCATCATAGGTGCCGCCAAGCGCGCGGCGCGCCTCCCAGAGCGGGGAAATCGGACCGAGTTGCGCGGGCACCGTCCCTGTGCCCTCTGTCGCACCCTCCCTTGCCGGGGTCTGTCCGGCGAGATAGACCACTGGCGGGCTCGCCTTGGGATCTTCCGACACATTGCGAAAGCCCCGCCCGAGTGGATTGAGCGGATGCCCCGGCCCGCCGTATCCATGCGCCCCGTCAAGACAGAGCAAAGCGGGGGGCGTGTCCGGATCGGCTCGCACACGGATGCCGGGACTGCCGAAACCGAACGTCGGATTGCGTTGGTAGTAGAGCGGCGGATGCACTTCGAGAATTTTACTCCAGCCCCCGATTCGTAAACCCAGCGCGCGTGGCCGGCTCTCCTCGGCTTCCCTGCGCGCGGCGGGCTGATGGGCATGAGCGCGGACGATGAGATCGACACGCGGACGCGGTGGTGTGAGATCGGCATCGCGCGCGAGAGCGTCCCCCTCGGCGAAGACGAAAGAGGGGGTGATCGGACGCTGTTCGGGGTCGAAAAGCGGCAAGGCTCCGTCCCTGAGGGAGAACCCCGCCACCAGCCAAAGCCCCCAGAAGCCCGCATTGTCGGGGGTCCGATAGGCGCCAGTCTCCGCCGGAAAGGGGGTATGGTTCGTCAGCGTCCACATTCAGTTCAGATCTATCCTTCCGGCCAGAAGCCTGAGCGCTCCGGCGCTGTCGACCGTCACCTGTTCGCCCCGGAGACGGATATGGCCGTCCGGATAGAGTGCGATGGAGCTTTCCCCTGCGGAAATGATCGTCGGAGCGTCGTCGTCCCGTTCGGCCTCCTCGACGAGCCCAAGCACCACCGTCACCGGCGCGTCCCCGTCATTCAGGTCCTGACAGACCGCCAGACGCCCCACGTCCGAGGGCGACAGGCTCCCGGCCAGAAGAACCCGCGCGTTGGTGTCTGCAAGCCCCACGGCGCCATTCGGAGCAACACTGATCACACAGCGCAGGTGAAACGATCCGATCCGGTCCATGCGACGCTCCATACCACCCCGGCCTACTGCGCTTGTCTGGCGCCGAAATAGGCCGTCAGGGTTTCGAGCAGGACTTTCTGGACATAAGACGCATGCATCGAGGTGCCCTCCAGATAAAGATCGGTGCCCGCGGGCGCCACGGTGACGAAAGACAAAAGCTGCCCGTCCTTGCCATAGGCCAGCATCACGTCGAGTTTCACCAGAGCCTTGACCTCTCCCAGTTCGACGCGAAAGGTGTAGAGCGCGTTGAAGGCGGTCGTCTGCGCGAGATCCCCAATGCGGGAGGCCTCCACGGGCGCCAGTGTAAAGGGCTGATCGGGCGCCAGTTGGCCGAGCGCCATATGCGCCATCGCTGCCGCCGTATCGGCCAGATCGTTAAAGGACGCATCGCCGGGCGGGCCGTTCGGAAGATCGGCGGGTGCGGGCACTGACGCGATCATCGCGGCCAGATTGCCTTTGGCATCCGCCGTGTCGCGCCAGAATGAGAACACGCCCTTCGCGCCCAAATCCAGCGGTGCGTCGATCTCCTGCCAATGCGCGGGGAAACGCGCCATCCAAAGCGCACCCGAGCGTGTCGCAAGGGCGCGGACCGGCGCGTCATCCCCGACCAGAGGCGTGTCGAGGGCGGTCTTGAATCTGAGGCTACCGACCATTTTCGCCATGTCTTCGGCGTAGTTTTCGAACCGTTCGGCCTCGAAGCGCTGGCGCAGAATCAAAAGCTCCTCGCCGCGACGCCAGACGGAAATCCGGTTGATCATCATCGCACCGCTCGCATCGGTGCCGCCAAGCACCTCGCCGAACATCGGATCGGGGGCGCTCATGCCGAAATCGGTGGAAGACCAGACCCGCGCGAGCAGGCGCGCGTAGCTGACCGCGAGCGCAACCCGATCGGGATAGAGCGTGGCGCGGTAAAGGCGCACCTCATAGCGATCGCGTTCGAGCGGATCATAGCCGATGCGGACCTGTTCGAAGGCGGAAAACAGCGCGGCGGGCGCAAATTCGACGGGCACATCATGGGCTTCGCTCCACAGGAAGCGCTCGGGCACCCATGTGCTGAAATCGAGCGCCTCGCCGTCGAGATCGAAGGCGGTGAGACCCTTGGTTTCGCTCAAACGGGAAAATTTTTGCGCAGCAGCGCCCTCCGTTTCCGCCCTGCCCGTTTCCGCCCCGGTGTTCTGCGTATCAGCCATGCTGGCCCCCGCAACGCTCATCAGCGCGCCGACCAAAAGCGCCGCCCGCGCCATATTCCATCGCATTCGGGTCCATCGCATCGCGCCCCGCTCCTGTCATCAGTCGTTCCAAATCGCATTCCACCCGCTTTTGATCCCGTTCCAGATCTTGTCGAGCCCAACAAGCCCCGCGCGCCCCTTCACGGACGCCCCGAGCCCCAGCCCGATCTTCGCTCCGGCTTCGGCGGTCGCACGGCCTTTCTCATAGCCGACCTGCCCGTCGACACCGGCCTGCGCACCGATCTGGCCGCTGATCTCGCCGCCAACCATAATACCGATGTCCCGGCTTTCCGAAACCATCTTCGGCCCAGCAATTATAAAGGGCCACCAGAAGGTTAGTGACGTTTGCGGATCGTCACAATTGCTTTATGAAACAATAATTTAAAATGTTAATCGTGGGCAAAACCCGGACCCAGCGCCCAAATTTTGAAAACCATAAAAGGTGACGGCAAGCTTAAAATATTAACTTTAAACTTCAGTCTACGATGACAAAAATCATGTTTAAACATCGCGGAAGCAACAACATAATCGCCACCAATCCAAACCAATGAAAGATGGTAAAGTGTCCAACCAAGAAGCCAAGTATCGCAAAAAGAATGCCCCCCACAGCTGCAGCAACCAAGATATACGCTGGCCTGGATATTGATATGGCTCTCATCGTCAAAGCTCCCAGTATTTCTTAAGATTAGCAGGATCAATTCTATCACCGAAAACATCCCGAAACTGGGCGTCAGTCACTTCTCCGTCCTGAAAGCGATGCATGATGATTTCTCTGATTTGCTCCTGTTGCTCGAGAGCATTGTGATATGCAAGTGTCCCTCCGACGATAATCACCGCACCAACGATGCCTGCACGGGCAGGCGTCATCCGTATCTTCGCACGACGCTGGATTTCCTCAAGTAATGGGCCCTGTCCTGCAAGACGCCTTGCCCCGCGCTCAACACCAGCACGCGTGGAGCTTTGCTTCGAGCCCTCGGCCAAACCCGCAGCAATCGCAGACCCGCCCGCACCAACACCCAGATATTGCAGAATTCTAATCGCAGTAGATAAACTTTTATAGCGCTCAATGAGCACCTCTGTCGTCGCATTCAAATGGTTGAACCAATACGGGAGCTCTTGCATCATTGCGGCGACACGGGCCGTTTCGCCTACAAACGGAGACCAAGTATCAAACTCTCCGCGCAAATTACCACGAATTTCGTTGAGTGCTCGATTTCGTTCTCCGTGTTCCTCAATTGTAGGAACGAGATACATCCGTGCAAGAACTTGCAAGGCAAGAGCCGGATTTGGTTCTGTAGACACTTCTCTTACATCAAGCATAGCGCAGTATGCTCTCAAACGAGCTTGATTTTCGGCATCCATTGCTTTGACCTCAATTCAAATCGATACGAGGGGCTTTATTCGTAATAGAAGAGCTGCCGCTAATTTCGATATCGACCCCTTTTATCACGACTTTGCCATTACTATGCATCTCTATCCGGCTGGCCCCACAGACAATGGTGTACTTATCACCAACAATCTCCGTTTTGGATTTTTGAACGTGAACGCTACTGTCACCTCCAACACGCATTGCACTGTTGCCATCAACGTTCAAAGAGTGGTTCTTTCCAACAGAATTATACTGATTATCTCCGACCTGGTTGATATGAGACTGCCCAATTGTTGTTTCGTGAGAACCGTCCGTAATAATAGTGTAATCTCCGGGAGAGCCATTCTCTTTAAGGTTTTGGCGATCAAGAGCATATGCCATTTTGGACAGGGTATTACGCCGTGCTCCCATGTCCTGCTGCGCCAGCGCCATAGCCCCGGTCGCACCAACATAAGTGGTCACACTTCCGCCTACGCTCAAGATTGAGTTACCAAAGACCTCGCGGAGTTCATTGTCATAAATTGCTGTAGATGAGTCATTTAAGACAATCTTAGCTTCATTGTTTTTAACAAGGGTGTTCATATCACGTTGAGCGATTGTTCGAACCTCCTCCTCACCCTTCTTGTCCTCAAACCGAAGTTCGTTGAACCCCTCGCCCTCATGCGTATCCGTCTGAAACGTGCTCCGCGTCTTATGCTCCGGCAAATCATACGGCACCGCGTTCTTGCCGTTATACACGCACCCGGTGACCAGCGGTTTGTCCGGGTCGCCGTCGAGGAATTCCACCACGACTTCCATGCCGATCCGAGGGATCACCATGCCACCCCAGCCGTTGCCTGCCCAGGATTGCGACACCCGGCAGCGCATCGAATAGGCGGCGTCCAGATCCCAGTGGAACTGCACCAGAATGCGCCCGTACTCGTCGCAGTCGATCTCGCCGTCGCCCACGACCACCGCGGTTTGCGGGCCTTTCACATCGGCGCGCGCGGTCTTCAACTCCGGCACCAGAGGCGCGTCGGCGGGCAGCAAAACATAGCGCCCGGTGTAGGCGTAGCCG
>NZ_LRUC01000016.1 GCF_001550095.1 Celeribacter ethanolicus | reverse complement strand
CGCAACCAGCGGATTTTTCACAATAAAACCGTGGTTGACATCCTCACGGAGCTCCTCGGTGCCTATGCCTCGGCAGGCAAGATGGAGACCCGGCTGACGCTCGATTACCCGGAACTCGAATACACCGTTCAATACCGAGAAAGCGACATGGATTTCGCCGCGCGCCTCATGGAACGGCACGGGATTTCCTATCATTTTGAACAGGATAGCGGCTCTCACCTGATGGTTCTGACCGACATTGTCGAGAGCCATGCGACCATCGGCGAGCGCCCGTTCAAGCCCTATGATGGCCACCACCAGGAGGAAATCGAGCACTTCTGGGAATGGCGGCCAGCGCGGCGGATCACGACGGGGGCGGTGCGGCTCACGGATTACAATTTCAAGACGCCGACCGCGGCGATGGAAACCAATTCTTCATCTTCTTCGCGCTATGCTCAGGGCCAGATCGAAAGTTTTGACTGGCCGGGGGATTACCTCGACCAGGGCCGTGGCGATGTGGTCGCGCGGCTGCGGTCGGAGGGTGAGACCGGCCAGGACCGGCGCTTTGAGGCGCAGGGCGATATTCCTGCGCTTGGCGCGGGGCTGCGGGTGACGCTTGGCGGCGAGCCCCTTCCGGGATCGGGGGAGGACTATCTGTGCCTCGTGGCGCATCACAGCTACACGTCGGACAATTACGGTTCCGGCGGCGAAGAGGGCGACGGCTACGCCTACACCGGGCGCTATGTTTTGCTGCCCGCCGACGCGCCTCTGGTGCCGGAGTTGAAGACCGCGCGCGCCGATGTGAAAGGCCCGCAAACCGCGGTGGTCGTGGGCGACGGCGAGATCGACTGCGACGAGTACGGGCGCATTCTGGTGCAGTTCCACTGGGATCTGGACGCCGCCTATTCGATGCGCTGCCGGGTGTCGCAATCCTGGGCAGGCAACGGCTGGGGTGGCATGGTGATCCCTCGGATCGGCATGGAAGTCGTGGTGGAATTCCTCGACGGCGACCCGGACAAACCGCTGGTCACCGGGTGCGTGTATAACGGCAAGAACGCGGTGCCGTATGA
>NZ_LRUC01000015.1 GCF_001550095.1 Celeribacter ethanolicus | reverse complement strand
TTCGACCTCGTGGTCATCGGCGCTGGCCCCGGTGGCTATGTTGCGGCCATTCGTGCGGCGCAGCTTGGCCTCAAGGTCGCCTGTGTCGAGCGCGAAAACCTTGGCGGGATTTGTCTGAACTGGGGCTGCATTCCGACCAAGGCGCTGTTGCGCTCGGCGGAAGTCTATCACCAGATGCACCGCGCCAAGGAATTCGGTCTGTCGGCGGGGGACATCGGCTTTGATCTCGACGCCATCGTCAAGCGCTCGCGCGGTGTCGCGGCGCAGATGAACGGCGGCATCAAGACCCTGTTCAAAAAGAACAAAGTCACCGCGATCATGGGCGAGGCCAAGCTCGCGGGCAAAGGCAAGGTCGAGGTCAAAACCGACAAGGGCACCGAGACTTTGACCGCCAAAAACATCATCGTCGCCACCGGCGCGCGGGCGCGTGAGCTGCCGGGGCTGGAGGCCGACGGCGATCTGGTCTGGACCTACCGCCACGCTCTGGTGCCGACGCGGATGCCGAAGAAGTTGCTGGTCATCGGATCGGGCGCAATCGGCATTGAATTCGCGAGCTTTTACAACACTTTGGGCGCCGACACGACGGTCGTCGAAGTGATGGATCGCGTGCTGCCGGTCGAAGACAAAGACATCTCCGCCTTCGCCAAAAAGCAGTTCGAAAAGCAGGGGATGAAGATCCTGCAAAAGACGACCGTGAAGAAACTCGACCGTGCAAAAGGCAAGGTCACAGCGCATTTTGAAGCCGACGGCAAAGTCACCACCGAAGAGTTCGACACGGTGATTTCCGCGGTCGGCATCGTCGGCAATGTCGAGGGTCTGGGCCTCGAGGAGGCGGGCGTGAAAATCGACCGCACGCATGTCGTGACTGACGAATTCTGCCGCACGGGCGTCGACGGATTGTTCGCCATCGGCGACATCGCGGGCGCGCCTTGGCTGGCCCACAAAGCGTCGCACGAAGGCGTCATGGTCGCCGAGCTGATCGCGGGCCTCCACCCGCATCCGATCAAGCCGAACTCGATCGCGGGCTGCACCTATTGCCACCCGCAAGTGGCCTCTGTGGGGCTGACGGAAGACAAGGCGAAAGAGGCGGGTTACGAGATCAAAGTCGGCAAATTTCCCTTTATCGGCAACGGCAAAGCCGTCGCCATGGGCGAGGCCGAGGGTCTGGTGAAAACCGTGTTCGACGCCAAGACGGGCGAGCTTTTGGGCGCGCATATGGTGGGCGCCGAGGTGACGGAAATGATCCAGGGCTACGTGATCGGGCGGACGTTGGAGACGACGGAAGAAGAGCTGATGAACACGGTCTTCCCGCACCCGACGATGTCGGAAATGATGCATGAGGCGGTGTTGGCGGCTTACGGTCGGGCGCTGCATATTTGAGGGTGGGCGGATGTCAGGTGTCTTGCATATAAAGTGTCAGACGCATGGCGGCGTTCTTGAGATGGGACGCCGCCGCCTCGCGGGCGCGCTCGGCATCTCCGGCCTCGATGGCCGCGAAAATGGCGCGATGCTCGTCCTGCACAAGGTCGGTCAGCCCCTTGCGCGAGCTGTTGGTGCGGGCCTGTCGGATCAGATGCCGCACGCGATTTTCCAGAAACGCGCCGAAAGAGATGAACAGGTGATTGCCGGTCGCCTTCAGGATTTCAGAGTGAAAGGCCATGTCCTGTTCGATGCCGTTTTCGCCGCGCGCAATGGCGGCGTCGATGGCACCAAGAGCAGCGCCGATGGCGTCGAGATCCGCCGGACTGCGCCGTTGTGCGGCCAATGCGGCGGCGGAGGCCTCATGGGCGAGCAGAAACTCGAATACCCGCTCAATCTCTTCCTTGTCGTCCAGCTCTGTGCGGGCAAGGCAAAACGAGGCCTCCGGCAATTCATCGACCACGAAGATGCCGCGGCCTTGATAGCTTTGCACGATACCGTCTTGCTTGAGCGCAAAAATCGCCTCGCGGATCACTGCGCGGCTGACCCCGAAGGTTTCGCCCAACACCGCTTCGGTCGGCAGGCGCTCACCCGGGCGAAAGACATTCTGTTCGATCTCGCGGCGCAAAATATCCGCCACCTTACTGGCATAGCTGCGGGGTGGGGTGAGTTTATGTTTGGGGCCAGAGGTTTTCTGGCCAGAGAGTCTCTGACCTGTCGAAGGGGGCATCAGACATCCGTTGGTTCGCTGCGGGTCTTGGCAATTTAGGGTGGAGCTACGGAGTAAGGCAAGTTGGTTGTAAGTTTTTCAACTTATCAGCTTGTCAGACAAATTTGCGTTTTGTAACGTAACGTCATGCGAGGCGACCGACGGGAGATCGGTCATTCGCATCAGGGAGGACATATCATGACTGAGACCGCCGCTCGCAAAGCGACGGGGCCCGCGTGGCCGCGCCTTGGGTTGACCCAGGAAACCATCGTATTTTTCATCGCCATTGCGTTCTTTGCTGTCTTCGCCGTGACGCTGCCGGGCTTTATGGCTTCGGACAATCTGTTGTCTTTGCTGCAGAACGTCTCTGTTTTGGGGATTCTGGGCGTGGCGATGGGGATCGTCGTGATCGGGCGGGGGATCGACCTTGCCATGGTGGCCACGATGGCGATGTCCACGGCCTGGACGATTTCTCTGATGAATGCTGGTACGGATGCGGTGAGCGCCGTGCTTTTGGGGCTGGGATTTGCCGCCGTGATCGGCATCGTCATGGGCATTTTGATCGCCTACGTGGAAATTCCGGCGATCTTCGCCACACTCGCGATGTCAACGGTGATCTACGGCTTTGGCCGCCTCGCGCTTGTCGATCTCGATGTGATTTACGTGCCCGAAGATGCCGATTGGCTGCGCGCGATTTCCGGCTCCGTCAGCGGTGTGCCACTTCCGGTGATCTGGTTCGGGCTTGTGGCGCTTTTGGCCTATGCCTTTCTGCGGTTCACCCGGCGCGGGCGCTACATCTACGCCATGGGCGACAATTATGAAGCCGCGCGCATCACCGGCATTCCGGTGCGTCCGATGACGGTGCTGCAATATCTGCTGTCCTCCGTGATTGCCTTTGGCGCCGGGATCATCACCGCCTCGCTTCTGGCGACCGTGAACATCCGTGTTGCGCAATCGACCATGGTCTACGACGTGATCCTTGTGGTCGTGCTGGGCGGGATTGGTCTGAGCGGCGGCAAGGGCGGCGTGCGCAATGTCATCGTCGGCACGGTTCTGATCGGCATTCTGCTCAACGGCATGACCATCATGGACCTGTCCTTCACGCTTCAGAACCTTGTGAAAGGCGCGGTGCTTCTGGTGGCGATCATCGTCGACAGTTTCGTGAACCCGCGCGACGAACAGACCGCGCAGCAAGGGGACATCTGACCACACTTCAAAGACTTAAATGACGCTCTAGGACACGAGGGAGGAACTCATGAAGGGCATTTTGAAAGGCGCGCTGATGGCGCTGACACTGGCGGGGGGAGCCGCACAGGTCGCGCAGGCCGAGCAATTCGACGACGGTCTCGCACCGCAATATTACAACGCGCTCAAGGATAAGAAAGTGGTCTTCCTGCCCCTTGCCATGAGCTTTGATCTGCCGCAGGTCTGGGCGCAGGGGATGCAGACACAGGCCGACCGCCTTGGCTATGAGCTGTCGATCCGTGACCCGAACTGGTCCAGTGACGTGGGTGCGCAGGCATTGACCACGCTGATCAGCGAAAAGCCCGATCTCATGGTCGTGCACAACCCGGACATGCAGGTTTATGCCCGCCTTCTGGCCCGCGCGCAAAAGGCCGGGATCAAGGTCATTCAGATCAACCTGAAATCGGTCGCCACCACGGACGCCTATGTCGGTGTGAACTGGTATGAGGTGGGCGTGCATCAGGCCAATATGGCGATCGCAGCCTGTGCGCCCGATGCAGGCGGCAGCGGCAAGATCGCGATCATGCAGGGCACGCCCACGAACCCCAATAACGCCATCACCATGAGCGCGATCGAGGACGTTCTGGCCGAGCACCCGGAGATCGAAGTGGTCTCCAGCCAGTCCGCCGACTGGGACGCGACCAAGGCGCATTCCGTGGCCTCGACCGTGATCAAACAGAACCCAGACCTCTGCGGCTATATCGGCCTGTGGGAGGTCATGGACGCCGGTGTGTCCGCCGCGATCCGCGAGGCGGACAAAGTGGGCGAGATCAAGCTTTTCACCAATGGCGGCGGTCAGAAACCGGCCTGTGACAGCCTCGCCAATGGCGCTTTCACCGGCTACGTCAGCTACGACGCCTTCGGGCAGGCCCGCGATCTCACCAATGCGATTGCGCAGGTCATGCAGTCCGATCTCAAACCGGGCGAGGCACCCTATGCGCTCTACACCCCGATCCGCGATCTGACCAAAGACACGATGCGCGACGATTCCTGCTGGACCATGGACGACGTCGCCAAGGCGCCGTTCTGATCCGCGATTTTCCACTCACATGACGTCTGACGTGCGGCCCTTCGGGGCCGCGCAAGGGCGCACCTCATTTCGAGAGGCTTTCCGATATGTCCGTCTCCGACACCTATGCAAAGTGGCGTTATCGCACCGTGCCGGATCATCTCCTGGGCGAGGTGCTGTCCAAGAACTGGATCGACAATGCGATCCCCTTTGCTTTCCTTTTGATCGTCGTGGCCCTGTTCGGCTCGCTGATCCCCGGCTTTCTCAGCCCCGCTGGCTTTTCCGATCTGGCACGGCAACTGGGCGAAGTGGCGCTGATTTCCATCGGGCTGGGGCTTGTGATGCTCGCCGGCGGGATTGATCTCAGCGTGGGCTCGACGTTTGCCATGGCCAATTTCGTCTCTCTGGCGCTGATCAATTCGCTGGGCTGGCCGGTCTGGGCCGTGGTGCCCGCTGTGCTCTGCGTGGGCGCGCTCATCGGGCTGATGAACGGCATCCTGATCGGCTATTTGCGGCTCCGTGCCTTTCTGACGACCCTCGCGACCCTCATCATCGTGCGCGCCATGGTCGATCTTCTGATCCTGAGCTATGCCCGCGAAGTGGCGATGAGCATGACCCTGTCGGAGGCCTGGTTCTACTTGGGCGAAGGCTTTATCCTCGGCATTCCGGTCAACTTCCTGTTGCTGGTGGCGGTGGCCATTCTCGTGCACCTTGTGCTGTCGCGGATGCGCTTTGGCTGGCACATTCTCGCCGTCGGCGGCTCGCGTCGCTCGGCTTACAATGCCGGGATTTCGGTGCGCCGCACGGTCTGCGCGACCTATGTCATCTCTGGTGTCATGGCCGCGATGGCGGGTATTTTCTACGCCGCGCGTCTGGGCAGCGTCGGACCGGACACTGGCATCGGCCTCGAAGTCACCGTGCTGACCGCCTGCGTCCTGGGCGGGATCAGCCTCGGCGGTGGGCGCGGCTCGGTGTTCAAGGCCTTCATCGGCACGGTCATCGTGCTCATGGTCACCAATAGTCTCATCCGCCTCAACATGCCCTCCGGTTCGACGCCTCTGGTGCTTGGCATGCTTTTGTTGCTCGCCGTGGCCGTGGACATCCGCTGGGTCAAGAACCGCCACAAACTTCTGTCGCGGGTCTATGTCTCGCCGACCTATTTCGACATGCCGGAAGACCCCTCTGCCAATGTCGACGCCACCTCATCTTATGCGGTGAACGACAAGTTCCGCGATGTGACGGCGATCGGTCTGGGCGATCTCGACGGGCCGGAAGACATGATCTTCGACTCGCAGGACAACCTCTACACCGGCGGGCGCCAAGGCGACATCGTGCGCTTCTTTGCCCCCGATTACACGCGCTCCGAGGTCTTCGTGCATTTGGGCGGCTTCCCCTTGGGCCTCGCGATGGACAAGGACGACAACCTGCACGCCTGTGTCGCGGGCATGGGCCTCTACATGGTCACGCCCGCGCGCGAGATCAAATGTCTTTCGGATGAGACCAACCGCAGCCTGTTCTCGATCATCGACGACTCGCGCATTCGCATGGCCGACGATCTCGACATCGCCGCCGATGGCCGGGTCTACTTTTCCGAGGCTACCATCCGCTACGGCGTTAGCGACTGGGCTGTCGATGCGTTGGAGGCCCGCGGCAACGGGCGCATTCTGGCCTATGATCCGAAAGACGGCTCGACCCGCACGGTGCTTTCGGGCCGCGTGTTCCCGAACGGCATCTGCATGGTCGATGACGGGGAGTCGCTGTTGTTCGCCGAAACATGGGCCTGCCGCATCAGCCGGTTCTGGTTCGCGGGTCCCCGCAAGGGTCAGGTCGAACCGGTGATCGAAGACATCCCCGGCTACCCGGACAACATCAACCGTGCCTCTGACGGCACCTATTGGGTCGCGCTCGCGGGCATGCGCTCGCCGGCCTTCGACCTCAGCCTCAAAATGCCGGGCTTTCGCAAACGTATGGCGCAGCGTGTCGCCATGGACGAATGGCTTTATCCGAACCTCAACACCGGCTGCGTGCTCAAGATGACCCTGGACGGCACGGTGACGGAGTCGCTTTGGGACCTGAGCGGCGAGGCGCATCCACAGATCACGTCGATCCGCGAACACAAGGGCGCGCTCTATTTGGGCGGCATCAACAACAACCGGATCGGGCGCTACGAGCTGCCCGAGGCGGACCAAACATGGACCAGCCAGAACGACTATTGGGGGCGCACATGATCACGGCATTCAAGCGCGTATTTGACCGGGTGACCGGCGCGGGCGAGGCGGCGGTCACCGTGCCGCCGATGGACGGGGCGTTCAAGGCCAACATGGCGCTGGAGAACGCGCCCGTTTGGACGGAGATTTCGACGCCGGACAATCTCACGCTCTGGCGGGGCAATGTGTACCTGTCGAGCGGGCCGGTTCTGTACCGCAGCGACACGGCGGGCCAGTTGACCGAAGTGGCGCGGTACGCAGCCGCGATCACGGCGCTGGCGGCGGGGGACACACTGGCCGTGGCCGTCGCGGGGCAGGGCGTGATGCTGCGCTCTGAGACGGGCGAGACGGAACTGGTTTCTGCGACGGCCTTCAATGGTGCCGGATGCCTGACCGCAATGAGTTTTGCCAAGGACGGCACGCTTGTTCTGGCCAGTGGCTCGACGCGTCACACGCCCGAAGACTGGGCGCGCAACCTGATGGAACGCCGCATGGACGGCGCCGTCTGGGCGGTCAAATCCGGTGAGCCACCGCGCCGTTTGGCGGAAAGGCTGGCTTGGCCTTCGGGCCTGATGTGTCAAGAGGACAAGGGCCGCGTGATCGTGTCCGAGGCCTGGCGCAATCGGCTCATCGCGCTGCCGATGGTCGGCGGTGTGCCCGATGTGGTGCTCGACAACCTTCCGGCCTATCCGGGTCGGTTGATCGCCTCCGACGCGGGCGCCTACCTCTGTTGCTTTGCGCCGCGCAGTCAGCTCATCGAATTCGTGCTGCGCGAACCGGCCTATCGCACGCGGATGATGGCGGAGGTGCCGCCGCAATTCTGGGTCGCGCCCGGGCTGCGCTCCGGCGACAGTTACCGCGAACCGCTTCAGGGTGGGGCGGTCAAGCAGCTTGGCATCCTCAAACCCTGGGCGCCGACGCGCTCCTACGGGCTTTTGGTCGCGCTGGACCAGAGTTTTCTGCCGCGTCGCAGCTTCCACAGCCGCGCCGATGGCACCCGCCACGGCATCACCAGCGCCTGTGCCACGGCTGAGGGCCTCTTCGTCAGCTCCTTCGGCGGCGACGTGGTGTTGAGCCTGCCGGATGAAGCCCGAAAAGGAGAGCAATCATGAGCGCCCCTTTGATTGAAATGCAGAATGTCTCGAAAGATTACCGAGGCGTCTTTGCCGTGCGCAATGTCGATTTCAACCTGCATGCGGGGGAAATCCACGCCCTTCTGGGCGAGAATGGCGCGGGAAAATCGACGCTGACCAAAATGATCGCCGGGGTGACGCAACGCTCTGAGGGCGAGATCCTTTTGGACGGCAAGTCGATCAATTTCGCGACCCCCGCCGAGGCCTTGGACAACGGCATCGCCATGGTGTTTCAGGAAACCAGCCTCGTGCCCTCGATGACGGTGGCGCAGAACCTTTACTTGGGCGAAGAAAAACTCTTCAACCGTCTGCGCGGGCTTTATATTGCGGCGCAGCAATTCCTGTCGTCTTTGAACTTCAACGTCGACCCTTGGGCCAATGTCTCGATGCTTGGCGCGGCGCAGAAACAACTGGTCGAGATCGCCCGCGCGGTGCGTCTCAACGCCCGTGTCATCATCTTCGACGAACCCACCGCGACGCTGACGCCGGAGGAGAAACACTATTTCTTCTCGCTCATCGAACGGCTGCGTAAACGCGGTGTGTCCATCGTCTTCATCAGCCACGCACTGGAAGAGGCGCTGGCGATTTCCGACCGGATCACCATCTTGCGCGACGGCGAATTGGTGGCCTCAGACACCACCGACAAATTCGACCGCGACAGCATCATCGGCCATATGGTCGGGCGCAGCCTGTCGGACGAATTGTTCTATCACAAACACTCCGAAGACGGCGCGCGCAAGCCGGGCAAAAAGGTTTTGAGCGTTGAGAACCTGTCGATGGGCTCTATGGTGCGCAACACGTCGTTTTCGCTCTACGAGGGGCAGGTGACGGGGCTGTTCGGGCTGATCGGCTCAGGGCGCACGGAGACGGCGAAGATCATCGCGGGCGTGCTCAAACGCAACTTCTTCCATGGCGGCGAACTGCGCTATCTGGGCAAATCCGTGCGCTATCGCCAGCCGCATAAGGCGGTGATGGACGGCATCGTCTACGTGACGGAGGACCGCAAGGCCGAAGGCTTTTTCGACCAGATGTCCATCGCCGAGAACATCTATATGGGCGACATCGTCACCAATCCGCCACCCGGCGGCCTGACCACCGCAGGCGCGCAGCAGAAGATCACGGAAGAATGGTCGAAGCTCCTGCAAATCCGGGCGATCAACCCGAATGCGAAGATTGTCGAACTGTCAGGCGGCAACCAGCAAAAGGTGGTGATCGCGAAATCCCTGACGCAAAAACCCAAGCTGGTGATCTTTGACGAGCCGACCCGGGGTGTGGATGTGGGCGCGATTGCGGAAATCCATAAGGTGATCCAGAGCCTCGCCGACAGTGGCATCGCGGTTCTGGTGATCTCGTCCTACCTGCCGGAAATTCTGGTGATCTCGGACCGGATTCTCGTGAGCCGTCTGGGTCGCGTGGTCGAGGAATTCAGCCCCTCGGATGCCACCGAAGAAAAGATCATGTACGCGGCGGTGCACTGACGGAAGCGCTGCGGCTTTCATCGTCTCCTGAAAATCTCGATGTTCCACAAGAAGTGTGGAGCATCGAGATGCGCCGCAAGAGTGGACAGGTAGGCCCGAGCATGTGGCGACCCGGCACTGCGAGGCGCGGTGAGCACAACGCTCAGATGTGCTCCTTTATAGGCGGACCTTGTATAGGGCGGACCTCGGGGGGGGCTGTGTCGACGGCGCGAGGGGGGGGGCGATCATTGTCCGCTCGCATCACCGGTCCGGAGTAAGCCGACGGCGAGGGGAGGGGATGCCTGCGGAGCTTCCACCCGATGCGATGAGACGGACCGAGGTGAGCCAACGTCGCGCGGCATGAAGGACCTTATGCCGTCTCCCGGCATACTCAACTCCCCCAACCGAATTCCCGAACAGAAGGCGCATCTCAGAGACGGCGTTCGGGTGTCTCCCGCAATGAACCGCGCCCCTCTCGATCGCCTCGTTCTTATTTTTGAAGGAGGTGAGTTTGTTTTGGGCGGGTGAACTGGGCTGTTGGGGCGGGCAGTTTTGGTTGTTTTGCATTTTCGAGGGCATTGTTTTGGTGATTCACGGCGATTGGCGGCGGATTTTCGGGGTGATTCACAAGAGTATTGGGGCGGGCTCGCTTGTGTGGGGCTTTTGGGGGGCTTTGGTT
>NZ_LRUC01000014.1:79495-104378 GCF_001550095.1 Celeribacter ethanolicus | reverse complement strand
TGCGCCAAATGCAGCCTCATCAAGGGTGTCGAGATACTCGCGTACGGCACGAGGCGCATCAGCGGGCTCGATGGTTGAAGCATCCCAGTCTTCCTTTGACGTCGAGTTCTGTTTGTTCGCATCTGCCTCAATCAGGCTGGCATCCACCGCCATGCGCTGGCCACTCGCCAGGCCTTCTTCGATGCAGCGCGCCACCGTTGTCTCAAATAGATGGCGCAGCAGCTCGCTCTCGCGGAAACGACCGTGCCGGTTCTTCGAAAACGTCGAATGATCAGGCACCCGGTCGTTCAGATCGAGGCGGCAGAACCAGCGATAGGCGAGGTTCAGATGCACCTCTTCGCAGAGCCGCCGCTCCGACCGGATGCCGAAACAATAGCCGACCAGAAGCATCCGGATCAGCAGCTCGGGGTCAACGGAAGGCCGGCCCGTGCGGCTGTAGAACTCAGCAAGATGAGCACGGATGCTGCCCAAGTCGACGAACCGATCAATCGACCGCAGCAAATGATCCTGAGGGACGTGATCCTCAAGCGAGAACTCGTAAAACAGCGATGCCTGCGCTTCCTGCCTCGGACCCATCATCGGTCAATCCTCCCGTCCGTTGGAAGAATTGAAACAGCAGATCACACACCGATCAAGCACGAGTTTTTCAACAAAATACGCCCTTTTGTCCAAATTATCGTTCCGGCCCGCAGCCGCCGATCATGTGGCGTGTTGAATGCCGCAGCGCGGCCCTTTGAACCGGCCATTCGCTGCAAGTGCGAAATTGGACCCACCGCCCCCAAAGCTTCAAAAAGCGAATATTCATCTGAGCGTTTACAGCCGTCATCGCAGATCAGTGGCCCACACGCCTGCAATCCACTAATGACTTGGTGGTGATACATGGACACACAAGGAAGAGGTTACTCCAAGTGCAAGACCGTTATGCCGGAGATGTTGGAGACTTTGTAAAGCTCGGTCTGCTGAGAGCCCTATCCCTAGGACGACAATTGGGCGTCGCGTGGTACCGGTACCCGGACGAAAGCCACAACAGGGATGGGCGGCACATCACCTATCTCGATCAACCGCAACGGTACGAACACTTGGACCCGGCCCTGTTCAGCCATCTTCGAAACATTACGAGGGACGCGCGCTCGATCAACTCGTTGTTGCCGGTGTTGGAGGGTGCGATCCCATCTGACGAGAGCGTAGATAGCAGTACGATATCACCTCGTGAACGCCGCAACTGGCGCACCGCTTGGTTCAAGCGTGTGATGGAGAGGCTATCCCCGTGCGATCTCGTATTCGCAGACCCGGATAATGGTATCATCGATGACGCCGATTGGCGAAGAGGGCGGGCGAAGTTCGGCAAGCAGATGCCCCTCGCAGAGGTGCAGGAGTTGGCCAAAGGTCGATGCGCCGTAATCTATCATCACAATACCCGGCGGCGAGGCGGCCATGACGCTGAGGTCGATCATTGGCTGGGCGAGTTCGGGATGCCGGGCATGGCAGTGCGGGCGACCGCGTACAGTCCGAGGACATTCTTTGTGCTGAACCCCAGCGAAGAGATTGAGGTCCGCATTGATGAGTTCTGCCAGCAATGGGCTGATTTGAAGTTACATCTGCACAGAGCGGGATAGAGTCGCTACGCCCGAGCTTGAACGGCCCAGTTCTGCCGTTGGTGTTCAGCCTGTGAGGTTGCGCTGTGGCCCGTCGAAAGAGACATTTCACAGCGGCGGTAAACTCAATTGGTGGACGAAAGCTCATATTGCCTCAGTCTCTTTAAGCTAAATAATAAGCTGCACCAATCCAGCAACGCTTGCGGCCACTACTCCGTCCTGGATGATTTTTTGTTTCGCTTCTATTGAAAGAGATTCCCTCTTCAACATGGACTTTGCATTGGCCGTCAAGGTCACCATTGCGGCCACCCCCATACTGTCAATAATGTCGGCATCAATTCCATGACCGAGCTTGTGTAAGGCTGAAGACGTTTCAGCCGTAAGGTCGGCATTGCTGAAACCTGAGGAATACCAATCTGGAGAAGTGTTAGCGACTTCGCTGGTTACCAACACGTCGATGTTTTCGTATTTGTCGTTGTGTTCACGTACATACGATGCATAGTTTGTCGCCTTGAGTTGAACCTCGGAAATATCGCCGGTCACGATATTGATAATTCGGACATCTGCGCCGGCGTGGTTCGTATCACCGAAGAGCTCAACGATGTATTCGTCACCATCCAGATTCTCTTGCCGTTGAAACGCGAGTTCATGGTAGATCCCCTTGACGTTGTTCTTGAGCCCGGCAATTTGCTCTACGGACAGCGATTGAACATATTCTGACAGTTCAAGTTCACCGGCATCAGAAAGGCTATTGTTCGACCGACGTAGTGCTTGAAGAACCAGTTTCTCATTCTGTGTAAATGAGGACAGGCTCTCCGACATCAATTTCAATATTGTGGCGGATACAACACCTGTAACGACTGGGACTGCCACTGAGGATTTTCTTTTGGCTAAGGATTGTTGACTGTGAAACGTCGATAAGGATTCGAATAACTCGACCAGATCTACTTTGCGATCTTCAAGCCGCGTGAGTGGAATATCTGGCCAGTCTCTGACTTTGGAGATACAGACATCCAGCTGTTCAATGAGATCATGCTTTAAGTTGTGCAGCAGTGTTTCAGCGGTGAGCGGGTCCAAAACGGCGTTTTGATTTGCTCGTTCACGAAAGGCTGTTGCCAACATCAGACACGTCTCGACAAACCCCATTTCTTGCGCATCCAAGGACTTCTTCTTGCGCCTTTTTCCAGTCCATTTTTCAACAAGTTTGCGAGATCCGAAGTATGCGACCGCTCCTCCAGCGGCAGCCACGCCCATGACAATCCACCCACCGGTTACGACGCTTCCACCAATCCATGCCAACGCAGCACTGTTGAAAGCCGCACCTGAAAGCGAAGAGATGGCAGTTCCCGTACTGGCCGTTCCAAGAATAGATGCGATAGAAAATAGACTTGCTGTTGTACCAGCGGCAGCCAATTTTCCAGAAAGTGCTGTAACGATCCTTGCCGACGTGCCACGCTTCTCAATCAAAAGCGCATCGATGAGGTCTTCCAAAGAGATCGCTCCCTTTTCGAAGAAATTCACCGGAGTATATTTGGTATGCCTCAGTTCAAATTCAGCGATTTTAACAGTCGCATGATCTTTGACAGCTTTCCCCCCCTTTGCGGCGAGTTTACCCGTCTGCCGCCCCACTGGCTTGGCGATTGCCCAACCCGCTTTTCCAGCGATCTTAGCCAAAAATAGCGCAGAACGTCCGGTCGCATTTGCCACTCTCACCGTTCGGTTAGGTCTGTGTCGACTTTCCTGATCCATATTTAAAGTGCCCTGAGGGAATTTTTACAATGTTTAGGAACAATCTAGCGTAGGCTAGCAGCCTCGTGAAGATTTTTGCTCGAGCTATGGCGGGAGCGCCCAGAACTGCCGGTAGTGCTTGGCGGGGTGCCTGGCCGCCATTAGATCGTTGCGGACTTTAGGATCACCATGCAGCAATCAGATGCAGCCTTCTGATCAATATGCCGACAGACATTATCGTCACTTGGGGAGACGGCCGCAACTTCAGTTGCTTCAACGTTTCAGGTCCGCCATCTCATCTACTTTCGAATTAAGGTTTGCCTTTCGCATCACCCCGCAAGGTGCTTTCGTCGCAGGCGAGCTCGGACGCCGCCGCCTCCCATGTGCCGTATCGTTCCTTTGCCCAGAGCGCGAGCCGCGTCTGGAACCAGTGAAGCCGCTGTTTGCGAGTTCCGGTGCCGAAATCTCCCGGCGGGGTGGCTCCGGTAGCGCGCCACTCTTCGAGCGCCTGGCGCTGCAAGGAAACGGGCCATGGCCCATCGGGCCGCGTCGAAACGATGATCGCGGCAAGGCGTTGCAGATCGCGGATGTTTCGTGGCAGACGCGCCTCCGTCAGGGCGCGTTCCAGCGTCGGGCTCCACGGAGGACCATCGGGAAAGCCTGTCTCGCGCCAAACTCGGCTCCAGTCGGCCCGCAGGTCCGCAGGGCAGTCGCGCAGGGGCGGCAATTCGACCTGCAGGTGGGCGATGCGGTCAAAGAAATCCGGATCGAGCGTCTTCTCAAGTTCGGCGATCGGAAGGTTTGAGGCGCAGACAATATCGAATTGTGCCTCCTGTTGCTCGGTCTCACCAAGCCGTCTCCAGCGGCGCACACTGCCTTGCAGCGCGGGCAGCAGAAGACGCTGGGTGTCACGCGGTAAGTCCTGCACCTCGTCAAGGAACAGAATCCCGCCGTCCGCTTTGTGCAGTAGCCCTTTGCCAGCCGCAGACGTCTTGTGTTGGGGGCCATCCGCATGACCGAACAGCAACGCTTCGGCCCCTTCGCCTCTCAAATGGCCGCAGGAAAACGTAACGACATGACGATCGCCTTTCAGTTTCGCGACAAGGCTTTCAACGACCCGGGTCTTGCCCACACCACGCTCACCAAGGATCAGGAGCGGCACGCCCGGAACCAGAGCATAGCGCGCGAGCCGATCTAGCGCAGCGCGCCGGACGGCCGTGAGCGCTTCAGGGTCGTAAGCCGCCCGTTCTGGAACCTGCACTAAAGCTTCCCGCAGGGTCGACAACCAGGTTGTCGGCTCGAATTTGACAGGGGCCATTCGTGCCGGTGCTCGCGGATCAGGGCGTTGCGAGGACCACAGCCGAGTGCCGGGCGGAAAGGCACCGCCTGCCGCCAGCACAAGCCAGACAGCATGCATCGCTGGCGTGCCGGGCGAGACATTCACATGCAGCGGCTTCTCCAGCGCTGCAAGGCGCGGCAGAAGCTCCTCTCGCAGTGTCTCATAAAGCTCGGCATGGTCGGTGGGGTCGACGACAGGGAGCGAAATGGTCTCGATCTGCAGGTGCTCTGGTAGGTCTGAGGGGGCCTCTCGCCCTTCCTGCACCAGCAGTAGCACCCGCTCGATAGAGTGGCCCTGCCCAGCCAAGGCCTCCAGCGCCCCTGTCAGGACCGACGTGCCGTGATTAACCGACGCCCAGCAAAGCAAGGTTTCCGTGCTCATCTTACGCTCCGGTTCATAACCACGGCTTTTGCGCGTGTAGTTTCGGCGAGACGCTTGGCTTCATCAAGTTGTGCAAGATCCGATACCACCACCACCCGACGTCCAGAAGGCTCGCGCATCCATGCAGGCCAACTCATAGGCGTTTTATCCTCCTTGGCTTTCTTCAATTCTTTGCCATTCGCATCAATATGGATCGCCCGCGTTGCCACACGGGGCGGATCGATACGCCATGTCACAGTCAGCTCTCTCGCCAGTGGCGGTTCCGCAGGCAGAGCCGGGCGCTCGGGCAGCAGGTCGGTCAGTGAGCGCATCTCGACGGTGCCGAGATCAACGGAGCGGTTGGCTGCGATTTCCAGATCCTTCAGGCCTCCATCCTTCCACAGTTTCACTTGTTCCAAGTCCGGCGTGACCTTCGCTTCGAGCTCGAACCGATATGGAGCCGTACCTTCCCATCCCTTGAGGATATGCCGCAAACTCTCCGCGCGCTTACCATACAGAGAAAGACCAAGCTCGAACCCATCATCCATACCATGACATTCCAGGTTCGCGGTCATTATCATAGCACGGTCTCCGGCGGTCCAGATTGCCTTCGCGTGGAGCCAATTGAAACCGTACACTTCGGCGCCTGCTTCGGCCAAAGCGGTCAGCGCGGGCATCGCCGCGGGCCTGATCCGCGCGAGTACCGTGACCTCCACACCAGCTTTCGCTCTACCGATTAGGGCCTGGGTAACCGGGTGATCCAACGCCCAGCCGAAGGAAGAGACGATGATTTGTCCTTTCGCCCCTTCGATCAGGTCAAGGGCGGTGTCCTGGATTGAGTGGCGAGGCGGCGAAGTCACGAGGGCCAGACCTGCAGGGGGTTGGTCGACGGCTCCGAGGGATCTGGCAGGTCTGAAATCGGTACCACTGATCCGGTGCTCTGCGCGTTCCCAGATCGCATGGCGCAACTCTAGAAAGACGGAGCGGACTTCCTCAGGCGTCAGGCATAGCCCGAGTTCTTCGTTGCGGGACAGGGCCTCGTCGGTGAGGTTGGCGGTCAGCAGCCAACCCTGCGCATTTGGGCGATTTGGGTCGATCAGCACGGTCTTGGCGTGATAATGCGCTGCGCTGCGTATCATGGCGTGCGGAGCGAGCTGCCGCAGCATCTCCTCATGATGCTTGCGGCAGTGTTTCGAGAAGTCATCCTCCTCTCGCTCCTGCCCGAGGCGGGCCTCCGAGGCAAGCATCATATAGACGCGCACGCCGCGACGAGCGGCGGCCTCCAACGCATTACTTAGACGGTCTGAAGCGAGCAGAAAGCTGCAAAGCACGACCATCTCCTGTGCGGCGCCGATCATCTTCACCAGTGCGCCTTCGAGGCGGCGGCTAGCATCAGCGGGCAGCAGGTCGCTCCCTCCAAGTAGCGGTTTTGACATGGATTGGAGTTGCGGCACCCAGGCCATGCCGAGCGGGCGACCGATCTGTGACACGGTTTCGGTACGGGGTGCTTCAAAACTGAATTGGCGGTCTAGCATCACAGGTTCCAATCTTCGGCGGCGGTCAGGTTCCAAGCTACAGCGCTCATAGGAGCGCCTGTCTCGGAGGGACGGGTGCGAGCGGCAAGATCCGCCCGGTCGGGCAAGGCGAGTGGCATAAATGCGGAGAATGGCGCAGCCGCCTGCGCGCGCCATTCGGCGAAACGCCGAGAGCAGGCGATCTCGTTGACCCCGTCTTCGAGACGCCACTCGGCCCAGGCCTCGGCGTCGGAGCGGGTGCGGGCGTTAATCTCAATCCCCAAGACCGTCGCCGTGTCGAAATCTCCATATCCATGCAGCCGGACGGGGCTCGGAAATGTAACATCCTCGCTCATACTGCGCCGGGACGCGTCTGGCAGGTCGGAGAAGCTGCGGTGCAGAACCTCCGACCTCTTATCCCAATCTGAGGTCAATCCTACGGTTGCCAGAAGCGCCTCGAAGGTGGCGTGGTGGGAAAGCTCCGGAGCAGGAAGATCGAAGCTCTCCCCGTCGATCTTTAAGCTGAGGCGCCTTTTTGCGACTTCCCATTTGAGCGTTCCGGTCCTTGTCTCGTGCGGCTCCACCTGATCTGGCAAATCGTCGATGCGCCGTCTTTCCCCGCCCATGATCGGCGCGAAGCGCAGACCCTTGAGCTCGTCGAGCGTTTTGTGCGGGCGTTCCGCCTTGCGCTTCGGTGCGTCATGCCGGACCTCTTCGAACGCTTTCGGTTCCTCGTATACTTGCAACTGGATCAAACCATGTGGCAGCAGCGGGTCACGGGTATGCCAGATCTCCCAGCTACTACGCTCTGCGATGAACACGGCTTCCTTCTCCAGCGCCTCGTGGCCCGCCGCAGAGAGTTTCCACTCCCGGCTTTCCGACGCGTACAGCGCACCGGACCTTTCGAGTTGCTCCAACAGCCGTCTGGCGATCTGCCTGCGTCCTTCGGATACGCCGAGCAAATGGCGTGCTGCTGAACCTGCGGAAATTGCGCCATGATCACGCGCCATCAATAGGAATGGCATCAATTCGGGCCGTTTTTCCTCCTTCGAGACCTCTCCGGCGAAACGGGTGACACGGATTTCGATGGTCCGTGTCAGGGTGAAGGCGGGGATCATTTTTTCTCTCCTTGTGCGATACTACGGCCCCAAGGGGCGGATTGGGCCAGACTTCCAAGCTTACCGCCCGCCTTTTTCATGCCGGCATGATTTCCGAAGATAACCAGCCGATGGCGCGCCCGAGTCAGGGCAACGTTCAGCCGATTGGGCGCGCGCAGGAAATGCGTGGCATGGGGTTTGCCGAAGCTGAGAAGCACCATGTCCGCTTCCTGGCCCTGGAACCGATCGACGGTGCAGATATCGACGACGCAATGCTGCCCGAACGGGATGCGTCGCGAGCGTGACGTCCTGCCTGCCAGCTTTTGAACAGCCTTGCGTAGTGCCCGTTCTTGCACGCGATAGGGCGAAAGAAGTGCAACTTCCCATGAACTGCCGTCCAAAGGTGGATTTGTCTTCGCCCAATTCACGAATGCCCGCAATTCGCGCAAGGCCTCGTCGACTTCCTTGCGGTTGCCGCCTTCTCGCGCATTGAACCCACCAAGAACATCGCGCCAGGTCATGCGGGGCTCATCTTCGCGCCAGCCCCAGCGGCGGATTCGCATGGCATCGCCCGAGCGCAGCGCCTGGCCGTCATAGAAGGCATTACCGGGAAAGTCTGCGATTTCAGGATGCATCCGATGTTGCCAAGACAATAGCACGTGGCGATCTTCCAAGACTTCTTCCGGCAGTCCGTCGGTAAGCGCATTGCCGCGATCGCGATCCCCGCTGCGTTCGAACCCTTGACGTAGAGTTTCGAGCACTGAGGGTAGTGCGACACGACGGGTCAGCGTGATCGCGCCCTTCAACTTGTCATCCGCCGCAGCAGGCAACAACTTTTCAGTCTCTCGACGTAGGGATTCCGCCTTGTTGCTTGTCTCGCCGCGCAGGCTGTAAAGCGTCACTTGACGCCAAGCGAGTTCATGGCCCCAGCTGGGTGATTCCGCGCCACCATTGGCCGCGTGGCGTCGACGGAGGGTGGGCAACGCATCTTTGGGCGCGCGAATGGTTTCCAGATCAATACGCAACGATTGCGGCCGGGCCTCGAGCTCAGCCTCGGTGCCGATCACGATATCGGCCAGCGCCGCATCCAAGTCATCGGGCGCACGGATCGCGACGCCACGGGCCTCGGCTTCCTCGCGCCAGATCGTTTCCTGTTTCGCGTTTGCGACCAACGCCGCCGCGCCGCGCTTGCCCGTCATAGCAAGGAATGTATCGACACAAGCATTCCGGCGGTCATCATCGGGCAGGCAATCGTCAAGCGCTGCAGCAACACCGTCATCATCGACATAGGGCGACAACTGCTTCGGATCCCCCACCAGTACCCAGCGTTTTGCCAACAACGCCGGAACAAGGAATTCCTGGAACGTGGTTTTTGAGGCCTCATCTACGATCAACATGTCGAAGGTGGGCGTTGCTTGGCCGCCATTTTTAATATCGGGATGCTGCAGGATGCCGATCGTCGAGCCGCAGACGAGATTGGCCTCGTCGAGCAGCAGGCGCTCGACAATGTGATCGCCTTGCGCTGCTCGCAGTTCGTTCAGCAACCTCTGCTGGGCTGTATCTGGCGCTGCTAGTTCGCCAAGGTACGCCAGAAGGCGCTGGCGTTCCTGCTTCGCTAGTCTTTTCAGGGTCCATTTCTTTGCTTCGTCGGACAGGCTCGCATCGCGGCCGATCCGCACCGGAATGATAAGGTTGCGATACGCATTGCCTTCCGCCATCAACCTTTCCAGCACATTGTCTACCGCGACATGCGTCGAGGCACAAAGGAGCACCCGCTTGCCCATGCGTGCCATCTGCAGGATCAGCTCGCAGATCACTGTGGTCTTGCCTGATCCCGGCGGGCCCTCCATCAGGGCGAAATCGGGGGTGGCGAGGGCGCGGCACACGAACTCGCGCTGCTCGTATGCGCCAGGGCGGTCGGGATCGGTCAGAACCATCCACTCGGGCTCTGGCGCTTGCATGGGGGTCGGCCATTTGGCATAGGCCTCCTGCTGCAGTAGCCGTAGCAGTGGACGATGGGCAGGATGCGGCCGGTTTTGAAGCGCCGCGATCGCGCCGAGCTGCTTGCGCAACTGATAAGTGTTCGGGCGCAGCGTCAATGTCTTGCCTTCGGGCGGCAAGGCCGCGAGGCGTAGACGTCCAGCATCGGGATCATGCTCGAGGATTTCGATCTCGCGAAACGTTACTCTCGCACGGGCGGCTCCGGTTTTCTCCCCTTCGATCCAGGCAACCTTCTCGATCTCCGGGTCAGTAAATATCCGCAGTTCTGCCTCGGACAATTCCTCACCGCCACGCTTATTCAGGCTCACCCAGAATCCGTCGCTCTGTTTCCTAGGCTTCTTTCCCTTTCTTCCACTTGAGCGCTGAGGGTTTTCATCATCGGGGGCTCCCTCGACGGTCCATGCGACGTGAAGAAGATTATCGGGATCCTCCAACCGCTTTTTCGCACCGGACAGGAAGTCATAGGGAGCCTTGAGGCCGAAAAAGGCGTTCTTCATGAGGATGTCGGGTCGATGCGGCTCAATCGCCGCGAAGTTGAGAAATGCCATTGGGTCAATTACTTTCGTTATATGCGCCTTTCTGGCGCTTCATGTGACCAGTCATATCGGGTGTTTGGCTCGAACTAAATGCAATTAGGCGGGGAATAATCTCTATAAAGCGGGCGAATTCACCCGCTTATTCTAAAATGTATTTTCAATCAGGGCGTGTTTCGCCGGGTATCCTTCCGGCCAATATCTCCGAAACAGCGGTAGTTCGTTTAGATCCGATTTCGGGAGCACGGAACACGACTATCGCGCCCTTCGTGTTGGGCATGCCCAGTCGATGACCGCCGAAGCATCACTCGAGCTTCTGCTTTCCCCAGTTCCCGGAGCTATTCATCCGTCGTCTCGCCTCCGTAAATGTCCAGCGCCTTGACGACATCATCGGCCCTGTAGTGCTGCCGACCATCCACCATGGGCATGTTCGAGCGCACGCAATTCGCCTCAATGATCTCGACAAGCCTCTCAGGGAGATGCTCTGGATCGACAGGCTGTCCAGCCCTGAACGCAGTGCGAATGATCGACACCGTGACCAGCGTATCGGCATAAATCTCATCAGCCTCGGTCAGCTTCCGCGGCATCTTCGGTCCCCGTGGGGGCTCAGGAGGACCGATGAAGCTTTCTTGCTCTCGTCGTATATCGTCGAACGTGGGACGGTCACTCATGAGCTGTCTGTCGCTTCTCCTTGGTGAGCCTGGCCACCAATGCCTCACGGCAATGATCTTGGTATTGGCGGCTAGGTCATTGTTGTCAGTCGTGCTCAGGGGATGTCCCATGGCAGGTTAGGACCATTGGTCTATGCATCCCCAAAATACTTGTCGGCCTCCCCAATGCCGAAGGTCTCCAGTACCCCACGGTCCAGTTCCTTACCTTTCGGCCGAACCAACACGTGCGGGATGAAGGGGCCGCTGTAATCCAACACATACTGGCCTTCATGAGTGCGCAGTTTCCCATTCGCCTCCTGGGCCAGCAAGATGTAGTCGACGAGATACTGAACGCCATTGAACAAGGCACTGCGCTCTGTTGCGGGAAGGTCGACGATTGTCTTTAGGTCAATCACCTGGTTCATCAGGTCGACGAATTCCTGCTCAGTAAAGTTCTCAGGAAGCTGCTTAGCAAAGTCTGTAAGTTTCATTGGGGGGCTTTCTATGAATAGGTCCGTGTCAGCATGAATGTTTCGAAATGGGATCAGTCCCGAGTTGAGGTAAGCCGATTTGTTTTGACCGCGCAACAATAAAACGCCCTCCAGATTCCATTTAAGACATTGAGTTATTTGCGAAAAATGAAGTCATGTACCCTTTTCGCGCACGGATCTTCCAATCAGTCGGACAGCCCTGATGGCAGCCTTCTGCCGCTGCAGAGGTTCAAAAAGTGCAAGTGCTTTTCGAAGCGCTTCGGCCAGCGTCTCCCCTTTTTCGATATGTTCGGACACATAGGTCAAAGCATGTTCCAGCCTGTCGCTGCGCATATCTTCATCCGCACAATTACGGGCCACAAGATCAAGAAAATCGAGGATGTTATTCAGCTGATCCTTAGCGAGGATGTCCTCACTCCAGTTGCCGCCAAAAGAAACGTTGCCGAGTTTGCCTTTCATATCCATACAAGAACAAATAGCGAACATCTGGCGATTCTGAAATGGCGAACACTGCGAAGTTCCGGACTCTCTACATCGACATGGACAGCTTCTACGCGTCTGTGGAGCAGCAGTTGCGGCCAGAATTGCGGGGGAGACCTGTTGGCATCACAGCGGTCGACAATGATGCGGGAGCTATTGTGGCGGCTTCCTATGATGCGAAAGCTCTGGGGATCGGCGTAGGAACCCGGATCCACGAGGCCAGAAAACTTTGCCCCGGGATTGCCTTGGTGGGGGCCCGCCACAAGGTCTATGTTCGGATGAACCAGAGGATTGCGACGGCGATAGACAGGATTGCGGAAGTCGAGCGGATCCGGTCTGTGGATGAGTTCCAAATTCGTCTGTCCGCCGTCGATTTTGACTTGGACCGGGCAGTTGCGAAAGCGCAGGAGATCAAATCTCTCATCAAGTCAGAAGCAGGACAATTTATCGGAGCATCTGTTGGTCTTGGCCCCAATCACTTGCTTGCGAAAATCGCCGGCAAACTGGAAAAACCGGACGGCTTATCCTGGTTGTCCCCGGACAATATGCCAGAGCGCCTGGCTGAGATGCCATTGGACAAGTTACCGGGCATTGCCAAGGGGATTCATCGCAAGCTGAGTGCAGCAGGTATTCACACAATTCCGGACCTTTATCGGTTGGATCCTCGTCATGCGCGGATGATCTGGCGCTCCGTGGAGGGGGAGAGGTTCGTGCGTGCGCTCAAGGGAGAGGATATTCCTCTCGTTCCGACGCGGCGCAATGGCTACGGGAATAGCAAGGTTCTTGCTCCGGAAAACCGGGGCTTGCCGAATGCCTATTTCGTCTCGCGGTGGCTTGTCGAAAAAGCGGCGGCGCGTCTGCGTCGCGATGGCTATCTGGCGCGGTATTTCTCCATCCAGGTGTCTTGTCGCCCCAAGGGATGGTGGGCGGACGGGATCAGCACATTTCCCAGTCAGGACACGATGCATTTCCTAGAGCTGCACAGGGTTCTCTGGCGTCGGTTCTATGACCGGACCGGGTGCCGGAATTACATGTCAGTCGGGGTTCAACTTGGACGTATCCAGCGATTGGAGGAGCGGGTGCCAGATCTGTTCCTGCCATTGCCACAGGCCGCGCGAACCGAGCGTGAAAAGCTCGGCAAGGTGGTGGACAACATCAATCGGAGGTTCGGGGCTGACACCGTGTCCTTTGGACATTCGAAGCCGCACTACGGATTTTTCGAAAAGGGGTGAGATCGGCGCCACTATGGCCATTCAGGATAAGGCGTGACATTGCTTTAAGGGGGCACATCGCGACGTCAGACGGTTTTGCGCGCGCATATTGAAGAGAGGATTTTTCAAAATGAATTGGGTCAACAAGAAGCTCATATGTGGATTTGCAATCGCCTCTATTATGATGCCGTCTGTTTTGAATGCCGGCGGGCGTGTGATTGAGGGCCGCGTCACAAAAGTGCGAGATGTGGATACCATCGTTGTTGCTGGCACGCCGGTGCGTCTGAATGGCTTGGATGGTCCCGAAGTCTCGACCAGGGCTGGAAAAGACGCCGCTTTGTTTATGCGACGCCTGGTCGGCGGCAAGGTAGTGACCTGTGAGCTGAACGGAGAACGTACTTATGATCGCTGGGTCGGTGTCTGTTTTCTCGAGGGCCAGGACATTGCTGCAATTGCGGTGAGCCAAGGGCATGCTTTGGACTGTGCGCGATATTCGGGCGGTCGATATCGAAAATACGAGACGCCAGCCGCAAAGTCCAAGATCCGTCGGGCGAGATATTGTTGATGGAGAGCAGTAAGGCAGATCATCATGCCCAAGAAGGCGAACAGACAATGACGACGCAGCGACATCGATCCGTTCTGCAAGAAGACCTTTTCATTGAGGGGGATATCCAGGGGCCCGGCATCTTGGAGATCAATGGGCGGCTTGTCGGAGATATAGCGCTCGATACCGTCATCGTTGCAGCCAATGGGTCGCTAGAGGGCGGGGTAACGGCGCGCAATTTGACTGTCATTGGAGCGGTGTGTGGCCCAGTTGAAGCGAAGTCCTTGGCCATCAAAGCCCAGGCCGTGGTTCAATCTGATGATATAGCCACCAGTATGTTGTCTGTTGAGGAAGGCGCATCCGTGAATGGGACAATTCGCATGGCGTCGGGCTCAAATTCCATTCGTCCGCCAGCATGATGAGGGTGCCAAGATGAATGAAACCGAGGTGCATCAACATGGTCTCGAGGGGATTGAGTTGATCTGCTTCGATCTCTTCGAAACACTTGTCGAAATTACGGATCGCCGCCGCCCGTTCGCATCTTTGAGGCGTAATATGACCTTGGATAAGGTCGAGAGGATGCGTCGTCTTGCGATGACCACGGATCTGGCCTTGGAGGAAGTCGACGAAGCCATCCAGGGTGGTGCCACCGTGGACAAGATCGTTGGGGCCAAGGCAGACATCGCGCGCGAGGTTGCTTCGGTCCGGCTGCGAACTGGTGTCTCGGAAATGCTGTCGGCTCTGCCTGTGCCCTATGGGATATGCAGCAATCTCAGCCCGGATTACCTTCCTGCCCTTCAACGTTTTGCGGAGGTGAGGCCTGCCTTCAGGATCATGTCGTGCGAGGTAGGCTACATGAAACCCGATCCCGAAATCTACGAATTGGTCGTCGCGGCCGCCGGCGTGCCTCGCCACAAAATCCTGTTCGTAGGCGACACGCCTTCCGCAGATATCGATGGACCAAGGGCGGCGAGAATGCGGGCCATCCATGTCGATCAGTTTTTATCGGCTTGGTTGTGATCCTCGGCGACTGCTGGAGTGTCAGGCGGATCTTGTCTCGGAAATATAGGGGGATTCCATGTTCTGAGTTATGTCAGGGTGCCGTTGCCCTGCCGATTGACAGCGAATTTATCCATGAAGGTGGACCATGATCGAATTTCTCGCGCTCTCTGATGACAATCCCGTCCTGGAACATTCCCCACTGCTCCGCGCAGCGCGGCGCACCATGGAGTATGCCGCCGAGAACAATGGTATCGGATTGACCGCCACGAAGGCATTTCAGCGCAAGTTCGTCCATTGGGCCCTGGAGCATGTCGACTGGCCGGGATACGGGCCGGAGAAGGCCTTCAAAGTCAGCAAGGTGGTCAACGAGTACGAGTTTCCGCCGATCCAGATTGTGCATTTTTTGTTGCTGCAGCGGAAGCTCGGGCGTCACTACAAGGGCAAGTTTCTTCTGACGAGGAAGGGGAAGGACCTCCTAACAACCCCCGGTGTACTCTTCGGCGAATTGCTCCCGTTCTTCCTGCTCGAAGTTGATCACACCTCATACGGTCGTCTGGATGAGCGCCCTTTCGGGACATGGGATGTCTGGCTCAACGTGATGAATGTCGAACTGGAGCAGGGGCTGTCGGAGAAGCAGCTCTTTGGTCTTTTCTACGGGGAAGGAGCGGATTGGGACAATGCCGGGTGGCGGGAACTTGCGGCGTTCTCCAGTTACGTTCTGAAGCCCCAGGAATGGGCAGGGTTGATCTCGGTCCATGAGGTTGAGGGCGGTAGCCGGCAAGACTGGATGTGTTTCAAGACGGCGCTTTGGAGGGAAGCGCTTCGGCTGGATACAGATGATGAGGTGCCCGCAGTCGTCCGGCATTGAAACCTGATTGGCTGCCGGAAATATATCGGCCTATTTAAGTCTTGAGCAATAGGTACAGTGCTGTTCCATTGACGGCGATGGCCGTCAGGGTGTCGATCGAAATTCTCACGTAAAGGAGTATTTCAAATATCTTCGCGTACGTTTGGGCGGAAGTATGCACAATCCCAACCCTTTGTGTACGCATGTCTCATTTGGTTAAGTGCTCGATCTAAATAAGATTGCCGGACACGCCATAGCTGCGTGCGGAACAGATTTCTGCGAAGGTCGGCTGACTGGCCGCCGGCGCTCTGTGCGCCCGTCAGGTTCAACCCATAAGTGGTCTACTTTTGCGCCGCGATATGCTAGGTTTCTACTCCGCCGTTGACAACATAAATGCTGACCGCCGGCGCCCGCACGCGTAGCTGAAGGCCACTCTGGGTGTTCGCTGTCTGCGTCCGATCAAACGTCAAAGCCAGCCGGTTTGTAACGCGAAAAGGGCGGCGCGTTCCCCGCGCCGCCCTGTCTCAATTCTCTCCCCGTGTCAGGCCTGCATCGGCAGCCAGAGCACGATCATCGGGAAGGCCACCAAAAGCGCGATGGTGATCGCATCGGCGATGAAGAACGGCGTCACGCCTTTGAACACATCCTGCACCGACAGATCCTCGCGCACGCCCGCGACCACGAAACAGTTGAGGCCGATGGGCGGTGTGATCAAACAGAACTCCGCCATTTTCACGACCAAAATGCCAAACCAGACCGCGCACATGGGGCCGGACATGCCAAAGGCCGAATCCGCTGCCGAAACCATCTCGCCACCATTGAGCGCCATGACCGCCGGGTAAACCACAGGCAGGGTCAAAAGCAGCATACCGATGGCGTCCATGAACATGCCCAGCACGGCATAGGCCAGAAGAATGCACACGAGGATCAACATCGGCGACATGGTCAGAGAGGTCAGCCAATCGGCGAAGGCCCCCGGCAGATCGGCAAAGCCCAGGAACCGGACATAGACCAGCACACCCCAGATGATGGTGAAAATCATCACCGAGAGCTTCGCGGTTTCCAGAAGCGCGTCGCGGAACTGGCCCCAGCGCATGCCCTTGTAAACCGCCATGAGGAAGACGACGAAGGCCCCGATGGCACCACCTTCGGTGGGCGTGCCCCATGCCTCGCCGCCGAAGGGGTTGTAGACGAACAAGACGATGGTCAGGACCACGATCATGATGGGGGCTGCGGGTGGCAGGGATTGGAACCGCTCTTTCCATGTAAAGCCGCCCACTGCGGGGCCAAAGCCCTTGATCGCGACCGACAAGCCAACGATCAGCACGGCATAGACAAAGGCGGAGAACATGCCCGGCAGGAAGCCTGCCAAGAGCAGTTTGCCCACGTCCTGTTCCACGATGATGGCGTAGATCACGAGGATGGTCGAAGGCGGGATCAATGAGGCGAGCGTACCGCCTGCGGCCACGACACCGGCGGCGAATTTCTTGTTATAGCCGGTTTCGATCATCTCGGGGATGGCGATCCGGGCGAAGACCGCAGAGGTCGCAATCGACGCGCCGGAGACCGCCGAGAAGCCCGCCGTCGCAAACACCGTCGCCACTGCAAGCCCGCCCGGCACCCAGGCGATCCAGCGTTTAGCCGCTGTGAACAAGGCTTTGGTCAGCCCCGCGTAATAGGCGAGGTAGCCGATGAGGATAAAGGTCGGGATTAGCGAGAGCGCCTGAGACGAAACTTTCGAATGCGGCACTTGGCCTGCGGTTTTCACTGCCACGGTCAGCGCCCAGCCAAAGGCCTCCGGATCGTAGCCCTTTTTCGACCAGAAAATCCAGATCAGTCCCACCATGCCCGCGAGCCCGGCGGCAAAGGCCACCCGCATGCCCAAGACCACCATGACGAGAAGCCCGCCGGAAACGATTAGTCCGATTTCAATGGATGTCATGCTCTTGCCCTCACTCGTCTTTGCCGGAGACGTGTTCGGCCTCCATCGCGGCCTGTGTCGCCATATCGATCGGCAGCGGCACCGCCACCGGGTTCTCGGTACCCGTGATGATGGCGCGCACATAGGCCACGATCTGAAGCGCGAGGCGCAGGGTCAGAACGCCGAAAGCAACGGGAGCGAGAAGTTTCGCGGGCCAGAGCGGCAGGCTGATATCCATCGAACTGTCGCGGCTCCAAAGCGGCATTCCGAAATCAAAACTGCGCTGGAAATGCGCCCAAGTGCCCCAGACCATGAGCACCATGAAGACGAACATCGCCAAGGTCGTGATCAGCTCCGCGACATAGAGCGGACGGCCCTTCAGCGCCCCCACCAGCATATCCATGCGCACATGGCCACCATTTCGCTGGGTATAGGAGATGCCCATGAAAGCGATCAAAGGCATGGCCTGCTGAATCCAGTCGACATAGCCCGGCAGCGGCTGGTTGAAAAAATTGCGCCCGCCGACGGAGACCACCGCCAAGAGCATCAGGCCAAAGACCGTCAGCCCGCTCAACAGTGCCAGCATCAGCTCCAGTTTGTGTAACCCCTGATCCACTCGGCTCAGCCGGCTGTCATCGGTCAGGACCGTGGCTGTTCCCGCCATCGCTCATCCCCTTTTGAAATCGGAAAAACCCGCCCTCGGTCGAGGACGGGTCGTGATCTTTGACCTTATTTCGAGGCCGCGACCGTCTCGATCACCAGATCGTAAAGCTCCTGCGCAGGCAGGCCGCGCTTGGTGTTCTCCGCGATCCAGGCCTCTGCCGCAGGCGTCGCTGCCGCCGCTTTGAAGGCCGTGATGTCGTCGTCGGAGAAGGTCACCTGTTCGATGCCTTTTTCCTCGATCAGCGGGCCCCATTTGGCCATGGTTTGTTCGTTGTAATAGTCGATGTAGTAATCCATCGCCTCGGACACCGAGCTATCAAGTGCCTCGCGTTCGGCGTCCGACAACATGTCATAGGCGTCGATGTTCACCACCACCGGGCAGTTCACCGCACCGGGGTTCAGGTTCGTTGTCCACCACGTCGCGATCTCGGCGGTGCCGAAAGACATATGCGCATGCGGCGCAAAGGCGGCGGCGCGGATCACGCCGCTGTCCATTGCCTGACGCACTTCAGTGGCGGACATGGACGTCGGCACAGCGCCCGAGGCGGACATGGCCGCGCCGATGCCGCCGGTGGCGCGCACCGTTAGGCCTGCGAAATCGTCGATAGAATGCGGCGCCGCGCCCACGCCCGCGAGGTTGTATTGCGGCAGAGGCGTCGGCATCAAAAGCTTGGCGTTCCAGCGGGCAAGGTCCTCGACCGTCGCCGGATGGTTGTAGATCGCCATGGAGACCTCGCGCTCCAACTCAAGGCTGTCGATGCCCAGAAACGGCAATTCCAACACGGTGATCGAGGGGTTCTTGTCCGGGTGATAGCCCGCGCAGAATTGCGCCATCTCGAAAGCGCCGATGGAAATACCGTCGAGGTTCTCGGTGTTCTTCGACAAGCCACCGTAAGAGATGTTCATGGTGAATTCGCCGTCGGTCTTCTCGGCGACCAGCTCCGCGATTTTCTCGACATTTTCAGTGAAAGCGCGACGTTTGCCCCAGAGCGATACGTTCCACTCCGTCGCCATCGCCTCGGTTGCAAAGCCAACGCAAAGCGCGGCCATGGCCGCACGTCCCAAAATCTTATTCATGATGTCCTCCCAAGACATTTTGAGGTGTCTGAAAGGACTATGCACCGGCTTTGCCGTTTCCCCTATGAAGGAATCTGCAAGGATCTGCGCTCGCCCCCTGCGGATTTCCGCAGGGCCTTCGCCTTACAAAAGCGCCTCCTTGTCGAGACCCAGCTTGACGATCTTTTCATTGAGCGTCCGCCGCCCGATCCCCAAGGATGCGGCCACAGCATCCATCCGTCCCGCTTTGGCGCGCAAAGCCCGTGCGATCACCTCACGTTCAAAGGCCGCCACCGCCTCGCGTAACGTGTCGGGCACCCCGATCTGATCCGAGCGCAACGCCGCTGCCACCGAGGGCTTACCGCGCCGCGCCATCAAGACAAACCGCTCCGCCACATTGCGCAACTCGCGCACATTGCCCGGCCAGTCCTGCCCCATCAGAACCGCAAGGCCTTCGGCATCGGGCGCAGGTGGCGTGATCTCATAAATGCGGGCAAACTCAGATGTGAAATGTGTGAATAGCATCAGGAGGTCGTCGCGCCGCGCGCGCAATGTCGGCAGGTCCAGACGCACCGTGTTGAGCCGGTGCAGCAGAGCACGCCGGAGCGTCCCCGCCTCCACCGCCGCCTCCGGGTCTTCGTTGGTGGCGGATATCACGCGAAAGTTGAGTCTGCGCGAATGACTCGCCCCTAAGGGCGTGATTTCGCGCTGTTCCAGCATTCGCAACAGCATGGCTTGAACCGGTAAAGGACAGGCGCAGACCTCATCGAGGAACAGCGTGCCACCATCTGAGCGCATGATCTTACCCTGCGCGCCGCCCTCGACGCCGAACATTTCACGCTCGAACCCCTCTGGCGAGAAGGTTGCACAATTGAGTGCGACGAACGGCCCGTCCGATTGCGGCCCAAGGTCGTGCAGCGCATGGGCAATCACATCCTTGCCAGTGCCGGTTTCGCCCACCAGCAATACGGAGGCCGGGCTATCGGAAGCGGTCAGAACCTCTTCGCGCAAGATTTTCGTCGCCGAGCTTTGCCCCAGAAACACCTTGTCCAACCCCGAAAGATTGCGCAGCCGGGCTTTGAGGCGTTCGGTCTTTTGATGCAGCCGGTGTTGCTGGCCTGCATGGGCGAGGATTGTCAAGAGGCGGCGCGGTTCATAGGGCTTTTCAATAAAAGAATAGGCCCCGCCCTGCATCGCCTGAACGGCCGTTGCGATGTCGCCATGCGCTGAAATCAGCACCAAAGGCGGTGCCTCGGGCGGCAAGGCGGCCAAAAGCTCTAGCCCCGACATCCCCGGCATCCGCACATCAGACAGGATGACATCCGGCAGGCGCTCAGCGAGATGCGCGACAACCAGATTGGCGCGCGGCAGAGCCTCCGCCTCATAGCCTGCTGCCGTCAACAAATCCATCAGAGATGTACGCATCGCCTTATCGTCATCGACCACCAAAACCCTGAGCGCTGTGTCCATCATCCCTCACCCTCCTCCATCAGCGGCAGCTCCACGCGAAAAACCGCGCCATGATCGCGATTGTGCGCGGTGAGCCGCCCGCCATGTTCGCGCAGGATACTGGCAGAAATCGCGAGGCCAAGCCCCATGCCCTCGCCCGAGGCGCGCCGGGTCACAAAAGGCTCCTGAAGCTCATCGAGCGTGGCGGCGCCAAGACCGTGCCCGGTGTCGCGAATTTCGAACCAGCCGATCTTTTCGCCTTCCTCACCCGCGCCTAAACCTGTGGTCACATCGAGACGTGCGTCGCCTTCGTCCTCCATGGCATCCACGGCATTGCGCAAGAGGTTTGTCATCACCTGTTCGATCCTGAGTTTCGAGCCTTTGATCACCGCTGGCGGCTCCGCCCGCGTGCGGGTGAGCGTCACATTGGCTTGCTCCAGATTGGGCGCAACAAGCGCCAGCGCCTCGTCCATCGCCTGATCGAGATCGACAGGTTCCAAGCCGCGCTGAGAGGGCCGCGCGAAAAACCGCAATTGCCGTGTCAGCCCCTCCATCCGCTCGGTCAGCCCGGAGAGGAGCGACAACAGGCCGGGGTCCGTCTTGCCGCCAATCTCAGCCGCCGCGATGTGGTTTTTCAGAGCCGCGATCGGTTGCCCCAACTCATGCGTAACCGAGGCCGACAGCTCGCCCAAGGCGGCCAGACGCGAGGCGCGCTCCAACTCCTTTTGCGTGCGCTGCAACCTGCGCTCGGCGGCACGGCGGTCTTCGATCTCTTGGCCAAGGCGCTCGTTGGCCAGGCGTAGCTCCGCCTCCTCGGCCTCAGAGCGTTTGAGCGCCGCGCCGATCCGTTCCGTGCGCCGCATCTGGTAGAGGATCACCACGCCGGCCGCGAGCCCGAGGGCCAGCGCCGTCACCAACCAGCTCAGCGTCACGACGCGTTCACGGCTGGCGAAATAATGCAGGCTCCAGCCGTGCGGCAGCTCGGTGGTTTGCAGGTGGATCACCTCTTCGCCGCCGATCCGTGCGGCGTGTTGGCTTTGAATATCCCAATCCAACAGGCGCAGATCGGCGCCGCTGAATTGGCGATTGCGGTCGATCCGCGCGCGTTCTTCGTCGGACAAGGGCCGCAACAAGGTGTAGCGCCAGGCCTCGTCGGAGGACAAAAGCACCACGCCCTCGTCATTGGCCAGGAGCACTTGTTCCCCGCCGCCGCGCCAGGCGGTCTCCAGATCGGTGAGATCGAGTTTGATCGCGATCACGCCGATCATCTGCCCCGCCGCATCGCGCACCGGGTCGGAGATGAAATACCCCGGCAAGCCGGTGGTGGCGCCGATGCCGTAAAACCGCCCCTGCTCACCTTCGAGCGCGGCGCGGACATAGGGGCGAAAGCCGTAATTTTGTCCGACGAAACTGAGCGCCGTGCCCGCGTTCGAGGCAGAGATCGTCTCGCCGTCCGGCGCCATGAGATAGATAGCATCGACGCCCGCACGCTCTGCGAAATCGCGCAGACGGATGTTCAGCGCCGCGCGATCCCCGCCCTCCGCCGTCGCCTGCACGAAAGGATCTCGCGCCAAGACATAGGGTAGGTGCGAAAAGCGGTCCAACTCGGCAATCACCGTCGAACGGTACAGCGACAGACGTCCCGTTGCCTTGGATTGCTCCTGCGCGGTGAAATAGATTCTGGCCCCCTGAAACAGCAGAACAAGTGCGATCAGCGCACAGCTCAAAGCGAGGATCGCAATGCCTCCTCTGCGCTGTTTCATGCCGCCTGCCCCTTATATCCTGCCAGCTCCATGCCCTCTTATGACACAGTCCAACGCGCTGTGCGACGAGGTCAAGCGCGGCGGATGGACCAGTTTTGCACCGCCCGATACACACAACATAATAATATTCGACGCGACAGTCGAACAGCTGCCGCTTTTGCGCCGCTTCCACGTCTTTGCCTCCCCACGGATCGTCATAGGTGTTGTCTAAAACTGTGGCGCAATGCGAGCGTGAGCTAATGGGATGAACTGCCTTCATAGATCATGCTGCGTTCCTTGTTTTGTATCTATTGGATGTATTTTGAGAGCTGGATGGTCGCGCCTGCGACGTTGAAAGCGTAAAAAATCAGGAAGCCCAGAATGTATGCCGTGACGTCCAGAACTGTACTTTGAAATATTCCGCCGAACGTCAGGAGGCTTTTGACGAAACCGATGGTGATGCCAGTTCCGAAAAGCATGTACAGGAACCCAGCAAACATCGAAGTCGGAACGAGGATATACGGGCTGACTTCCCAAGCATCTTTGAAGCCGAGGTAGCATATAAATGTGCAGCCCAAGTAAAGCGAGGCATTAAGAATGCCAAAGAACCTGTCAGGCAATGTGCTCACCCCTTGAATGCTGTCTACGTCAAGGAAAGGGTATCGGCACGGGGGAAGGTACGGAATTGGCCTGTAGGAGTTGTCCACATCTGGAGTTGAATTTGCGGTTCTTTGTGGTTCTTGGCGAACCAGCACCCGCCATGCAGACACCGGCGCTTTGGCGCCAGGAAATGTTTTATGGTGGTGCTGGGGGTGAGCGTGCTGAGCTCTGCGGCCTTAGCTTCAAGAATCTGATGCTGCAGACCTAGGAAAGTGAGTGACGCTGGATGAAGCCTTGCCCAGGCACTTGATCAAAAACCTTGAACTCCGGATGGGGTTTCGGCGGCCATGTCCGCTGGAACTCGATGGCACAGGCTGCGGGAACAGCAGGGAAAACAGAGAGTTCAACGCCCATCCCGTGCTGATCCTTAATCGCGTCAAAGGTCGAGCCGACAACCTGGCGAAACAGTTTCCGAGATCGTTTGATCCACACCGAAGGACGTTAAGACCAAAACACCAATACTCCAAGACTTGACGTCAACAGGACAAGGCCAAGTAAAATGTAGACGATAAAGATCACGATGACCCTCAGAAAAGGCTTAGGTTTAGGCTTCCGAAAATCCAGCGACATCTCATACATACCTTGCTTCAACATTGCGAGAATGTGCTACGCCGACACCAACTAAGGGATGCATGTTACATCCTAAAGATTCGTTCTTTTATGAGAGGGGGAGGGTGCTATCACGAAAACTGCATCAAAGAATCTTTGCTCGACTTAGGTGCTTTACTTGCCATGAATTTCTCATAACAGGGCAAATCTCGCGGGTTCCCACCCTCTTTCCCCGTCAGAAACAGCAGCTCATAAGCAACCCAGAAATCATAAATTGCATCGTTTATAAAAAGTCTGTTCCCAGAAGGCTTCGAAATGCAGGCAACCTCTTTTGCCAAAATCAATGCAGCGCGAAACTGCCCCCTGTGTCTCAGCGACCGGGTGGCATGGTAGAGGCATTCAGCTCGGTCCGGGACTAAGTCATAACCCCGCAGAAAAAAATCTAACGCGAGATCAGCTCGATGTATCCTTTCTAGGTGCAGGCCAGCTTCAAGAAAAGCCATGTAGGTCTCTTCTATCCAACCCGATAGCTTGGTCCTCGACACATACCATTTAAGCGCTCGATCTGCGTCTCCATGGTCCCGCCAACTGTTGGCGCAATAGTATGCATATCTGGGAGTAAGGTCTGGATCATCACCCGACTGTATCGCCCGCTCCAAAAGCAATGCATCTTTCTTATATTTTTCCGGATCAATGCTACGCGCACCGGTTCGACCTGAAATGATGGCGTATTCTCCCTCCAAGGCCTTTCGCTTACCTCCGGGCAGTTCAATAAATTCATGCACGACGCCTCTCCAGCGTAATTCGCCGCAGTTTCTTACGAGAAGAGGGCGCGAATATCTCCGTGTGCGTCCTTCATTCTCCATCTTCAGGCTGTATAAATCTGCACTCAATACAGGGAGCTCGAGCGTTCCTTCGATCCAGTCGTCTGCATCGAAGAACAAAACGTAGTCCGATTTTCCGCTGCAATTCTTTAGAGCTTTATTGCGGTTGTGGGCAAAATTCACCCAGGTATCTTTCGTCAACGCGCCGGGTATTTTTAGCTCTTGAAATGTCTTCTTTATAATCTCGGGGGTGTTGTCAGTCGATCCGGTATCCGAAATGACCCAGTAGGTGATCGGAAAAACGCTGCAGATATTCTTTAGTGTTTTCTCGATAACATGCGCTTCGTCTCGGACGATCATATTCAAACAAATTGTCATTTCACCGCCTTTCCAACAAAGAAAAAAGTCGCCCCGGCAAACGAGGGCGACCTATAGTTCACTTTTCTTAGCTTAACATCACGCCTCTTCGAGGACAGACAATCCACCAAGAAGACCACCGGCGATATCGGTCACCGGATCGAGAAGGCCGCCGGTTGTGTCACCGCCGAGCAGGCCGTCCACAAGGCCGGTCACCGGATCGAGCAGACCACCCGTGGTGTCGCCGCCGAGCAGATCATCCACGAGGCC
>NZ_LRUC01000014.1:0-79353 GCF_001550095.1 Celeribacter ethanolicus | reverse complement strand
CCCGTGGTGTCGCCGCCGAGCAGATCATCCACGAGGCCGGTCACCGGATCGAGCAGACCCCCCGTGGTGTCGCCGCCGAGCAGATCATCCACGAGGCCGGTCACCGGATCGAGCAGACCACCCGTGGTGTCGCCGCCGAGCAGATCATCCACGAGGCCGGTCACCGGATCGAGCAGACCACCCGTGGTGTCGCCGCCGAGCAGATCATCCACGAGGCCAGTCACCGGATCGAGAAGACCACCCGTCGTGTCCCCGCCGAGCAGGCCGTCCACAAGGCCGGTCACCGGATCGAGAAGGCCGTTAACTCCGCCTTCAAGTATATCTCCGGCACCATCGCCGAGCAGTCCTACACCGAGCAAATCTCCAACGAGTCCATCGGAGCCGGTGATATCACCCAGCACACCCTCATCTCCGACCAAATCACCGAGAAGCCCTTCAGAGCCGGTGATTGCGCCAAGTGCGCCTTCGTTTCCGGTCAGGTCACCCAGCAAGCCCCCGTCAGCGAGAAGCGGATCGAGAAGTCCATCGGTGCCCTCGAGCACTCCATCGACAAGATCGGTCACGGGATCAAGCAGACCATTGGTGTCGAGGCCGACGAGACCTCCGACGACGCCCACGACGTCCTCAAGCAGGTCGACGACTTCATTCAGAAGGTTACCGACTGTATCGAGCGCCGCATCGCCGGTGTCGCCGGTTGCGCCGGTATCACCCGTTGCACCGGTATCGCCCGTTGCGCCGGTGTCGCCCGTTGCGCCGGTGTCGCCGGTTGCGCCGGTGTCGCCCGTTGCGCCGGTGTCGCCCGTTGCGCCGGTGTCACCCGTTGCGCCGGTGTCGCCGGTTGCGCCGGTGTCACCCGTTGCGCCGGTGTCGCCGGTTGCGCCGGTGTCACCCGTTGCGCCGGTGTCACCCGTTGCGCCGGTGTCACCCGTTGCGCCGGTGTCGCCCGTTGCGCCGGTATCGCCGGTTGCGCCGGTGTCACCCGTTGCGCCGGTGTCGCCGGTTGCGCCGGTGTCACCCGTTGCGCCGGTGTCGCCGGTGTCGCCGGTGTCACCCGTTGCGCCGGTGTCGCCGGTTGCGCCCGTATCACCCGTTGCGCCGGTGTCACCATTTGCGCCGTCACTTCCTGACGACGCTGCAGCAAGCCCGACAGCTCCAGCCACACCTGCCGCTGCAAAAATAGCTTCGTTTGCTACCATCCCTTGACCAAGCCCGGCAGAGGCAAGCGTAGCTACGTTCCCGTCAAGCCCGGTAAAAGAGCCATCTTGGAACAACAGGCGACTTACTTCACCGTCAGCACCTTTGACGAAGAAGTCCTCGACAAGGATTTCATCACCATTACGCAATTTAATGGTCAGGTCGTTGCCCGCCTTCGAATAGTTTTGAATGTCTTCTTTGCTCACCGATATTTGGATATCTTTCGGAGCGTCCGCAACTAGACGGGTGATTGGCATGATTGCTTCCTTTTTGATGGCCTCAAATTGCTGTGACCAGCTCCAGGAGAACGTTCGTGCAACATTCTTACTCGAAGCTGGCCGTTTAATGGTCCAGTAACACAACTGCGCACCATGCGCATATACTTTTGTTAATTCGTGACCAACTTAAGCATTACTCGAAATCAGAAATAATACTTAAGTATGTATTGGACGCTTGGGCTCGTTGCAATCAAGCTCGAAGCTCTGGCGGGCTGTTCATGTGGATTTGGTGGATCACTCTGAGAGTGACGGGCGAGGCTGCCCTTGATTGCCCCGTAGCCAGGAAGCAGGCTGCCAGAGACGAGGCGATAATGTTCTGAGAAAAGTCAGCCAAGGCGAGATTTTTCACTCTGGCTGACGTGGGGACCTTCGTAGCCCTTGTGAGGTCGGATTTACTCTGAAGATTGCCGGAGTTGCTAAGGCTGGGAAAATCTTCACTGGTTGAGACCGGTCTGCTTGCCTAAGCATTGGTACTACTACTTGTTCTGCCTTTTCACATGGTTATCGCAGCACACGGCACAATCGTGGAGTGCGATAGATAGTCTTGGGACTAGATGGCCACGATAGACCCAGTTGTCGGCGATAACTCGCCAGTCATCACGGCTGGTCGGCAGTACTTCGCCGCCCGGTGAACGCCGTAATGTTCCGGTGGCACTAACCTAAAACAGGCCACCACGCATCACTCGACCACCCTGCTAAAAACAACTAAAATAGCCGTAGTTCTGGCGCGTGGGCCTTTCTGAATGGGAGGTGATCAGATATGATCACCGCCCGACAATCCCGGTCTGCGTGCGTGTAGATATGCCGTTACTCGCGGGACATTTCCTTTAACCTCCCAGATTTAGGAAAAGGAAGATGTCCATGACCAAAGATCAACGCGAAATCCAACGTAAATTGAGGATACTCCGATACGCGGAGGAGATCGGCCACGTCGCTAAAGCCTGCCGCTATTTTGGGATCGGCCGGTCCAGCTTTTACCGATGGCGCCAAGCCTACGCTGAACACGGCGAAGCTGGCCTGATCAATGCGCCACCGATCCCCAAATGGCACGCCAACAGGACGTCGCCTGAGCGCGAGGAAAAGGTTCTCTATCTACGCCGCAAATATCATCTGGGGCCAATGCGGATCGTTTGGTACTTGGAGCGTTACCATAACATTAAGATGTCTGACGCGACGGTTTCACGCATTCTGCGCCGTCATGGGCTGAACCGTCTTCCTCGAGGAACTCGCATGCGTAAGGTCCACACCAAGCGCTACCAAAAGCAAGTGCCTGGGCATCATATCCAGATGGACGTTAAGTTTCTGACTTTCAAAGGAAAGCAGGGCGAGAAAGTGCGCCGGTTCCAATACACGGCTATAGATGATGCCACTCGGGTTCGGGCGCTAAAGGTCTACGAGAAACACACTCAGGCCAATGCAATAGACTTCGTTGATCATGTCATAGAGAAGTTCCCCTTCCGTATTCGGGAAATCCGCACCGACAACGGCCATGAGTTCCAAGCAAAATTCCACTGGCACGTCGAGGATCTGGGTATCCGCCATGCCTACATCAAACGCGGCACACCCCAGTTGAACGGAAAAGTCGAACGTTCTCACAGGTCGGATGGTCAGGAGTTCTACCAGCTTCTCACCTATAAAGGCGACGTCGATCTCATCGCCAAATTGGACGAATGGGAGCGCTTTTACAACTTCCACAGACCCCATGGTGCCCACGGTGGAAAGACGCCTTACGAAGCCCTCAGGGAAAAGCTATAGTCAAAACGAAGAGATGTCCCACGGGTAGCCACACCTTACACGAGTGAGCGCAGGGCGGCCGGGATTCTGGCGTCTCGACTTGCCCACTTGAGGGAAGCCTGACAAGCTTGCGGTCTTGAGTGTCATAGCACACCGAGGGGCCCGCCAGTTGTAGGAACCTCTGCCTGGGGCGAGTCCTCGGCGATGCGCGGACGCTTCAGGACATCATCAAGCTCAGCCTTGGGCGCGAGTTCTTCTTCTCGAAAACGATCAGCCTGTTTCCGAGGGTTGCATTGTCATCACCTCTTGAGAGATGACTGCGCTTCGATCGAAGCTCCGCCGTCGTCGAGCAGAGAGAAACGCACGGTCATGCGGTTGTCCTTGGTGCCATCGTAGACCCACTCCGTACTTCCGTCGTCTGTCACGGTGTCGAGGCTGTCAGGCGATACCTTGTAGCCGATCTCTTCGGCAAGTCCTGCATGCAGGCTCTCGAACCCCGCCGGCGCAAGCGCGGTCGGAGGGATCACCACCCGGCACCGGACCTCCTCGTTGGTCGCGGATAGCTCAAGCGTAGTGCCGTTCGGATGGTCGTAGAAATCCATGCCGTCGCGGTCGTCGCGCTCGGTCATCCCTGCACCGTGGCGGGCCATCATGCCCGCCATCATCTTGCTCTGAAGGCCGAGCGTGTCGAGAACGCAGGATTGGCCGAGAAAGCTGAGGTATTGATCCCAGGATGTCAGCGTATCCTGGGCCGAAGCCGCAGGGGCCGACAGGAGGGCAGAGGCGAAAATCCCCGCAGATGCAATCCGTTTCATTGTGCTACCTCTCAATCTGCCGTGTGTTCGATATCGAAGGTCATGAAGACCTTGCAGTCCGACAGCCCCATGGCGGCGAGCGCCTCGGCTCCCGCCAACGCTCCGATGAAAAGGTCGACATGGGCGTCGATCCGGGTCGGCGTCAGAATTTCCGTCCCGACATTGGCCGCCACCTTGGCGGGGCCGCTTGCGATGTCGAACAATTCACCTTCATGGCTGTTGGGGCCGGTCTGGTGCCAGGTGATGCGCTGTCCTTCGCCGTTCATGAAGTCGAAGGCCTCCGGATCGAACTTTCCGCCCCAGTCGAAACGACGCGTCTCGTTCTGTGCGTCCATCTGGCCAGAACTGCGGAACACCGACTCCATCTGTGCTGGGCAGTTCGAGAATGTCTGGTCGCGCGACGCGACACGCCAGAGGCCGTCCCGGGGCACGATGCCCTCGTCGTCGTCCGGGAAGAGAGAGATCACCATCTCCTGGCCGTCGGTGCCGGGGGCGAAGACGGAAATCGGTTTGGTCACATCGCCCGCGTCATTCGGCAGAAAAACGAGCCGTGGCATCGGCTCCTGGCCGCCGAACATCTCGTTCACCTTTTTGGGCGAGAGCTTTGACAGCGAAGCCGCTTTCTGCCCCTTCACGTAGACGATCGAGACCTGGCCCGGGGTGACCTTCTGCCCGAACAGCACGCCGGCGTCTGCCTCCGAGATCTGCGCCTCGCCACGGGCACAGCCATCCTCCAGCGAGCAGTAGAGAACTGGCGCCGGCGTTTCGGCACGGGCGGCAGGCGCCCAGAGGAACAGGGCGGCACAGGCCCCACGGGACAGGGTCTTGATTGTCATGGTCATCATCTTGCGTCCTGGGCGCATGTCATTCGAGGGTTTTCAGGGTCTGGATCAGCGTGGTCATGCCGATCATGGCCGAGGGGTCGTCCGGCGTGAGATTGCAGAGCGTCCCCACGGCGCTCGGCAGGCAGAGCTGGCCGTCCGTCATGTCCGCAGGCGCATTCAGCGCCACCTGCGCATTGGTTCGGGTGTCGAAGAAGTTGATCCGCACCGGCGCTTCGGGACCTTCGCGGTAAGGCAGATCGGTGGCCCAGCCGTAGCGGATGAAGAAGCCGACGCCGGTCTCGGCATCCTCGATGATACAGCCTTCGGCCTCCTCGCAGAAGTAGGCGACGTCGTCTTGCGGGGCGGGCATCGCTGCGTCGGCCTGTGCGGCGGGCTCATCGGCGGGCGCTTGATCCGGCGACTCAGAGGCGGTGGTCACGTCATCCTGCGCTACGTCGTCCATGGCGGCGGCGCTTTCGTCGTCGCCTTCGTCGACGGGCAGCGCCCAGTCGGGCCCGTCCGCGGCGACGGTGATTGCCTGCCGGAACAGCACAAGACGTTCGGAGGTCGAGGCCCGCCCGTTTGACGGATAGGTGCCGATATAGCGGATTTCGTAGCTGCCGGGGGTCTCGGGGGCGGTCAGCGTGGCCTCGCGGCTGTCCATGCTTTCCTTGGTGTAGGCATAGCTGTACTCGGAATATCCGTCCGAGGCATAGACGCCGTCGGTGCCGGTATCGACAAGGTCGATCCAGTCCTCCGGGCCGCCGGGGCCGGACCAGCCGAGGGGGAAGGGCGCGCCGGGCTGGATCGTGTCGGGCGCGTTGAAGGTGATCTGGGCGGCGCTGATCGTGACGGGTTCGGTCACGAGGATGGCGTCGCCGTCGGATCCCTCGACGATGTAGCGCAATTCATACGGCCCGGGATCAAGGGGCATGTGAATGGCGACCGGGCTGCCGCTATCGACCCCATAGGCCTCGAGCCACGGGTCTACCCCCGAGGCCCCGGCGTGATAGATGCCGATGAAATCCCCGGCACCTGCGGGGCCGCCCCATGCGACACTGATCGTGGCGCCCTGACCCGCGACATCCGGGGCGTCGAGGAACTTGTCGATATCCACCACCGCAATGTCGCGCAGGGCGAGCGTGCGCTCGGTCCGGCCCTGACCGATGCTGGCGCGTTCCTCTGCCGTGAGCGGCTGGACGTAGCGCAGCACATAGGTGCCCAAGTCGGCGGGCAGCGTCAGCGTGACCTTGTCCTCGCCTGCGGTGACGGGCACGGAGGTGAAGGAATGGGTGCCGGCGCCGTCGAAAGGCGCGATGTCAATATAGTCCCCGGCCTGCGCCGGACCGGTCCAGGTGATGTCAACCGGCGTGGCGCGTCCGGCGGTTTCGGGCGCGTCGAGCGTGGCCAGGGGGGCCGGTGGCAGATCGCTTGTGACAGTCGTCTCTGGCGCGCTGGTCATCGTCTGGTTCAATGCGCTGCGCAGGCCTGCCGCGTCACCGGCTTCGATATAGCGGCCGCCGGTTTCTGTCGCGAGACAGGAGAGCGCGGCGCCCTCTTCCCGGCTCAGGCCGAAGCCCACGACATGGGCGGTGAAGTCGACGCCACCGGCTTCCAGCTCACGCGCCAGGGCGCAGGGGTCCCCTTCGCAGGTCTCGATCCCGTCGGTGATCAGGATGACCGTCGCGGCCTCTTCGGTGGACCGCAGGCCGAGCGCGGCCTGGCGGACGGCTTCGGTCAGGGGCGTCTTGCCGAGGAAGCGCATGGTGTTGGCCGATCCCAGCACTTCGGACACCGTGCCGGGCGCAGGCGGGACCAGCAGTTCGATATCGCCGCAGTCGCCCTTGCGGCGATGGCCATAGGCCAGCAGGCCAAGCGCGCGCTCCGGGGGGACATCCTGCAACACCTCGGCTAGGGCCTCTTTCGCGATCTCGAGCTTCGGGCGACCCTCGATCTGGCCCCACATGGAGCCAGAGCCGTCCATCACGATCACCGTCCTGTCATCCTGCGCGGCCGCGCCTTGCACCAGTGTCGCCAGAATGGCGGCCCCTGCCCATGTCTTCCTCATCGTGTCTCCGGTCCCCGTCGCTCGATCCACTGCATGTGCGGAAGACCCCGTGAGCGGGGCAATCTCCGAACGGGGCGACCTTATGGGGCGGGTCGGATAGCGTCATACTCCAGATGGTGTATGGTTGGCGGCGCGGCCTTGACGCGGTCCTAGTTGCGGTGCCGCGAGACCAGGTCGATGATCCGGTCGATGACCAGATCCGGCTGCTGGTAGATCAGGAACGCCGCCGCATCCGGTACGGGTTCGACCTTGATACGCGGGTTCAGGGCCGTGAGCGTGTCGTAATCCCCCGGGTGATAGATGCCGTCCTCGGTCGGGATCAGACAGTGCAGGTCGATGTCCAGATCTGCGAGACCCTGCTCGAAGGTCGTCTGGTAGAGCTGCAGGTCTCGCACGAAGGCTACGTGACCCTGTGTCAGCATGTGCCCGGCGGCATCGCGCAGCAGGGGGGCGAGGTTGGGATCTCGGCAGCACCGCATGTCGATGGGGCAATCCTTGTAGGCCCGCTCGAGGTACCAGTCGACACCATGCTGCTGCATCATGCGATGCCCGAGCTTGGCGATCAGTTCGGCCAGCCAGGGCGCGCTGCCCGCGAGCCTCAGCATCGTGCGCTGCATGGTCGGCAGGCGAGGCACGGCGTGCCGGTTCAGGGTGCCGGTGAAACCGATGGCCATGAGGGCGCTGAACCGCGAGGGGTTCAGCCCTTGCGCGGCCAAAAGCGGGGTGATCCCCTCAGACATTCCGATCCCGACGCAAGGCCCGCCGATTTCATGGTCGAGGAAAGCGCCGAGGGCGGCAAGGTTGTCCGCCTGCGCATCGAGGTCCTGATGCAGGGTGGAATTGCCGTAACCCGGTCGCGACAGGGCATAGAGCTTGATGCCCGCGGCCTTCAAACGGTCCTGCGCCTGCGCCGGAAGAAGGTAGCCGATCGTCAGGCCTCGGAGCAGCACGGCTGGGGTGCCGTCCTCCGCCCCCATCCATGTCCAGGCGATCCGGCGTCCATCGGGCAGGACGATCTGCCGCTCGCGCTCCAACGGATCATGCCAGACCGGGCTTTCGCCGCGTCGTCCCAGAATGTCGCGGCTAGCAACCATGGAGAGCAACCGCATCAGGTCGATGTTCGAGGGGGCCGCAGTCTTGGCCTGAATGGCCTTGATCTGGGTGCGGACGGTCAGGACCGAGACACCGCGCTGCTGCGCGATGCTGCCGATGTCGCGCAGCTGGAAGAACAGGCGGGCGACCTCGGCCTCGGCCTTGCTGAGACCGAAGGCCTGTTGCAGGCGTTGCGTGACCGAGGGACTCCATGCCACTTCGAGAGACCGGATGACCATATAGTCGCCGGTCTGGCCGGGCAGGCGCAGAGTATAGCCCTCGGCCAGGAAGGGGGCCGAATAGCCATCTGAGTCATGCGGATAGATCGTCAGGATCGCCTGCGCGGCGTTACCTTGGCCAATGGCCGTCCGGCGCAAGGCCGCGAAATCTCGCAATGCCTCGACGCCCAGGACGGTTTCGTCGAAGAATGCCCCCTGATGGGTCGAGAATGCCCGCTCTCCCTCGACGTTGGTCGTGGCAATGCGCCCGTCGGGCGAGAGCACGATGGCAGGTCCCGGGATGTCCGAGACCGCGCGCTTCAGCGGATCGTTCTCGGCCGGGATTTCAAGCGTCTCGAGTGTCTTGCGCGCCAGCAAGAGCTGCGACAGCAATTGCCGGGACATGCCCAGCTGGACGTCGGTCTGCCGGTCGAGCTTCTCGCTCCAGTTGGCGATCATCTCTTCGAAGGCAGTCTCATCGACGATGGAGCGATAGGTGCTCGCCACGATCTCCATGTCGATCGGATCCGTCCGATCCTCCTTATCGTCATCCTGCCACGACCCGGCGGAAAACAGGAACCTCTGGTCAGCAAGCGACTTGGAACTGAGTGGGTGTGGCATGGTGGAAACTGAATAAGATTAGGAGCTTTTATTCAGTTTCTCTCAGATAGCGCCGTCAACACAAGCCTGGTAGCGCTGCGTAGATTGTTCTGTGTGTTCGGTCGGTGAGTTTTTGTGGAGGGACAGGGCGGAGAGGCGACAGTTCTTCCGGTGGCTCTCGGGCACAGGGAAATCAATACGGATCTTGGCGCGCCGAATGCGTATACGGCTGCCGTGCTGGAATTCATAAACGCGCAAGGCCTTTCATAATTTTTGGGGTGCCGATCCGTTCAGTAGAATCTCAATCAGATATCATGTCCGTCGTCAGAGTTTTTGGTGGGAGGGAAGCTTTTGCTGATCACAGGGGCAGAATCCAGATCACTTCTGGGAAGCACCCTTTGCCTTTTCAAGCTTCGCCGCGAAATAAATTTTCGAAAGTTTCGGCTGCTTCTGGCATGCGATCAGCTCCCCACCGTGCGCCGGAGAAAACTCCCTATCACCCACGGATTGGCAAATCTGTCCTGATAGGGAAACCCATGCCCGATCTCGACAAGAGGCCACAAGCATGCCGGTGCGATCTTTTCAAAGTTGTGGCTTTAAGGCCACGCACCGCCGGCGCCCTGTGCTTTCCACTCTTAAGAAATCTTGTCGAGGAGTGGATGGGGTTTTTATGTTTGGGGCATGACACAAAACAGCATTCATATCTCGCTTCGGCTCATACGGTTCATATGACGTGAACCCAGCCAATCGCACCTAGGCGGTTGGCTCCGAGACTTGAGAATGAAGAGCGTATCGATGACTGTCGAACTCACCCCAAAATTGCCTGCCCGAGATTTTGCACTCCTTTCGTATGGAACCACCCCTCAAAATTTGTGGAGTGATTCTCTGAAAGAGGACGCGATCAGCCGGGTTAACGCCATGGTGATTCTGGATAATTTCTCGTGTGAAGATGCATTTTCGGCTCATGTCACTTTGCGAACCGGTCAATTGAAATCGCAAGACCTTGGGAAACGCATGCCAGGGAGCGCTGGTTCGCACAAGGTGATGTGTCAGCGAAACATCGAAAACGCTCACAGGTTGCTTTTTCGCAATCTGATGGGTGATGCCTAACGCTAACCAATTGCCAGAAAAAGAAAAAGTCTTTTGTCAGCCAAAATCGGTGGCTACCAAATATTCATCGCCGCAACACAGGAGGCACTGACGATGTAGCAAGAAACGAAAAAGCGATCTGCGCCAACAGACCGCCCTCTCTTGGAAGACCGAAGTCTACCGCTTTCACCCAGAAACCTATCACCCAATCGGGTCGGTTTCAAGGACTCGGATACTTCCAGAACATGACGACCTTCTCTTCCGCGACGCATTTGTCGCCACGGGAAAAGTCTGCCCAACGCCGACCAAGCTGAAACCCAAAAAGGGGCATACAGGCTGGCTTTGAAGGGCAGACCCAGAAGGTCACACGCTTTCCGGCTGATCGGGAAGTGGCAACTGATTTGGAAAGAAAAGACCATGTCCTACCATTTTCGCGATGTGCATCATCATCTTGGCGCACTCCCTGATGAACTTACCGGCATCGTCTTGCCGACACCCTCCCAAGCGGTCCGCGATGTTCCCGCCGCATCTTCCGCACACTGCACGGCACACTCGGTGCTCGGCGATGGGGCGGGTGTTCGGATGCAGCACGAGAGCCATCTGGAAATCAACAGTTTCTACATCCTGAACTCCGTCCGGAATGTCGCCAGCATGCAGGAGCAGGTGATCTTTCACTTTGGATGGGATCGGAAGAAACTGAAGAAGCACATCTTCGACGTGATTGTTACTCTCGTGTCCGGGGAACGCATTGCCTTCGCAGTCAAACCGGAAGTCCGCCTCTATTCGTCGAAGAAGGAAAGCTTCGAGGAACACATGCAGGCCGTCACCTGGTGGGCCTACGAGACGGGTTTCGTGGATGAAGTGCGTATCCTCACCGAAGTCGATGTGGATCCGGTCGACCTGTACAACGCGAAGGTCATGGCTGCAGTGCGTGCCGTGGACATCGACGCCGACGATGCCGCTCAGCACGCTCTCAGCAGTTTGCCGGCCGGCGGAGGCTTGAGCTTGCGCGAGCTTACTTCGGCCATCGGTCTGGGCGCACGGGGGTATCGGGCGCTGATCCGTCTGCTTCGGACAGGTGAAGCGCGACTTCAGGCGAAAGAACGGATCTCGCCGGACGCCGTGATCGTCAATGCCCGGGATGAGAAGTTGATCCAGCATCTGCCGGATCGCCCTGTGCTCGTCGCGGAACCGCAACCGGCTCTGACGGTCGTCTAAGCCTAGCTGAAACACTCAAATTCGCCAGCTGCGCTCAATGCCGCGCGCGGGAACGGCATCCCCTTGCCCGATAACGGGCGCCAACCTTGCCTAAACAGGAGACTTCCCATGTCCAAGCACGAAAAATCCTTCCTCACCTTCAGCCTCGACAAAGATCATGTGTACTGCATGCATGGCGAGAGCTGGGGGTACGCCTACCAGACGAATGGTACGGCCACCTTCTATGCCATTGATGATCCGCACAAGAAGGCGACCTATGACCACGGCACGCTCAACCGGCTGAACGCCAGCGGGGAGATCGAAGTGCGCCCCTATGCGCAACTGCCGGAACATCTGCGCCCCGCTCAGGCGAACACGGTTGATGACGTGTTCATGGCCGGCCTCAGTTTTACGAAGCGCAAGCGTGCCAATCAGCGTGAAGCCATGGTCAAATCCTACTTCGAGCTGAAGGAACGGAAAGTCTTCAAGGTCGATGATGACGAGATCAATCATGCAATGTCGCAAATCCGCGATGGCGCTGAGGCCTATCTGAAAGAAACGCTTCCTAGTCCTGAGCACAGCCTGAAGGTGGCCAAGTACGAACGTGGCGAAGGGCCGAAACCCCGCTCCAAAAGCTCTGTCGTGCTCCCTGACAAAGTCGCCGCCAGCACTCTGCGGAAATGGGCGGCTGCCTACAAACGGGGCGGGAAGAAGGCCCTGATCGACAATCAGGACAAGCGCGGCAACACCAACAGCTACTTCACGATCGAAGAAATGGCCCTGCTCGCCGAGGTTGTGAACAAGGAGTACATGTCCCGTCAGCGCAAGAGCAAGGCAACTGTGCTGGCCGATGTGAAGCTCGCCTTCAAGGAGGAGAATGCACGCCGCGCTGAGGAGGGGGAGGTTAAGCTTCGCACCCCGGGACGCGACGCGGTGAGTAATTTCATCAAATGCCTCGACAAATTTCACGTGATGGTCGCACGGCATGGCCACCAGGAGGCCATGAAAAAAATGCGTCCGGTCAACAAGGGGGTTGAGGTTCTCCGTCCGTTCGAGCGCGTCGAGATGGACGAATGGTATATTGATCTTCTGACGATCCTGACCAAGAGCAAGCTGCTCCTGATGTTCACGCCGGAAGAACGGGTGGCAATGGGCTTGGACGGAACCTTGAAGCGCTGGTGGATGGTCGGGGCGATCGATTGTCGGACCAACTGTCTGGTGGGCTTGGCACTGACGCCGAACCCCAAGACCAGCAGCGCCCTCAAATGTCTGCGTATGGTTGTCAGTGATAAGGGGCAGTTCGCCGACAAAATGGGTGCGCTGTCGCCTTGGTCGATGTTCGGAACTCCGGAAACGCTCTATGTCGACAACGGTGGGGCGTTCAAGTCTCTGCTGTTCACCAATGCCTGCGCGGATCTCGGCATTGCGAAAGTCCAGACCATTGCCGGCCAGCCTTCGATGCGGGGCAAGATCGAACGGGTGTTCGGCACGCTGGCGACGACGTTGCTGCCCCGTCTGTCGGGCCGTACCTTTGGCAGCGTGGTTGAGCGCGGTACTCACCCTTCCGAGAAACTTGCCTGCCATGCCTTGGAAGACCTGATCTATGCCCTCGTGCGCTGGGTTGTCGATGTTTATCACAATACGCCGCAGGAGTCCCTGGGGCTGCGGACGCCGCTTGAGCAGTGGGAAAAGGATCTCGAGGATGGCAACTATCCCTTGATGTCTGCCCCGACCAAGCGGCGCAAACGTCTCGCATTCGGATTGCCCCTGCAGCGTGAGCTGCAAAATGACGGCATCCGCATCCTGAACGTCCGCTACCAGACCGGCGACTTGGCGGCCAAGTATCTGAAGCGTGGCAAGCATCCGGTGAATGTGCGGTGGTTCGAGGAGGATATCGGGACCGTTGAGGTCGAGCTTGATGGTACCTGGTACGCTGTTCCTGCAGCCAGTGACGCCTTCCAAGGGGTCGATGCCTCGACCTGGGTGGCCACGCGCCGCGCACTCCGCTCCCGCGATCAGCAGCGGGTGGAGTGGGAAGAGGATGTGATCGCCCAGACCATTGCCGATATCGAAGCCCTGAACGCCGAGCGCAAAGCCGCCCGCCGCATCATTGACCATGGTTGGGATGAGAAACGTTTCAAGGCTGTCGAGCAGGAAGCCATGGCAAGCTTTGACGTTGTTTCTCCCCGCGAGAAACAGGTTTCGTCTTCGGATGGCCTGGGCCGGACCGTGACGCCGGTGGTGCAGACCAAGCCCAGCTCCGTGAAGGATACGGCCGGAGATTCCGCTGCGCAGGAAGCGTCTGCCGATACCTGGAAGATGCGTGATTGATCCCCAAAGCACCGGAAAACAGGAGAAAAACCATGACTCTTTCGAACAAAGAAATCGCCGCCAAGATGAAATCCCTGCGGAGTGCCCATATCGAGACCGATCGTGACAAGGCCTTCGAGAAGCAGCTGAGCCGCAAGTTCATCCGTGATGAGGACGGAGAACTCACACATCTTCCTGTCCGCTGCACCGGTGGGACGGAAACCGAGGGGATCGCCTTTATCGAGGGATCCGGGGGAGGGAAGACCACGGCTATCGTTGAAGTCCTGAAGAACTTTGCCCCTTTGGCCCACAATCCCCAGACTGGCGCGCCGCGCTATGTCCACTTGAAGGTGGCGGTGCCTGCGACCTTGCGCAGTCTCGGCGTCGACATCCTGAAGAAGATGGGTGTCGACAAGGTCAGCGATCGGGCGCGTGTCTACGACGTGTGGGATATGGTGCGTCATCGCCTGAAGGTCATTGGGGCAACGCTGCTCTGGATCGACGAAGCGCATGACATGTTCAAATCCGCCTCGGGCGCCGAGACAGAAAACATGTTCAAGATGCTGAAAGGGCTGATGCAGGGCGAGCACCCTGTCGTTCTTGTGCTGAGTGGAACTGAACGGCTTGGGTCGATCACGGGCATTGACCCGCAGGTAAATCGCCGGTTCACCAAAATCCGGCCAGCTCCTCTGGCCTTTGGCGTGGACAACGCTCGGATCAAGGGCTTGGTCGGGGCGTATGCCGCGAAGGCCGGGCTGGATGTTGCGATTGATGACGATACCATCAACCGGCTTATCCATGGCAGCCGGTATCGGTTCGGGCGCAGTGTCGTCTGTATCATCGAAGCCATTGAGTGCGCGCTCTACGACGGCGCCTCGACTTTGGAGGTGCATCATTTCGAGGACGCCTGGGGCGTTCGTGAGGGATGCACGATCGAGGCCAACGTCTTCGCCGTGGCTGACTGGATGGCCATCGAACTGGAGGATGAAGGCGAGGAAGTCAGTCAGAGCCCCACAGTCCACAAGAAGGTCAACCGGAAGAAGGTGGCCTGATCATGCATTTGTTGCCCAAGCTCGAAGCTCTCCCCGGGGAAAGCATGACCTCTTACCTGAACCGTGTGGCGCGGTTTCATGGGAATGTGCCCTTGCCTAAGTTTCTGGACATGATCGAGCTGCCCCGGCAAGAGCTCTTGGCGACTTCGTCCGAAACGATTGAACGGGTGTCCCGTTTGACGGGGCTGCAAACCGTGCAGCTCGAGCGCATGACGTTTCTGCTTCATGAGAAAGCGATGCGTCGTATCGGCGGCCATGTTGTTCATACGGAGTTTTTGGATGCCAAAGCGCGTCGGTTTTGTCCGGCCTGCCTGCTCGAAGATCTCGCCCCCGACAGTCCCTCTCTTGGAGTGCCTGTTGGGCGTATTGGATGGCAAATCCATTCGATCCAGACCTGTAGTCGACATGGTCTTCTTTTGGAGCACCGCTCCATTCGGACTTACTCCGACCGCTTCAAAAACTTGCCCGAGTTTTTCGAGAACGAGGCGGAGCTTCATCAGTTGGTGTCGTCTGCGAAGGAGTGCAAGGCTTCGGCTCTGCAAAGCTATGTGTTGAAACGGATCGCTGGGGTGAAAGGCCCGGATTGGCTTGATGCTCAGCCTTTGGATCGTGCTGTCAGAACCTGCGAGTTGCTTGGCATGCTCTTGATCGATCTGCCGCGCGCCGTGCCGGAAAAACTTGCCCCTTCACAGCGTAACCTCGCGGCGGACAAGGGCTATCGTTATGCGTCTGCGGGTGTCATTGGCATGAATGAGGCGTTCCATGTGCTATTCGACCGGTACGTGGAGCGGGAACAGCCGGGGGGAGCGCAAAAAGTCTTTGGGCATTTCTATACCTGGCTGCAGCGGCAGCAGCACAACAGGGATCCTGGGCCTGTTCGCGATCTTCTTCGTGAGTTTGTCCTGGATCATTTCCCTGTCGAGGAGGGGGCAGAATTGCTGGGGGCGCCGGTGGATCGTCAGAGGGTTCACACGACGCGGACTTTGGCGGCAAAGAGCGAGTTCCATTTGAAAACTGTACGCCGGGCCTTGGTCGCCGAAGGACTTGTCGCGGATGCAGAGGGGAACTGGCCCCTTCACCAGGTTTTCGACGCAAAGGCAGGTCAGGCTGTGGTTGAGAAGATGCAAGCATCGATCTCCACAAAGGGTCTGGAAGTATATCTGAACTGCACTCGTGGGCAGGCGGAGCAGTTGACGCGTTCTGGTACGATTCCGAGATTGGTTCCCGTCGGTGAGGCGTGCAGTGGTGTCTTGACGAACGTGGCACGGGAAGATGCCGATGCTTTCCTCACCAGAATTATGGGAAGTGCAGTTGAAGTTGCAATGCCGTCAGAAGGTTTCTTGGATATTTCCGGAGCCGCAGAAGTCTTGCACCGGCCGGCGCTGGATATTGTCGCCACTATCCTTGACGGCCTCCTGACGCGGGTGGAGACTTTCGATCCGCGCAATAAGTTCAAGAGCCTGTACGTCCACCCGGAAGATGTTCGTCGAGCGATGTCCTACAATCCGCCGACTGGCTTCATGACTGTCGACCAGGCTTCTGGCAAGCTGGGGCTTCCGCCTGAAAGCATCTATGCACTGTCCGGGCTTGGTGGTGCAGATGGGAAGCCGTTCTTTTCAGAGCATTTCTTTGACAACTCCGGCAGTGCCAAGCAGCGAATGATTTCAGCCGAAGAGGTGACCGAGTTTTCGAAGCGGTACATCACCTTGAAAGAGTATTCTGAGATGATGGGGATTGACTCGAGGAGCGCCAGTAAAAAGCTCACCACGAAAGGGATCTCGACCATTGCCTCCCGCAGAGCAGTGCTTCGTGCGATCTACGATCGGCAAGAGGTTTTCGAACTTGTAGATTCGTAGTTCCCCTAGAAAGCTGTTGATAATGAGACGAAGCCGCCCAGTTGGGCGGCTTTTTTGTTGGAAGTTGCGAACTATTTTTGGCAGTTTTATACCCACCCGACTGGCGCATTTGCCTGCAGAGCCGCTTAGAAAGTTCAATGAAATCAATGGCCGATTTTGTGGAGTGTCTCTCAATTGGCCGTATTTTCAACGCTTGTGAGACCCGGCATAAAACGGTCATTATTAGCGTTTTTTGACCATTCCGACACAGATCAAATGACCACCGACAACCCGGGTTGTCGGTGGTTTCTTTTTATTTCAACTACTTAAGGTCGTCGTGTCGGTTTGCGCCGACTGACTTTGGCGTGGGCTCGCGGAGTGCCCTGGTGCCGTTGACCTAGCAAACGACATGTTCTCATAACGTTCTCAAGAATCCGGATCCTCTTACTGAAACCCCTGGCAGCCCTGCGCTGCCAAATGTTGGCCGCCAATCGAATGGCGCGCCGGCTCAGAGAGGACATCCAATGCCCCGAATATGGTGCGTCATCGCCTGAAGGTCATTGGGGCAACGCTGCTCTGGATCGACGAAGCGCATGACATGTTCAAATCCGCCTCGGGCGCCGAGACAGAAAACATGTTCAAGATGCTGAAAGGGCTGATGCAGGGCGAGCACCCTGTCGTTCTTGTGCTGAGTGGAACTGAACGGCTTGGGTCGATCACGGGCATTGACCCGCAGGTAAATCGCCGGTTCACCAAAATCCGGCCAGCTCCTCTGGCCTTTGGCGTGGACAACGCTCGGATCAAGGGCTTGGTCGGGGCGTATGCCGCGAAGGCCGGGCTGGATGTTGCGATTGATGACGATACCATCAACCGGCTTATCCATGGCAGCCGGTATCGGTTCGGGCGCAGTGTCGTTTGTATCATCGAAGCCATTGAGTGCGCGCTCTACGACGGCGCCTCGACTCTGGAGGTGCACCCATTGCGCCGCGGGAGGTCGTACTTCGTGCGATCTACGTCCGGCAGGAGGTTCTTGAGTTCGTAGATTCGTAGGTCCCGGCCCCAAGAAACTGTTGATAGTGTGATGAAGCCGCCCGAATGGGCGGCTTTTTTGTTGGAACTTGCGAACTATTTTTGGCAGTTTATACTCACCCGACTGGCGCTTTTGCCTGCAGGGCCGCTTAGAAAGTTCAATGAAATCAATGGCCGATTTTGTGGAGTGTCTCTCAATTGGCCGTATTTTCAGACGCGAGGGTATCAAACGAACCCAAAGCGGGAACTCTTTGGAAGCACTATGCACCTGTATTCCAACGAGTTCGGAAGGCCGCCATAAAGGACAGAAACACAGAGAGAGCAAAACGATTGATCGGGGAGGACGTACCTGATGCAGTGTTCATTTCAGCGTAAACGCCTGATCGGTAAGTGAAATGCCGGAAAAATGGCACGATCATTACGAAGAAAGAATTTGCGCAGACTATCGTTCAGAGAGAAGGAAAAATCGGAAGCACTTGAACTTAACCGCCGCCAGCCCCGACCCTACGGCCCTTTTTGAGGAGAGTGGGCCGGGGCTGGCTCATCGCTCGTCATGCCCCGGTGGGCAATGCTAATTGTGTTGAGCGGCAACGCTATAGCGAAACAAGCGGCAACTTACTAACAATATGCATCTGCTTTCGGACGCCGAAATGCTCGATATAAACGCCGCTCTCCGTCAGGCGAAAATCCGGACAATAGTTCCTCTTTGTGGGATCTGACGTGTCGAATTCATAGTCTGGCTCGTATTCATATTCGACGCCATTTTCGTAGAGCCAATTTGCTATGAGGAGTTCTTCATAACTTTTGACCTTTTCACCCTGTAGCGTCCGCAAATCTTCTTTTTCGAGATTGGTGTATAAGTCATGCTTCTGTTTGAAATCCCATTCAGATTTTTCTTCCAGGCGCGCAGAGCTAAACCAGCCGATGATCGCTTTTGAAGCCTCAGAGATGGTCTTCGCAAGCCGGATCAGAATATCCCGGATCAATGCGAGGAATACTTTGTCGTCCGGTGCGGGTGAAGGTCGACCGGATGCTGAGCTGTGCCGCCGTGGGCGGGCCCTCGACGCTTGCGGCCCAGATGTCGGCTCTCATTGATAAGTATCCGCCCGATGAGTTGATGGTGACGGGGATGATCCACGATCAGGCCGCTGGCATCCGCTCATTCGAGATTGCGGCGGAGGTCATTTGGGGGCTGTGATTGGCCTCCTGAACGTGGTCCGCCGAGTGGGAAGGGCCACCCATAAATGGAGGGGGCTCCCTGCCGCTCGATCCACCCCACAGTGGGGGGCTCCCGTGGTCCGCATGCTTGTTTCGGGGCCGGGGTTCCGAATGGATCATCTTGCCTGAGGCTGGCTGGCCTGTTCAGCCTCGACAATCGTTCGAAACTCTCCAAGGTATTCCCCGCGATTTTGTTCAAGCCAACTGGCGATACGCGGATTGCCCAGGATCTTGCGCAAGTATCCTCGTGCGACAGTGAGGTGAAGGGTGTCGATACCGAAGCTTTCCTCGAATGATCTGACCTGTGCCTGCAGGCTTGCGAGTTCGCGCTCCATCCGGGTCATGTCATCGCGCGATATGCCCTGACCGTCGGAGCGGCCGGGGCGCCGCCTGGGATGAATGAGCTGAGGGTCGGGGGTCGCGGCGAGAAGCGCCTTGGCAAATCCGACCGTGAAATTGTTCTGCCCGATCATCAGCTCTGCTGCCTCGATCTGGCGCAGCGGCACCATCTTGCGCAGGACATCGAAGCTCGCCATCGGACAGGAGGCGGAGTGCAGAAGATCGGCGGCTTCCAGGCAAATCCCTTTGAGGAGACGAGAACGCCGGAGGATCGACTTGATGTCCAGCCCGAGCGCCTCGGCAATGGCGGCTTCGGGCACGCCGCGGGCGATCGCCCGCGTGATCATTTTGTGCTCCTGGATCGGTGGAATGCGATTGATGCGCTTGTTGTAGGTGTAGGTTTCATCGTCGGTGCTGATCAGGCATTCGACGGTCTGCACCCCGAGATCTTTCAGAGCCTCGAGACGCAGAGAGCCGTCGAGCAGGAAAAAGACACCTGCGGCATCCGGGTGTCGCGCTACCACGGGCGCCTCGACCAGACCCACGGCTTTTACGGAGCCAAGGATCTGCTTGTATTTGCTGCTGTCCTTCGTGCCGGGGCGAAGCGTCTTGAGTGAAAGGATCTGGTCGAGGCGCAGCATGATCGGCTCGGTCTCGAAGCCGAGCTTCACGGTTTGAAAATCGGGTTTGTTCCCGCTCATGAGGCCGGTCCCGATTGCAACCTCTCGGCGAGGGCCTTCGGCATGTCGCTCAGCCCTTCTTTCTGCAACAGGTCCGTGAACTCGGCGCCGGACAGAAGGTCGCGCATCGCCTCGACAACGAAGAGAAGACGTGCCTGCGTCACGTCGGATTTACGGACGAGGATACGCTGTCGGTCGGCTTCCCGTTGGTAAAGATTCATCAGGTCGGCTTGGGTGAGCTTTCGCTTGCGCTCTTTTTCGCCGCGTCCGAGGGGATTGGTTTTCAAGGCTTTTCGTTGTGCCGCGCGTTGGTCGAGAATACGGCGGATCTGGGTGAGCTTCTTGCCCTTGAGGTGCCCGGCTTCGTAGGCATCCATCAGCAGGTCTTGCACTTCGTCCCCCTCGGCCCGGGCAATTTCGGCAGCCAGTGTGACCGGAATGACTCCGGTTTCAACGGCGGAGACCAGTCGTTCCTCGCCCTTCTCCAGCAAGGATGAGATCAGATGGACCCAACTGGGCGCGCAGCCGATCTTGTCCGCGATCGCGCTTTCGGAATATCCGCGTTGCCGGAGGCTGCCGATCTCTTGCATGAGGTCGATCGGCCGGTGGTGGCGCCGGGCGATGTTCTCGACCAGGCTCATGACCAGGCAGTCGGTTTCGCTCGCCTCGATGACCACTGCGGGAATGGCCGTCTGGCCCAGCATCTTGAAGGCCTCGAGCCGCCCTTCTCCGCAAACGAGATCGTACCGATCCGGGGCGTGTGGGTCGTGTCGCACGGTCACCGGGCGCTTGAGCCCGATGGCGTCGATATTGTCGACGATCTCCTGATGAATACGCCGGTTTCGCGCACGCGGGTTCATGACCTCGATTTGTGCGACCGGGATCATCTGCAAGCTCTGTGGCCGGGGCCCGTTCATCAGGCGACCTCCCCTAGTCTCTGTCGCGCCGCCAATGTGAAAAGCGGCGCAAGCGTTTCTGATCGGAAAGCGTCCAGCGCAAGGCCGTTGTCTTCCCCGAGGCGGATCTGGCCCATGCCGATGTCGATGAGGGGAAACAGGAAGTAGTCGAGCGGGCGCCTGTTGCGCAGATCCATCCGGATCACGACCGAGATATCGGGCACAAGGCCGGTGTCGAACCGAATTCGCCAGCGCAACGAGCCCGCCGGTGTCTGGGTGCAACGGGCGATCACGAGCGACAGGGACAGTTCCCCGTTGAGGCAAAGACATCCCGAACCGGCCGTGGCGACGCGTCCACCGGCCTTGCGAATGCCGTCCATGACCTCGCCGATGATCTCTGGGTGCATGTCGCGCAAGCGCCTGTTGATCTCGATATAGCGGTAGTCCCGACGGGGGTGATAGCCGACCAGACTGTAAGCACGCAGCAGGCTTCCGAACCGATTGACGTAGGCGCTGCTCGACGGCAGGTCCTCAGCCTCGTTGATGATCAGGCCGGACAGGACACCGTGTCGAGATAAAAGGCGCCCCAGCGCATCGAGCATCGCGCCGTCGGACAAGCCCATGGAACGGGCCGCAATGGCCCGGGTGGCCGCTTCGAACTGGTCAGGGGAGACAAGTGCCGGAAAACTGTTCGGCGCGCGCAGCCAGGTTGCCGGATCGTTGCGCACACGGGTTTTCTTGAGCTTGAACGACACCCGGTTCCAGACATTCGTCCCGATGTATTTTTCGTTGATCAGCACTTGATGAACCGTGCCGCGCGTCCAGGCCCGGCCGAGGTCGGTCAGGATGCCTTGTGCGTTCAGTCCTTCGGCGATCTGCGCCTCAGTTCGGTCCTTTTCGACAAAGTCGCGGTAGATGCCGCGCACGATGGCGACCTCGTCCTCGGGGCCGGGAACGAGGATGACGCGATCGGTTTGCAGACTCTTGTGCTCGCCCCGGGCAAGCACCCCTTTCGGCACGCCATTCTGGTCGATCAGAAGGCGGCGCAGGCCAAATCCAGCGGGGCCGCCTTGTCGAAACCCTTTCTCGATCAGGCGGCACTGGCCCGCAAAGACCTTGTTTGACAGCTCCCGGCTGTATTCGCCGGCCATGGCGCGTTTGACGCTCTTGACGATGGTCGCGACGGGGCCGCCGTCATTCTCGAACGGCTCGACACAGTAATGCACGTCGATCCCGGAACGGCGACAGACATATTCGTAATAGGCGCTCTCGTCGGCGTCCTGGAACCGCCCCCAGCGACTGACGTCATAGACCAGGATCGCCTCGAAATCGGCCTGGCCGGAGGTCACGGTCTCGATCAGCGCCTTGAGCGCGTCGCGGCCCTCGATGCGCAAGCCGCTCTTGCCCTCATCGGCATAGGTCCGCACGATTTCCATGCCGCGGCGCGCGGCATAGTCCTTGATCGCCTCGGTCTGGTTCTCGGTCGAGTATCGTTGGTGGTCGGTGGACATGCGCACATATTCGGCCGCGCGCAGCATGGGCTTGGCCGTCTTGTCATGGTCAGAACATTTCGTCGGTTTCAGCAAACCCGGGTGTCCTCAATATCCGCGTGCACGTCACCAGCCGCTGGCACCGAAGGCGTCAACGAATAGGCCGTTTTCACAAATCTCGTCTGGGGTCGTCGCTATGAGACGGTAGCATAGAACCGACCTTTCGGCGCGTCGCCGCACCACGAAGGGCTGAGATCCGCCGACAGGCTGCAAGGTTCAGTCCCAATTCAATATGTTATCTCGGCGAAACCGTGAGGAAACGGTGATGGAATAGGCCGTTCAAGGCGATGGGGGCATCTCGCCAAGGGGCGCGGAGGGGAAACGCGGTGAACGATTCGATTTGCGGAATTGGTAGAATTTCTTGGCAAAGGGGGATGACCCTTCCCGGCTTCGACTGTCACTTGCGAGGCCACACCCGATCCGAACCACGGTCCATCTCAACGGTCCGTGGTGCATCCATTCGAGGTCCACGATGGCGAAACGCTTCAGCGAACGGTGGCTCGTTTGATATGGCCGGGCGCTCCTCGCCGGATCGTCAGGCCCGTCTTTTGATAACCTCCGGATCACCAGCGTTGAAGCCGGTGTCGCGCGGATGACGACGACACAATCCTTGGTCCGAACGTGAAGGTCGTTTTCTGAAGCTGTGAGTCAATATGCTATGCCGTTGTGATAGGCCATATTGAAAGGAAACAGTTTTTCCGTCTTGGAGCGGTCATGTCGCGGGGGTGCTACATAACCAGCCGGGGCAGTTCCATATAGTCCGAGAACATTGCCAAGGCCCCCAGCGTCTCTGCGGGGGCTTGTCTGTATCCTTCGGTGAACAGCAGGAAGGGCACTCCGGCGTTCCTGGCGGCGGCGGCGTCGATCTCGCTGTCGCCGACGAACAGCATCGGCCCGTCGCCCAGCCGGGCATAGCCCTCGGTCAGCATCAGCGGATCGGGTTTGTGCGTGGCGAGGCTGTCACCACCAATCATCACGTCGAAAAACGGCATGAGCGCGAGGTGATCGAGCACCGCGCGGGCGGCGTTCTCGGGTTTGTTGGTGGCGATGCCAAGGCGATGACCGGTGGCTTTGAGCGTCGAGAGCGCGTCGATCACACCCGGATAGGGCTGGGTCAGGTGCACGGCTTCGGTGTAAAGCCCGAGAAAAGTCTGGTGCAGACGATCCTGTTCGCTGTCGGGGATGCCGCGCGCGGCGCGCAGACGCTCGATCAGCACTTTTGCGCCACTGCCGACGAAACTGCGCACCTCGGCGAGAGACACAGTGGGTTTGCCCTCCTGATCCAGCAGCCTGTTGGCCATGGCGTGGATGTCGGGCACGCTGTCGATCAGCGTGCCGTCAAGGTCGAAGAGAATGCGGGTCATGGGGGCCTCTGGGCGTGCTCCGGGGGATGGTTTGTGCCGTGTCATTCTCGGGGCTTGGCACGGGATTGTCCATCGGACACACGCGCGCAGGTCAGACGGTCAGCACTCAGACAGTCAGCACGATGCGCCGCCCTTCCGCCTCGATCACCTGCACCTCGGTGTCGTAGAGATCGGAAAGGTTGTCGCGGGTCAGAACCGTGTCGGGCGCGCCTTCGGAATGCAGACGCCCGGCCTTGAGCGCGACCACATGTTCGGCATGGGCGGCGGCAACGGAGAGGTCATGGAGCACCACGACGACGGTCTTGCCCTTGTCCGCCTCTTCGCGGGCGACACGCATGACGGTGCGGGCATGGACAATGTCGAGGTTGTTCAGCGGTTCGTCGAGCAGAAGCACGTCGGTGTCCTGTGCCAGAACCATGGCAATGAGCGCGCGCTGGCGCTGGCCGCCGGAGAGCGTGTCGAGGTACCGGTCGGCGAAGTCTTTCAGATCGAGCCGCGCGATGGCCGTTTCGATCGCTTCGACGTCCGCCGGGCCGGGGCGGCCGTGGCTATGAGGGTAACGCCCGAAACCCACAAGGTCGCGCACGGTGAGGCGCGGGGTGATCTGGCTGTCCTGCCGAAGGATGGCGAGATGCCTGGCGAGGGTCTTGGGTGGGTAGGCGGAGAGCGGTTTGCCATCGAGCAGCACCTCGCCATGTTCGAGCTTGATCAGACGCCCCATCGCGGAGAGAAGCGTCGATTTCCCGGCGCCGTTCGGGCCGACAAGGGCGGTCATTTTGCCCAGAGGCATTTTGACCGTCACGTCGTGCAGGATGGGCGTCTCGGTCAGATGAACGGAGAGCGAGCGGGTTTCGATCATCGGGGCCTCCGATGCAGGATGAGAAAGAGAAAGACCAGCCCGCCCAAGGCTTCGATCACCACGGAGACCGAGGTTTGCAGGCGAAGGGCACGTTCGAACAGGGTCTGGCTTGCGACCAGCACGGTTGCGGCGGTCAGGGCGGAGGCGGGCAAAAGCGCGGCGTGTCGCCAGGTGCCGATCAGGCGATGGGTGAGCGCGGAGACCAGCAGGCCGAAGAAGACGATGGGGCCGACAAGCGCGGTGGAGACGGAGACCAGCAGGGCAATCGCCACCAGAAGACGCTTTGTGGCGCGGTCGTGATCGACACCGAGGTTGATCGCCGCCTCGCGTCCCAATGAGATCACGTCGAGCGCACGGTGCTGGCGCATCAGCCAGAGGAAGACGGCGAGCGTGATGCCGGTGGCGATCCATGTCAGGTCGGCATTGACGGCGTTGAAGCGGGCAAAGCTCGCCTGCTGAACCACCGAGAATTCCGAGGGGTCGATCAGGCGGTTGATCAGGGCTGTGAGGCTTCGGAAAAACACACCGAGGATCAGCCCGGTCAGCACCATACGGCTCAGATCGGCGGCATTGCGCAGCACCGCGCCGAAGAGAAGGAGCGCGGCGGTGAGCATCAGTGCGGTCTCGAGGATGAATTTCAGCGTCGGGTCGAGGGTCGCAAAGCCGAAGCCGCCGAGAAAGAACACCAGCCCGGTTTGCAGCATCAGGTAGAGCGCATCGAATCCCATGATCGAGGGGGTGAGAATGCGGTTGGCCGTGAGCGTTTGGAACACCATGGTCGAGAGCGCGACGGCGGTGGCGATGGTCACCAGCGCCAGAAGCTTCATGCCGCGAAACGGCAGGACGAAATCCCAGTTGCCGCGCGCGCCAAGTGTCATGAAGGCCAAGACGGACAGCGCGAAGAGCAGGCCGAGCAGGAGAAAACGGGTTTTAACCACGGGCGGCTCTCCCGTTCAGAAGCCAAAGGAAAATCGCTGCGCCGAGAACGCCCAGAACCGTGCCGACCGGCACTTCGAACGGATAGCGGATGATGCGGGACAGAATATCGCAGGCCAGGACCAGACCCGCACCGCTGGCGGCCACGACGGGCAGGGTGGCGCGCAGGTTTTCGCCCATGATCCGGGCGACGATGTTGGGCACGACAAGGCCGACGAAAGGAATCATGCCAACGGTGACGACGGTGATCGCGGTGATGATCGAGACGATGGCCAGCCCCAGCGCCATGATCTGGCGATGATCGAGGCCGAGCGATGTGCTGGCCTCTTCGCCCAGCCCCGCGATGGTGAAACGGTCGGCATAGAGATAGGCCGCTAGGGTCAGCGCGCCGCCGAACCAAAGGAATTCGTAACGCCCGAGCATGACGCCGGAAAACTCGCCGGTCATCCAGATGTCGATATATTGCAGCAGGTCGCGTTCATAGGCGAGAAAGGTCGTGAGCGCGCCCAGAATGCCGCCATAGACGATACCGGTGAGCGGCACCATGAGCGGATCGCGCCGCGGGAGGCGGCGGACGATGGCGAGGAAGCCTGCGGTGCCGATCAGAGCGGTGGCAGTCGAGGCGGTCATCTTGAGCCAGATCGCCGCGCCGGGCAGGACAAGCGTGATCGCCACCAGACCGAGAGCGGCGGCCTGACCGGTGCCCGCGGTGGCCGGTTCGACGAAGCGGTTGCGGCTCAGCATCTGCATGATGACACCCGCGACGGCGAGGCCCGCCCCGGCCAGAAGGGCGGCGGCGGTGCGGGGAATGCGGCTGACGAAAAGAAGCCAGAGGTCGCCTCCGCGCAACGACGACACCCCCGTGAGCAAACTCACGAGGGCGAGGACCGCCAGAGTGGCGAGGACGAGGGTCTTGCGGCTCACGAGGCGTCGCCGAACGCCGTTTTGATGATGTCGAGGGTCTCGAGCGTGGATTGGATGCCGCCGCCCGCGATGTAGATGCCGCCAGCGTTCAGATAGACGATATGCCCGGCTTTCGCGGCCTTGGTGTCGGCGATGATCGGGTTGTCGAGCGTCGCCTGCGCGCTTTCGCCCTCGCCGCCAATGGCTGCGACGCGGTCGAGAACCAGAATCCAGTCCGGGTCGGCCTCGCGGATGAATTCGAAGGAGACGGATTCGCCATGCGAGGTATCTGTCAGGCCGGCGACGGCCTCCGGCAGACCGATCTCGCTGTGAATCCAGCCAAACCGCCCGCCCGCGCCATAGGCGGACAGTTTGCCGCCATTGGTCAGGATCAGAAGGGCCGTGCCCTTGTCCCGAACGGCGGCCTCGGTGGCGGCGATCTCGTCGTCGAGCTTGGCGGTCAGGGCTGCGGCCTCGTTCTGCTTGTCGAAGAGCGCGCCATAGGTCGCGAGCCGGGCGCGGGTCTGATCCAGAAGATTGTCGCCCCACATGGTCATGTCGATGGTTGGGGCGAGTTTCGCCAGCGCATCCACCTGGGTTGCGGAGCGCCCGCCCGCGATGATGAGCTCCGGCGCCAGCGCGTTGAGCGCTTCGAAATCCGGTTCGAACAGGGTGCCGATGTCGCTTTGGTACTCGGAAAGATAGGGCAGGAATGTGCTGGAGGTGGCAGAGATGCCCTCGACGCCGAGCGCGTCGAGCATGTCGAGTGCGCCCATGTCGTAGACGGCGACGGTTTTCGGCGCGTGTGGCACGGTGGCAGGGCCGGTCGCGGTGTCGATGGTGACGTCTTCGGCCTGCGCAGCGGTGGCCATGACCGCCAGAAGGGCGGCTTTCAACAAGGTGCGGGACATGCGTTTCTCCTATGTGCGGGACTCAGGGGGCCATTCTTGATTGTTTTCATAGGTTATTGCGCGACAGGGCTGCAACCCGTAATCTGACAGAAAAACTAGGAGAACCTCATGCGCATCCAGATCGGTCGTTTCGAGACGCCGCATGCGTCCAAATATCTGCAACAGCTTTGCAAGCATTTCGCCCATAAGGTGGAGGTCGCCTATACGCCGACCGAGGGGCGTGCAGCGCTTCCGCCGGGACCGGCGACGCTTGAGGCGACCGAAACCGGACTGACGGTGCGGCTCTCGGCCAAGGACGATGCGGGCATGGGGCATGCCCGTGCGATCATCGACCTGCATCTCAAGAAATTCGCCTTCCGTGAGAATTTCGAGGAAATGGCCTGGGAGCCGATCGTCGCCGCAGCGTGACGATTAATCATTTGAAACTAATTGAGAATATGAAAAGGCCGCTTCTGTGGAGTGGCCTTTTATGTAACGCCTACAGAGAGAGCTGAGAGGCCTGCGGCAAAATCCACGGCCCCCCGGTCGGTGGCGGGGTGTTGGTGCGCAAAGCGCAGCCGTAACAGGCCGACAGGCGGTGATCGGTGAAGACCTCCTGCGGCGTACCCTCGGCCTGAACCCGCCCACTGCCGAGGAGGGTGACGCGATCGGCGAACATAGCGGTGAGGTTCAGATCGTGCATCACCGCGATTACCCCGCCACCGCGTTTGGCGTAATCGCGAGCCAGCTCCATCACGGCAAGTTGATGGCCGATGTCGAGTGCGGAAACCGGTTCGTCGAGAATGAGCCAGCGGGGATGGCCGTCGAGAACAGGCTCCCAGATTTGCACCAGAACGCGGGCCAGCTGGGCGCGTTGCCTTTCGCCGCCCGACAGTTCCTGCACCATCCGACCTTCGAAGCCTTCAAGCCCGACGCGGGCCAGCGCGGTGCGGGGCAGGTGTTCCAAACCCTCTGTACGTCCCGTCGCCAGCCCGGCGGTGAGACCGAGGCGCACGAGTTCGAGAACGGTGAAGGGAAAGGCGACGTTGCCGGATTGTGGCAGGACCGCACGACGTTGCGCCAGATCGAGCGGCGAAAGATGCGAGAGCGGCACGCCGTCGAGCGCGACCTCGCCCTCGAACGCCTGTTCGCCGGTGATGGCGCGCAGGAGCGTGGTCTTGCCGGAGCCGTTCGGGCCGACGATGGCGGTGACTTCACCGGGGGCGGCGGCGAAGCTGACCCGATCAAGGATGGTACGGGCGCCGAAGCGGACGGTGGTGTCGGTGGCGGTGATCATCTCAGCTCTCCAGAAGGGCGCGGTTTTTCAACAGAATCCAGAGGAAGAACGGCCCGCCGAGACAGGCGGTGACAATGCCGATGGGCAGTTCGGCGGGGGCGACGGCCACACGCGAGATCATATCGGCGATCAGCAACGTGATAGCCCCGAGAAGCGCGGCATTGGGCAGGAGATTGCGATGTTCCGGCCCTTGGAGAAGGCGCAGCAGATGCGGCACGACGATGCCGATGAAGCCGATGCCGCCGGTGATCGCGACCGAGGCCCCGACCGATCCCGCGACGGAAAGAATCGCGATGCGCTTCATCCGCTGGGTGTCGATGCCCATGTGGCTTGCGACGGCCTCGCCCAAGGCGAGCGCATCGAGGGCGCGGGCGAGGAACGGGGCGGCGAGGAGGGCGAGGGCAATGATCGGCCCGGCGGTCAGGAGCTTGGCCCATGTCGCACCCGCCACCGAGCCCATGCCCCAGAAGGTCAGGTCACGAAGCTGATCGTCGGTCGCCTTGTAGACGATGAAACCGGTCAACGCACCGGTGAGCGCCCCGAGGGCAATGCCCGCGAGGAGCATGGTGGCGACCGAGGTGCGCCCGCCGCGGGTGGCGATCTTGTAGAGCAGGAGGGTGGAGATCCAGCCGCCGAGGAAGGCCGCGATCGGGACGAGATAGGCGCCGACGAGGTTTTGCAACGCGATGGGAAGGAGCCCGCCCAGCACGATGGCCGCTACGGCGCCAAAGCCTGCGCCCGCCGAGACCCCGACAAGGCCGGGATCGGCCAGAGGGTTGCGGAACAGGCCCTGCATGACTGCACCGGCCACAGCCAAGGCTGCGCCGACCAGTGCGCCCGTGAGGACGCGCGGCATGCGGATGTCCCAGACGATGGTCATGTCGCGCAAAGAGGCTTCGCCGATCCCGGCCTTGGCCATGAGCGCGCCGATCACATCGGTGTCGCCCGCAGCGCCCCAGCCGAGGCCCAAAAGCATGGTCAGGGCAAGGAGCGCCATAAGCACGAGGCGCAGAAAACGCGCCTTGTCGCGACGGTCGCCCGCGAGGGGGGCGCTTCGGGTCTCCACGATGGCCATGGGTTACTCCGCCGCAGCCCAGAGCGCGTTGTGCAACTCGGTGGCGAAATGCGCGGTGCGCGGACCGAAGCCGAGAGCGGCAGGGTCGACCTGAACGAAGGCGTGGTTTTGCCCGGCTGGGGTTTGCGACAGGGCGGGCAGGTCGAGAATGTCGCTCTTGTTGGCGTCATGCTCGCTCTGGCCGGTGCTGGCCATCATCAACACCACGTCGGGGGCGGCGGCGATGATCGCCTCGTCGCTCATGATCTTGTAGCCCTGAAACGCGCCGGACATGACGTTTTCTGCCCCCGTGAGCGCGATGATCCCATCCGCGCCGGTGCCGTCGCCCGCCACGTTCAAACGCCCGCCCTGATTGGACAGGATGAACAGCACGCGGGGCGGGGGGCCTGCGGTGTCACGTGCCTGATCAAGGGCTTCGAATTGGGTTTCGATCTCGGCGGCAAAGATGGCAGCTTTCTCGGGCACGCCGAGTGCTTCGCCGACGGTGTGGATTGCCGCAATAACGGAGTCTTCGGTGAACCCGTCCTTGACCGGCACCAAGGGGATAGAGGCGGCGCGGAGCTGGTCGAGCACTTCGGGCGGACCGGCGGTGTCACGGGTGAGGATCAGATCGGGGCCGACGGAAAGCACGCCCTCGGCCGACAGTTGTCGCATATAGCCGACATCGGGCAGGGCCTCGGCCTCAGGCGGAAATTGCGAGGTGGTGTCGCGGGCAACCAGCCGATCACCTTCACCCAGAGCATAGACGATCTCGGTCACCGGGCCGCCGATGGTGACGATGGAGGTCGCTTCCGGGTAGCTCTGCGCATGGGCAGAGAGCGGCAGGAGGAGTGCGGCGCTCAAAAAGAGGGGCTTCATTTACGCCTCCGGCAGATCGGCGAGAATCTGGTGCCATTGGGCCAGATCGTCGTCATTCTCGCGCTGGCCGAAGCACTGGAAGATCAGCCCGCCGTCGGCGTCGAACGCCTCAAGCGAGACTGCGGGGCCGCGCTTCGTCGGCTTGTCGACGACATAAACCTCGGCCAGATGATCGCCCCGCAGATGCAGGTTGAAGCGCGGATCGAGCACGTTGAGCCATGGTCCCATGGGTTTGATCGTGTCGAGCGTGCCCCAGTGGATCTGGATATTGCCGCGATTGCCGACAAACAGGACGACCTTCTGATGTGCGGCGGAAACAGCGTCGAGGAAATCCGCGACGGCCTCGGGCTTGATCTTGCGCACGAAGGGCGCACCGGCGAGGCGGTAGGCGCCGAGGCGGTTCATGCCGAGTTTCGCGGCCAGACGGTTGAACTGATGGGTGTCTGTCATGCGCGCCCATTCCTCGACGAGGATGTCGCGCTTGTCCGCGTTGATCTTTGCGTCCTCCGTGGGCTGGCGCGGTTCGACTGCGATCTCCGGCGACTGGTCCTCGAGCGCCAGCACATCGACAAGCGGTTGCCAGGCATCGTGGTTTGAGCCGTCGCGCAGGAAGATTTTCTGCAAGGCATCGCCCGAGGCGTCGAAGAATTGCAGCGTGCGGCGGATGCCTTTTTCGGTTTCGTTTTCGATGGCGAAGCCGAAGGTCCAGAACTTCGGGAAAATCCGTGTGTCGATCTCCTTGCCGAGCACCATGGAAGCATGCGGGCCGGATTTGTAGGTCTCGAAGGTGCCGACGCGTTCGTGCACACAGGAGGCGTTGCGGGTCAGCGCCATGACCTCGCCCAGAGCGGTGAGGCGGGGCATGACCGCGTCGGGATGGGCGTCAATCCGGGTGACGGTCATGCCCGGCGTCGTCCCGACATGGGCGGCCACCAGTTCGGCTTCGGAAATGCCGAGACTGTCGGCGAGATCGCGGTCGCGCTTGCCGGTGTTGGCGGATTTCGCGGCGCGGATGTCTTCTGCGGTGAGCGGTTTGTTCATGGCGAGGCCTCACGTGATGGGTGGACGCGCGCGGGACACGAAGGACCACCCCGCGCGCTGGCTTGGGTCAGACGACCCTGGCAACGGAACGGGAGAGGGGGCGGCGCGGGGCGAGCCCTGTGCCGGTTGTCATGCAGAGAACTGAAAGGATCATCGGCAAGCCCCGTTTCCCAAGATGCGGTGTCGGGCTGGCTGCCGCGCGGGCGCTTGCGTTGCGATGGGGCTATAATGCCTGAGTTAATCTGTCAAGTTATTTGGCGCAGTGAAGGCCATAAAAGAAAACGCGCCCGCCGGTGGTCCGGGGGCGCGTTTTCGATAGCTCTGATGCTATGCGATCAGGCGCGGGTCATCCGGCCATAGGCCACATCGGTGATGTCCGAGCGGTTCAGGCCGATGTCGGCGAGTTCGCGGTCGGACAGCGCTTCGAGCGCCTTGAGGGTCTTGGCGGCGTGGCGGTACGCGGCAAGCTTGCCGAACAGGCCAGCGCCGAACCCTTTGGTGCCGGAGGCGGAGCTCGGCGCGAGGGTGTGGGACAGGGTCGTCATGTTTGTCGGTCCTTGAGATAAAGTTTTCAAACCGCATCAAAAATGTGCAGCATTTATTCTCGTGCGCATATATGTCGGGCGATTTGTGAAAACAAATGCCCAAATGGCAGTCCCGTCATGCGTTCGAGGCATGGCTCCCGAGAAAGGCCTCACGCGGGCGGGGGCTTGCGGTTTGCCCGCGTGAGGCCTTGGTCTATAGAGGGCAGGGTAAAAGGAGATCCCCGATGAGCACAGCAACTCCGGCCACGCGCTTTCTCGACAAGGCAGGGATTGCCTATGATCTGTTCGAATACGACTATGGCGGGGGCGATGGGCCCATCGGGTTGCAGGCAGCGGAGGCGATCGGCTGGCAGGCGGCGCGGGTGTTCAAGACGCTGATGCTCGAGGTCGACGGCAAACCGGCCTGCGCGGTGATCCCCTCGGATCGGTCGCTGTCGATGAAGAAGGTCGCTGCGGCGCTCAAGGGCAAATCGGCGAAGATGATGGAGCCGGTGAAGGCCGAACGGCTGACCGGGTTTCATACCGGCGGTATCAGCCCTTTCGGCCAGAAAAAGCGCGTGCCGGTGGTGTTCGATGCGACGGTGATTTCAGTCGAGGCCCCGGTGGTGATGAACGGCGGTAAGCGCGGGCTGATGGTCTGTCTTGCGCCCGAGCCGGGGATTGCGGCGCTGGCGGCGGCGGTGGCGGAGGTCAGCGTCGTCTGACGGGGGCCGGAGAGACGCGGATGTCGCGACATTTTTGCGAAACGCGACAAAACGTTCGAAAAGCCGTTAACAGAGCGATTCGCCTGTGCTAGCCTGTGCGTAATAAAAAGAATTTGGCAGGCTATACAGGCAATGAGAACGGGCTATTCCGGCACGTTTGTCATCGCGTGGACGCAAGGGGAGCTCGACGGGCTGTCCAATGCGCCGCTGACCGCATTGAACGTGGGCGCTTCCTGGCGCTGGACGGGCGAGGCGGTCTGTGTCGACGGTGCGCGCGATGTCTATGTGCTCGACGGGGCAATCGGGCGGGCGGAGCTGCACCTGCGTGCGGCTCAATCCGTGCGCCGACTGATCGGGGCCGCTGTGGCGGATGTCCCGATCTATCAGGACAAGGAGGCGCGCGGGCGTCTGTTCGATGGCGGATTCGACGTCACCGACGGGCTCAAGCGCTATGAGATCACCCTGATCGACACGCCGCATCTCGGCGCGCCGCTTCTGATGTTCGTGGGGGAAGTGCCGCCATCGGATACCGATCTTTGGGTGGTCTCGACCCATGTTGCGAGCGCGCGCGATGCCGAGGAAAGCCGCCCCGGTGGCGTGATTTGCTTTACCTCCGGGACGAAAGTTTTGACGCCGCAAGGGCCGCGCGCGGTCGAGGCCCTGCGCGAGGGCGATGCGGTGCAGACCAAGGACAACGGCGTGCAGAAGCTGCGCTGGATCGGGCAGCGCCATATGTCCGGCGCGCGTCTCTATGCCCTGCCGCAACTGCGCCCGATCCGGTTCCGGGCCGATGCCCTCGGTATGGGGCAACCGGATGAGGATCTCATTGTGTCGCCGAACCACCGGATGCTGTTGCGCGGACCAGCCGCGCGGGATCTGTTCAATGCCGACGAAGTGCTGGTGGCGGCGCGCGATCTGGTCAACGACCGCTCGATCACTGTGGAGCGGCACCTGCGCGCGGTGGAGTATATCCATCTGTTGTTCGACGCCCATGAGGTGATCTTTGCCAACGGGCTGGAGACCGAAAGCTACCATCCGGGCTTCACCGATCTCGCGATGGTCGAAGAAGAGCAGCGCGCCCGTCTCCTGGAGCGTTTCCCGCATCTCGCGGATCAGCCGGGCGATTACGGCCCGGCGGCGCGCCGGACCCTGTCGGCGGCGGAAGCGGCGATCCTCTTGCACAATGTGGCCTGAAATCGCGCTGTGACGCTTGACACCGGGGCGCGCGGCTATATAAGCCCGCCATCCGGTGTGCAGCGATGTGCGCCGGGTTATTCATTGGTGTTGGTGGCCCTCGCAAGAGGAACCCTGTCAACCCGGGGTGCGGCTCAGACCGTCCGGGGAGAGGACAACGCCCTTTACATAACGGCACAAGGCGATCCGCCTTCCTGTCCCGTGGCTTGGGCGAAACGCGATTTCAGCCCGAAAAGTGGGAACCGGTTTTCGGATCAAGCTGAAATGCCATCCTAAAGGAGATCAGCCGTGACCAAACGCACGTCTGCCAAGTACAAAATCGACCGCCGCATGGGCGAAAACATCTGGGGCCGTCCGAAGTCCCCGGTCAACCGTCGTGAATACGGCCCGGGCCAGCACGGTCAGCGCCGCAAAGGCAAACTGTCCGACTTCGGTCTGCAGCTCCGCGCCAAACAGAAGCTGAAAGGCTACTACGGCGACCTGACCGAGAAACAATTCCGCCGCATCTTCGCCGACGCCGAGCGTCAGCGTGGCGACACCGGTGAGCTTCTCATCGGCCTGCTCGAGCGCCGTCTCGACGCCGTCGTCTACCGTGCGAAATTCGTGCCGACCATCTTTGCTGCCCGTCAGTTCGTGAACCACGGCCACGTGCTCGTGAACGGTGAGCGCGTAAACATCCCCTCCTACCGCGTGAAAGAGGGTGACGTGATCGAGGTCCGTGCGAAATCCAAACAGCTCGCCACCGTGCTCGAAGCTGTGGCTCTGACCGAGCGTGACGTTCCGGATTACCTCGACGTCGACCACAACAAAATGACCGCGACCTTCGTGCGCACCCCGGGCCTCTCCGATGTGCCCTACGCTGTGCAGATGGAACCGAACCTCGTCATCGAATTCTACGCTCAGAACTGATCTGAGCCGAAGATCGAAGATTTTCGAAAGGCCGTCCCTCGGGGCGGCCTTTTACTTTGGCGTGCCAGGGTCATGAAAACCCGGCCTGATCCGAATCCCCTTTCGTGCTATTCTGAGACGGGTATTTCAGGAGGCTGTGATATGGCGGCGCGTGATATTTCGTTTGGGTCTTTCAATCTCTACAATCTGCAATCGCCGGGCGTGGCGATGTATTCCGGGTCGCGCTGGACCGAGGAACAATACGAGGCGAAGATTTTCTACACCGGAGCGGTGTTGAAACGGATCGCCGCCGATGTCGTCGGGTTTCAGGAACTCTGGGCCGGGGAGGCGCTCCGTGAGGCGATGCAGATGGCGGGGCTGGATGCGACACATCGGGCGCTGGTGCCGCCCGGTCATCCGGGCAATCGTATCGTCTGCGCCGGGATGGTGCGCATGGATCTCCTTGTTGATGAGCCGGAATGGATCGTCGATTTCCCCGAGGACATGGTGCTGGCCTCCGGCGGTGACGACCCGCAGCAGGACCGCATCGCCGTGGCGCTCACGACGTTTTCGCGGCCCGTCCTGCATTTTACGGTACAGCCGCATCCGGACACGCCGGTGATCCATGTCTTTGTTGCGCATTTCAAATCCCGTCGCCCGACGGAGCTTTGGCGCGAGGAGTGGTACGAGGCGGATCTGCACAAGGATCACCTCAACGCGCTGGGCTATGCCGTGTCGACCATCCGGCGCACGGCGGAGGCGACGGCGCTCAGGATGATCATCACCAATCTCACCAAGGGCACGAACACGCCCGTGGTGGTGATCGGCGACATGAATGACGGCAAGCTGTCGAACACGCTCAACATCCTCACGGAGCAGCCGCAATACCTGACGGGTCTGTCGGAAGGCGGTGGCGACAATGCGCTTTATACCGCGCAGACGCTTCAGGAATATCGCTCGACACGGGATGTCTATTACACCCATGTCTTCAAGAAGGAACGTGAGAGCCTCGATCACATCCTGTTTTCGCAGGAGTTCTACGATCACTCGAAGCGGCGGCTCTGGGCCTTCGACGAAATGACGGTGGACAACGACCACCTCAACATCGAGGACCACAAGGCCACGGGCACCAACGATCACGGCATCCTACGTGCGGGGTTCCGGTGGAAACCGGCGGCGGGCGCGGTCGCCTAGGCCTGTGATCGCGTGGAAACCGAAGCGCGCGCGCAACAACTGCGTCTGTGCTGCTCATGCCGCTGGCAAAGTCCGGCACGCGGCGCTAAGAGGAGCGGGTAAATTCTAAGCGAGTGGACCCATGACCCGTTTGATCGAACCGCAACCCGGCATCCTCGACATCGCTCTGTATCAGAGCGGGGCGAGCCATGTGCAGGGCGTCGAAAATGTGATCAAGCTGTCGTCGAACGAAAACCCGTTCGGCGCGCCGGAAAGCGCGAAGGCAGCCTTTGCCAAGGCGGTTCACACCCTCCATCGTTATCCGAACACCGACCACAGCAGTCTGCGCAAGGCGATCGGCGATGTGCACGGGCTCGACCCGGAGCGCATCATCTGTGGTGTCGGCTCGGACGAGATCATCCACTTCCTCTGCCAGGCCTACGCCGGTGTGGGCGATGAGGTGATCTACACCGAGCACGGCTTTTCCATGTATAAAATCTCCGCGCGTGCCGCAGGGGCGACGCCGGTCTGCGTGCCCGAGCGCGAGCGCGTTGTGGATGTGGACGCCATTCTCGAAGCCTGCACCGAGCGCACGAGGCTTGTGTTCATCGCCAACCCGGCGAACCCGACAGGTACGATGATCGGCCAGCGCGACATCGCGCATCTCGCTGCCAACCTGCCGCCGCAGGTGCTTCTGGTGCTCGATGGTGCCTATGCCGAGTTCGTCGAGGGCTTCGACGGGGGGGCGGCACTGGTCGAGGCGCGCGACAATGTGGTGATGACGCGGACCTTTTCCAAGATCTACGGTCTGGGCGGGGTGCGTGTCGGCTGGGGCTACGGTCCCAAGGACATCATCGACGTGCTGAACCGTGTGCGCGGGCCGTTCAACCTCTCGGAGGCGCAACTGGCCGCGGCCGAAGCCGCCGTCAAAGACCGCGACTGGGTGGAAAAATGCCGCGAGGACAACACCCGGCTGCGGGCCTGGCTTGCCGAGGCGCTGATGGAGCTGGGCATTCCGTCCGACACCTCCTGTGCGAACTTTGTCCTGGCACGGTTCACCGATCAGGCGGAGGCGGAGGCCTGTGACGAGTTCCTGAAATCTCAGGGCATCATCGTGCGTCGGGTCGGAGGCTATGGTCTTCCGAACTGCCTGCGGATCACCGTTGGCGACGAGGCCTCTTGCCGCCGTGTTGCCCATGTGATCGGTCAGTTCAAAGGGGAACAGGCCGGTGTCTGAAACTGTGTCTGAAGCTGCGTCCGGGGTGATCTACAACCGTGTCGCACTGATCGGGCTGGGCCTGATCGCGGGCTCGATGTCCTTGGCGATGCGTCGCGCGGGCGTGGCGGGCGAGATCACGGGCTATGCCCGTTCTCAGGCCACGCGTGACACGGCGCGCGAGATCGGCCTAGTGGACCGGGTTTGCGACACCGCGACCGAGGCGGTGAAAGACGCCGATCTGATCGTGCTCGCCGTGCCTGTCGGCGCGATGGGGCCGGTGATGGCGGAGATCGCCCCGGCGCTGAAACCCGGCGCGGTGGTGACCGATGTCGGCTCGGTGAAGAAATCCGTGCTGGACGCCGTCATGCCGCATATCCCCGAGGGTGCTCATTTCATCGGCACCCACCCGATGGCGGGGACGGAGCATTCCGGGCCCCGGTCTGGTTTTGCCGAGCTGTTCGACAACCGTTGGTGCCTGATCGTGCCGCCCGAGGGCGCGGATGAGGGCGAGGTCAAGAAGCTCGAGGATTTCTGGTCCGCCCTTGGCGCCAACATCGAGCGGATGGACCCGGAGCACCATGACATTGTCTGTGCCGTGGTGTCCCATGTGCCGCACCTGATCGCCTATACGATGGTGGGTGTCGCCGACGATCTTCGCCGGGTGACCGATCAGGAGGTGATCAAATTCTCCGCCGCAGGGTTCCGGGATTTCACCCGCATCGCGGCCTCCGACCCGACCATGTGGCGCGACGTGTTCCTGACCAACAAGGAGGCGGCGCTGGAAATTCTCGGGCGTTTTACCGAAGAGCTTTTTGCCCTGCAACGGGCGATCCGCACCGGCGATGGCGACACGCTGCATGACTATTTCACCCGCACCCGCGCCATCCGTCGCGGCATCATCGAGGCGGGGCAGGACACGGACGCGCCGGATTTCGGACGCGGAAAAAAAGGCGGCTGAGTACGACCTCAGTTGGCGGAAAAGCGACGGCTCCCTTTTGGGGAGCCGTTTCATTTCGGGAATATGATTTGCCTCATTGAGGTGCGGCACTCAGGTTCATGCGAGAGGGGCGGAACCTCAGCGGATGACAATGCGCGGTGCAGGCCCCAGAGGGATGAACCCGAGCGTGATCATCCCATCTTTCAGGTTCAGCTCCGCGTCAATCGTATCCTTGCGCCCCGACAGCCCGGCCAACATCTCGCCGCCGCGGAGCGCCAGATTGCTCATGTTCTCCGGGATCGCGCCGGTGGCAATCGCCAGCTCGATCATCTCGCGCCAGTTCTCCGCCTTCACAGCCACCTTGCCGACGGGATAGCCGCGCTTGTCGACGTCGAAGGCACCGGTGAGCTTGAGTTTCAGCTCTCCCCAATGGGCCGAGAAATTCTCGACGTCGATATGGGTCGGCTGCGGGCGCGGACCTTCGAGGGCGTGAATGTCCCAGGGGGTGTCGAAAGTTGCGGTCATTTTGAGATCGAGTTCCTCGAAGCGGTCCGACAAAAGCCCCTTGGGGTCCAGATCTTCGACCAGACCACCTGTGGGTGCGAAACCTTGGGCATTCAGAGTGATGTCATGGGTCAACGCGTCGTCGGCGCGCCGTTGAGAGGCCACCTGCGCACTGTCGAGCGTCAGGCCCCAGGTCGCGGTCGACAGGAGTTTCAACCCGTCGATCGCCACGGAGGCATGATCGAGCGTCAGGTTCGGGCCGGGATCGACGAACAATTGCGCCTCCGCCGAATCCTGGGTGAGGTCGAGGCGCTGATAGGGGGAGGCCAGCGTCAGTTCCGGCGCCATATGGAGGGTAAACCGGGTTGGGCGGAAGCTTTGGCTGAGGATCTCGATCTTCGGTGTCGAAAGCGCCACCCCTGTGCGTGGATCGGCCAGACGCGGCTCCATGATCGCGGTGTCGAAGCGGGCCGGGAAGCCGCGGGTCTTGACCTCGACGGTTTCGGCTTGCCAACCCTCACTGGCGCGGGCGTCGATCCAGGCAGCAATCGCATGTTCCGTGCCGCGCGCGCCGATGATCCAGTAGCCGGAATAAAGGATGAACACGGCCAGCACGAGCCAGATCATTTTACGCATCTTGGGGTCCCGTCTTTTCTTTCCCGGATGGCCCGTGTTTAACGGGGGGAGGCGGAGCTGAAAAGAGGAGAGAGGGCGATGTCCTCCTATGATGCGGCGGATCACGCGCTTGTGCATGTGGACCTGCGCGAAGGGTTTTGGGTCTTTGGCTATGGCTCCCTGATGTGGAATCCGGGATTTGCGTTCGTCGAGCGCGTTCCTGCGGTTCTAACTGGCTATGCGCGGTCTTTCTGCATGTGGTCTATCCACCATCGCGGCTCGCCCGAGGTTCCGGGGCTGGTTTTGGCGCTCGATGCGGAGGCGGGGGGCTCCTGTCACGGGCTGGCGTTTCGCATTGGGCCGGAAGTGGCCGAACAGGCGCTGGATGCGTTGCGGGAACGCGAGTTGGTGTCTTCGGCCTATCTCGAACACGAGGTGGTGTTGACCCTGTCAGATGGGCGCGATGTTCCGGCGCTGGCCTATGTGGTCGACCCGGCACATGTGCAATACACCGGGCCTTTGAGCCTTGAGCGACAGGCCGAGGTGATCGCCGGGGCCTGTGGCGGGCGGGGGCCGAATTGCGACTATCTTTTCTCGACGGCGGAGCATCTGGCCCAGCTCGGGATGGAAGATCTTGAGCTGACAGAGCTTTCCGAGATGGTCCGGCATCGGCTTAAAACGTAAGGAAACGTCCGGACACGAAATCGCGTGTTGGCAGAGGGCTTTAGAGCCCCTATCGTGAGCACGAACCGTCAAGGGGTCAGGACGTCGATGGACCAACCCGATCACACGCGAAAGCGTCAGGCCGAGCTGAAATTCTTTTCCCAACCCGTGCGCCAGATCACGCTGATGATCGTCGTGCTCGGGCTGGTCGTGGCCGGATCGGTCATGGCTCTGCCGCGGGTTGGACCGGTGTTCTTCGCCAATCTCTATCTCAACGGCTTCATCGCCGTGGTGTTCATCATCGGCATCCTGTCGTGTTTCTGGCAGGTGGCGCAATTGGTTGCCTCGGTCAACTGGATCGAGCGTTTCACCGGCCAGCGTCCGAATGTGCCGGGCAAGGCGGCGCCGCGGCTTCTTGCGCCTCTGGCGGCACTTCTGCGCGGGCGCGGCGCGCATTCGCAAATCTCGGCAAGCTCCTCGCGCTCCATCCTCGATTCGGTCGCGACCCGTATCGACGAGGCGCGCGACATCACGCGCTACATTGCCAACCTGCTGATTTTCCTCGGGCTTCTCGGGACGTTTTATGGCCTCGCCACCACCGTTCCGGCGCTCGTCGACACCATCCGCTCGCTGTCGCCCTCTGAGGGAGAAGGCGCGAGCGATGTTTTGGGCCAGCTCATGGGCGGTCTCGAAAGCCAGTTGGGCGGTATGGGGACGGCCTTTGCCTCTTCGCTTCTGGGGCTTGCGGGGTCGCTGGTTGTCGGTATGCTCGAACTGTTCGCGACCCATGGTCAGAACCGGTTCTACCGCGAGTTGGAAGAGTGGATGTCCACCATCACCCGCATCGGCTTTGCCTCGGATGTGGGCGAGGGCGAGATGTCGGGGGCGATCGCGGTGCTCGATTACATGAGCGAGCAGATGCAACAGTTGCAGGAGATGTTCACCCGCTCCGACGCCGCCCGTGTCGCGGTCGACAACCGTCTGGAACAACTGGTTTCCTCAATGGACCGGCTGGTGTTGCAAATGGATGCGGACACCGGCGCGGCGCCTCTGCTCGGACGGATCGCCGAGGGGCAGGAGCGGTTGATCGGGGTGATGGAGAGCCGGTTCGCGACAGAGGAAGAGCCGTTCGACGCCGAGGCCCGGATGCGGTTACGCTCGATTGACGTGCAACTTCTGCGCATTCTCGAGGAACTCTCGGCGGGGCGTCAGGAAAGCGTCTCCGAACTGCGCTCCGAACTGGCCGAGCTGACCCGCGTACTGCGTGGATTGGGCGAATAACCCATGGCCGTTCTGCGCCTCTCCTCCCATCGCATGTCCGGCTCGATCTGGCCGGGGTTTGTCGATGCGATGACGGCGCTTTTGCTGGTGCTGATGTTCGTTCTGACCATCTTTATGGTGGTGCAATCCATGCTGCGCGACCAGATTTCCGGGCAGGAGCACGAGCTTGATGCCCTGACCGGCGAATTGAACGCGCTGGCCACCGCGCTTGGGCTGGAACAACAGAAGAGTCTCGGGCTTGAGACCCAGATCGGCACGTTGCAGGCGACGCTGTCGGATGTGCAGGCCCGGGCCAAGGCACAGGCCGCGACCATCGAGGGGCTACAGGGCGAGAATGCCGCGCTGACCGGACGGATCGCCTCGTTCGAAGCGCAGGTGGCGAGCCTCATGGCCGAGCGCGATGCGGCACTGACCGAGGGCGCGCAACTGGCGGCGCAGATCGAGGATCTGGAGGCGGCGAAGGCGCAGTTGATCACGGATCAGGAGGCCGCGCAGCTTGCGCTGGCGAAAGCGCGCGACGAGATCGACGCGGCGACGGAAGAGGCGCGTTTGGCGGCGGCGCGGCGCGAGGCGCTGGACGCTTTGGTGGCGCAGTTGAAGACGGAGACGAACGAACGTCAGGCGGCTTTGGTGGCGGCGCAGGAACAGCTTTCTCAATCGGAGAAAGACCGGCTGGCGGATGCGGCGGCGTTGAAGGCTTTGCAGGATCGGATGGCCGGATCGGACGATGAGCTGACCGCGATGACGCTGGCCTTGGAAGAGGCGCGCAAGCAGGCCGAGGAAACTTTGACGCTTCTGGCGGCGGCGCGCACGGCGCGGGACAAGTTGCAGGCCGAACTCGACAGCGATGTGTCGGATCGCGACAAACAGGCGGCGCTTTTGGCGACCGCACAGGCAGCTCTGATCGACGAAGAGGCGAAATCGGCGGAAGGCGAACGCAAGCTGGCGCTTCTGAATGCGCAGGTGGCACAGATGCGAGAGCAATTGTCGGCGCTGCAATCGACGCTGGATGTGCGCACGGCGGCAGATACGGAGAACGAGGTTCAGATCGACAGCCTGACGCAACGGCTCAACGCCGCTCTGGCGCAGGTCGCCGCCGAAGAACGGGCGCGGGCCGCTTTGGAAGAGGCGGAGCGCAAACGGTTGGAGGAGGAGGCGAAAAGCCTTCAGAGCTATCGTTCGGAGTTTTTCGGGCGGATGCGGCAAATTCTTGGCGATCGTGAAGGGGTGAAAATCGTCGGGGACCGGTTCGTGTTCTCCTCCGAGATTCTGTTCGAACCGGCCTCTGCCGAGCTGGGGCCTCTGGGCAAGACGCAGATCGCGCGGGTGGCACGCATCCTGTCCGAGGTGGCGGCGGAGATCCCGCCGGAGATCGACTGGGTCATTCGCGTCGATGGGCACACCGACAAGACGCCGCTGTCGGGGACCGGAGAATATCGCGACAACTGGGAGCTGTCTCAGGCGCGCGCGCTCGCCGTGGTGCGCTACATGGTCAACGATCTGGGCTTTGATCCGTCACGTCTCGTCGCGGCGGGCTTCGGGGAATATCAGCCGATTGCGGTGGGGGACAGCCCCGAGGCTTTGGCGCAGAACCGTCGGATCGAGTTGAAACTCACCGAGAAGTAAGCCTTATTTATCAATGCGAAAGCGTTCTTCCAGCCGGTCGATCTCTGCGCCCTTGCGGATCAGTTGCACCGTGGCGGTATAGCCGCCTATGGGCCACGCGCCCGGGGATTTGCGCCCGACGGCGCGGAACATGCGGGCCTGATCCTTGTCGAGAAGGGCGTCGTGGCTGATCACCTCGCCCTCGGGGCCAAAGATGCTCATCCGAAGAATATCGCCTTTCAAAGTGCCATAGCCGAAGCCGAAAACCACAAGCGCGGGGCTGTCGGAACCGAGCGGGACATTACCCGCCGTTCCCGCCTTGACGCTCTCGTAATCCGGCACCTTGGTGTCGAGGCCAAGTGTCAGCAGGCCGCCCGCGTGATAGACCATGTCGCGGTCCCAGAGCGTGCCGTTCAACATGGCCTCTTCGCCGCAGGATATCAGCCCGGTGGGGTTGAACGGATCGATGATCTTTCCGTTGTGGCGCAGGGCGAGGTGAACATGAGGGAATTCGGTCATGCCGGAGAGGCCGACCTGCCCCAGAACGGTGGAAGCCCCGACACGCTGACCTTGCTGAACCGCGATGGTGCCGTTCATCATGTGGCAATATTGCGTGCTCCAGCCGTCGCCATGGTCGATCACCACACCATTGCCGCATTCCTTGCCGGTGACGTCGGGCGCCCCCTCGCTGCCTTGGGGAACATCCTCCATGCCGTCGCGAATGGCCTTCACCGTGCCGGGGGCGGAGGCGAGGACATCGACGCCCTGCCACATGTCGAGGGTGACGGGGAGGGCGAAATCCGTGCCCTTGTGACCGTCGTAACTCAGCGTGCCGCAGGTGAAATCGGCGGCACCGGGGCCGGGATCGGCATCGACGTAATTCTGGATGTAACAGGACTGGCCCAACACACAGTCGATGGGCGGGGCGAGCACCGGGTCACGGGCGAGGGCCGGGGTGGCGAGGAGAGGGGCAAGAACCAGGGGGGCAATCAGGGCACGCATGACAGACATCGGTTGGGGATCGTTCGGGGCACCGTTGCGTGAAGAAAAAGCCCCGTCAAGGGACGGGGCTTTTCAAAGGCTTATTCCGCGGTCAGCAGAGGCGGTTTCTTCGAACGCCCGATGCGCGGGGCGCCGGGTTCCTCGATGATCAGGTCAATGTTGCCATCCTTGACGCCGATCTTGACCACGCCACCCTTCGCGAGCTTGCCGAACAGAAGTTCTTCGGCCAACGGTTTCTTGATATATTCTTGGATGACGCGGCCCAGCGGACGTGCGCCCATCTTGTCGTCATAGCCTTTGTCGGCGAGCCATTCGGCGGCCGGGCGGGTCAGTTCGATGTGCACGTTGCGGTCCATGAGCTGGGCCTCGAGTTGCAGCACGAATTTCTCGACGACCTGCAGGATGACCTCTTTCGGCAGCGGACCGAAGGAGACCACCGCATCCAGACGGTTGCGAAACTCCGGCGTGAACGTTCGCTCGATGGCGGCGGTGTCTTCGCCCTCGCGACGGTCGCGACCAAAACCGATGGCCTCTTTCGCCTGCTCGGTCGCCCCGGCGTTGGAGGTCATGATCAGGATCACGTTGCGGAAATCGACGGTGCGGCCGTTGTGATCGGTCAGTTTGCCGTTGTCCATTACCTGCAACAGGATGTTGTAGACATCCGGGTGCGCCTTTTCGATTTCGTCGAGCAGGAGCACGCAATGCGGGTGCTGGTCCACGCTGTCGGTCAAAAGACCGCCCTGATCGAAACCGACATAGCCCGGAGGCGCGCCGATCAGACGGGAGACGGCATGTTTCTCCATGTATTCCGACATGTCGAAGCGCAGAAGCTCCACGCCCAGAGTGTCGGCGAGCTGTTTTGCGACTTCGGTTTTCCCCACGCCGGTCGGACCCGCGAAGAGATAGTTGCCGATCGGTTTCTCCGGCTCGCGCAGACCGGCGCGGGCCAGTTTGATCGCGGAGGCCAGGGTTTCGATGGCCTTGTCCTGACCGAAGACCACACGTTTGAGCGTCGCTTCGAGATCCTTGAGCACCTCGGCGTCGTCTTTGGAGACGTTCTTCGGCGGGATGCGGGCGATCTTGGCCACCACCGCTTCGATCTCTTTCGGGGAGATCGTTTTGCGGCGCTTGCTTTCGGCCACGAGATGTTGCGCGGCCCCGGCCTCGTCGATCACGTCGATCGCCTTGTCGGGCAGTTTGCGGTCGTGGATGTAGCGCGCGGACAGTTCCACGGCGGTCTTGATCGCATCATGGGTGTAGCGGATGTCGTGATGCTCCTCGAAATAGGGCTTGAGACCCTGAAGGATTTTCACGGCATCGTCCACAGACGGCTCGTTGACGTCGATTTTCTGGAACCGACGGGACAGGGCGCGGTCCTTCTCGAAATGCTGGCGGAACTCCTTGTAGGTCGTCGAGCCCATGCAGCGCAGTTTGCCGCCTTGCAAAGCCGGTTTCAGCAGGTTGGACGCATCCATCGCGCCGCCGGATGTGGCACCGGCGCCGATCACGGTGTGAATCTCGTCGATGAAGAGAATCGCGTCCGGGTGATCTTCGAGCTCTTTGACCACGGCTTTCAGGCGCTCCTCGAAATCGCCGCGATACCGGGTTCCGGCCAGAAGCGCGCCCATGTCGAGCGAGTAGATCGTGGAATGGGCCAGAACCTCCGGGGTTTCGCCATCGACGATTTTCTTGGCGAGACCTTCGGCAATGGCGGTTTTGCCCACGCCCGGATCGCCCACCAGAAGCGGGTTGTTCTTACGGCGACGGCAGAGCACCTGAATGCAGCGTTCGACCTCTTCGGCGCGACCGATCAGCGGATCGACATCGCCTTTCATGGATTTCTTGTTCAGATCGACGCAGTATTTCGCCAGCGCCGATTCCTTGTCCTCGCTCGCGGGCTGGGCCTGTTGCGTCTGGGCCTCTTCCTCATTCTGGTCGGCGCCGGTGATCGGGCGCTGTTCGCCAAAGGCCGGGTCTTTGGCCACACCATGGGCGATGAAATTCACCGCGTCATAGCGCGTCATGTCCTGTTCTTGCAGGAAATAGGCGGCGTTGGATTCGCGTTCGGCAAAGATCGCGACGAGCACGTTTGCCCCGGTCACTTCGGTGCGACCAGAGGATTGGACATGGATCGCGGCACGCTGGATCACGCGCTGGAAAGAGGCGGTCGGGACCGCTTCGGACCCTTCGACATCGGTGACGAGCGTCGAAAGATCGTCTTCGATATAATCCAGAAGGGTTTTCCGAAGCTCCTCGAGATCGACGTTGCAGGCCTGCATGACGCGGGCCGCGTCGGGTTCGTCGATCAGCGCCAGCAGTAGGTGTTCCAGGGTGGCGAGTTCGTGGCGGCGGGCATTGGCCAGCGCCAGAGCTGCGTGGATGGCTTGCTCAAGGGTGTTCGAAAATGACGGCACGTCGTTCTGTGCTCCTTCGCATTCGGGGTCTGGAGGGGGACTGGCCCCGCACCCTACCGTGGCCTCATACTCTTAAAGTTCGATTGATACGTCCGAGCTTCAAGGAAAAAAGTGGTTAACGCCGGTAAATTTTTCGGAGGCGCCAAGTTTTGTGCGGTTTGGGCCGAATGTTCCCCTCATTCGTTAAAAACCATCTATGATGACTTGACAGGAAAACAAGGGGGCAGGCCGGGTGTCAGAAGCGGTCCTTGCGCGCGCGGATCTCTGTGAACACCGCGACATCGGAGGCCTCTGCCATGCCGAGCGCCTGTTTCACCGGGGTAAGGCCCGCACGCAGGAACGGATTGGTCGCCAGTTCCAGCGACAGCGCGGAGGGTACGGTGGCCTCTCCTTTGGCGCGTGCCTCTTCGATGGCTTTGGCACGATTTTGCAGCGCGGTGTTGTCGGGCTCGACGGTGCGCGCGAAACGGGCGTTCGAGGCGGTATATTCATGACCCGAGTAGACCATGGTGTCCCCGGGCAGGGCGGCGAAGCGCGAGAGCGTCCCCCACATCTGCTCCGGCGTGCCCTCGAACAATCGGCCACAGCCCAGAGCCATCAGACTGTCGGCGGAGAACAGCGCCTTCGCGTCGGGGATGTAATAGGCGATATGGCCGACGGTGTGACCATCCGCGCCCAGGATCTGGACCTCATGCCCCGCGAAGTCAAAACTCTGCCCCGGCTCGATCACACGGGTGAGCGGCGGCAGGCGATGCTGATCGGCTTTCGCACCGGTGAGGGTGGCCCCCGTGGCCTCGAACACGCCCGCGGCGCCATCTATGTGGTCCCAATGGTGATGGGTGAGCCAGATCTCGTCGAGGGTCCAGCCGCGCTCGGACAAGGCATCGAGAATCGGGGCGGGATCGGCGGCATCGACCAGCGCCGTGCGCCCGCTCACCGGATCGTGGACGAGGAAATCGTAATTGTCGGAGAGGGCCGCGACGGTGACGATCTCGAGGGCGGATTTCGGCGTAATCTCTGGCATGGCATTCTCCGGTGTCTTGCGGTTATGGTAACCGTGAAGCCCAGCATTCTGGGAAGTCCAAGGGAATGCAATGCATCTCGACGTCGTTGAGCTGAGAAATTTCTATTACCGCACCGGGCTCGGCCGCGCCGCGCAGCGGGCGATCCGCGATCAGGTCGTGGAGTTCTGGCCCAATGCCGAACGCCAGACCGTGGCGGGGTTTGGCTTTGCCGTGCCGCTGTTGCGCCCGTTTCTCGACGATGCCCGCCGCGTCGTGGGGCTGATGCCGGATCAGCAGGGCGTGATGCACTGGCCTGCGGGCCTGCCGAATGTTTCGGCGCTGTGTCCTGAGACGCGCTGGCCGATCCAGACCGGGTTCGTGGACAAGCTCGTGGTGATGCACGGGCTTGAGATGTCGGATGCACCGGATGCTCTGCTTGAGGAATGCTGGCGGGTGCTGGGACCGGGGGGCAAGGTGCTCTTCGTGGTGCCGAACCGGGGCGGGCTCTGGTCGCGGTCTGACAGTACGCCATTCGGTTATGGGCGGCCCTACAGCATGGGACAGCTCGAAATTCAGCTCCGGCGCGCGCGGTTCGTGCCGGAACGCCATGCGGCTGTGCTGTTCCAGCCGCCGTCGCACAAACGGTTCTGGAAACGCTGGGGGCCGCTTTGGGAGCGGATCGGTCGGCAGATGCCGACGGCGCTTGCCGGTGGGGTTCTTGTGGTCGAAGCCTCGAAACAGGTTTACGCCCAGACCGGGTCGGGCACGCCCGAGGCGGTGCGGCGCAAGGCAGGGGTGCTCGAAGGGCTCCGCCCGGTGCCTGAGGCGAAGCCGGTGTGACGCCCGCAGCAAAGAACGGAAACGGCACCATATTGCCGTGAATTCCGCCCGTCGGTTACGGATTTTCGAGGCTGTCGGGCAACCGTCCCAAGGCGGCGAAAATGGGGCGCGGAGAGGGGAATCGCACGAATCCGTGAAGGCCTTCCGTATCCTGTGTGAAATTTTTTTGCGCCCCGGCGGTGGTTTCCGCCTAAGCCGCTGAAATCCAAACAAAGCAAGTTTGCCAGTGTTGGCGCTAAACTGTCGTAACAAGGTTGCGGCATGGTCTGGGCTCTGCTACATCCACGCTGATTTTGTTGCCTGCGTGTGCTGCGCGGGTCAATCAAGCTGCTCATTCCCGACACGAGATCCCGCAAGGGGCGACCGGGGACGGGCCCTAAGACATCGGAAGGGTGGACGTGTCCGAACCAGCTTCGATCTCCGGCGGCATCGCCGTCCGTTACGCAACGGCCGTTTTTGAACTGGCCAAGGAAAGCAATGCCATCGCGGCGCTCGAGGGGGACGTGGCGACGCTGTCTTCCGCGCTCGCCGAGAGCGACGATCTCAAGGCTTTGATCACTTCGCCGGTCTATACCCGCGAAGAGCTTGAAGCCGCGATCAAGGCGATTGCCGCAAAGGCCGGTCTCTCCGGCATCGTCACCGGCACGCTCGGGCTGATGGCGCAAAACCGCCGTCTGTTCGTCCTGCCGCAGCTCGTCGCCAAGCTTGGCGATCTGCTGGCCGAGGCGCGCGGCGAAGTGACCGCCGAGGTGACTTCCGCCAAGGCGTTGACCAAGACGCAGACCACCAAACTTGCCAAGACCCTCTCCGAGAAATTTGGCAAGACCGTGAACATCAATGCGACCGTGGATGAAGCCATCATCGGCGGTCTTGTCGTTAAGGTGGGCTCGAAGATGATCGACACCTCGATCGCCTCCAAGCTCAACTCCCTCCAGAATGCAATGAAAGAGGTCGGATAATGGGAATCCAGGCAGCTGAAATTTCTGCGATCCTTAAGGAGCAGATTAAAAACTTCGGCCAGGAGGCCGAAGTCGCTGAAGTGGGCCGCGTGCTCTCCGTCGGTGACGGGATCGCACGTGTGTACGGCCTCGACAACGTCCAGGCCGGTGAAATGGTCGAGTTCCCGGGCGGGATCATGGGCATGGCGCTCAACCTCGAGGCCGACAACGTCGGTGTCGTGATCTTCGGCTCCGACCGTGACATCAAGGAAGGCGACACCGTCAAGCGCACCAAGTCCATCGTGGACGTGCCCGCCGGCGACGCGCTTCTCGGCCGCGTGGTCGACGGTCTCGGCAACCCGATCGACGGCAAAGGCGCCATCGCCGCTTCCGAGCGTCGCATCGCCGACGTCAAGGCGCCGGGCATCATCCCGCGTAAATCCGTGCACGAACCGATGGCCACCGGCCTCAAATCCGTCGACGCCATGATCCCGATCGGTCGTGGCCAGCGTGAGCTGATCATCGGTGACCGTCAGACCGGTAAAACCGCCGTGGCGCTCGACGCGATCCTGAACCAGAAGTCCTACAACGAGGCGGCTGGCGACGACGAGAGCAAGAAACTCTACTGCATCTACGTCGCTGTCGGTCAGAAGCGTTCCACCGTGGCTCAGCTCGTCAAGAAGCTCGAGGAAACCGGTGCGATCGAATACACCACCATCGTGGCTGCCACCGCGTCCGACCCGGCGCCGATGCAGTACCTCGCGCCCTACACCGCGACCGCGATGGCCGAGTACTTCCGCGACAATGGCCGTCACGCCCTGATCATCTACGATGACCTGTCGAAACAAGCCGTGTCCTACCGTCAGATGTCCCTGCTGCTTCGCCGTCCGCCGGGGCGTGAAGCTTACCCGGGTGACGTGTTCTACCTCCACTCGCGCCTGCTGGAACGTTCCGCGAAGCTGAACGAAGATTTCGGCGCTGGCTCGCTGACGGCTCTGCCGATCATCGAAACCCAGGGCGGTGACGTGTCCGCGTTCATTCCGACCAACGTGATCTCCATCACCGACGGTCAGATCTTCCTCGAAACCGAACTGTTCTACCAGGGTATCCGCCCGGCTGTGAACACCGGTCTCTCCGTGTCCCGCGTGGGCTCCTCGGCTCAGACCAAAGCCATGTCCTCCGTGGCTGGCCCGGTGAAACTGTCGCTTGCTCAGTACCGTGAGATGGCCGCCTTCGCTCAGTTCGGCTCCGATCTGGACGCCGCAACTCAGAAACTTCTGAACCGTGGTGCGCGTCTGACCGAGCTGATGAAACAGCCACAATACGCGCCGCTGACCAACGCCGAAATCGTCTGCGTCATCTTCGCGGGCACCAACGGCTACCTGGACAGCATCCCGGTGTCGGAAGTGGGCAAATACGAAGCCAAACTTCTCGAATTCCTGCGCAACCAGAAGAAAGACGTGCTCGACTGGATCACCGTTGAGGATCCGAAGATCAAAGGCGAGCCGGCCGACAAACTCAAAGCGGTTCTGGACGAATTCGCCAAAACCTACGCTTAATCCTGAAGGACGCTTAGATGCCCAGCCTCAAGGATCTCAAAAACAGGATCTCGTCGGTCAAATCGACCCGCAAGATCACCAAGGCCATGCAGATGGTGGCCGCCGCGAAACTGCGGCGGGCACAGGATGCGGCCGAGGCCTCGCGCCCCTATGCAGAGCGGTTCAACGCTGTGCTGGGTGCGCTGTCGGCATCGGTCGGTGGCTCCGATACCGCGCCCCGGCTTCTCGCCGGGACCGGCAAGGACGATGTGCAGATGCTCGTCGTCATGACGTCCGAGAAGGGTCTGTGCGGCGGCTTCAACACGAATATCGTGAAGCTGGCGCGCACCCGCATCAAGGAGCTTCTGGCGGCTGGCAAGACGGTGAAAATTCTCACCGTCGGCAAGAAAGGCCGTGAGCAGCTCAAGCGGGATTATGCGGACCTGTTCGTCGGTCACGTGGACCTCACCGAGGTCAAGAAAGTCGGCTACGTCAACGCACAGGAGATCGCAAAGGATCTTCTGGCGAAATTCGACGCGGGCGAGTTCGACGTGGCGACGATCTTCTACGCGAAGTTCGAGAACGTCGTGACGCAGGTTCCGACCGCCCAGCAGATCATCCCGGCGGCTTACGAAGTCGAAGAGGGTGCGGTGAGCGCGCTCTACGATTACGAGCCCTCCGAGGAAGGCATCCTTGCCGATCTTCTGCCGCGCGGTGTGGCCACGCAGATCTTCTCGGCTCTGCTCGAGAATGCCGCCTCCGAACAGGGCGCTCGGATGTCCGCCATGGACAACGCGACGCGCAACGCGGGCGACATGATCGACAAGCTGACGATCGAGTACAACCGTTCGCGTCAGGCCGTGATCACCAACGAGCTGATCGAAATCATTTCGGGCGCTGAAGCGCTCTAGATGGGTGGAGTAGGGATTGTCTGTCGTACCGCGATATTTTGAGCCTGAAATGGACCATGAGTACACGTTCTCCGTGTGCTCGTTGGTGCGTGACATGGCGCGGTACGACAACCTCCTGACGTCCTTCGCAGAGTTTGGGTTCACCACTGAGAACTCGGAGTTTCTGGTTGCCGACAACCGGGCGCGCAACGAGTTCGACGGCTACAACTGGCACAAGCGGCTGTATGGCGAATGTCGTGGCAAGTATATCATCTACTGCCATGAGGACATCGTCCTCATCGACCACGGTTTCGATCGTCTCGTCGAGGCGCTCGAAGAGCTGGAACAGCATGACCCGCGTTGGCTGGTCGCAGGTGTCGCGGGCTGTGCGTGGCGGCAGGACAACGGGCAATCCCGTCACCAGATCCTGCGCATCACGGACAAATACGGCAAGGACCGTCGGCATGGCGAGATGCCGGGGCGCGTCGAGTCGCTGGACGAATGTTTCATCGTCACGAAGCGCGAGAGCCCGGTGTTCTCGTCCTACGATCTGTCCGGGTTCCATTACTACGGGGCGGACCTCTGTTCGATGGCGGAGCTTGCCGGTGGAAGCGCGTATGCGATTGATTTCCACCTGCGGCACGACGGCAATGCCGCACGTGGGAAGTCGTTTCGGCAATGCAGGAAAGCGTTCCTCGGGAAGTACTCGAAAATCTACCCCGGGCGTAAGCTGTTCTGTACAACCGGAGAGGTGCAAATCCCTGGCGGCTGGTATGATATAACTTAGCTCTCAAGTCTCACGTGCGGCGCGTGACCGTGCCGTAATCAATCACAGGTGCCACAAAGCTATCGCTGGCAATTTGGAAAGAAACAAAGGAACACACAATGGTTCAACTTGGATCGAAAGGCAAGATCACTCAGGTGATTGGCGCCGTTGTCGACGTGCAGTTCGAAGACGCGCTTCCTGAAATTCTCAACGCGCTTGAGACCGACAACAATGGCAACCGTCTGATCCTCGAAGTGGCTCAGCACCTCGGCGAGAACACCGTGCGTACCATCGCCATGGACGCGACCGAAGGTCTCGTGCGCGGTCAGCTCGTGACCGACACCGGTGGCCCGATCACCATTCCGGTCGGCAATGCGACCCTTGGTCGTATCCTCAACGTCGTCGGCGAGCCGGTCGATGAAAAAGGTCCGGTCGAAGCCACCGAACGCCGTCCGATCCACGCCGAAGCTCCGGAATTCTCCGAGCAGGCGACCGACACCGAGATCCTCGTCACCGGCATCAAGGTGATCGACCTTCTCGCGCCTTACTCCAAAGGCGGTAAGATCGGTCTCTTCGGCGGTGCCGGCGTGGGCAAAACCGTTCTCATCATGGAACTGATCAACAACATCGCGAAAGTGCACTCGGGCTTCTCCGTGTTCGCCGGTGTTGGCGAGCGGACCCGTGAAGGCAACGACCTTTACCACGAGATGATCGAATCCAACGTGATCAAGCCGGACAACCTCTCCGAGTCGCAAGTGGCTCTGGTTTACGGTCAGATGAACGAGCCTCCGGGGGCCCGTGCCCGCGTCGCTCTGACCGGTCTGACGCTGGCTGAGCAGTTCCGTGACCAGTCCGGCACCGACGTTCTGTTCTTTGTGGACAACATCTTCCGCTTCACGCAGGCCGGTTCCGAGGTGTCCGCACTTCTCGGCCGTATCCCCTCCGCTGTGGGCTACCAGCCGACGCTGGCCACCGACATGGGTGCGATGCAGGAACGCATCACCTCCACCAAGAACGGCTCGATCACCTCGATCCAGGCTGTGTACGTGCCCGCCGACGACCTTACCGACCCGGCACCGGCCACGACCTTTGCCCACTTGGACGCAACCACCGTTCTCAACCGTGCGATCTCCGAGCTCGGGATCTACCCGGCTGTGGACCCGCTGGACTCCTCGTCCCGGATCCTCGACCCGCAGATCGTCGGCGAAGAACACTACCAGGTGGCCCGTGACGTGCAGGGTATCCTCCAGCGCTACAAGTCGCTGCAGGACATCATCGCCATCCTCGGCATGGACGAACTGTCGGAAGAAGATAAGCTGACCGTGGCCCGCGCCCGGAAAATCCAGCGTTTCCTTTCCCAGCCGTTCGACGTGGCGAAAGTATTTACCGGCTCCGACGGTGTGCAGGTTCCGCTCGAAGACACGATCTCGTCCTTCAAGGCGGTTGTGGCCGGCGAGTACGACCACCTGCCGGAAGCGGCCTTCTACATGGTTGGCGGCATCAACGAAGTGCTGGCACGCGCCGAAAAACTCGCTGCGGAAGCCGCTTAACAGTAACCCGGAAGGAGGCCGATTATGGCTACAGTCCAATTCGATCTCGTCTCTCCCGAGCGCAAACTTGCGTCTCTGACTGTGGAGCAGGTCCAGATCCCGGGTTCCGAAGGTCGTCTGACTGCGATGGCGGGCCATGAGCCCACCATCCTCACCCTGCGCCCCGGTCGCCTGATCGCGATCGGGCCGGAGGGCGAGCTGGAGTTCATCGTGACCGGCGGTTTCGCCGAGCTGTCTCCCGAACATATTTCCGTGCTGGCCGAGGTGGCTTTGCCGCGCGGGGAAATGTCCCAGGAGATCGTCAACGAGATGATCACGCAGGCCCGCGCCGAGCACAACAAGGCGACGCAGGAAGAACAGGCGGAAACGCATTCCTTCCTCGCCGATCTCGTGCACATCGCCGAGGACCTCGGGTTCCACACCAATCTCTGATTGGATGTCGATACGGAATTGGAAAGGCCCTGCGCGATGCGGGGCCTTTTTGTTTGAAGGGATGGTTTGATGGACAAGAAATTTCAAGATGCGGTGCATGACTGGGTGCTGACCTGTTTCGGCGAAGAGATCGCGATGGATGCGGCAGAGCGCAACCGACGGTTTCTGGAAGAAGCGCTGGAACTGGTGCAATCGCTGGGGGCGAGCCGGACGTTTGCCCACGAACTGGTCGATTATGTGTTTTCCCGCCCTCAAGGCGATGCGCCACAGGAAATCGGTGGGGTCATGGTGACGCTCGCTTCGCTTTGTGCGACCCATGGCATCGACCTTGCACATGAGGCGGAAAAAGAGCTGTCCCGCATCGAAAGCCCCGCAATCATCGCCAGAATTCGCGCCAAACACGCTGGGAAACCGCAGTTTTAGCAAGGGCAGGGGCGACTTTTCCCTCTTTCCTTTCCTGGGCGTTTCGAGGCAGTCTGAGCGCGGGGGACAAGATCAAAAAGACCGATGTTGAGAATTGACAGCCATCAGCTCGGGATCACGCAGGGATCCTTTGTGCTTTTTTCCGATTTCCAGGACGGCGGAGCCATGTGGACCGGCAAGGGCCCGCGCGAGCTGCGACGGGTCGTGGAATTCGACGAGGCTTTCATGCGACCGCCCCTGGTGCAGGTGAGCCTGTCGATGCTGGACATCGACCATTCGACCAATCACCGCGTCGACATCTCCGCCGAGATGGTCACGGAGGACGGTTTCGTCATCGTCTTTCGCACCTGGGGGGATACCAAGATCGCCCGTGTGCGCGCCGACTGGACCGCCTTCGGGGCGGTGCGCCATGAGGACGACTGGGACCTCTGATCGACCGATCCGGCATGAAAAAAGGCGCGTCAGGAGGTCCTGCGCGCCTTTCTCGTGACCATGACACCGGAGTTACGGGTGATACACGCCCTCGTAGAGCGGGATCAGCGTCTTGTCTTCGAAGAGAGAGGACACGGAAGTACCGTTCCAGGTGTTGATGATCGCCTGTGCGAACAGCGGCGCGGTGGGGACCACGCGGATGTTCTTGCACTTGGCGACCGAATCATTGGCCTCGATCGAGTCGGTGATCACCAGCGAGGACAGGCGCGAATTGGTCACGCGTTCGACCGCCGGGCCGGAGAGAACGCCATGGGAAATATAGGCGTGCACTTCGGCGGCGCCGTGATCCATCAGAAGATCGGCGGCCTTGCAGAGCGTGCCGGCGGTGTCGACAAGGTCATCCACGATGATGCATTTCTTGCCTTCGACGTTGCCGATGACGGTCATCTCGGCGACCTCACCGGGTTTCTCGCGGCGCTTGTCGACGATGGACAGCGGCGCGTCGATCCGCTTGGCAAGCTCACGGGCGCGGGCCACGCCGCCGACGTCCGGGGAGACGATCATGATGTCGTCCATGCCGTCCTTGAAATTGTGCTTGATGTCGAGGGCGAAGACCGGCGAGGCGTAGAGGTTGTCCACCGGGATGTCGAAGAAGCCCTGGATCTGCGTCGCGTGCAGATCGAGGGTGAGAACGCGTTCGATGCCCGCTTCGACCATCATATTGGCGACGAGTTTCGCGGAGATCGGTGTGCGCGCCTTGGTGCGGCGGTCCTGACGGGCATAGCCGAAATAGGGCACCACGGCGGTGATGCGACCGGCAGACGAGCGGCGCAGCGCGTCGGTGATGATCAGAAGCTCCATGAGATTGTCGTTCGCCGGGTTTGAGGTCGGCTGAACGACGAACATGTCCTCGCCGCGCACGTTTTCGTAGACCTCGACGAAGATCTCGCCATCGTTGAACCGCTCGACACGCGCGTCGCAGAGGTCGATCGACATGCCGCGATGCATGGAGAGGCGGCGCGCGATGGCATTGGCGAGGGTGCGGTTGGCATTACCGGCGATGAGTTTGGGCTCGTGAGTCATGGGCATAGCAGCTTTCCCGGGGTGATTTTCGGCCTGGCCGTCACGGAATCGTAACGTTGACACCGCTTACCACCCCGCTAGCTTCTTGCAAACATCATGCGGCGCCGGGAGAGAGCAAATGGCACATATCGACTATTATTTTTCATTTTTGTCTGCGTGGATCTATCTCTCGGACGGACGGCTCGAAAAGATCGCGGAAAAACATGGGGCGACTGTCACGTACAAGCCCTTCGATCTGCTGACGGCGTTTGATCGTCTCGGAGCGCCACGCCCCTCCGAACGTCCCGAGGGCCGCAAGGTCTACCGGATGCAGGAGCTGAAGCGCTTCAAGGCAAAATCCGGTCTGCCGATGAACCTCACGCCCCCCTTCTGGCCGACGAATGTGGCCCCGGCCTCCTATGCGCTGATCGCGGCGCAGGAGGCGGTGCGCAATGGAAGCGAAGGCGATCTCGGCAAACTGGTGAACGGCTTGTCCGCTGCAATGTGGCGCGATGACAAGGACATTTCCGAGGATGCGGTCATCACCGCGGCGCTGAAAGACGCGGGCTTCGATCCGATGCTGTCGATGACCGGTATGCTGACAGGGGCGGAGCTTTACCCACGCAATCTCGAAGACGCGATGACGGCGGGGGTGTTCGGCTCCCCCTTCTTCATCGTTACCGACACGGACGAGCGGTTCTGGGGGCAGGATCGTTTGGAGATGTTGGACGACTATCTCGGGACGCTCTGAGGCGCAGGGCGCAGAGGGGTGGGGAAACCCGCCCTCATTCAGTCGCTCAACGCAGCCAGAAGCGCATCGACATCGGCCTCGGTCGTGGACCAGCTTGCCACGAAACGCGCCAGAAGCGGCGCGTCCGGATCGCCGGTGAGCGCGGTGCCCGGCCCCCACATGTTATAGACCGCACCCTTGGCCTTGGCTTTCACATGCATCTTGCGGGGCAGGCGGGCGAAGACCAGATTGCCCTCGACCTTGTAAGCCAGTTCGCCGCCGATTTCCGAAATACCCTGCGCCAGACGCGCACCCATAGCATTGGCCTGCGTCGCCAGCTCAAGCCAGAGATCACCTTCGAGCCACGCCAGCATCTGCGCCGAAATATAGCGCGCTTTCGACAGGTTATGCCCACCGCGCATGCGCTGGCTCTCGAACGCCTCTTTGTAACTCGGGTCAAACAAAACGGCGGCCTCGGCCCCCATCGCCCCGGTTTTCGTCGCCCCCAGCGACAGTGTCGCCAGTTCGCGGGTCATTTCCCAAGGAGTGGCACCACTGGCCGCCATGGCATTGGCAAACCGCGCGCCATCGAAATGCAGCGGCAGGCGGGAGGCCTCTGCAAGGGCCGCGATGTCGGCCGGGCGGTAGAACTCGCCAAACTCGGTGAGGTTGGTCAGCGAGACGGCGGCGGGCGGGCTGGCGTGCACATCGTCCTTGGAGCTGTCGTTGATCACCGCTTGGCGCAGCTCCTCCGGGGTCATCCGGCTGCCTTCGCCTGTCATGAGTTTGAGCTTGGCCCCGCCCGAATAGAACGGCACGGAATTGCGCTCGTCGACCTCGATATGCGCGGTCTTGTGGCAATAGATGATGCCCCAGGGCGGGGTCATTGCGGCCAGAAGCGCGGCGTTGGTCCCCGTGCCGGAGGTCATCGGATAGACCAGCGCATCGGGGGCCTGAAACATGTCGCGCAGCCGCTCGGTCAGCTCGGCCGTCCAAAGGTCATTCGCATAGGGCGCGGCATAGCCGTCATTGGCCTTCGCCAGCGCTTCCATGAGTTTGGGGTGCACGCCGGAGGTGTTGTCGGATCCGAAAAACATCAGTTGGGCTCCTCGATGATATGGTCCTCCCAATCCTCCTCGTCGACCTCAAACTCCGGCACGGTCATGCCGCGGACGGAAATGCCTGCGGCATGAACGCTCTCCGGATCGCCGGTCAGAAGCGGGTGCCAGTCGGGCAGGGTGCGTCCCTGCCACAACAGCCGATAGGCACAGGTGGCGGGCATCCAATAGGCGTGATCGGCGATGTTCTCGGGGGTGAGTTGAATGCACTCTGGGACGAGACGTTTGCGAATTTCGTATTGCCCGCATTGGCAGGAATAATCGTCCAGAAGGCGACAGGCGACGCGGGTCAGGAACACCTCGCCGGTGTCCGCGTCTTCGATCTTGTTGAGGCAACATTTGCCGCAGCCGTCGCAAAGCGCTTCCCACTCGTCTTCGGTCATCTTGGCGAGCGGAACGGTTTCCCAGAACCGGGGGCGCTTGCTCATTCCAGCGCCCCGAGGATCTCCCGCGCCTGATCGCAATCGGCGTTCATCTGCTCGATCAGGGGATCGAGGCCCGTGAACACCAGCTCGGGACGGAGATAATCCACGAAGGCGATGGAGAGATGTTCGTCGTAAAGATCGCCTTTGAAATCAAAGATGAAGGTCTCGAGACAGGGCAGGTTCGCACCAAAGGTCGGTTTGACACCGAGTGAGGCCGCGCCCTGGTAATGGCCCTTGTGCGGGCCGGTGAGCACATCGACGAGCACGGCATAGACGCCGAATTTCGGCGCGTGCAGCCCGTCGATCGACATGTTCGCCGTTGGAAAGCCGAGGTCGCGGCCGCGCTTGTCGCCATGGTTCACCTTGCCCTCGATGCGGTGCCAGTGGCCCAGCATCTCTTGCGCGCGGCGGGGATCTCCTTCGGCCAGCGCGGCGCGGATCGCCGAGGAGGAGGATACGCCGCTGTCGGTTTTCAGAAGCTCGGCCACGGTGACCTCGAACCCCATCTGCGCACCGAAACATTTCAGCTCTTCGACCGTGCCCGCGCGTTTCGCGCCGAAACAGAAATCCGCGCCGACCACCACATGTTTGAGGCCCAGCCCCTCGACCAGGATCTCGCGGGCGAATTGCTCTGGCGTCTTGGCGGCGAGATCGGCGTTGAAGGGCAGTTGGAACAGGCGTTCGACACCGAGTTTCGCCAGACGGTTGGCTTTCGACTCGGCGTTCATCAGGCGGAAGGGCGGGGCGCCGGGGGCGAAAAATTCACGCGGATGCGGTTCGAAGGTGACGATGCCCAGCGGGCCATGGGCGCGGGCAAGGTCGATCACATGGCGGTGGCCACGATGGACGCCGTCGAAATTGCCAATGGCCGCGGAACAGCCTTTGGCCTCGTCGGGAATGTCGGTCCAGTGCGTGTAGATCTGCATGGGGCTCCTCGCGAGGCAGCCCCCGCGTCGTCAGTCGAACTTTTTGCTGGGCGCAAGCACCATGGCCTCGCCTTTCAGGACCACGGTATCGCCCACGGTGCAGCGACAATCAAGGGCAACCCGGCGTTTCGCGTGCTGGATGTCGGTCACTGTCACTTCTGCGAGCACCGTGTCGCCGGGGCGCACAGGGGCAAGAAACTTGAGGGTTTGCCCCATGTAAATCGTGCCATGCCCCGGAAGCTGTTCGCCGATCACGGCAGAGATCAGCCCGGCGGTCAGCATGCCATGGGCAATGCGTCCCTCGAAAATCGTATCCTCGGCATAGGCGTCGTCGAAATGCACCGGATTGCGGTCGGTCGAAACCTCGCCGAACAGTTCGATGTCATGATCGGTGATGGTTTTGCGCAGGGAGCGCGTCATGCCGATCTCGATGTCTTCGATGCAGATGGTGCCGCGCGGCTGATTGTCCAACATGATCTCCGATTCCTTCGTGATGTTGCGGTGCAGCATAGCGAAAAAGAAGTTAAGAAACAATATTGCGCGAAAGAAAATTTTCATGTTTGCGCAATTATTGTAAATAAGTTGCAAAAAGGGGGCGATCTGGCCCGGTTTGCCCTGTCGGATTAACGTCGGATTTGTGTCGGACTTTTGTCGGACCCCGACAGGCCTCTCAAACATGAGAAAAGGCGTCGGATCGCTCCGACGCCCTGTTTCCTTTGCTGTCGAAAATACTCAGCGCAGGAAGGAAATCGCGGCCGTCGGCGAGAGGTTCTGTTCCGACAGCCACATCTTGAGGCGCATCGGATCGGGGTTGACCGGATCGGGGCCGAATTCCTGCGCCGCCAGACCGCCAGTGATGAACAACACGTCGAGCCCTTCGCCGATCGCGCCCATCACATCCGTGCCGATGCCGTCGCCGATGCAGAGAATGCGGTTGTCGTCGATCTGCGCGATCTGTGCCAGACGCCTGCGGGCGAGGTCGTAGATCGGCGGATGCGGCTTGCCGAAATAGAGGCTCTCGCCGCCCATCTCGGTGTAAAGCGCCGCCAATGCCCCCGCGCACCATTCGCGCACCTCGCCACGGTCCACGACGATGTCGGGATTGGCGCAGAGGAGTTTGAGCCCCTTCTGTTTGGCATAGAGGAATTGCGGACGGTAAATCTCCGGGTCGGCCAGCGGGTCCTCGGGGCCGGAGCAGACGATGCCCTCGGCCTCCTCGAGCGGCACGACGGTCACGTCGAGCGGCGCGTCGAGAAGTTCCATCGGCTGGAAGAAATCTGCTTCGAACATCTCGCCGATGTGCCAGACCTTTTGACCGACCACGCCGAGATACATTGCCAACCGCGCCGAGTCGCCCGAGGTGGCGATGGCGTCCCAGGCGTCGTCGGGCACGCCGAATTCCGCGATCTGATCGGCGACGGAGCGCCAGGGCCGGGGGGAGTTGGTGACCAGAACGACCTTGCCGCCGCCTGCGCGGTACTTCTGCATCGCCGCGACCGCCTCAGGAAAAGCGGTGACTCCATTGTGCATGCAGCCCCAGAGGTCGACGAACAACGCGTCGTATTCGTTGGAGATTTCGGAAAGCTCTCGGATCAGGCGGGTCATCGCGGCCTCACTGTTTGCGTTGTGCCTTACCTAGCGCGCGTGGTCGCAAAAGGACAGTGGAGATCAGCGCTGCGGGTCTTTCATCAGCCCATACCAGAGCCAGAACAGCGCGGCCTCGGTGATCACGGCCAGTCCGATCCCCGGTCCGACGCGGCCCAGAGCGAATTCGCTCAGCCCGAGAAGCGCCATTGCGAGCATGGTCACGGCGATGGCGCGGGCGATGGCCATGCGCGCCATGTCGGATTTGGCGATGTCCTTAAGGCCCCAGAGCAACAGGGCGGGGGCGAGGAACAAAACGGCGGCGCGGCGGGCCATGACGGCACCAGTCACGGAGGGGTCGAGATGGAAGAGCCAGAAAAACAACGACGGAGCGACGAAAATCGTGATCGCGAGGGCCAGACAAATTCCGGCAGTGATCCGGGACAAAAGCGGAAATGAAGGCATCAGGCACCGAAGGCTTTGGGATAGATCAGGTCTTTCACCTTGGCCTTGGCCGGGCCTGCCGTCAACGTATGTGTGAGCGGGTAGGGGGAGGTGAAGCCGTTGGCGATCATTTTGAATCCACAGCGGCTGTAGAAATCCGGATCGCCGAGGACAACGACGGTCTGACCGGACATCTCGGCCCATTGCGTGATCATGCCGGTGAGACGACGGCCAAAGCCGCGGCCCTGAAGATTCGGGCGGATCGCCACCGGGGAGAGGCAGAGCCAGCCCTTGGGCGAGAGCATGGTCGAGAGCGCGGCATATCCGATCACTTCGCCGTTCATGGGCAGGACCATTTCACCGGCGATGGCGCGCGATTTGCGCAGCGCCTCGACCAGGTGCGCTTCGTCTTTCTGGCCGAAAGCCTCGGTCAGGAGATCTGCGACGGCGGTTTCCTCGCCGCGTTTCATCTCGCGCATGAAGTCAGGGGATTTGAGCATGGGGCTTTCCTTCGGGGCTTCTGCGGTTGGTTCAGAAGATATGCCTGCGCAGGAAGTGCGATTCAAGCGGACACTCCGGGCGGCGGGTGTCGGGGAAGACCGGCTCGGGAATGGGATCGAAGCGCAGGCGCTGTGGCGACCAGTTCCAGGCCTGATTTTCCGTGAGGAGGACGCCGTGGAAGGTCCAGCGCGATGTCGATTTGAACCCGGTTTCGTCGGTGTAAAACGCCAGCCCGCGCAGCTCTGCGATGGAATGGATCGGGGCGCCGGAACGGGCCACGCAATAGGGCGCGCCTTGGGTCTTGGCGATGATCTGAGAGGCTGCGAGGGCCATGGTTCCAAGCGACCAGAGGGAGATGAACGTGACCGTGAGGAGGAGGGCTTGCCCCATGCGTGAGCGCTGGGCCCAGAGACCAATCAGCGCCGCCCATGTGACGAAGATATAGAGAAAGATATGTGTCATCCCCGGTCCCGACATGATCAGGATCAGGAGACTCGGCAGCCACAGGAGCGAGATCAGGACGCGGATCGCTACGGGAGGCGTCGTGAGCACAAGCGCGAGCGGGGCGAAGAGGGGCGCGAGGGCCAGTCCGAGAAACTCGGACATGAACAAGGCGCTTGCGCCGCCGTCGCCAATGGCGTCCGGGACTTTTTCGGCCAACTTCCCCAACGGGATCGGCGCCGCGCCGAAGGTGGCGAGGACATAGAGAAGGGTGAACAGCCAAAGACGGCGGGGGGTGAACAACATGACACAACCAAACAAAAAGGGGCGCGGATTTCCGCACCCCTTGAAAACCTATTGAACCTGAAAAGTCGATCAGACTTTGAGGTTCGGGATGATCTGTTTTTTGCGGGACATGATGCCCGGAAGCACCACGGTGTCGCCCTCGACGGTGCAGCCGAAGGAGGCCTCCGCGATGGCTTTCACGGTGTCGTTGGGCACCAGCAGCGTGGCTTCCTCGTTAAGAATGTCGACAACGAAGAGCAGCACTTCATGGGCGCCGTCCTCGGCGGCCACGGCGGGCATGGAGGCCATCAGGCTGTCCTTGCGGTCGAGGATCATCTTCGGCGCGGTGGTTTCCAGCACGGAGACACGCAGGTCGGTCGAGCCGACGGTGTATTCCTTGGAGTCCATGCGGATCAACTCGGCGTCCGAGAAGGCGGCCACATCGGATTTGGCTTCGAACATCTCGGAGGCGTATTGGCCCAGATTGATGTTCAGCTCGGAGGCCAGTTTCTCGGCCAGTGCGCGGTCCACGTCCGTGGTGGTCGGGCTGCGGAATTCCAGCGTGTCGGAGAGGATGCAGGACAGCATCGCGCCCTTGATGTTGTCGGGCATCTTGTCGGCGTCGTCGCCCATCAGGTCGTACATGATGGTGGCGGTGCAGGCGAGCGGACGGATGGTGATGTCGATCGGACCTTTGGTCTCAAGACCGCCTACGAGTTTGTGGTGGTCGATGATTGCGGTGACATTGGCGTCGTTGATCGCGGCGGGCAGCTCGGCGGGGTTGTTGGTGTCGACGATGACGACGTCCTGACCTTCGGCAACCTCGGAAATGATCTCCGGCTTGTCGAAGCCCCATTTTTCGATGACGAAAGCGGCCTCGGTGTTCGGCTCGCCCAGAAGGACGGCTTTGGCGTCGACGCCTTTCACTTCGTTCAGATACCACGCCCAGATGAGCGGGGAGCCGGTGGAATCGGTGTCGGGGGATTTGTGGCCGAAAACAAGCGTGGTCATGTGAGCTGTCCCATGGATATTGGCGATTTCGGACGCCTTATAGGCGGTGCAGCATGGGTTGTCACGCCTTGCGAGCGCTCACGGCTTGGCTGTAACACATGGGACATGACCAAGCTGCGCGAAACCGATCTTTATCCGCCCGTGAAAGCCCATTTCGAGGGGCTGGGATATGTTGTGAAGGCGGAGGTGCGGGACGCGGATGTGGTGGCGGTTCGGGGCGAGGAGACGGTGATCGTCGAGTTGAAGACCGGGTTTTCGCTCTTGTTGTTGCAACAGGGCGTGGCGCGGCAGGCGATTTCCGATCAGGTCTATCTGGCGGTGCCGCGTTGGAAGGGCAGGGCGGCGTGGCGGATGTTCAAGGGGAACCTTGGGCTGTGTAAGCGGCTGGGGCTTGGGGTGATTTCGGTGAACGTGGCGGAGCAGACGGTGCAAGTGCATCACGAGCCGCGTGCTTTTGTGCCCCGTAAGAACAAGGCGAAGGCCGGGAAGCTTTTGACCGAATTCGAACGCCGGGAGGGGGATCCGAATTTGGGGGGCACTCCGGCGGGCGGGCGTGTGACCGCCTATCGTCAGGACGCGGAGAAATGCCGGGATTATTTGCGGGAGAATGGGCCGTCGAAGGGGGCGGAGGTGGCGCGGGCGACGGGAGTGAAGAATGCCACCCGTATGATGCGGGACAATCATTATGGGTGGTTTGAGAAGGTTGGTTTGGGGGTTTATGGGGTGGTGGGTTGAGTGATTTGCTTTGTGAATGGCTGCTGTGCATACGCTGCTGTCGTTCATCAAAACACAAGTGAAATTATGCTAGTCTAATTGGCTGTTTAAGAGGAAAAGAATTGAACCAAGCTGTCGATATTAAAGCGCAAGTGGGACTATGCATCAAAGCGCTCGAAGCCCTTGTTCCGATCGCCGAGACCGCAGGTATCGCGACGGACTACGAAGAGGCCTATGATGAGTGGGAAGACATCGTCCAGACTATGTTTTCCTCCTTTGTGCTGCGGCCAGTCTGCGACAGTTCAGTGGCCTTGAATGTGAATAGCTTCCGAAGATTAGGCTTTGAGAACGATGGCGATGCAACTGCGGCGGTCGTCGTTGACTGTGCGTCCCAAAGCTATTTCATCTATGATTTTGCAAGATGCGATGTTGGTCACATAAAGTTGGTGCTTCGGCCGCTCGCGGCAGAGCTGGCCGAAGATGATTTCGCCAAGCCTGAGCTTTGTACTAACTTTCGTATTGAGCGCCTCTCTTAGATTTACCCTAAGATTAGTCAATTCGAACGCGAGTAATTTTACGAACGCCCTGCGCACACCGCATCAAAATTTCCCCATCTCCCCTGTTGACTCACTTCCACCTCCTTCCTAACTATGCGTCGTTGTCACTCGAACCCTATGAGTGCTAACACATGATTTATCCCCGCCCGTGAGGGTGGATGCAAACCTGGAACTTTGAGCGAAGGAGCCTCGAAGATGGCATTCAAACCGCTGCACGACCGCGTTGTGGTCGAACGTGTTGAGAGCGACGAAAAGACCAAAGGTGGTCTCATCATTCCCGATAGCGCGAAAGAAAAGCCCGCCGAAGGCAAAGTCGTTGCCGTGGGCGAAGGCGCTCGCAAAGACAGCGGCGAGCTGATCGCACCGTCCGTCAAAGAGGGCGACATCGTCCTCTTCGGCAAATGGTCCGGCACGGAAATCACCGTGGACGGCAAAGAGCTTCTCATCATGAAAGAGTCGGACATTCTCGGCATCATCGCCTGAGACATCCGATCCCCTCAAACCGAATTTACGGAGTGAACAATGGCTAAAGAAGTCAAGTTTGACGTCGACGCACGCAACCGCATGCTCAAAGGCGTGAACATCCTCGCCGACGCTGTGAAAGTGACCCTCGGCCCGAAAGGCCGCAACGTGGTTCTGGAAAAATCCTTCGGCGCCCCGCGCATCACCAAAGACGGTGTGTCCGTGGCCAAAGAGATCGAGCTTGAAGACAAGTTCGAAAACATGGGCGCGCAGATGGTGAAGGAAGTCGCTTCCCGCACCAACGACGAAGCCGGTGACGGCACCACCACTGCGACCGTTCTGGCGCAGGCGATCATCAAGGAAGGCCTCAAGCAGGTTGCTGCCGGTCTGAACCCGATGGACCTGAAGCGCGGTATCGACCTCGCGACCCTCAAAGTCGTCGAAGCGATCAAAGCTTCCGCGCGTCCGGTTGCCGATTCCGACGAAGTCGCTCAGGTTGGCACCATCTCCGCCAACGGCGAGACCGAAATCGGTCGCCAGATCGCCGACGCGATGCAGAAAGTCGGCAATGACGGCGTGATCACCGTCGAAGAGAACAAAGGCATGGAAACCGAGACCACCGTGGTCGAAGGCATGCAGTTCGACCGTGGCTACCTGTCGCCGTATTTCGTGACCAACCCGGACAAGATGGTCGCCGAGCTGGAAGACTGCATCGTGCTGCTGCACGAGAAGAAACTCTCCTCGCTCCAGCCGATGGTGCCGCTCCTCGAGCAGGTCATCCAGTCCCAGAAACCGCTCCTCATCATCGCCGAGGACGTGGAAGGCGAAGCGCTGGCGACCCTCGTGGTCAACAAACTGCGCGGCGGCCTGAAAATCGCGGCTGTGAAAGCACCGGGCTTCGGCGATCGCCGTAAAGCCATGCTGCAAGACATCGCGATCCTCACCGGCGGTCAGGTGATTTCCGAAGATCTCGGCATGAAGCTTGAAAATGTCACCATGGACATGCTCGGCTCCGCCAAGAAAATCTCCATCACCAAAGACGAAACCACCATCGTCGACGGCGCTGGCGACAAGGCCGAGATCGAAGCCCGCGTGGCCCAGATCCGTACCCAAATCGAGGAAACCACCTCCGATTACGACCGTGAGAAACTGCAAGAGCGCGTTGCCAAACTCGCTGGCGGTGTGGCGGTGATCAAGGTCGGCGGCATGACTGAAGTGGAAGTGAAAGAGCGCAAAGACCGTGTGGACGATGCTCTCAACGCGACCCGCGCAGCCGTTCAGGAAGGCATCGTCGTCGGCGGCGGTGTGGCTCTGGTTCAGGCCGGCAAGGCTCTCGAAGGTCTGGAAGGCGCGAACGCCGATCAGAACGCCGGGATCACCATCGTGCGCAAAGCCATCGAAGCGCCGCTGCGTCAGATCGCTGAGAACGCCGGTGTGGACGGGGCTGTTGTGGCCGGTAAAGTCCGCGAATCCACCGACACCGCCTTCGGCTTCAACGCTCAGACCGAAGAATATGGTGACATGTTCAAATTCGGCGTGATCGACCCGGCCAAAGTGACCCGCACCGCTCTGGAAGACGCGGCCTCCGTTGCCGGTCTGCTGATCACCACCGAAGCCATGGTTGCCGACAAACCGGCGAAAGACGGCGCAGGTGCCGGTATGCCGGACATGGGCGGCATGGGCGGCATGGGCGGCATGATGTAATCGCCCCGTCATAAACCTATGAAAAGGCTGCCTTCGGGCAGCCTTTTTTATGAGTTTCAGTTATGCGGTTGCATGAAATTTCGGCGAGCGGATAAAGAAGGCGTTGCCGCGCTGCACGGGGAATGTTCTTGCTTGCCTTGGACTTTCTGCATCTGCAAGGCTGACGGGAAACCTTATGTCCATGGGGCAAGAAATGCACTTACGCGCTTTAACGCAAGACGATGAACTTCCGCTGTCGATCCTTTTGGACAGTACATTCGGAGGTCCCGACATGTACCGCTTCACCAGGGAATTGCGGCGCGAAGAGGCGGTCGCGATGGAGCGTGTGGCCTTTGACGATAAAGGGTCCATTCTGGGCTATATCTGCTGCGCGCGGATGGTGCTGCCGCAAGACTGGTGGGTGATGTCGATTCTGGCCGTCTCGCCGAGCCACCATAAGCGCGGCATGGGGCGGGAGCTTGTGGTGCGGGGCATGGATCATGCCAAGCGCGCGGGAGCGAAGGCTGTGATCGTGATCGGCGATGCACGCTATTTCTCGCGTATGGGCTTTTCCAAACTGGCGGCGTCGCGTCTGGAAACCAAGATGATGCCGGAACACACTTTGCTCTATCCGATTGCACCGGGCACCGGCATGGCGCAGGAGACGCTGATCTACCCGGATGCCTATGCGCATCTGAGCGAAGAGGATCTGCTCTGAGGCGGATCACGCCCGTGTCCCGGTCTCGCAGCCTGCTTCGCAGAAATCGGGCAGGCTGTTTTCGGGGCGGCTCTTCCCCGGCCAGCGCTGCGATCTGCCAGCGTGAGGTGCAGACAGAGAGCATCGCCGAGACGGTGAAGACGAAATAGGCGCCACCCCGGACCGGGTTAGCCTCTGGTTGTCGTTTGCGGATTTCCTGCATCAGCCGCGTCACTGTCGGATCGAAACAGCGCTCCGTCTGCGTGCTTCCGGTCGTCGGCGGAGACCTGGGTGATCCGCCGACCGTAAACCAGCCAGCCGGGATCGCCGCGGCTGTCCTTTTGGCTCAACCGACTGTCTCCGGGGCGTCTCTCGCGGCTTATGGTTCGCAAGATCCGGGAGGATTAAAAGCGCTCAGGCGAGGAGATGATCGCCCTCGGGAAGTGCGGTGTGCTCCTTCGGGGTGGCGCGCAAGCCGTAGAGCAGGGCTGACAGCAGGAGAAGCGTCACACTGCCGATCATCGGCAGGGTGACAAGTCCGAGCCAAAGCGGCATTCCGAGTCCCAGGCCAAGTCCGGTGGCGAGAGCTGCGGTGAGCAGAGAGAGGGAAAGCAGTCCGACGAGCATGGCGCAGTCCTTTTCCAACGGGTTTGGTTCAAGGGTCGAGAGGCCGGTGTTTTCCGAATGTACCGGCGGGATGGAGATCACGTTAGGTGGCGATCTGGGCACAATCATGGCGTGGGAAAGGTTGAAATTCGATTAAAGGCCAGAAAAGACCGTCGAATTTTAAAGACATGAGGTTCCGGCCCACGAAAAAGCCCCGCCGGAGCGGGGCTTTTCGCAATGTCGTTTCGGGCCGTCAGCCCATGTTTCTTCTCTGATTCACTCGGCCCATTCCCAGGGGTTGGTGAAGCGGCCCAGCACATGGGAGAGTTGTTCGGCCTCGGCTTTGGCGGCCGGATCGACCCGGGCGACGAGGCCGCGTTTCTTGTCGTCGATCACCTGGATGACGTGGGCGGTGAGCCCTTCGGCCTCCAGAGCCGCGTTGTAGATGCGGGTGATGGCACGCTTGCGCAGGTCGGGTTTGAACACCTTGCCCACGGCGGTTTTCGGCAGCTCGTCCATGATCTCGACATGTTTCGGGATCGCGGCGCGTTCGTGGATGTGAACCTTGGCATAGGCCATCAGCTCGTCCGCCGTGACGGAAGCCCCCTCAACGAGTTCGACATAGACACAGGGCAGCTCGCCCGCATGCGCGTCGGGCTGGCCAATGGCCCCGGCCATGGCGACGGCTTCGTGTCCGGCCAGCGCCTCTTCGATCTCGGCCGGGTCGATGTTGTGTCCGCCGCGGATGATCAGGTCCTTTGCACGCCCGGTGATCCAGATATAACCGTCGGCGTCGATCCGGCCCAGATCGCCGGTGCGCAGATAGACGTCATGGTGGAACAGGTCGTGGTTCTTGTCCTTCTCGGTGTAGGTCGAGCCCGCGAAAACGCCGGGGCTGTCGATACAGATCTCGCCCACCTCGTCGACGGCGCATTCCACCGGACCTTCGGGGGTGTGGCGCAGGATTTTCACGTCCGTATGCGGGAAGGGAATGCCGACGGAACCGATCTTTTTCGGGCCGCCCACCGGGTTGACGGAGACGAGACAGGTGGCCTCGGTGAGGCCGTAGCCCTCGACGATCTCGACACCCGCGGCCTGCTCGAAGCGTTTGTACAGTTCGACGGGCAGCGGCGCGGAGCCGGAAAATGCCATGCGGACGGAGGAGATGTCGGCATCCACCTTGCGCTGCATCAGGACCGAGACGGCGGTCGGCACGGTGATGATGAAGGAGATTTTCCAGCGCTCGCAGAGCTTCCAGAAATTGTCGAACACACCCTCGCCGCGATAGCCCGCAGGGGTCGGGTAAACACCATGGGCGCCGGAGGCCAATTGGCTCATCACGATCACCTGACAGGCGAAGACGTGGAACAGCGGCAGCGGACACATGATGTTGTCCCGCTCGGTGAACAACAGGCGCGAGCCGATCCAGCCGTTGTAGATCATGCCGGAATATTTGTGCTGCGCCACCTTCGGCATGCCGGTGGTGCCGCCGGTGTGGAAATAGGCGGCAACGCGGTCTTCCGTGGCATCGGCGAAGCTGAGTTTGTCGCCGGGATATTTCGCCAACTCGGTGTTGAAATCGAGCATGTCGGCGTGATGCGCGCGCGCATCGTCGTTCTTCGGACGAATGAACGGAACGATCCATTTCTTCGGCGGGGTGAGATAGTGCAGGAGATCGACCTCGAGCACCGTGTTCACATTGGGCGCGTGACGCACCGCTTCGGCGACCTTCTGGGCCACGTCGGTTTTCGGGAAGCTTTTCAGCGTCACCACGACCTTGGCATTGGTTTCGCGCAGGATGGCGGCGATCTGTTCCGGTTCGAGAAGCGGGTTGATCGGGTTGACGATGCCCGCGACCATGCCGCCGAGGAAGGTCAGCACCGTCTCGTTGGCATTGGGCATGATATAGGCAACCACGTCGGTCTCATGCACACCGAGCGCGCGGAACATGTTCGCGGCCTGCGTGGTCTTATGAAGCGTCTGGGACCAGGTCAGGGTCTCCGCCTTGTCCTTGGGGCCGGAGGTGATCTGATAGGAAAACGCCGGGCGATCCCCGAATGCCTGTGCGGTTTTCTTCAGGCGTTCATAGATCGTGACCGGCACATCGCGTGCCTCCCACGGCATTTCCGCGTCAATAGCGTTGCGCGCCTGAAGCGAGCTGAAATCGGATGGCATGCTGTCCTCCCCTTATGCCGCCGTGCGGTTCGTTCCGGCACGTGCGTCTCCTCGCGGTCATGATGCGGGCAATCCCCGCACCGCGCAAGAGCGCCCCCGGTAGGCGAAACGCAGCGTCATGCGACGAAATTCCCCCTTGGACGCGACGTCAGAATTTATATCGCCCGGTCAGGAACAGTGGACGAACCCCTTGCGCCTGACTAGTGTGCGCGCACTCTGAATACGTCAAAGGAGCGGTGCGATGAAAGAGGTTGTGATCAGCGGAACGGGTGTTTTTACGCCGCCCTATGCGATTTCCAACGACGAGCTTGTCGCGTCGTTCAATGCCTATGTCGATCTTTACAATGCCGAGCATGCCGACGAGATCGCGGCAGGGACGGTCGAGGCGAAGAGCTATTCCTCCTCGGAGTTCATCTTTGCGGCCTCCGGCATCGAAAGCCGCTACGTGATGGAGAAAGAGGGTATTCTCGACCCGACCCGGATGTGCCCGCGCTATGCGCCACGCTTGGACGAGGAGCCTTCGCTGATGGCGGAGATGGCCGTCGATGCCGCGGGGCAGGCGCTTGCCATGGGCGGTGTCGAGGCCAAGGACATCGACCTGATCCTCTGCGCCGCCTCCAACATGGAACGCGCCTATCCGGCGATGGCCGTGGAAATTCAGGCGCTTCTGGGCGCAGGCGGCTTTGCCTTCGACATGAATGTCGCCTGTTCCTCGGCGACCTTCGGCATCCAGACGGCGGTGGACATGATCCGCGCAGGCTCGATCAAACGCGCGCTGGTTTTGTGCCCGGAGTTGCCCTCCGGCCATCTCGAATGGCGCGACCGGGATTGTCATTTTATCTTCGGCGATGTTGCGACCGCCGTGCTTTTGGAGTCCTCGGACGTAGCCGAGACGCCGCAGTTCAAAGTGCTTTCCACTCGCTGCGCCACGCAGTTCTCCAACAATATCCGCAACAACAACGGTTTCCTGCGCCGCGCGCATGACCAGATGGAAGACCGCCGCGACATGCAGTTCATGCAGAACGGGCGCAAGGTGTTCAAAGAGGTGTTGCCGCTGGTGTCGCATCACATCGCGCAGCATATGGAAGAAGAAGGGCAGGATCCGACCGGGCTCAAACGCATGTGGCTGCATCAGGCGAACAAGTCGATGAACGATTACATCGGCAAGAAGGTTCTGGGGCGGGTGCCGGAGCCGGAAGAACAGCCGAACATCCTTCAGGACTATGCGAACACCTCGTCGGCCGGCTCGATCATTGCCTTTGCCCAGCATCACGACGGGATGAGCGCGGGCGATCTGGGGCTGATCTGCTCGTTTGGGGCGGGCTATTCGGTCGGCTCTGTGGTGGTCGAGAAGCTCTGAGCCGGGACGTCGCCGAGTTCCAGTTTCTCACTCTCAAGCGGTAAGGCTGCGCGGGCATAGTCCAAAGCGCGCTCGGCCATCTCTCTAGCCGCTTCGGCAAGCGCCTCGTCCGGCGCCCCCGTCAGAGACAGAAGACACCGGCGCAGGGTGCGGGTGACCTCGATCTGACCGGCGCCGTCGCGGGCGGTGGCGGCAAACGCCGCGTCGATCAGCGCCCGTGCCGAGGGGGCCGGGCAGAACACCTGCGGCGCGCGCACGGTGTCGGTTGGCGCGATGTGCGCGGCCTCCCAGAACAGCGCGGTCATCCGGGTCACGGCGTCGATCGCGGTGCCGGGATCGTTGACGCCGGGGGAGAGGGCTTTCGAGGAAATTTCCGACAGGGTGCTGAGGCTGAACTCCGCGTCGATCTCATGGGTGCGGGTTGTGCCGATGACGAAGGCGCGGGCCATGGCGTCGAGATCGCTGTCGGGCGACATGCCGGAGAGCTGGGCGAGAGCCGTGCCTTCGAGGACGAAAGCGCCGGGGCGGTGCAAAATATAGACCAACCCGTGGTCGCCTGCGCAACTGTTGAGCGCCCGTGTGTCGATGAACTGGATATAGCCGGTTTTCGGAGCGCGGAGCGGCGATGTTGTCTCCGGCAGGATCGTCTCGGGCGTCAGAGGGTTGGCCCCCAAAGCAGGGTCTTTGCGCAGCGCCGCCATGCTGCGCCGCGCTTCCGTTTCGGCCAGATTGAGACTGTTGTCGAGGCTGCCGAGTTGGCTCAGATGCTCGATCCAGCGCAGCATGGCGATGATGATCACCACCACGACGACAATGGTGAGCGCCATGACCACCACCGCCTCGTCATCGCCGTAAAGATGGGTGCGGAACAGGATGATGGTGCTCAGCGCAAAGATGAACGCGCCGATGAAGGCGGCCAGGACCGATTGCGTTGTCGTGTCCTGAAGCAACAGACGGTGAATGCGCGGCGTGGCGGTATTGGCTGCCGAACTATGCGCGCTGACCATGACATTGAGGGTGAAGGTCGAGACCGCCAGCATCGAGGAGGCGAGAATGGTCAGGACCGGTAACACGGCCGCGGTGTCGATGCGCTGGGCCAGTTCTTCGGGGATGTAGCGGCGCAGCACGAGCGTGATCAGCGAGACGGCGAGCGACATAAGCGCATAGAGCGTCACCCGCAGCCAGAGCGCATGATAATAGCGCCGGAATAGCAACAGGGGTTTTTTCAGAACATCGGGCATCTCTGGGCCTTATGCCTTTGGGGTTCCCCTTATGATGGCTCAATCTGCGGGCGGTTCAAGCCGATAGCCATCGGCCCAGAGCTCACAGATGAACAGGGTGGCGGCCTCGAAACAGCGGTTCGACAGATCGTGGAGGACGGGTTCGTGCCAGCCGGAGAGATCGGCGGCCACGGTGGTCAGGGCAAAGACGGCGGCCATCGGGTCGGCGAGATCGGGATGCGCCAACAGTGTCTTGAGCGTATCATACGGGCTTTGCCGTTCGATTAGAAGACATGCGATGATCTGTTCCTCGAGCCAATCCTGTCTTGTGCTCTCATCCAACGTGGGCGGTCCGTTTCCTCGTCACTACGGGGGGTAAACTAATCAGATTGTCTCGAAACGGCCATTGCATTGTTTCGCAAATGAAAACGATAAGCGGAGAGGCGCACAGCGGGGCAGGGCCTTTGCCAAATGCAAAAGGGCGCCCTTGTGAGGACGCCCTCCGGATGTCTTGGCGGTTTCGGCGGGATCAGCCCTGCGGGATGATCAGCATCTGGCCGGGGTAGATCTTGTCCGGGTCGGAGAGCATCGGCTTGTTGGCCTCGAAGATCTCCATGTAGCGGTTGCCGTCACCGAGCGCGGTCTTGGAGATCGCCCAGAGCGTGTCGCCTTTCTTCACCTCGTGGAACACCGGGTCGGCGCCTTCGAGCGTGTCCTCGACGGAGGCGATGCCTTCGACATTGCCGGCGGCCATGATGATCTTTTCCTTGGTCGCCTGATCGGTGACCGTGCCGCCGATCACCACCTTGTCGCCATCCACGGCCACTTCGACGCCATCGGCCTCAAGACCCAAGGCCTTGATTTCGGCGAGAAGATCGTCCGCGTTCGGTTCTTCTTCCTTCTTGCCGAACACTTTCTTGCCGGCGTCTTTCACAAAGCTGAACAGTCCCATCACTCATCTCCTGTCATAGGGTCGGCTCAGACTATCCGTCGAATGTGACGGAATGAAAACGGGAATTTCACCGGTTTCTCCCCGGAGTTACGCCTCGTTTGTGAACTGGAGCTTTGCAAGCCGCGCGTAAAGCCCACCCTCGGCCACCAAGGCGTCATGTGTGCCGGTGGCGACGATCTTGCCGTCCTCGAAGACGAGGATGCGGTCGGCTTTCTTCACGGTGGCGAGGCGGTGAGCGACGATCAGCGTGGTGCGGGTGCGGGCCATATCTTCGACGGCTTTCTGCACGGCACGTTCGCTCTCCGAGTCGAGCGCGGAGGTGGCCTCGTCCAGGAGAAGGATTGGCGCATCGCGCAGGATGGCGCGGGCGATGGCGACGCGCTGTTTCTGGCCGCCCGACAGCATGATGCCACGCTCGCCGACGTAGGAGTCGTAGCCTTCGGGGAGTTTGGCGAGGAACTCATCGGCGGCGGCGGCCTTGGCGGCTTTGATCACCTCGTCCATCGGTGCGTCAGGGCGTCCGAAGCGGATGTTGTCGGCGGCGGAGGCGGCAAAAATCACCGGGTCTTGCGGCACCAGCGCGATGTGACGGCGGAAATCGCCACGGGCCATGTCGGAGAGTGGCATGCCGTCGATGGAGATGACGCCCTCCTGCGGATCGTAGAAGCGTTGCAGGAGCTGGATGATGGTGGATTTGCCCGCGCCCGAGGGGCCGACGAGCGCGACGGTTTCGCCCGGCTGGATGTCGAAGGACACGCCATCGAGGGCGGGCGTCGTCGGGCGCGAGGGGTAGAAGAAGCGCACGTCTTTGAAGGAGATCGCGCCTTTGGCGGGCAGGGGGTAGGGTTTCGGATCGGCGGGGTCCTTGACCGGGTCCTCGGAGGACAGAAGCTCGACGAGGCGTTCGGTCGCGCCAGCGGCGCGCTGCAATTCGCCCCAGATCTCGGACAGCGCACCGGAGGCGCCCGCGACCATGATGGCGTAGATCACGAATTGCACCAGCTCGCCGATGGTCATGGCTTCGGTGCGCACGTCTCGGGCACCGATCCACAACACGCCGACCACGCCGGAAAAAATCAGCGCGATGACGATCACGGTCATCACGGCGCGGGTTTTGATGCGGGTGTGGGCGGAGGTGAAACTTTTCTCGGTGACGGCATCGAAGCGCTCGGCCTGTTGCGCCTCTCCGGTAAAGGCCTGCACGGTCTGGGCGGAGAGAAGCGCTTCGGAGGCGGTGCCGGAAGACGAGGCGATCCATTCCTGGTTCTCGCGCGACAGTTTGCGCAGGCGTCGGCCCAGAACCACGATCGGCACGATCACGACGGGGACGATCAGAAGCACCAGCCCGGTGAGTTTCGCCGAGGTGAAGAGCATGAGGATCAGCCCGCCCACCATGATGAGCGCGTTGCGCAAAGCGACGGAGATCGAGGAGCCGATGACGGAGAGAATGAGCGTGGTGTCGGTGGTGATGCGCGAGAGCACCTCGCCGGTCATGATGCGCTCATAGAAGGCGGGCGACATGCGGATCATCCGGTCGAACACCGCCTTGCGGATGTCGGCCACGACGCGTTCGCCCAGACGGGTGACGAGGTAGTAGCGCATGCCGGTGCCGAGCGCCAAGGCACCCGCGATCATCAGCGCCGCGCCGAAATACTGATCGAGCAGGACGACGCCCGCGCTCTGGAACCCGTCGACCACCCGGCGCACGGCGACGGGGAGGATGAGGGAGATGCAGGCGGTGATCACCAGCGCCACGAGGGCGGCGATCATCAGCCCCTTGTAGGGCCGGATGAAAGGCCAGAGCGCACCGAGGGCGCCGATGTGTTTCGATTTCTCGCGGTCAGCGGCATCCGTAAGAGTGCGGTCGGCGGCCATGTCCTGTCCTTCGTATATGTAAAGTGCGCATAGGTGCATGACTGATAGTGCGCGCGTCGCTTTGGCGCAACACCTGCGGGGATTGCGCGAAGTTTCGTGAATTTTTCGTGTCAGACGGGGCGTGAGGTCGCGGTGTCCGGGAAGATGGTTGCATCACGAGGCGTGATATGTTGGGTTATGGTCACGCTCCGCCGGATCGTGCCTCATGGTCTTCTCTGCATGCTTATGTGAGAGGGGGAGGCCGAGGCGCTCCTTCGATGGGCAGCGAACGGCAAGCGCGGAGAAATCGCCCAATTCGGGGTGGTGACTGGTCCTGAGACGCCAAGAGCGCGGGGATCGGAGAACTCACACGAAGTAAGCGGGAGTCCCCCTTATGAAAAACAACAAACTATTTGCGGTCAGTTTTCTGGCCTTGGGCACCATGGCCGGCGGCGCTTTCGCGGCGGAGGACTGTGGCGCTCTGAAGATCGCCGAGTTCAACTGGGCCTCGGGTGAGTTGATGGCCAATGTCGATGCCATCATCCTCGAAGAGGGGTTCGGCTGTGACGTCGAGCTGATCAATGGCGGCACGAACACGCTGTTCGCCTCGATGAACGAGAAGGGCGAGCCGCAGATCGCGCCGGAGCTCTGGACCAATGCGGTGCGCGAGCCTCTCGCGAAAGCGTTGGAAGAGGGCAGCATGATCAAGCTTCTCGATGGGCCGATCACCGGGCTTGGCGAGGGCTGGTGGGTGACACCGGCATTCGCGAAGGATCACCCGGAAATCGACACGGTCGAGAAGGTGCTCGAACACCCGGAATTCTTCCCCTACGTGGAAGACGAAAGCAAAGGCGCCTTCATGGGCTGTCCGGCGGGCTGGGGCTGTCAGCCGGCCAACGCGAACATGTTCCGTGCCTTCGACATGGAAGACAAGGGCTGGACGCTGGTCGATCCGGGTTCCGCGGCCGGTCTCGAAGGTGCGATTGCGAAAGCCGCCGACCGGGACGAGTACTGGTTCGGCTATTACTGGAACCCGACCGCCGTGGTCGGCAAGTACAAGCTCGTGTCTCTGCCGTTCGAAACCGAATGGGCCGGGTCGGAGAACTGGGACGGCTGCATGGTGAAATCGGTCGATGAATGCGCCGATCCGCAACCGTCGAGCTGGACCAAATCCGAAGTCTCGACCGTCGTGACCAAGGACGTGCCGGAGATCGCGCCCGCAGGCGTGCTCGATTACCTCAAGGCGCGGGTCTTCCCGGGCGAGGTGATGAACGAGATGCTCGTTTACATGACGGACAATCAGGCCATCGGCGAAGATGCCGCTTATGAGTTCCTTGAGAAACATGAGGACATCTGGACCCAGTGGGTGACGCCCGAGGTCGCCGAAAAGGTCAAGGACGCACTCTGACCGTTCGATCTGTCTGATCATTTTGGGCCTGCGATACCCTCGCGGGCCCTATCCTCTATATATAGGAGTGAAAACTTGCTGGAGTTTCTCACTGAATTCCCCTCTCTGGGCCGGAGCGATCTCTCGGCTTTCAAGCAGGGGATCGACGAAGGGTTTCGCGCCTTTTCCCGCCAATATGGCGAAGCGCTCGAGGCCTTCTTCAATCCCCTTCTCAAATTTCTCGTCTGGTTCGAGAAGGTTCTCATCAACACCCCCTGGCCGATTGTCATTCTGGTGATTGCGATCATCACATGGCTCGGTGCGCGTAGCTGGAAAATCACCATCGGTGCTGTGCTGTCTTTGTTGCTCATCGGCTTCATGGGCATGTGGGAAGACACCATGGCGACGCTGGCGATGATCACTGTGGCCACTCTGGTCTGTGTGGCGCTGGGTATTCCGGTCGGCATTCTGATGTCGCGTTCGGATCGGGCACAGTCCATCGTGACGCCGATCCTCGACGTGATGCAGACCATCCCCTCCTTCGTCTATCTGATCCCGGTGGTGATGCTTCTGGGCATCGGCAAGGTGCCGGGGCTGATCGCGGTGTGCATCTATGCCATCCCGCCCATCGTGCGGTTGACCAATCTCGGCATCCGACTTGTCGACAAGGATGTGATGGAAGCGGCCGATGCCTTTGGTGCCTCGGCGCGCGAAAAGCTGTTCGGGGTCCAGATCCCGCTCGCGCTGCCCAATATCTTTGCCGGGGTGAACCAGACGATCATGATGGCGCTCTCCATGGTGGTCATTGCCTCGATGATCGGGGTGAAGGGGCTGGGGACGCAGGTCTTGCGCGCCATCGGCAACCAATATTTGGCGCTGGGGCTGATGAACGGCCTCGCCATTGTGGCGCTGGCCATCATCTTCGACCGGGTGAGCCAGACTTACGGCAAACGCCTGCAAGCCTATCGGGAGACCGGCCATGACTGATGCAAGCGTGACAGAACAACCCGCAATGGACGATACCCCGAACGCAGATGTCAAAGTCTCGATCCGCAATCTCTACAAGATTTTCGGCGACAACCCGACTACGGCGCTCGGACATGTCAAATCCGGCACCACCAAGCCGGAGCTGATGGACCGACACGGCCATGCGCTGGGCCTCAACAACATCAACCTCGACATCCCGGCCAGGGGAATTCAGGTGATCATGGGCCTGTCCGGGTCGGGCAAGTCCACCCTGATCCGCCACCTCAACCGGTTGATCGAGCCCACGTCGGGCGAGATCTGGATCGACGGCGAGGACGTTCTGGCGATGGATGCGAAGCAGTTGCGCGATCTGCGGCGCTTCAAGATGTCCATGGTGTTCCAGAAATTCGGCCTGCTGCCGCACCGCACCGTTTTGGAAAACGCGATGTACGGTCTGGAGATTCAGGGCGTCGACGGCAAAGAGGCGGACGCGCGGGCGCGCAAATGGCTCGACCGGGTCGGGCTTGCCGGGTTCGAGGAGCAATATCCCTCGCAGCTTTCCGGCGGGCAGCAACAGCGCGTGGGTCTCGCCCGTGCTCTGGCGACGGATGCGGATATTCTCCTGATGGACGAGGCCTTCTCCGCGCTCGATCCGCTCATTCGCACCGACATGCAGTCGATCCTGTTGCAGTTGCAGGAGGAACTGCACAAGACGATCATCTTCATCACCCACGATCTCGACGAGGCGCTCAACATCGGCGACCAGATTGCGATCCTGCGCGATGGTGAAATCGTTCAGTCGGGTGACCCGCAGGACATCGTCATGAAGCCGGCGGACGATTACATCACCGACTTCATCCGCGACATCAACCGCGCCAAGGTCGTGCGCCTGCGTTCGATTGCCAGGAAAGGCGAGACAGGGCAGGGGGCGACGCTCAAGGGCGGGATGTCCATCGAGCAGGCGCTGCCGAAACTCACGCGTGCCCCGGATCGCAAATGTCCGGTGGTGTCGCGCACGGGTGAACCGCTCGGGGCTGTCTCTCTCGACGATGCGATCAATGCGCTCAAGCCGCTGGAAAGCGACAGTGACGAGGATGTGCGCTACGCTTGAGCGTTGCGACAGAGTGGAAATGGGAAAGGGCGGGGGAGACCCCGCCCTTTTTCGTGGCCGAGTCGTCTTCATGTCACGCGAGTCGGCAAGAATGCAGCCGAGTCGCACCGACTCGCGGTCGACACGGCTACAGAACGAGATGATTCCGGCATTTTACTCGCCTTACGCTGGGGTAATTCGGGGAAGTTTACACCCATGAGGTGAAAAACGACCTGCATGTCCCGGTGATTCACAAGAGTATTGGGGCGGGCTCGCTTGTGTGGGGCTTTTGGGGGGCTTTGGTT
>NZ_LRUC01000013.1 GCF_001550095.1 Celeribacter ethanolicus | reverse complement strand
TCGATCTGGCCCTGAGCATAGCGCGAAGAAGATGAAGAATTGGTTTCCATCGCCGCGGTCGGCGTCTTGAAATTGTAATCCGTGAGCCGCACCGCCCCCGTCGTGATCCGCCGCGCTGGCCGCCATTCCCAGAAGTGCTCGATTTCCTCCTGGTGGTGGCCATCATAGGGCTTGAACGGGCGCTCGCCGATGGTCGCATGGCTCTCGACAATGTCGGTCAGAACCATCAGGTGAGAGCCGCTATCCTGTTCAAAATGATAGGAAATCCCGTGCCGTTCCATGAGGCGCGCGGCGAAATCCATGTCGCTTTCTCGGTATTGAACGGTGTATTCGAGTTCCGGGTAATCGAGCGTCAGCCGGGTCTCCATCTTGCCTGCCGAGGCATAGGCACCGAGGAGCTCCGTGAGGATGTCAACCACGGTTTTATTGTGAAAAATCCGCTGGTTGCGACGGAGCGAGGCGAGCCAGAACCAGGGCTTGAGGGTCAGCCGATAACGATGGCCGTTTTCGCCCGCGCCCATCCAGCGCGCTTCGGAAATGATGCCATCGAAAGGCTTGTCCGAGCCGTCATGGGTGCGCAGCGTGACGGTGGCGTGAGTGCCCAAAAGCGCATCAAAATCAATATCATCGGCGGAGGCGAGACAGTCGACGTGGTAGCTAAACACCCCGTTGATCCGCTCCTCGCCTTCAAAGCGCATCAGGACCAAAACGTCCTCGCCAAGTGCGGTGGTCAGGCGACCCATGCGGGAGGTTTGCGAGAAGAATGACATGACGGAAACCAGAAACTGGGAAGGAGTTGGCGCGAGTGTAGCCTCGTGAAAGATCAACTCAAGGGGAAATAAACGGAACAAGGTGTCATGACTGGAAACATTTGTGCGAGCTGAACAAAGCTCCCCCCCGATCGGATATTCGCATTCCGTGCGGCGAGTGCCGGGCTGTCCGCCCGATGATTTTGAATCAAAACCGCGTCTCTGATCGCACCTGCAAAATACAGCACGATGCTCCTGATGAGCGCGCCAAATTTTGTGTAATGCGGCCTTTAAAACGTCTCAGACCATCACTCTGTACAACGTGCCTCTACCGTCACACGGCTTCGCCGAGTTGCGCGAGATGGCTGGTCAGATCGGTTGCTTCGCCACCGGCATTGACGGTCTCGAAATAGTCGTGCCAGCGCGATTGCGCGATGCCGGACACGAGCGCGCCGAGCCCCGCGTCATCGGGACAGCGCCACACTGCAAAGAATGCCTGCGGCGCGGAATGGAGTCTGGTCCGATCGACCTTGCCTCCACGCCGAGGGCAGACAAGGCAGGTATCGCAGCCCCGATGGCGTCAAAGAACCGTTGGCGCCGGTCGTCAGACAGCTCCAGCCAGGCAGGTTTCGGCGTGTAGAGTTCGGTGAGATAATGAGCCATGCATTGCATCCGTTTCAGTTTTTGGGAACGGGAGAGATCGAGCGAAGCGCGCGTTTGCAGATGCACCCCGTCGCAGGTGTCGGACTTTCGACGGACCACCGGGCACATAGGGACTGCACCCAATCCGCCCGGTCCTTGCCAGCATCGTTCAGCCAGTTGCCGACGGAGTTCTGCACATAGGTGGACGGGTCTGCGCGAAGCGGCTCAAGAATCGAAAGCGCAAGTTGCGGCTGCGCCTTGAGCGCACCGATATGCGTGCACCACACACCACGCGGCCGGGTCGCTTCCGATGCAAAACGACGCACGCGCTCCGAAGGGTCCGCGGTCCATTCGGACAACATGGCGATGGCGGTTTCGAGTTCAGCGGCGAAATGCTTTCGGACGGCCATCCACGCCCATTCCCGCACCCCGAAATGCAGGTCGTCCGCATAGGGGCGTATGGCCGCGAGGCGGTCGCGGAGCGACATATCGGCGGCGGCGCCAATCATGAAGCAGGCCCAGCCACGCACGGTGTCCGATCTGTGCCGTCCAAGCCGCTCCGAAACGGAGCCGCCAAGCTCCCCGCGGATCACTCGCGCCGCAAGCGACATGCGTTTGGAAATGCCTGTCGCCGCACCGCGCTCCATTTCGCTCAAGGCGTCCGCACCGATTTCCGGCAGGACAGTGCGCATGAGTGCCGTGAAATCGACGGCCAGACATTCGGTCAGCGTTGCGGCCTCCACCTCTCCGGCGTTGAGCCGGGCGCGGCGGTTCGGATCAATCTCCTTGACGCCGCGCCCGGCGGCCTTCGCGCCGCTCATGCGCGTGCATCCTCATCTTGGCCAATCTGTTGCTTGCCTGCCCGTTCCTGGCCTGCCTGTTGCTTTCCGGTCTCCAGATTCCGCCAAATGCGTTGCAGCAGACCGGTCAAGGTCTGGCGGTCGGCTGCCGTAAAGCCTTGAAACAGGGAGGCGACCCATTCGGTATGTTCGCGGAACAGCTCCCCCGCCGCCGTCTGCCCGACCTCGGTCAATGCAACGGCAATCTTTCGCCGATCGCTGAGGCCACCGCGCCGAACTATGAAGCCGTCACGTTCCAGCCCATCGAGAAGTCCGGTGATCGTCGCCCGCGTCACGCCCGCCCGTTCAGCCAATTCATGCGGCGAAAGCCCCTCAGGCTTGTCGTGCAAAAGGAACAACAGAACGAACTTGCCTTCGGAAAGGCGATGCCGCGCGAGCCGGACTGCGCAGTCGCGATCAATGGCGCCCGTCAATGCCAACAGTTCGAAACATGCGCGGATGTTGTCCGTCGGCGCGCGCTCCCGACGCTCGGCTTCCGCCAGCAACGCCATGTGTTTTTGTTCAAGCATCTGCATCATACGGCACCGAATAATATGGCGCCTAATTATAGTCAATCACTTTCAGGCTCGATGGCATCGTCCGGCGTCGTGCCACCACAAGGCGCCATTTCCGGATCGGGTAAGTTTCTCAAGGGACACCACGACATCTGAGGCACCGCCTTCACCGCACGCGGGCCGGACAGGTCCCGGGCCTCAAACGCCGGAACGAACGCCTAGAGCATTTGCGAAATCGTGCACGCCGTGGCCCTGACCTTGCCGATCAGCGCCTCATCCGGGTGAAGCTGCATCTCGTGGCCGGACAGGTTGATCGCCCCGAGGGTACGCCCGTAACGCGAGACCAGAGGCGCGGCGATGGAAAACGTGCCGGTCGAAAGATGCGACCTTTGCGCGACATAGCCTCTTTCCCGATCTTCCTTCAGAAGCGGCTTGAGCTCCGCAAGGGAGGACGGCGCGAGCGGGCTCATGCGTTCGAAGACATATCCGTCGAAGCGGCGGTCCAGATCCTCTTCCGGCAGGTCCGAAAGGAGCATACGCCCCATCGTCGTCGAGAAGGCCGGCAGGCGCGAGCCGACAGGCACGTTCGACACCATCGCGCGATTGGACAGGGCGCGATAGACATAGATGATCTCGGTCCCTTCGAGCACGGAAACATGCACCGTGAACCCGGTTTCGGCGCGCAGCTCGTCGGCGGGAACCCGGGCAATATCGTAGACATCCTGCGAGGCCAGATAGCGATAGCCCAGATCCATCACTCGCGGGGCGAGCCGATAGCTGGTCTTGTGCTTGCTGAGATAGCCTTCCCGCTCCAGCGTGACGACAAAGCGATAGGCCGCGCTGCTGGTGATCGACAGCGCCTCGGCGATTTCAGAGAGCGTCAACTCGGGGCTGTCAGCGCTGAAGCATTCGAGAATGCCGAGCCCCCGCAGAAGCGAATTCGAACGGTAATCAGGTTCCTTTACCAAAGCGCCTCCCCAGTGGATTGCAGTGTCAGGTCGACCTTCTTGCGGACAGCCGCTCTGCGACCCGCGACATGGCCACGCCATAATCTGCGACAATTTTCTCTTCCTGCGGATGCTGCCCGTCCGCGATCACCTTTTTGCCCCGGACCACGACATCCCCCACATGGAAGCCTCGGCCAGCGAAGACGTGGAAGTCAAGCAGGGCCTCGGGTTCGACCGGCAGAATCGCTGCGGGTTCCGGCGAAGCGACCTCGACGAAACTCGCCATGCCGCCGACGGCCAGCCCCTGCTCCGGGCGCCCCGCCGCCCGCGCCCCGCCCTGGGCCGCACGGGTCCAGAGGTTCGCGGCGACATGGGGCGTGTCCATCGCGGCCAGAACGTTGCGTTGCCGGTCTCGAAGGCGCTGGCTGTATTCGAGTTGCTGCACTTCCTGGGCGGCACAGGTGGCGATGTTGGAATCCGATCCGATGCCGAAGACCCCGCCCTGCGCCAGATAATCCGTACCCCGGAAGATGCCGTCGCCGAGATTCGCCTCGGTCAGCGGACAGAGACCGACCGTCGCGCCGCTGCGCGCGATCATCGCCACCTCGCGGTCGTCGAGATGCGTCGCATGAATCAGGCACCAGCGCTTGTCTACGGGGGCGATGTCGAACAGTTGCGCGACCGGACGCTTGCCGTTCCAGGCCAGCGCATCCTCGACCTCCTTGACCTGCTCGGCGACGTGGATATGCACCGGGCTGTCGGGAATGAGATCGGCGCGCAGCTCCAGAAGCTTCGCGATCTCCTCCGGCGTGGCGGCGCGCAGCGAATGCGGCGCAATGCCGAGCGTATGACCCGCAGCCTTGGCGGGCGCACGCAGGCTGTCGAGCATTTCGGCATAGCCATCGAGGCTCTGGATGAACCGCCGCTGACCGTCGGTCGGCGCCAGCCCGCCAAAGTTGGAATGCGCGTAAAACACCGGCAGGTGCGTCAGGTCGATCCCGGCGGCCTCTGCCGCCTCGAAAATGCCCAGCGACAGTTCCTCGCGTCGGGCATAAGGTGTGCCGTCGAGATCGTTGTGCACGTAGTGGAATTCCACGATCCCCGTATAGCCGCCCTTGAGCAGCGACAGGTAAAGCCGCGCGGCGATGGCCTGCATGTCCTCGGGCGACAGGGTCAGGGCGAAGAAATACATGATGTCGCGCCAGGACCAGAAACTGTCGACCGGGTTGCGGCGCACCTCGGAAAGGCCCGCCATCGCATATTGGAAGGCGTGGCTGTGCAGGTCGGCGATCCCAGGCACGACCGGGTTGTCATAGACCGGAAGCCCCTCCGGGTTGTCGTCCTCGGCGGCGGCCCGGATCAGCCCGTCGGGCGAAAAATGGACCGACAGGTTGCGCACCCAGCCCTTGGGGGTCAGCGCAAATCGGAAATGCGCACCTTTCAGCGTTTCGAAAGCCATCACGATTGCTCCGTCTCGGGGTGGAAGTCGGCCATGACCGCAATCAACCGCGCCAGCGTCTCTTTCAGCCGGTCGGCACGCTCGGGAATGTAGCTCCAGGGCGTCTCTTCCTGCATGTAGCACTCCTGCGCGATCTCGATTTGCAGGGCATGCACGTTCTGCTCCGGCTGGCCATAGTGGCGCGTGATGTAGCCGCCCTTGAAGCGCCCGTCGCGCACCGCGCTGTACTCGCTGGCCTGAAGGGCTGCGAAAGCCGCGTCAGACAGGCCCGGCGCACAGGCCGCACCGGAATTCGTGCCGAGATTGAGATCCGGCAAACGCCCCTCGAACAGGCGCGGGACCTGACTGCGGATCGAGTGCATGTCCAGCATCACGCAATAGCCATGTGCCGCCTTGATGCGCGCGATCTCTGCGGCCAGCGCCGCGTGATAGGGCGTCCACCATGCCGCAATGCGCTCTGCCTGCTCCGCCGCATCCGGCTCGGCGCCGGGACGGTAGAGCGGCACGCCGTCGAAGGTGATGGTCGACATCAGCCCGGTCGTGGCCCCGGCGTAAAGCGGTTTGTCGTCCGACGGACGGTTGAGATCCACCGCATAGCGCGTCACATTGGCGACCATAAGACTGGCACCCTCGGGCAAGAGGTCGCGCGCGATGCGATCCATGTGCCAATCGGTGTCACTCAGATCGAGCGCCCCGGGCGTCAGCGCCGCGCGCAGCGAGTCGGGCACCTGGGTGCCGGCATGCGGCACGTTCAGAAGCAACGGTGTGCTGCCGCATATCTGTTCAAATACTAGGCGTTTTTCGGGAAGGGCGGGCGCGTCCTGCATCTCCAATCCTTTCATATTTGAAAACAGTTATTGACATACAAAATTACGAGGTCAAGAAATTATACATCCAACACAGGAGTGCCTCCCCTGCGGCAACGCGAGGGGATGATGCTCGACAACCAACCACGGAGGATTCCATGTCCCTTTCCCGTCGCCAATTCCTCGGCGCGACCACGGCGAGCCTCGCCCTGCTGTCCGCCCCGGCCTTTGCCGCCGGCCGCACCTTCTTCGGCATCGCCACCGGCGGCACCGGCGGCACCTATTATCCGCTCGGCGGCATGCTGGCCCAGTTGATCTCGAACACCGCGGAACTGCCGGACACGAAACTGTCGGCCACGGCGGAAACCGGCAACGCCTCCGTTGCCAACGCCCAGCTTCTGGGCCGGGGCGAAATCGAATCCGCATTTGCCGCCGCTGACATCCTGGATGCCGCCTACAAGGGCGTGAGCCAGTTCGAGGACGGCGCCATCACCAACCTGCGTGCCATCGGCGCGCTCTACCCGGAAACCGTACAGCTCGTGGTGCGTGCCGACAGCGGCATCGCGACCTTCGAGGATCTCAAGGGCAAATCCATCTCCTCCGGCTCGCCGGGCTCCGGCCAATGGCAGCTTCTGGGCGATCTGCTCGAAGCCCATGGCATGACCCGCGACGACGTGTCCGAGGATTATTCCTCCTTCGCGCAGTCGGTCGACAAGATCAAGGACGGCAACCTCGACGCCTCGCTGATCACCGCCGGCCTGCCGACTTCCTCGGTGACCGATCTCGCCAATGGCCATGACATCCGCATCGTGCCGCTGACCGGACCGGCCATCGTCAAGCTTCAGGAAGCCCAGCCCTATTACGCCAATGCCACCATTCCGGCAGGCAGCTACAAGGGCGTCGAGACCGATGTTCCGACCCTTGCCGTGCGCGCCATCTGGGCGACCCATGCGGAAGTCCCGGACGAGGTCATCTATGCCGTGACCAAGGCGCTCTACGAAAACACCGAGACCCTGGGTCAGGTGCACCCGATGGGCAAACAGATCTCGCTCGACAAGGCGCTCGAATCCGTCTCGATTCCGGTCCACCCGGGGGCCGAGAAATACTATGCCGAGAAAGGCATCACCAAGTAATGCCGGGGCATTTCCCCCTGCACCCCATCGGAAGGGCGGCCCGTGCCGCCCTTCTCCTTACGCTCGCCCTGCCCGCCACGGCCGGGCATGCGGACGGCTGGCTTTGCCTGTCCGAGACCCGTGGCAGTCAGGCCGAAGTGGCCCGCCTGCCGCTCGGTCCCGACCGCAGCTTCGAGCTGAGTTTCATCCATTCCGTATCGCGCACCCCGGTCATCGACAGCTACCGCATTGAGGACGGAGAAATCCTCCAGACGCGGGAGGTCTTCATGGCACATGGGGCTGGACTTCCCTCGATTGCCAACGATATGGACGCCACCGGATGGCGGCACGAGGACGGACATTTCATCCTCGACATGCAGCGCCATACCGGCCCGATCCCGCTGCGCATTCAGGCGCAATTCAAGAACACCCTGTCGATTGACGGCACCGATCTGCCTCTGGCAAATCTGAGCCATTCGGCTCTCACCCTTGCCCCCTGCGACGAGGAGACACCCCAATGACCCAAGGTCTACCCCCGAAAGACAACCACGGCCATACCGCGGCCGATGGCGATCATGAATTCACCGCCGACGAGGTCGAAGCCCTCGTTCGGGAATACGACTCGGAATCGAATTTCCGCAATCTCGTCGGTCCGACCGCAATCCTGGTCACGATCGCCTCGGTCGCGCTGTCGCTGTTCCACGTCTACACCGCCGGTTTCGGCCTGCTGAACGAAGTGATGCACCGCACGATTCACCTGAGTTTCGTGATGGGGCTGATCTTCCTCGTCTTCCCGCGCAAACGCGCCGCGCCGACCACCCGCCTCTGGGTCGAATCCGGGCTTTTCGCGGCCTTTTATCTCTACATCCTCTACGGATTGGCCGGGTCGTTGACGGGCGGCACGCTGAAGACAGTGTTCATCGCCGTCATGCTTTTCCTGATCGCCCTGACCCTGCCCTTCAACCGCAAGGGCGCCGCCCCCGAAAAGGTCGCCATCCGCGACTGGATCTTTGCCGCAGCAGGCGCCGGGTTCTCCGCCTATCTGTCGATCCTGTTCAAATACATCTTCATCGAAAACGTCGGCAATCCGCCCGAAGCCGCCTATATGATGGGCTTTCTCGCGATCATCATGACGCTGGAGGCGACGCGCCGCACCATGGGGCCGACGCTTGCCTGGATCGGCGTCTTCTGCCTGATCTACGCGCTCGCCGGGCCCTATCTGCCGGGCATCATGGCGCATCGCGGCTATTCGATCACCCGCATCATCAACCACCTTTTCATCGGCACCGAAGGCATCTACGGCGTCGCCGTCGGCGTGGTGGCCACCTATGTGTTCCACTTCGTCCTCTTCGGCATCCTCGCCCAGATGAGCGGTCTCGGCCAGCTCTTCATCGACCTCGCCACCATCATCGCGGGCCGCGCCTCCGGCGGGTCTGCCAAGGTCTCCGTCGTGTCCTCGGGCTTCTTCGGCATGATCTCCGGCTCCCCCATCGCCAACACCGTAACCACAGGCGCCTTTACCATCCCGCTGATGAAGAAATCGGGGTTCTCGGGGCGGTTCGCGGGCGCAGTCGAAGCCTCCGCCTCCTGCGGAGGCCAGATCACCCCGCCGATCATGGGGGCCTCGGCCTTTGTCATGACCGAAATGCTGGGCGTGCCCTATAACGAACTGATCCTGATCGCCATCGTGCCCGCCGCCTTCCATTACATCGCCATCCTCCTGATGGTGCATCTGGAGGCCAAGAAGCTCGGCCTGACGGGCCTGTCCAAGGACAAGATCCCGCAGTTCGGTGCGGTTCTGGCCCGGTCCTGGCACCTCTTCGTGCCGCTGGGCGTGATGGTGGCGCTGCTCCTGATGCAATACACCCCCTTCCTCGCGGCCTTCTGGGGCATCATCCTGACCATCGTCTTCAGCTATGTGCCGCTCTTGATGCGCGCCTTCGGCAACACCACGATGGACACCTCCACCGTGCTGACGCCGCCGCGTCTGGTGCGGGGCTTCGAGGACGGGGCCAAGTTCGCACTGGCCATCGGTGCGGCCTGTGCCTGTGTCGGCTTCCTTCTGGGGATGACCACCCTGACCGGCCTCGGCTTCAAATTCTCCGCGGCCGTCGTCGAACTGGCGCATGACGTGGCCGGGTTCGCCATCGGGCTCGACTTCACCGGGCTGCTGTCGGAAAACGGTCTGGCGCTGTTCTTCGGTCTGATCTTCGTCGCCATCGCCTGCATCATCATGGGCGCGGGCATCCCGACGACGCCGACCTACATCATCCTCGCCTCGATCGCCGCCCCGGCGCTCACCGAATTCGGCGTGCCGCTGATCGCGACCCACTTCTTCGTCTTCTACTTCGGCGTGCTGGCCGACGTGACCCCACCGGTGGCGCTTGCGGCCTATGCCGCGGCGGGTCTGGCACGGGCCGAACCGATGACGACGGGGACGACCGCCTTCCGGCTGTCCATGGGCAAGGCTCTGGTGCCGTTCATGTTCATCTACGCGCCGAGCCTGCTGTTCGTGAACTTCACCTGGCTGGAATTCATCACCGCGCTTCTGTCCGGTCTGATGGGGGTGGTAGCGCTCTCGGCGGCCTATATCGGCTGGTTCCGGCGGCCCCTTGTGCTGTGGGAAAAACTGGCGCTGACCGTTGCCGGTCTGCTGCTGATTTCGACGCATTTCGCGACGATCTCGATCGGGGCGCTCATCGTTCTGGCCATTCTGGCCCGTCCCGTCAACGCACAGCCCGGCACCGCCTAGAACGGAGCCTCTGCACTTTTCGCACTGGCCGGCGCGCATCACGCACGTCGGCCAGTGTCGTGCATAGCCCCCTTCGACACCAAAGCCCGGGCATGCCCCTACGGCGCTCTTTCACAAAGCACCTTGCGCCACGAGACAGGTCTTGGTTTAGAAATATCAGGATATTTTACGGGAGCCCGCCTTGCCACTCATCAGCCTGTCCCATCTGGAGCAAGATTTGCAAAAGAAATACGTTCTGAGCTGTCTCGCCGAAATCTGGCAGGAGATGGGCCTGACCGTGCGTGTCGGCCCAGGCTTTGCGGAAGACGCTGATCTCTGCGTCCTGCATCACGACGTCACCCGCCTGTCGCCGGAGCGCGTGCCACAGGCGCCCGAAGGGGTGCGGGTGCTCAACGGCGCGGTGCGCGACATTTCCAAGCGCCGCTATTCCTCGCTCCGGCTGGAGCCGGGCGCGGATTGGGACGGGCCGGTCATCGTCAAATCGAACCTCAACCATTTCGGCGGCCCCGAGCAACGCAACCTGCCGCGGCTGACGCGACTGCGGCTCAAGGCGCAAAGCCGCCTCGCCCGGTTGAACTGGGACCTCGCCCGTAGCCTGCCGAAGAAGACCTATCCCGTGCTCGACCGTCTCGACAAGGTGCCCGGCTGGGTCTGGGAGCGCGACGATCTTCTGGTCGAGCGCTTCATGCCGGAGCGTGAAGGCGATCATTATTGCCTGCGTGGCTGGCTGTTCTTCGGATCCGCCAGCTACGGCTACAAGCTGGTGGCGACCGATCCTCTGGTGAAGGTGCGCACCATGGTGCGCTATGAATATCTCGACGAAGTGCCACCGGAGCTGCAACGTCACCGCGAGGAGATGGGCTTCGACTTCGGCAAGTTCGATTATGTCATGCATGACGGGCGCGCGATCCTGCTGGACGCCAACAAGACACCGAGTTTCGCGGGCGACCGCCGCTCCGAACGCGTCCTGCGGCTGGCCCGCGCCGTCGAGGAGTTCCTGCCATGACAGCCGAGCTCCCCGCCCTGCCCCCGCTCACGCTCAGCGGACAAGAGGCTGTGCTCTGCCCCGCGCATGCCGCCTATATGGCCCGCACCGATCTCGAACAGACCCGAATGCTGGGCTATACGCCGGTCAATCTCGATGCGGTGACGACGCTCCTGCTCGGCCTGCTGGGCACGCGGGCGACCGTGCGCCACATCAGCGGCACCACGGATGAAATTCTGGACTGTCTCACCGAGGCGGGCCTGTCGATCACCGAGGAGATGCATCGCTACGAAACCCGGGCGGAGGCCGAAGCCCACGCCGAACGGCTGGTCGCCGAGGGCCGGGCGCTGTTCTGGCCCTACCCGCTGCGTGCCGGACGGTTTGCCGATGCGGCGCATCTGGTGCCGCCCGCGCTCTGGGCCCGTCTCAACAGCAAGACCGCCCTGCCCGGTCTCGTGCCGCCCGAGGCGCTTGCGTCACGGCAAACCTACCCGACCGCAGCGCTGCGCGGGGAGATCGCCCTGCCCGTCTATCTCAAGGCTGGCGGTGAAGAGGCCACCGGCTGGGGCTATGCGGTGCATCCTTGCGGCACCGCCGGGCAACTGGCCGAGGCGCGCGCCGCCTTCCTCGCTCAGGGCATCGAGACCGTGATCGTCGAGGACGCCATGACCGTGCGCCACTGCTGGTGCGTCAATCTCGCGGTCACCCCGGAGACCGTGCAACTGCTCGGCGCCGCCGAACAGACCTTCTCCGCTCCGGCGCGCCAATCGGGCAGCGTCATCGACCCGGATACGCCCTATCCCGAGGCGGGTCATGCGCTTGCTCTGAGTGTCGCCGACGCGGCCCGCAGGCAGGGCTTTCTCGGAGTCTGCGGCCTGGACATCGGCCAGACCGACGACGGGCGGCTGATCGTCTTCGACCCGAATTTCCGCTTCAACTCCTCCACCCCGCAAATCCTGCTGCACCGCGCGGCGGCGATGCGCAGCGGGCTGCCGGTCAGCCTGTCCTTTTCCGGCACGACGCGCCGCTCAATGCCCGACCTGATCACACGCATCAGGGGGCCCATCGCGGACGGATGGTTCGTGCCGACGCGGCTGCTCGACGGCACACTCCTGCCCGCCGCCGACGGGGTGAGCCTGTGCACCGGGTTCGTGCTGGCCGAAACGCGCGCGGCGGCAGAGGGCCGCAGCCGCACGCTTCAGGCTCTGATCGAGGTCTGAGAACGCCTATCGGGTTCGGTCGATCACGCGTCCGCCACACAAAGCTGTCGCTGCTCGCCGAGCCCCTCGATGCCGAGCGTCACCACGTCTCCGTCCCGCAGGAACCGTTGCGGGGCCATCCCCATGCCGACGCCCGCGGGCGTACCGGTGGAAATGATGTCGCCCGGCTGTAGCGTGAAGAACTGCGACAGGTAGGAAATCAGCGCCGCCGGTTTGAAGACCATCGTCGCGGTCGTCCCCTCCTGCATGCGTTCGCCATTGACCTCCAGCCACATGTCGAGCGCGTCCGCATCCGCGATCTCGTCCGGCGTCACGAGCCACGGCCCCACCGGTCCGAAATTGTCCGAGGATTTGCCCTTGGACCATTGCCCCGCGCGTTCAAGCTGATAGCTGCGCTCTGACACGTCGTTGATCAGGCAATAGCCCGCCAGATGATCGAGCGCGTCCTCTTCCGAGACATATTTCGCGGGCTTGCCGATCACCAAGCCCAGTTCGACCTCCCAGTCGACCTTTTCCGCGCCGCGAGGTATCAGGATCGGGTCGTTCGGGCCACAGATTGCCGAGGTATATTTCGCGAAGATCACCGGCTCCTCCGGCAGCGCCATACCGCTTTCGGCGGCGTGATCGGCGTAATTGAGCCCGATGCAGATGAATTTACCGACACCGCCGACGCAGGGGCCATACCGCACCTCCTCGCTCACCACCGGCAGGGCATCGAGATCCAGCCGGGAAATTTCACCCAGCCGCGCAAGCTGCCCCCCCGCAATGTCATGCACATGATCCGACAGATCCCGCAGTCGTCCCTTACCGTCGATCACCCCGGGTTTCTCTTCCCCCGCCTCGCCAAAACGTACCAGTTTCATAAGCCCTCTCCTTTGCTTTGCTCCTTCATGCCCCCTCCCGCCCGGCATGTTAAGCCGCAATCCTCGTCGCCCTCCGTCTTGTGATCGTTTTCCAGTTCCGCCGCTCTTGTCACCCAAGGACAAATCGCGAATGTAGAGCGCAAACAATCCGGAGCGCCCATGTCAACCGCCAGAGCCCGTCACGCCATCCTCGCCCTGTCCATCGGCACCCTGTTCTTCCTGTTCGAATTCGTCGCCCGCATCTCGCCCTCGACCGCCACCGCGGCAATCACCCGCGACCTCACCCTGTCGAGCGCCGAGCTCGGAGTGTTTTCTTCGCTGTTCTTCTGGGTTTACGCACCGATGCAGATCGTCGTCGGGCTGTTGCTCGATCGCTGGGGCGCGCGGCGTTTCGTCGTACCGGCCATCGCGTTCTGTGCCGGTGGCATCGCGCTCGTCGGCGCCGCCCCCAATGTCGAGGTCGCCGGGATCGGGCGGCTGATGACCGGGTTCGGGGCGTCTTTCGCCTTCGTCAGCGCGCTTTATGCGGTCAACCACTGGTTCGCCCCCGCCCGCTTCGCGCTCTTGTCCGGCATCGTCAATGCGGTCGGCATGATCGGCACCGCAATCGGTGTGGTCTGGCTCACCGCGCTGACCGAAACCGCAGGCTGGCGTCCGAGTTTTCTCGGCATCGGCGCGGTCGGGGGCGGGATTTTCCTGCTCGCGCTGCTGTTCTACCGCGACGCGCCCTCGGCCGGCGACACGGAAACCCACGCCACCCCTCTCGGTCCCCTGCGCCAGATCGTCAAGAGCCCACAGGTCTGGCTGATCTCCCTCGTGGGCGCGCTGATCTACATGCCGATCAACGTCTATGGCGGGCTCTGGGGCAATGAGGAACTGACCGCCGATCACGCGCTCTCCGCCGTTTCGGCGGAAACCGCCGTGTCCATGGTGTTCTGGGGCATGGCGGCGGGATCGGTGCTCTGGGGCGCCGTGTCGGACGCCCTGGGCCATCGCAAATGGATCGTTTTCGGCGGCGCCGTGGCGGCGACACTGGCCTGGGCCGCCGTCATTTTCACCCCCATCGACAACTTCTGGCTCATCGCCACAGCGCTGTTTCTCGGGGGGCTGTTCTGCGGCGTACAGATGCTCACCTTCGCCATGGCCAAGGAAGGTCAGGACCAGAGCACGGTCGGCACAGTCACCGCTTTCGTCAACATGATCGGCATCGGTGCGGCTCTGGTGTTCCAGCCGCTGGTCGGCTGGCTTCTCGATCTCACGGGCGGCAAGCACGCGCTGGCGCTCGCCTCCGTACCGATCTGCCTTGGTCTCGCCGCGCTGCTGGTGTTCACCCTGCGCGAACCCGACCAGCCGCATCTGCGCTAGAGGGCCGCCGTCTCAGTTCACCCGGCGGAGCTGCACACAGCCACCCTCCGGCATCATCATGTCCGGCTGCGGCAGGGACAAAAGCGCATCGAGCCCGGCGTTGTCCGCCACCAGATCCTGCAGGGTCATCTCGTCGAGCACGCCGTAAAACGCCTCGAGCGCGGCAGTGAGCGCGACCCGCAAACGACAGACTGCCTGTAACGGACAGGTGTTGGCCCCATCCGCGAAACATTCGGCAAAAGGCACGCCCGCCTCGAAATGCCGCATCACCTCGCCCAGAGAAATCTGATCCGGCGCACGCGCCAGAACGATACCACCTGCGCGCCCGCGCGTCGTCTCGATATATCCCCCGGTCGCCAGAAGATGCACCACCTGCGCCAGATGGTTTTCCGAGGCGTTCGCCGCCTTGGCAATGCCCGCCCGGCGGATCATATGACCCTCGTTCACGGCGCAGGCCATCAGCACACGCATGGCCAGATTGGTTCGGATCGTCAGACGCATCTGCGGTTCGTACTCCATCTCGAATGACACAAATTCCAACCACGTTAGAGCGCTCCGCGCCGCCCCGACGTTGATCTGTGTCAGAAAGGTATATCTCAGACTGAGAAATAAGTCCCGTCGAAAGGCACTGCAAGCGATCCTCCGCCGATGCCCTCGACCGTCAGCCGGTCCGCCCCGACACGCACCCCCGCCGCGCCACGCCAGCCCTCGGGCCGGTCCAGCACCGCGATGGCATGGCGCAGGATGAGCCGCCCCTCTGGTCGCAACGAGACCGAGCTGGCCACGCCTTCGCGCGCCACCGCATTATTCCCCAAGGCGGCGCGATGCCCCTCGGCGCCTGCCGCGCACCCGTCCTCGATGCCCAAAACCCCGTCGTGCCGCCCCTCCCAGGGCGCATAGCCTCGTCCGCCGTTGGAAACCCAAAGCATGGTGACCGGCATCACCCGGCTGTCTTTCAGCACCACGACGATGTCACCTTGCGCGGCGCGCGACACCGCGGTCCAGCCGATCCCCCCGCTGTCCGCCTCGATCAGCGTGATGAAATCCTCATGCCCGCTCTCTCGCGGATAATGCGTCAGATCCACCGTGCCGCCTGAGACGGAGGGAAACCGTGTCACATCCTCGCTCCGCGCCCAGGGGGCCAGAACATGCGCGGGTTCCAGCGGATCGTTGGTCACCGCCGCACGTTTTGGCGAATAGGCGATGTGATCCCCCGGCGACACCCGAAACATCGGATGATGTGCAAAGGTCAGTCCCCCTTCGCCGCCCGCGATCACATGGCGCTGATACAGCACCGGATGGCCCTGACAGAACCGCAACTCCTTGGTGAGCCGCGCTCCCATCACCTCGCGTTCGAGCGCCAGTCTCATCACAGCGCAGGCCCCATCCTCCGCCCGCACCACCGGATGCCAGCGCGAATTGGCACTCCAGCCATGCGGCGGATCGCTCACCAGATCGGATGTGCCAAAGGGGGCGGCGAGAAAATCCCCCGCCAGATGCGCGTCGATCACAGACCCAGCGGCCTCAGCCGCAGGCGTGCCGACCCAATGCGCGGTATGAAAAATCTCGCGCCCGTCGACCGTAAAACGCCGGATATTGCCGACCTCGGGGTCGAAGGCCAGAGCGAGCGGCCCCGCCCGAAGACGCAGCCAGCGCTCCATCAGCCCCGGAACCCCGTGGCGACCACGAATTTCTCGGAACTGTCGGAGCGCGAGGCCGGCGGCTTCATATTCACCACCTTCTCGAATTTCTGCTTCAACAGCTTCTGGAGATCACCCTCAGCGCCCCCCGCAAGCACTTTCGCCACAAAGGTCCCGCCCGGGGTCAGCACGTCAAACGCCAGATAGGCCGCCGCTTCGCACAGCGCGATGATCCGAAGGTGGTCGGTCTGCTTGTGGCCGGACGAGGCCGCCGCCATATCCGACATCACCACATCCGCCGGACCACCGAGCCATTCTTTCACCTGCTCGTCCGCATCATCGGACATGAAATCAAGCTGATAGGTCTGAGCCCCGGCAATCGGTTCGACCTCCTGCAAGTCGACCCCCAACACGGTGCCGATCTTCTTGCCGCTCTTCTCGCCAAGCGCATTGACCCGTTTGACGGCCACCTGACACCAGCCCCCCGGCGCACAGCCGAGATCGACCACCCGCGCGCCCGGCACGAGAAAGCGGAACTTGTCGTCCAACTCAAGAATTTTGAACGCCGCGCGCCCGCGATAGCCTTCAAGCTTGGCGCGCTTCACATAAGGATCGTTGAGTTGCCGCTCCAGCCAACGGGTCGACGACAGCTTGCGCCCGCGCGCAGACTTCACCTTCACCCGCAAATCACGTGCCCCACGCCCGGAAGTCTTCTTGTCGGCCATCACTCAGAGTCCTTTTGATCGAAAGGCCTTATAACAGCAACGCCGCCCCTTGGGAAAGGGCTTCCGATTTGAGTATTTTCACAGCAAAGGAAACCCGATTGCGTCTCCTTTGCTGCCGCAAATACTCACTTGAACGCTTTCAGTCGCGCCATCAGCGAGGACGTATCCCAACGCCCGCCGCCCATGGTCTGCACATCCTTGTAGAACTGATCTACAAGAGCCGTGACCGGCATCGGCGTGCCGGTTTCCTCGCCCGCCTCCAGACAGATCGCCAGATCCTTGCGCATCCAGTCGACCGCGAACCCGTGTTCGTACTCGCCCGCCAGCATGGTCTTGTGGCGGTTCACCATCTGCCACGACCCGGCCGCGCCGCCCGCGATCACCTCGACCAGCGCTTCGCCATCGAGACCGGAGTTTTCCGCCAGCAAAAGCGCTTCGGAGAGCCCCTGCACCAGCCCGGCGATACAGATCTGGTTGCACATCTTGGCGGTCTGGCCCATACCCACTTCGCCCAACCGTTTCACAGTGCGGCCATAGGCGGCCATGATCGGTTCGGCCTTGGCATAATCCTCTTCCGTCCCGCCGCACATCACCGAAAGCACACCGTTTTCCGCCCCCGCCTGACCGCCCGACACCGGCGCATCGACATAGCCGATACCGTTTTCAGCGGCCACGGCAGCCAGTTCGCGCGTCACTTTCGCCGAAACCGTGGTGTGATCGACAAACACCGAGCCGGCGCTCATTCCGGCAAAGGCCCCGTCGGGCCCAAGGCAGACGGAGCGCAGATCGTCGTCGTTGCCGACACAGGCCATCACGAAAGCGGCCCCCTCTACCGCCTCGCGCGGTGTGGCGGCGAACCCGCCTTTGTGCGCCGCAGCCCAGGCTTCGGCCTTGGCCGTGGTGCGGTTGTAAACCGTCACGTCATGGCCTTTGGCTTCGAGATGGCCCGCCATCGGGGACCCCATGACTCCCAACCCCAAGAATGTGACTTTTGCCATGGCTTTTCCCTCTCCGCCGGATGTGATTTAACGGCGCAAACCGTAGCCGCTCGCGGCCCCGCGTCAACATCCATTCGCGCACATCCGATAGGTCTGCCCCGCCCATGGCCCGCACTTTCTCCATTCTGCTGAAGCTTGTCTCAGCCCTCGTCCTTCTGACCGTCCTCGGCATCTGGCTGACCTATTGGCTCGCCGCGCGCTCGCTTCCGGATTACGATGCCGATTACGAGGTGCCGGGGATTTCCGCCCCGGTCGAAATCGCCCGCGACAACGCCAACGTACCGCATATCTTTGGCACCACCGATACGGATGTCTATTACGGGCTCGGCTTTGCCCATGCCCAGGACCGTCTGTTCCAGATGATCCTCCTGCGCCGCACAGCCCAGGGCAAACTGTCCGAGATGTTCGGCGAGCGCACATTCAAGACCGACGAGCTGATGCGGCGGCTGGGGATTTACGACGCGGCTCAGGCCTCTGCTCAGGTTCAGAGCCCCGAGGCCATGGCGGCGCTCGAGGCCTATGCCCGCGGCGTCAACGCCTGGATCGCCGAGGTCAACGAGGGCGCGCGCGGACGCGGTGCGCCGGAGTTCTTCCTGTTCCCGAACGAGATCGCCTATTGGCAACCCGCCGATTCAATTGCGATCCTGAAACTCGTGGCCTTCCAGCTCTCCGATCAAATCCCCAATGAGGTGCTGCGCGCCCAAGCTTCGCTCTTGCTGCCGCAGGAACGTCTGCGCGACCTGATGCCAGATGCGCCGGGCACGGGCACCGCCCTTTTGCCCTCCTATGCGACCCTGTTCCCGGAGGCCATCCCTGGCAAACAGCCGTCCGGCACGCAATATGCCATGTCGCCTTTCCCGAAGCCGGGTCTTGCGGGCGCGTCCAACGTCTGGGCCGCCGCCCCCGGGCGCTCGACCTCCGGCTCGACGCTTCTCGCCAACGATCCGCATCTCGGGTTTTCCGCCCCCGGCGCGTGGTATCTGGCGCGGCTCGAACTTTCGAGCGGCGGGGTGATCGGCGCCTCCGTGCCCGGCATTCCCGCCATCGTCTCCGGGCGGCGCGAGGATTTCGGCTGGGGCATCACCGCCGCCTATCTCGACGACGCCGATCTCTATATCGAGCAACTCAACCCGGACAATGCCAGCGAAGTTCTCACGCCCGACGGCTTCAAACCGATGCGCACCCGGCCCTCGATCGTTCAGATCAAGGATGCCGCGCCGCGCACCCTGACGTTGCAATGGACCGAAAACGGCCCGGTCCTGCCGGCCACCGCCTTTGACGTCGACACGATCACGCCGCCGGGCCATGTGGTCTCTGCCGCCTGGACCGCGCTGGTCTCCGACGACCGTTCCATGTCCGCCGTTGTGGCGCTCAATCACGCCCACACCCTGACCGAGGCGATGCAGGCGGCGCGCGATTTCGCCGCCCCGGCGCTCAACCTCGTCATGGCCGACCCGGACCGGGTGCAGATGAAGGTGATCGGCCGCGCGCCTCTGCGCGACGCCCGCCACCAGTCGCAGGGCCGCATCCCCTCGCCGGGCTGGATCGAGACCAACCGCTGGCAGGGCTGGCGCGATTTCGACGATCTGCCGCTGTTCACCGGCGGCGAGACCGGCATTGTCGGCAACACCAACAACAAGACGGTGGAGGCCCCCTTCCCCGAGCACCTGTCCTATCACTGGGGCGACACCCAGCGGGTGCAGCGCTGGACCCGGCTGATGCAATCGCGCGAGGTGCACACCCGCGACAGTTTCATCGAAGTGCAGAACGATGTGGTCTCCCCCGCCGCGCGCACGCTGTTGCCGCTCGTCGGCGCGGACCTGTGGTTCACCGGCGAGGCCGCGCCCGAAGGCACGCCAGAACGCCAGCGCCAGCATGCACTCGAACTTCTGGCCGAATGGAACGGCGAGATGAACGAACACCTGCCGGAACCGCTGATTTACTACGCCTGGATGCGGGCGCTTCAGGATCGTCTCATCCGCGACGACATCGGGCCGCTGGCGCGCAGCTTCACCCATGTCGATCCCTTGTTCATCGAACGCGTCTATCGCGACATCGACGGCGCGTCTGCGTGGTGCGACGTGATCCAGTCGGCACCTGTCGAGACCTGCACCGACATCGCACGCATGGCGCTCGACGATGCGCTGTTGTGGATCGGGGAGCATTATTCAACGAATCTTGAAAGCCTACGCTGGGGCGATGCGCATATGGCGCATCACGATCACCCTGTGCTGGGCGATGTGCCCTTCCTGAAGTGGGTGGTGAATATCCGGCAATCGACCTCGGGGGGCGACAACACGCTGATGCGCGGCGTCACCTCCGGCGATCCCGCCGATCCTTTCGCCAACGTCCATGGCGCGGCCTACCGGGGCGTCTACGATTTCGCCGATCCCGACAGTTCGGTCTTCATCACCGCCACCGGCCAGTCCGGCCATCCCTTGAGCCGTCACTATGACGATCTGGGCGAGCTGTGGCGGCGGGGCGAATATGTACCGATGAGCCTCGACCCGGAACTGGCGCGGGCGGCTGGTGTCGGCATCACCCATCTGATGCCGAGAGAATGAACCCGCAATGACCTCCGAGCTCGACAAGATGCGCGCGGGTGACTGGTATTGCTCGATGGACCCGGAGATCGACGCGATCCGTACCCGGGTCTTCGATGCAGTGCACCGGCACAACATGGCGCTGCCGTCCGAGCGCGGCAACATGCACCCGGCGCTGCGCGAGGTGATCGCCGCTGCGCCGGAAAGCGCCCGGATCGAGGGTCAGTTTCACCTCCTGTATGGCGAGAACCTGTTTCTCGGTGAAGAGGCGTTTCTCAACGTCGGCTGCGTCGTGCTCGACAGCGGTCGGGTGGAGATCGGCGCGCGCACGATGATCGGGCCAAAGGCGCAGATCTACTGCGCCGATCACCACCGCGATCCGGTGCTGCGCGGCCAGTTGATCGAACGCGCCCTGCCCGTCACCATCAGCCAGGACGTCTGGATCGGCGGCGGGGCGATTGTCCTTCCGGGCGTCAGCATCGGAGGTCGCGCGATTGTCGGCGCGGGGGCTGTCGTGACGAAAAACGTCGCACCGGGTGCGCGGGTTGTCGGCAATCCGGCGCGGGAGATTTAAAGCCTTTTAACGCGAAGAAAAGACGCGCTCGAACTTTGGGTCACGTGCAAATTCTCTTTGTGCGGCCCATGCCTCGAACCCGACCTCTGGGCCAAGTCGGCCATGGATTTGCGGCTTGAACCAATATTCCAGAACCTGCACCGAAATGGAATTCATCGCCGGCCCCGTGGAACAACATCGAACATTTGGCGGATCTCCGAAGCGCAATGTCCGAGCTTCAATCTTCGGTGCCAAAACCGGTTTCGCTTCCGACGAAGACAGGGCGTCTCGGAAGTCCCGGCGACAGGCCTGGCACCGGATCAAAAGCAGCACTACTTCCTGCGCGGAAATCTTGGCCGCCTGTTCCGGTGAAAAATCCGCATAACGCGGCACGGCATGCTCATCGAACCAAAGCGGAGGTTCGGCAATGCGGCTCAGAATGTCATCGTAAAAGACATGCACGGACAGCGCTCACGCCTGCGCCTTCAACTCTTCCTTGTAGACGAGGAAAGACGCGCCCTTCTGCGCCGCGGTCTGGGCCGCACGGTCGAGGGCCTTGTCGGTGAACCGCTGTTTCTGACCGGTGATGTCCCCGGCCTTTTTCAGCGTGATCCCGGACCATCCCGTCACCTGAAGCCCCTTGGCCGCCTTGCCCGTGGCATGTTTCACCTCAGAGGCCACCATAAACACCATGATTGCGTGGCGCGCGCCCATGCGCAGGCCGGTTTTCGCCCCCGCCGTGGCCTCGAACAGCATCATGAACAGATGCGGCTTCGACGCGGCATCCGCCTTTTGTGCGCCCGTCTTCGGTGCCGCCTGTTTCGCCGTGGCCTTTTTCGGCGCGGCCTTCCTGGTCGTCTTGCTCTCTTGCGCGCTCATCTCACATCTCCCGGAATTGCTTTTCCTGCCGCGGCGTCCACAGCACCTTGAGCTGATACCCCTCTTCGGTCATCTCCTCGGAAAGAACAACCCCCTCCTCGAACAGCCACGCCCGTTTGCGCCCTTCCGAATAGGGCAGGACCATGTCGCGCTCGATCTTCTCCTCTTCGAAGAAGGCCGAGACGGCAGAGAGAAGCTCCGGCACGCCCTCGCCCGTCACCGCCGAGATGGCAAAGATGTTCTCTTCATGCGCCGCCCGCTCCATCCGGGCCGCACGCGCCTCGTCGTCCAGAAGGTCGATCTTGTTCCAGACCTCGAACATCGGCGCGTCGTCCTTGATCCCGAGATCGCGGAGAATTTTCAGAACGTCGTCGCGCTGATGATCGGTTTCCTCCGACGCAATATCGCGCACATGCAGGATCAGATCGGCGTCCAGCACCTCTTCGAGCGTCGCGCGGAAGGCGGCCACAAGCTGCGTCGGCAGGTTGGAGATGAACCCCACCGTGTCGGACAGGATAATCTCGCGATCACCGCCATGGGCGTTTTCGATCACAAGCTGGCGCATGGTCGGGTCGAGCGTCGCAAACAGCATGTCTTTGGCGAACACATCCGCGCCGGTCACCGTGTTGAAAAACGTCGACTTGCCAGCGTTGGTGTAGCCCACCAGTGCCACGATCGGAAACGGCACCTTGGCGCGGGACGCGCGGTGCAGCTCACGGGTTTTCACGACTTTCTCCAACTGACGCCGGAGCCGGGTCAGTTGTTCGTCGATGGCACGGCGGTCGGCCTCGATCTGGGTCTCGCCGGGACCGCCGACAAAGCCCAAACCGCCGCGTTGCCGCTCAAGGTGGGTCCAGGCGCGCACCAGCCGCGTGCGCTGATAGGTGAGTGCGGCCATTTCGACCTGCAACACGCCTTCGCGGGTCCGCGCACGGTCGGAGAAAATCTCCAAAATCAACCCGGTGCGGTCCAGAAGCTTGACCTTCCATTCCTTCTCCAGGTTGCGCTGCTGCACCGGCGTCACCGGCCCGTCGACCAGCACCAACTCCACCTCAGCGAGCTTCATCCGCTGCTTCAGCTCCTCGATCTTGCCGGTGCCAAAGAGATGGCCGGGCTGGATCTTGGGCAGGCGCACGATTTCGGAGCCGACCACCTCCAATTCGGGCAAGGCATCGGCCAGGGCCACGGCCTCTTCGAGTCCCGCGACGGGATCGCGGCGGGTGCGGTCGGAAGTAATGTCGGGATGAAGCACCCAGGCGCGGGTCTTCTTCACCTCATGGTCATGCAGTTCGGCCAAATGCCGCTCCTTCAAACGTGAGAAAGCACCTGTCGCAATGCGACAAGTGCCCGGTTCCATACCGTCACTTATACCTTAACGAACGGAATACAAGAGGCCTGAAATCAGGCCTCTTCGCCGTCGTAGAGATTGATCGGCTGGGCCGGCATGATCGTCGAGATCGCGTGTTTGTAGACGAGCTGCGACTGGCCGTCGCGGCGCAGCAGGACGCAGAAATTGTCAAACCACGTGATCACGCCCTGAAGTTTCACGCCGTTGATCAGAAAGATCGTCACGGGAACTTTGGTCTTGCGAACATGGTTGAGGAAGGCGTCCTGAAGGTTCTGTTTGTCGGCGGCCATGATCTTTGCCTTTTTCTTGCGCTTTTGATGCGAACTGTCCCTCGGGCGACAGCACTTGAGGTGAGTTCGCCGGAGATTCCGGGGAATGTCAAGATAAGGCGCTGATTTTCGGAAGCTTGTTTTCGCCGCGACGCAAATTTGTGTCACATCCGCAGGATGGTGGCGCTAACGCCTCACACCAAAACCTCAGCGCCGCCAGAACTCCGGGTTCAGAAGCGCGATGATCGCCAGCATCTCCAGTCGCCCGAGTACCATGGTCGCCGCCAGAATGAGCTTTTCCGGACTGCCGAGCGCGGCATAGCTCAGCGGCACATCGCCCGCCACCTGCACCAGCGGTCCGGTGGTGGTCAGCGCCGAGATGGTAAAAATCGTTGCCGCTTCGAAATTCTGCCCGTAGAGCGACAACAGCATCATCACGGCGGCGATGGTGAAGGCGAAGACCATGAAATAGACCCAGGCGACATAGGCGCCCTCGCGCCGTATGCGCCGGGCATTGGCACCCGCGCCGCCGACCGAGTTCGGCGAAATCAGTTTCTCGATCTCGCGTTCTCCATGGCGCACCAGCGCATAGAGCCGGATGAGTTTCACCCCCCCGGCCGTGGTCGCCACACCGCCGCCGAAAATCGCCAGCCCCATCAGCAGCACGCCCGGCGCCTGCAACCCCGACCAGAGCCGCGCCTCTTCCCAGCCCCGGGATTCGAACCCCGAGGTCGAGAGAAAGGAGAGCACCATGAAGGTGCCGCCCCAGAGCGAGGACAGCGCCCGTCCGACGGTCCAGTCGCCGGAAACCTCAAGCACCGCAACCCAATGGCGCAGGAACAGGAGCAAGGGCACGGTTACGATAAGCGCCAGCGCGATCTTCATCTCCGGATCGCGCCACAACGGCGGCGCATCGAGCCGCGGCTGATCTGCGGTGAAGGTCTTGCGCGACAGCGCCAGGAACAGGAAGGCGAAGACCAGCAGCTCGCCCATGAACCCGCCTCCGGCCTGGGTCAGCCCCCCCACAGGCGAAATGCCGGAGGTCGCCATCACCGACATCGCATGGCAGAGCGCCACATAGGGGGTGGAGCCGACCATGGAGAGCGCGAACCACAGCGCCAGCGTCAGCCCGAGGTAGATCGGAAACAGCTTCGAGGTGAATTTCGCCATCCGCTCGGGGGCGGCGGCGATGCGGGTGATCTGGCTCGCCCGCGTCTCCGCCTGCCCCGGCTGGCGCGAGGAAATGACCTCGAACCCGCCGAGGTTCAGCGGCGCCAGAACCGCCACCGCCGTGACCCAGGCAAAGAGCCCGCCGAGCCACCCCACCAGCGCCGTCCAGAGATGCACCGGCTTGGTCAACCGTGCCGGATCGTCGAACAGCGTCGCCCCCGTGGTGGTGAGCGCCGAGACCATCTCGAAATAGGAGTTGAAATAGGTGGTGTCCTTGGTCGCCTCGGAAAACGGCACCGCGAGGATCAGTGGCAAGAGCGTATAGGCGCCCAGAAGGGTCAAAAGCTGGTTGCGCCCCTCCCGGTCGCGCCCGCCCCCCGCATCCGCCCCCTCGGGGCGATAGCGTGCGATGGCAATGAACAGCGCCAGAGAGGAAAACAATACGCTGGCGTAGACGAAGGCCCGCGCATCGTCCCATTCCCGCAGCACAAGCGCATAGATCGCCGGCACCATCATGGCGGCACCGGAGACCAGCATGAGCTGGACGAAAAAGGGCATGCGCGAAAAGCGGTTCATCGGGCGCCGTTCATCAGAAATAGTCGATCGAGACCTGCAACAGGCGTTCGACCTCTGGCACGTCGGCCGCGAGCGAGAAGATAGTGATCACGTCGCCCTCGTCGATCCGGGTCTCGCCCATCGGCTTGACGTATATGTCACCCTTGGTCAGCGCGCCGACAAGCACGCCTTCCGGGAAGTCGATGTCCCGGATGCGCTTGCCGGAGATCGGCGAGGTCGACAAAACCTGCGCCTCAATCACCTCCGCCTCGCTGTCGCCCACCGAATAGACGTTGCGCACCCGGCCGTGGCGGATGTGGCGCAGGATCGAGGACACCGTCGTGGCCCGCGGGTTGATATAGGCGTCGATGTCGAGCGCATTGAGGATCGGCACCAGCGTCGGGTCGTTAACCAGCACGATGGCCATTTTTGCCCCGGCAGTCTTCGCCCGCACGGCGGCCAGCATGTTGACCTTGTCGTCATCCGTCACGCAAAGCACCGCATCGGCGCGGCTCACCCCGGCTTCGGACAAAAGCTCCGGATCGAGCCCGTCGCCGTTCAGGACGATGGTGCGTTCCAGCGCGTCCGCCGCCTTCTCGGCGATCTTGCGGTCGCGCTCGATGATCTTGGCCCGCACCCGTTCGGTCCGTGCCTCCAGCGCCTGGGCCACGCCGAGACCCACGTTGCCGCCGCCCAGGATCACCACACGCTCCTGTTTCGCGTTGGTCTTGCCGAAAATCTCCAGCGTCCGGGTGATGTCGTCGGAATGCGCAAACACGTAAATCTCGTCACGGGCGAAAAGCTGGTCCTTCGGCTCCGGTGCAAAAAGCCGCCCGTCACGGCGCACCCCCACCACGGTGGCGCGCAGCGTCGAGAACAGCTCGGTCAGCTCTCGCAGCGAGGTATTGAGCACCGGGCATTCCTCTTCGAGCAGGATGCCCATGAGCTGCACCCGCCCGGCCAGAAACGCCTGGGTGTCAAAAGCCGCAGGGGCCGCCAAACGCCGGAGCGCAGCCTCGGCCACCTCCTTCTCCGGCGAAATCACCACGTCGATCGGAAGATGATCGCGGCGGTAGAGATCGGAATAGATCGCGGTCAGATAGCTCTGCGCCCGCAGCCGGGCGATCTTGCGCGGCACGTTGAACACGGAATGCGCCACCTGACAGGTAACCATGTTCACCTCGTCGGAATAGGTCGCGGCAATCACCATGTCGGCGTCGCGCGCGCCCGCCTTTTCCAGCACATCCGGGTAGGAGGCAAAGCCTTCGATCCCCTGCACGTCGAGCGTGTCGGTGGCGCGGCGCACCAGCGCGGGGTTGTTGTCCACGACCGTCACGTCGTTCTTCTCGACGGAGAGCTGCTTGGCGATCTGCCAGCCGACCTGACCCGCGCCGCAAATGATGACCTTCATCGCATCATCCCTGTTTCAGGGCCGTCCGTGAAACTCACGTCGCGCCCTTGCCATGTCACGCCCTGCGCCGGAACCGGTCCGGTGCGCGCAGGGCTTTCGCTTCGCCACAGGCTTGGCACGGAATATCAGGGGCGTCAACGCACCCGCATACCGCCCGGGCCTCCGGATGCCTTTGCGTCACCCGATACCGCCAAGCCCCGCTCAGTCGGTTTCCTCGACATAGGCCATCCGGCCACCCTGCTTGTTGCCGGTCACCACGCCCAGCGACTTGAGCTTGCGGTGCAGCGCCGAGCGCTCCATGCCCACGAATGTTGCGGTGCGGGAAATATTGCCGCCGAACCGGTTGATCTGGGTCAGCAGGTATTCGCGTTCGAACACCTCGCGCGCCTCCCGAAGCGGCAGGGTCGCGATCGCAGGCGACAGCATCGCCCGCCCGTCGTCCTCGCGCACACCGTCCTCGTTGGGCAATTCGTCGGCCTCGATCAGCCCGGTGCTGTCGCCGAGGATCAACACCCGTTCGATGACGTTCTTGAGCTGGCGCACGTTGCCCGGCCAGGCCATGGTCTGAAGCATCGCCGCGGCATCCTCGGACAGATCGCGCAGCGGCAAGCCCTGTTCCCGGTTCAGCTTCTCGATAAAATACCGTGCCAGTTCCGGGATGTCCTCCCGGCGTTTTTCGAGCGCAGGCACCTCGATCGGAACCACGTTCAGCCGGTGATACAGCTCTTCGCGGAACCGCCCCGCCTCGATCTCCGCCAGAAGATCGCGCGAGGTCGAGGACACGACCCGCAGATCGACCGACACCTTGGCATTGCCCCCCACGCGGGTGAAGCGCTGATCGACCAGCACCCGCAGGATCTTCGACTGGGTGCCAAGCGGCATGTCGGCAACCTCGTCGAAATAGATCACGCCGCCGTTGGCCTCCTCGAGAAGCCCCTTCTCGACGCCCCGCTCCGGCGTCTCGCGCCCGAACAGCACCTCTTCCATCCGGTCCGGTTCGATGGTCGCGGACGAAACCGTGACAAACGGCGCCTCGCGCCGCTCAGAGCCGGCGTGAATGAACCGCGCGGCCACTTCCTTGCCGACGCCCGCGCCGCCCGTCAGCATCACCCGACCGTTGGATTTCGTCACCTTCTCGAGATTGCTCTTGAGCTGCTTGAACGCCGCCGACACCCCGATCATCTCCAGTTCGCCCGAACCAGACCGTTTCAGCGTGGCGTTCTCCCGGCGCAGACGCGAGGTCTCCATGGCGCGCGTGATCACCACCATGAGCTGGTCGATGTTGAACGGTTTCTCGATGAAATCGTAAGCGCCCTGTTTGATCGCCGCGACGGCGATTTCGATATTCCCGTGACCGGAAATGATAATGATCGGCACTTCCGGGTGCTCGCGCTTGACATGTTTCAGGATGTCGATCCCGTCCATGTCGCTGTCCTTCAGCCAGATGTCGAGGATCATCAGCGCCGGAACGCCCGCGTCGATTTCCTTCAGGCATTCGTCCGAATTCGCGGCCAGCCGCGTCTCAAAGCCCTCATCCTGCAAAATATCCCCGATCAGCTCGCGAATATCGCGCTCATCGTCGACGATCAGAATATCAGACATCATTCACTCCAGACTTCATCTTTACACCGCAAGTTCTTGTTTTTCTTCAACACGCTCATCGCCTGCAACAGCGATGCGAATGGTCGCACAGGCCCCGATCCGGCCCGTCTCATCCAGAGGCGCCCCGTCGGTCAGCGTCAGCGTCCCGCCGTGTTCCTCGATGATCTTCTTGACGATCGGCAGGCCCAGCCCGGTGCCTTTTTCCCGCGTCGTCACATAGGGTTCGAACAGCCGCGAACGATCCTCCGGCAGGCCGATGCCGTTGTCCGTCACCGTGATCACCGCCTCCTGATCGTCGCATTGCATGGCCACGAGAATGCGTGGCTCATAACCCTGAGGAATTCCGCACTCCTCAAGACTTTCAATTGCTTCCCCAGCGTTCTTGATCAAATTTGTGAGCGCCTGCCCGATCATCGTCGCATCGACTTCGGCCAACGCCGTGGTCGGTTCGATCCGCGCCGTGATCTTCACATCCGGCTGGGCATTCTGCTGCAACAGCACCGCGCCCTTCACCAGCTCGACCAGATCGTGCTCGCGCCGCTCCGGGCTTGGCATCCGGGCGAATTTCGAGAATTCGTCGACGATCCGGCGCAGATCACCGGTCTGGCGCACGATGACCTGAGTATATTGCTCAAGATCCGCGCGCGCCTCCTCATCAAGCCCGCGTCCGAATTTGCGCAGGATGCGTTCGGCGGACAATTGAATGGGCGTCAGCGGGTTCTTGATCTCATGCGCAATCCGTCGCGCCACATCGCCCCAGGCCGCCAGCCGCTGTGCACTCACAAGATCCGTCACGTCGTCAAAGGCCACCACATAGCCCTCGAGCGCACCTTCGACGTCACGTCGGGTGGCGATCCGCACCAAAAGGCTTTCCTGCGCGCCGGACCGAATGAGCCGCAACTCCTCCTGTGCCACCTCGCGTTTCTGGCTGCGCAACAGGTCGAAGAGCGGACCGAATTCCGGCACGACAACGGCCAGCGCCTCGCCGGTCACGTCGCGCTCGCCAAGATTCAAAAGCGCCTGCGCCGAGCGGTTCAGAAGCGTCACACGGCCCTCCGCGTCCAGCCCCACAACCCCCGCCGTCACCGAGGACAGCACGGAATCGAACAGCCGGCGGCGATGCTCGATCTGGGCGTTGCGTTCGAGCAATTCGTCGCGCTGCACCTTCACCTGACCGGTCATCTGGTTGAACACACGACCCAGTGTGGCGATCTCGTCCTGCCCCTCTTCCTCGGGCACACGCACCGAAAGATCGCCTTCGCCCACCTTCTGCGCCGCGCCCGCCAGCCGCCCGATCGGCTGCGCCAGCCGTTCGGCGAACCACAGACCGAGCCAGGTCGCGGCCAGAATGAGGATGATGGCAAAGCCGATGTACAAGAGACCGAATTCGAACAACAGCCGCCCGCGCTCGCTTTCCAACTGGTTGTACAGCGCGATGCTGTCCTGGGTCTCATCGAGCAGGTTGAGGATCTTGCCGTCCACATCGCGGGTCACGTAGAGATAGCGGTCGGAGAAGCCCGCCAGACGCTGAAGCGCCCGGCTCTCGTTGCGGTCCCAATCGTCGATCAGGACCAGTTCGCCGGTCTCCGCCCGCGCCCTCTGCGCCTCCGTCGGTTTCTCGTAATTGAACAGATAGGAACGCTCGCCCCGCGCCTTGATCTCGCCCGCCCGGTCGATGACATAGCCCTCGCGCAGACCGCGCTGGATGAGCCCCTGCCCCTGGTTGAGCACCTGCCGCAAGTCGCCGTCGGACAGAATCGTGACCTGGCGGCGTCGATCAATGATGAAATTCGCCAAGGCGCGGGTGTCGTCGGCCAGACCGTCACGATGTTCGGTCTCATAGGCCTTCGCCGCTTCCAGAGACGAGCCCACCACGTTGCGCACCCGGTCGGAAAACCAGCCCTCGAGGCCGAAATTCACCGTCACCACGGCGAAGACAGCCACCATGACGGTCGGGATGAGCGCCAGAAGCACGAAGGCCCCCGACAGGCGCAGGTGCAGCCGCGAGCCCTCGGAATGCGCCCGGCGCGCGGCGATTACACTGGCGATGCGCTGCGCCACGAGCCCCGCGACGACAATGATATAGACCACATCGGCCAAAAGCACGCCGCGCAGCACGGAAGAGGCCGGGCCATGGTCGAGCGGCCCCAAAACGAGGAAGGTCAGCACCGCCAGCAGCGGCCCGAGAACGAACACGGCAAGGGTCGCCGCATTCTGCAACCGCCGTTGCCGCCGAAGCCGCATCAGCCTGTGCCAGCTTTGCCGACCGATTCTTTGTGCCACGGGCTTTTGCGCCATGGACCGTACCCTCGTACTGCTCAAAACCAGCCCCGCGCGCCCCATTATTCATGGGGTTTGACGCAAGACACCGTGGCAGAGACAGCGCAGCGGAGTGTCATTCCGGTCACTGCGCCCTATTCGGCACGGATGTGGCCTTTTTACATCAGCTTGCGACGGCGTGTCACCTGAATATCGAGGTCATTGATCTTTTTCCGCAAGGTATTGCGGTTGATGCCAAGCAAATCGGCACATTTGGCCTGATTTCCCCCGACCGCATCGAGCGCGATCTCGATCAGCGGCCCCTCGACCTCTTTCAGAATGCGCTGATAAAGACCCGGCGGCGGCAGCACGCCCCCGTGCAGGTCGAAATAGCGGCGCAGATGCTTGGCCACCGACGACGACAGCTTCTCGCCCTCGCCCCCGCCCTGCAGCGGTTCCATCGCGGGCTGGTTGCCCAGCACGGTCTCGACCTCCATCCGGGTGATTTCCTCCTCCGGCGAGGTTACGATCAGACGACGAATGGTGTTCTCCAACTGGCGCACGTTGCCCGGCCAGCTATAGGCCCGCACCAGATCCATCGCCTCGCCGGTGAAGCGGCGCGCCGACAGCCCGTCGCGCTCGGCCTTCGAGAGGAAGAACTCCGCCAGCAGCGGAATGTCGTCCACCCGCTCGCGCAGCGAGGGCACGGAAATCGTCACGCCGCCCAAGCGGTAGAACAGGTCCTGACGGAAGGCACCGCTTTCCATCTTGGCCGAAAGATTGGCCTGCGAGGTCGCCATGATGCGTGGCGCGTTGTCGGTAAAGCTGTCGAGCATGCGCACGATGCGGGCCTGCGCTTCCTCATCGAGATCGCCCACCTCATCGAACAGGATCGAGCCGTTCCGGGCCTTGGAAATCACCGCCGCGGGACCTTCCATCGTTGCCAAATCGGAGGCGGAGACCACCACGAACGGCAGGCTACGACGGTCGGAGAAATCGTGGATCGCGCGTGCAATCAGGCTTTTGCCGGTACCGCTCTCGCCGGTGATCAGCACCGGCAGATCGGTGTTCATCACGCGCGCGACAAGCCGGTACAGCGTCTGCATCGCGGGCGTGCGCCCCACCAGCGGCAGGTCTTCCTGCGGCGCGCCCAGTTCCGACGGCGCCTTGGCGGTCGACGGCGCCGGATTGGCGCGACGCTTGACCTCGAGCGCCTTGGCCGCGCGCTTCATCAGGTCGGGAAGGTCGAAGGGCTTCGGCAGATAGTCGAAGGCCTCGGCCTCGGCGGCCTGAATGGCCGTCATGATGGTGTTCTGCGCCGAGATCACGATCACCGGCAGGCCGGGGCGCAGTTCGGCGATGCGCGGCAGGCTCTCAAGCCCGTTGCCATCGGGCATCATCACATCGGAGATCACCAGATCGCCTTTGCCCTCTTCCACCCAGCGCATCAGCGTGACCAGAGACGAGGTCGCATGCACCTTGCAGCCCGCGCGGGTCAGCGCCTGGGTCAGGACCGTGCGGATCGTGCGGTCGTCATCGGCGACGAGGATCGTGCCATCCATAGTATTCTCTCCTTGTCAGTCTCGCATCGAGCCCATCGGCCCGCGCGCAGCCCCCTTCTCTGCGGGGTTTTTCTCAACTTTATGACCTGTCACGCGCATGTCACTCTTTATTTCGGCTCACTCTTTCTCGGTTCGCGCGGCGCGACCGGAAGCGAGATGCGGAACACGGTTCTGCCGGGCACGGAATCCACGGAAATCCAACCCTCGTGATCGGAAATAATCTTCGACACCAGTGCAAGGCCCAGCCCCGTGCCGTTCTCGCGCCCCGAGACGAAGGGTTCGAACACATCGGCGGCAATCTCCGGCGGAAGTCCAGGGCCGTCGTCGATGATCTCGACCTGAAGCGGCAGCGCCGCCCCCGTGCCGTCCTTGCGCCGCAGGCGTAGCGACAGGTCGTAGAAGGTCCGAAGCCGGATCGTACCGCCCCCCTTGCCCGCCGCCTCAGAGGCGTTTTTAATCAGGTTCAGAAACACCTGAAGGATCTGATCACCATCGACGAAGGTGGGTGGCAGAGAGGGGTCGAACTCCTCAATGAATTTCATGTTCGCGCCGTAAGACAACTCGGCGGATTTGCGTGCCCGGTCCAAGAGGTCGTGAATGTTGATCGGGCGTTTCGCGGGCGGGCGCAGGTTGCCGAATTGCTCCACCTGCTCCAGAAGCGCCACGATCCGGCGGCTCTCAGCCACGATCAGATCGGTCAGCTCCAGATCCTCCGGCGTGAGGCTCATCGACAAAAGCTGCGCCGCGCCCGTGATGCCCGCCAGCGGGTTCTTGATCTCATGCGCCAGCATTTCCGCCATGCCAATGGCCGAGCGCGCCGAGGTCTTGACCTGATGTGCCCGGCCCAGCCGGTCGGCGATCTGGCGCGGTTCCATCAGCAGGACAAGCCAGTTGTCCATGCCCTGCAAGGGCGCGATCTGGATGTTGCACTGCACCGGCGCCGCATTGCCGCCCGAGACATCGACATTGTTGATAAACAAGGGGGAATCGTCACGCCGCACACGTCCGAAGGCCTCTTCCAGAGGCGCGTCGATGGCGAGCTTGTCGAACACCGGCACGCCGGTCAGCGCCTTGGCGGAGGCGTTGAGAAACAGCTCGGCGGCAGAATTGACCTCGACGATCTGGTCATCCGCGTCGATCATGATCGCGGGCACCGGCAGCGAGGGCCAGAGCATGTCGAAACGATGTGTCATGCGGCGCAGACCTCCCCGCTCAGCGCTTCGGGCAGCAGCGCGAACACGTCGCGCGGCGATTTTTGCGTCAAAACGCGCTTGCGCAGCGCATCCGCCGTGCCCGCCGTATCCATGTACCAGCCCAGATGTTTGCGCATCACCCGACCGCCCAAGGCTTCGCCATAAAACGTGAGCCCTGCCTCGTAATGACCCGCGACCATGTCGGCGAAATCCTTGCCCTCGGGGCGCGCGGGCATTGGTGCACCGGTCAGGTTCGCAGCGACCTGCGCCAAAATCCACGGACGCCCCTGCGCGCCCCGCCCGATCATCACCCCGTCGGCCCCCGATTGCGCCAGCGCCATCCGCGCAGCCTCGGGGCTGGTGATGTCACCATTGGCGATCACCGGGATCGCCACCACGTCCTTCACCGCCCGGATCGCCGCCCAATCGGCGCGCCCCTTGTAGAACTGGCACCGCGTCCGGCCATGGATCGTGATCATCTGAATGCCCGCCTCTTCGGCGCGTTTCGCCAGTTCCGGCGCATTCAAAAGCGCATCGTCCCAGCCAAGCCTGGTTTTGAGCGTCACGGGTACGGCAACCGCCCCCACCACCGCTTCGATCAGGCTCAACGCATGATCGAGATCGCGCATCAGCGCCGAGCCGGAATAACCCGACACCACCTTTTTCGCCGGACAGCCCATGTTGATGTCGATGATCTGCGCGCCATTGTCTTCGGCCATTTTTGCCGCGAGCGCCATCGGCTCCGCCTCGCGCCCCGCAAGCTGCACGGCGGTGTTCTCGACCCCGAAACCAAGCTCCGCCTTCTCGCGCGCGCCCGGACGTGCGTTCAGCATGTCATGCGAGGCGACCATCTCCGACACCACCAACCCCGCACCGAAAGACGCGACCAGATCGCGAAACGGCAGGTCCGTGATGCCAGCCATGGGGGCCAGGAACACGGGCGGGTCCAGTGCGAGTTGCGCCAATTCAACGGGCAAGCGATTAATCCTTGAGCATTTCGGACAGAGGTAGCGGTCACAGCCGCGAGTCGCAAAGGATCGCGGCGAAAAATGTGGCGAAAAACACGTTATGCATAAAATTTAACCATCCCTCAGGTCAAAAACAGCGCATTGCAAGCCTGCGCGCCACCGATTATGCCAAAACCCATGACAAAAATCGCAGCTCTGATCGTCGCCGCCGGACGCGGCACCCGCGCGGGCGGGGAGATGCCGAAGCAATGGCAAAGGCTGGGGGCCGCCCCCACAGCCCTGCGCGTCATCGACCATGCCATCGCCGCCTTTCGCCCGCATGTCGCGCGCATCGTCGTCGTGCATCACGCGGACGATTTCGATCTGGCGCAAAGCCTTGAAAACGTGACGCTTGTTTCCGGTGGCGCGACCCGATCGGCTTCCGTGAAGGCGGGGCTTGAGGCACTTTCCGGTCAGGATTTCGACCGGGTTCTGATCCATGACGCGGCCCGCGCCCTGATCCCTACCGAGGTGATCGAAGGCGTGCTCACCGCACTCGAAACCCACGAGGGCGCAGCACCTGCGCTCATGGTCTCGGATGCGCTCTGGCACGGCGCGTCCTCGCAAAATGCCGATGAAACAGGCATTTTCGTCGAGGGCACCCGCGATCGCAGCGGGCTGTATCGCGCCCAGACGCCACAGGGTTTTGTCTTCGACGCCATTCTGACCGCCCACCGCGCCTTTCAGGGCGAGGCCGCCGACGATGTCGAAGTGGCACGCGCCCATGGCATCGCCGTGGCGATCACCGAAGGCTCGGAAGAGAATTTCAAGATCACCCACCCCGGCGATTTCGCCCGGGCCGACGCAGTTCTGCGTCAAAGACAACAGGAGAAGGCAGCGATGGAAATCCGCCCCGATATACGCTTGGGCAATGGCTATGACGTGCACCGTTTCGGCGAGGGCGACCATGTCTGGCTCTGCGGCGTGAAACTCCCGCACGGGCGCAGCCTTCAGGGCCATTCCGACGCCGATGTCGGCATGCATGCGCTCACCGATGCGATTTACGGCGCACTGGCGCGCGGCGACATCGGTCAGCATTTTCCGCCCTCGGACCCGCAATGGAAAGGCGCCGAAAGCCATATCTTCCTGCGCCATGCCATCGGGCTTGCGCGCGAGATGGGTTATGAGATGATGAATTGCGACGTCACGCTGGTGTGCGAACGCCCCAAGGTGGGACCCCATGCCGCCTCGATGCGCGCCGCTCTGGCGGATATCATGGGCGTCGATGTGGAGAAAGTCTCGGTCAAGGCGACCACCTCCGAGCGGCTCGGCTTCACCGGGCGCGAAGAGGGCATCGCGTCGCTCGCGACCGCCGCCCTGATCAAGAGCTGAGCGACAAAACCGCGGCAAAGGCCCCGGTCAAAGACCTGAAGGAGACCCCGGATGAACCCCTATGCGGAACTGATCGCGACCCTCGCCAAGATCGGCTACATGAAACCCGCCTCCGGCACCTGGGGCTCCGCCGCCGCCGTGCCGCTGTTCTGGGCGCTGCATGAAAGCCTCGGCGTCCCCGGCGTGCTGATCGGCACAGCGGTGGCCTTTGTCGCAGGCCTCTGGGCCACCCAGAAAATGACCGCAAACAGCGACAACGAAGACCCCTCCGAGATCGTCATCGACGAGCTGGTCGGCATGTGGATCGCGCTCATCCCGGTCTCCATCGGCTCCGCCATGGCCGGTATGCCCTCCACCACGCTCTGGCCCGCATGGCCCACCGCCTTTCTCGCCTTCCGCCTGTTCGACATCTGGAAACCGGGCCCCATCGGCTGGGCCGACCGGCGCGGCGATGCGCTTGGTGTGATGCTCGACGACGTCATCGCGGGCGTCTTCGCCGCCGTCGTCGTTCTGGTCTTTGCAGGCGTCTATCACGGTCTGATCCAATGAGCGCGCATGCCACTACCCTGCCCCTCGCGCTGGCCGAAGAGGTGCTTGCGCTGGCCCGCACCGCAGGCCTGATGATCGCCACCGCCGAAAGCTGCACCGGCGGGCTGATCGTCGGCACGCTGACCGAGATCCCCGGCTCCTCCGACGTGGTGGATCGCGGCTATGTCACCTATTCCAACACCGCCAAGCGCGAGATGATCGGTGTTTCGCCTGTGACGCTCGCTGAACATGGTGCGGTCTCCGAACAGGTGGCTCAGGAGATGGCGGAAGGCGCGCTTGCGAAATCCATGGCCGGGATCGCTGTCGCCGTCACCGGCATCGCAGGCCCGGGCGGTTCTGAGCACAAGCCCGAAGGCCGGGTCTGTTTCGGCCTTGCCCGCAAGGGCGCGGTCACCGTGGTGGAAACCGTGGAATTCGGTCCCTTGGGCCGGGCGGGCGTGCGTGGCGCGACGGTGGAGCATGCACTCGAAATGCTGCGCTCGGCGCTCAGGACATAAGAGCATAAAATCGGCGGGCACACGCCGGATCGGGAGGAAACATGATCGACATTCTGCTGGTGCTCGTCGCCGGGCTCTTGGGGGGCATGCTCAATGCCGTTGCGGGGGGCGGTACCTTTCTGACCCTGCCCGCGCTGATCTTCGCGGGCGTGCCTGCCGTGTCCGCCAATGCCACCGCCACGCTCTGCGCCCTGCCCGGCTATGTCAGCAGCGTCTGGGCCTATCGCCGCGACCTGCACACCACCGCCAATATGCCCGCCCTGCGCATGATCGCCGTCTCGGCCCTCGGCGGCCTTCTTGGCGCGGGTCTGTTGTTGATCACGCCCAATGACACGTTTCTCATCGCCGTGCCCGGCCTCATGGCGCTGGCCACCCTGCTTTTTGCCGGGGGGCCGCAACTGATCCGGCGCCTTTTGGCCCGCGACATGCTGGCGCCTACGGGCGCGGCCATCGCGCTGTTGCTGGTGTCGATCTATGGCGGCTATTTCAATGGCGGGCTGGGGATCATGCTTCTGGCCGTGCTGGGCCTCATCGGCTACACCGACCTGCATGCCATGAACGGGCTGAAAAACGCGCTGTCGGTGCTCTTGTCGCTGGTCTCCGCCGTGACCTATGCGCTCGCAGGCGTCATCGCCTGGGACTATGCCGCGCTTCTGGCCGGAGCGATGGTCGCGGGCGGATTTTTAGGCGCGCATTTCGCCCGCCGCATCCGCAACACCGCCCGGCTCAAACAGTTCATCGTGCTGGTCGGGCTGGTGATGACAGTGATCTTCACGGTGCGGCTGTTCTGAGCGCTCAGCCGTTGCAATCACATTCATGGGAGTGAGGATGGAAAGGGTCGCGCAAAACTTGGGTCACGCTATCCCAATAGCGCTCTCCGCGTTCAGACATCGAACCGCGCACGCCTCTGGCTGTCGGATGAACGCCCCGGATAAAGTCCCTTTCGATTTGAGCGCTCTCAAGAGCCCAGCCAGCAACCTTACCGAAAGCAAGAATGGCAGAGGGGTTCACAGCAGCCACCTCGTCACGTAGAACTGAAAAGCACAGATCGCGAAGCGGAGCGTTCCGCATAACAACATTCCTGCCAGCATAGAGCTTGATCGCATCCGTAACCCAAACGTCATACCCCGTCTCAAGGCAACGCACGATCAGGTTCCAGAGCATTTTGTAATGCCGTCTGTTCCGATAGTATTCATTGTCGATGCCGAAAAAGGTGCCGACGGTGACTTTCTGCTCCTCACCTTTCCGCCAAGGATCTTGGGCACAGAACATCACCCTGCCCTTCGCAGGGCGGTCCAGAGACAAAAGACAGGGAAGATCATATCCAACTTCAACCTGCATATGCTCCTTCCAGAGAGAAGAATTCCAATGATCGCGTGAAATCGTGGGCATTTGTCGGCCCTCAGGGTGGGGTCCATAGAAAACATCCCTGATTTCATCAGACGCACGGAGCAATGCTTCAGAGGAAAATAACGGCGTCTGGCTTTCAATGACGTCGTTCCAAACGCCAGTATTAAATCTAATCTCAGTAATATCCATTCATGATATTTCCCCTAATAAGACTAAATATCCTCAGCCGTACAACTCCTGCGCCCGGCGCTCGAACGCCCGCACGATGCGCTGCATCGCCTCGTTGAACACCACGCCGATCACGCCTTGCAGGATCGCGTTCTTGAATTCGAAATCGACAAAGAACTCGATGTCACAACCGCCATCCGCGGCGGGTGTAAAGACCCACCAGCTTTTCATATAGCGAAACGGCCCGTCGAGATATTCCGTGTCGATCTTGCGCTCCGCCGGGTAGAGTTTGACCCGAGAGCCGAATTTCTCGCGGAACACTTTGAACGAGATCACCAGATCGGCCAGCATCAACTCGTGGTCGCCCATATCCGTGCGCGAGCGAATGCGCGCGGCGGCGTTCCACGGCAGGAATTTCGGGTAATTCTCCACATCCGCCACAAGCGCGTACATCTGATCGGCGCTGTAGGGGAGGTGTTTTGTTTCCTGATGCGTCGGCATGGTCTCTGGTCTGTCTTTGTCCGGCCTGATACATCTATGGCCGAGACGGAAAATGCAAGAGTCCAAAGAGGGGACAGCATGACGCAGCGGCCATATCACATCGACACCATGATCTCGGCCAAGGCCATCGCGGCGCGGATCGAGGATCTCGCAAAAGAAATCCGGCGCGCCTACAAGGACACGGACAAACTCGTGGTCGTGGGTCTGCTGCGCGGGTCTTTCGTGTTCATCGCCGATCTGGTGCGCGAACTGGACATGAATGTCGAGGTCGATTTCCTCGAAGCCTCCTCCTATGGCGACGGCACGGAATCCTCTCGCGAAGTGCGCATCCTCAAGGACCTGCGCAACCCGATCGAGGGCCGTGACGTGTTGGTGGTCGAAGACATCGTCGACACCGGCCACACCCTCTCCGCCGTCATCAAGCTCTTGAAATCGCGCAAACCGCGCAAGCTCGAGACCATCGCCCTTCTGGACAAACCCGCCCGCCGCGAGGTCGATCTCAAGGCCACATGGATCGGCTTTGAAATCCCCGACGCTTTCGTCGTGGGCTATGGCATCGACTATGCGCAGGCCAACCGCAACCTGCCCTTCATCGGCTCCGTGGTCTTCGACGACGCACCGGAAACGCCCGCATGACCCCCATGCACTGGCTGCTGCGCGCCAAACGCTGGTCGCAAAATCCACCTTCGGCGAAACGGGTCGTCTTCATCTTCGCCATCGTCGCCACCTGTCTGGCACTTGTCCTTGTGGAAAAACTCTTCGGCCTGCCGGCCTGGATGCAGATCAACGGCGGCCCCCGTTAAGGACCCGCCGCATATCCGAGGATGTCGGATTACTGCCCCGGCACCAGAACCTTGCCCATCAAGTGCGGTTCCTCCGCCTCCAGCGCCGCCGCGATCCGGGCGCGTGCCTGCCGCAGACGCGGCGCATCGGCCAGATCGGCATGCGAGGCCACAAAGACCGGCAAAGGTGCCAGATCGACCACCGGCTCCACGGGCACGAGCTTCGGCGCGGCATTGCCAAGCACCACCGGCAACATCACCCGACCGATGCCGGTTTCCGCCAGCGCCTTGAGCGTCAGGAAACTGTCGGCGGCGGCCACGAAGGTGACTTTGCGCCGCTCCAGCTCCTCGCGCAACTTCTGCGCCGCATGCGAGCGTCCGATTGCGCCCGTCAGCCCGATCCAGCGGTCCGCCGGCACCTCGGTCGAGCGGGCATAGAACCCGAACCGCATCTGCGCCGCCATCTCGCCGTGCAGTTCTTCCGGCAGTTTGAACGTCGGGCGAACCGTCACATCGGCATGCAGCCGCGACAGATCCAGATGCGCGTTGTTCGAGATCAGCTCGAAGGACAGCTCCTTCTCATGCGCCGACAGACGCGCCAGGAGCGGCGGAAGCACCACCTGACAGAAGGTGTCCGTCGATGTCACCCGGATCACCCCCGCAAGCGGCGCCTCGCCCGCCCGCGCCAGACGTTCGACCGCACTCACCGCAGCCTCCACCTCGCGCGCAGCCTCGATCAGCCGCAATTTCTCCGGCGCGATCTCATAGCCGCGCACGGATTTCTCGAACAGTTCGACGCCGAGCCGCTTTTCGATCCCCGCCACGCGCCGCAAGACGGTGGCATGGTTGACCCCCAGCTCACGCGCCGCACCGGATACCGACCCCGTCCGCGCCACGGCGAGCACGAAGCGGTAATCATCCCAATTCGGCCTGTGCATCATTTCAAAACCTCCCCTCCTATACGCACGTATATTAGCATAGGAATGTGAGAAAATGCCTTGAGAGAGATCACATTTGAAGCGATTTTTGCACGGCCCGGTGCAAAATCAGGCCTGCAAAACTGCAGTCCTGTATAGCCGCACCTTGAGCCCGCCATGGGCAATCGGTGCGGAAAGCGGCTCCCAGGGCAGCCCCGTGGCCTGCGCCAGTTGCCCGTCGGAGGTAATCATGCCGACCCGCCAACCGGTGAAACGCTCCCGCATCACCTGCCCGAAGGCGCCGTAAAGCGCGTAGAGATCTTTCTTTTTGCCGATCCTCGCGCCATAGGGCGGGTTGACGATCACCAGACCGGGCTGGCCCTCGGGCCGTTCGACCTCCGAGACCGGTACGGGTTTGAAATGGCACAGATCGGCCACGCCGGCGCGTTCAGCATTGTCGGTCGCCATGCGAACAACATTCACATTGCGATCTGATCCGTAAAACCGCAGAGCCGTTTCGCGTTCCCGCCAGTTCGCTTTGATTTTTTGCACAACCTGCGCATCGAACGGCGCGAGATGCTCGAAGGCAAAGCCACGCGCACGACCGGGCATCCGCCCCCGCGCCCATTCCGCCGCCTCGATCACAAAGGTCCCCGAACCGCACATCGGATCGAGCACCGGTTCACGCCCGTCATAACCGCAGGCCCGCAGAAAGAGCGCCGCCATGGTTTCGCGCATCGGCGCCTTGCCGACACCCGCCTTGTAGCCGCGCTTGTGCAGCGCCTCGCCGGAGGTGTCGACCGACAGGATCACATTGTCATCCTCGATCCGCACCTTGAGCACCACCTCGGCCTCGGCCGACACAGGCGCGCCCAATTCCTCGGTGATCGCGCGCTCGATGCGTTCCTGCGCGGCGCCTGCGTGGTAAATCTTGTTGCGCTTGCCGGTGACGACCTCGACCCGGAACGGCACATCGGGCCTCAGCACCTCACCCCAGGGAAATTTGCGCGCCCGCTTGTCGAGCTGCGCCAGATGAAACGCCCGGAACGTGCCGATCCGCGCCAACACACGCGCAGCCCCCCGCAACACCAGATTGGCCCGCACCACGTCGTCCCAGGTGCCTTCAAAAGTCACGCCCCCGCCCACGGCGACAGGCGACGGAAACCCCGCCTCCACCGCCTCGGCCAGAAGATACGGCTCAAGCCCCGGCTGCGTGCCGAGGAAAATTTCAAATGTTCCCGACACTTACGCCTGACCGAGTTTCTTCAGGCGGTTTTCGCGCAGACGGGCGAAATCGTCGCCCGCATGGTAGGACGACCGCGTCAGCGGCGTGGCGGAGACCATCAGAAAGCCTTTGTTGATCGCGGCTTTTTCGTAGCTTTTGAACTCATCCGGCGTAATGAACTCGGCGACACGATGGTGTTTCGGCGTCGGTTGAAGATACTGACCGATGGTCATGAAGTCGATGTCGGCGGCGCGCATGTCGTCCATGACTTGCAGCACCTCGGGGCGTTTCTCGCCCAGCCCCACCATGATGCCGGATTTGGTGAACATCGTCGGATCAAGCTCCTTCACCCGCTGCAACAGCCGCAGGGAGTGGAAGTAACGCGCACCGGGGCGCACCTCGTGATAGAGGCCCGGCACGGTCTCGAGGTTGTGGTTGAACACGTCGGGCTTGGCCGCGACCACCGTTTCCAGCGCCGAAGGGTCGCATTTCAGGAAATCCGGCGTGAGAATTTCGATGGTGGTCTCCGGCGAGCGTTTGCGGACCGCGCGGATGGTCATCGCGAAATGCTCCGCCCCGCCATCTTCCAGATCGTCGCGGTCCACAGAGGTGATCACAACGTGTTTGAGCCCCAGTTTCTGAACCGCATCGGCCACGCGCCCCGGCTCAAAAACGTCCAACGCATCGGGGCGCCCGGTGGCGACATTGCAGAAGGTACAACCCCGGGTACAAATCTCGCCCATGATCATCATGGTGGCATGGCCCTGCGACCAGCATTCACCCGCGTTCGGACAGCCCGCCTCTTCGCAGACCGTCACGAGTTTATGCTCGCGCATGATCTTGTGCGTGTCCATGTAGCCCTTCGAGGTCGGCGCCTTGACCCGGATCCAGCTCGGCTTCTTCGGCTGAGCATTGTCGGGACGATGCGCCTTTTCGGGGTGACGCTGATCGGGAATCTTGAGATCACGCATGGCGGGGGTCTTTTCCGTTTGGGCTTTTCCGTTTGGACCACGATATAGGCAAGCTGCCTGCAAATGTCTCGCGAAAACCGCGCATCTCGCCCGCATCTCGCCCGCATCTCGCCTGTGCAGCGATTTCTGCTGCAGGCACATTGATAGCTCGTTTAGAATCGCTCTAAAAGATGCGGCATAATGAAGCGCCTCCCTGCACGGAGAAGCGCAAGCTCAAGGAGTTTTCCCATGAAAGCCGGTTACAAACTGCCCGAAGTGACCTTCCACACCCGCGTTCGCGACGACAGCATCGGCGGTCCGAACCCGTTCAAATGGGAGGACAAGACCACCTCCGATTACTTCGCGGGCAAGCGCGTCGTGCTGTTCTCTCTGCCCGGCGCCTTCACGCCGACCTGCTCCACCTACCAGCTTCCGGGCTTTGAAAAAGGCTTCCCGGAGTTCAAGGAACTGGGCATCGACGCGATCTACTGCATGTCCGTGAACGACAGCTTCGTCATGAACAAATGGGCGCAATCTCAAGAACTTGAGAACGTCGGCGTGATCCCGGACGGCTCCGGCGAATTCACCCGCCGCGTCGGCATGCTGGTGCGCAAGGACAACCTCGGCTTCGGCCTGCGCTCCTGGCGCTACGCCGCCGTCGTCAATGACGGTGTGGTCGAAGCCTGGTTCGAAGAGCCGGGTCTGTGCGACAACCATGGCGAAGACCCCTATGGCGTCTCCTCCCCGGAGAACGTGCTGAAGTGGCTCAAAGGCGAAGAAGCGGTCGCCGTCGCCTGATCCTCTCCCGGATCCGATCCTACGAAAGGCCCGCAGGACATCCCTGCGGGCCTTTTCGCATCCGCAGCATCGCGCGATCTCGGAATACCGTCGCATACCGGGAATACCCGGAACGCATGGCTGATACGCGCCTCACGCCCGGCTTTGCGCCTCACACATCAACTCTTCCCCCGCATCCTTCAAAAGCGCCGCCAGCTCGGTGAACCACAGCTTCGCCTCCGTCGACTGCCGCCGCACCAGCGCCACCATGCGCTGAGGTTCGGGATCGGAAAAGCGCAGCACCGCCATCTCCGGGCTCGCCGCCATTTCGGAACAGAGCGCAATCTCCGGCAACAACGTCAGGCCAAAGCCCTGCGCCACCAACCCGCAAAGCGTCGCCAGAGACGAGGCCCCGAGATCGACCGACTGCCGGTTGCGTTTCAGCCCGCAGACCTCAAGTGCCTGATCGGCAAGGCAGTGGCCCTCATCGAGCAACAAAAGGGTGTCCGGCGACAACTCCGTCGGGCGCGGCACCGTGGCCTCGGTCAGCGCCGCGATCCGTGCCTGCGATCCGGCCAGGAGAAACCGGTCGGTAAAAAGCGGCTCGGCCAGCAACCCCTGGATGTCATACGGCAGCGCGATCACCGCCGCATCGAGTTTTCCCGCCGCCACCAGCGCGATCAGCTCCGCCGTCTGCGCCTCCCGCACCCGCATGTCGAGATCGAGCGCCGCCGCCTTGATCCGTGTGAGCGCCCGTGGCAGGAGATAGGGCGCGATGGTCGGGATCACCCCAAGCGCCAGCCGCCCGGTCAGGCCTTTCGAGAGCCGGATTTCCGCCTCCAGATCGCGGGTCATCGCCAGGATCTGCCGTGCCCGGTCCAAAACCACCTGCCCCGCCCGCGTCAGCCTTATGTCCCGCGGCAGCCGTTCGACCAGTTGCGTGCCGAGGCTTGCCTCCATTTCCTTGATCTGCTGCGACAGGGCGGGCTGGGTCACATGCACGGTCTCGGCCGCCTGCGAAAAGCTGCGAGTCTCGGCCAGCGCCACGAAATAGGTCATTTGTCTGAGTGTCAGCATGGCCCCTCCAGTCATTAGAAGAGCTAATATCAAATCACGGAAATTACAATTTCAATTGATCCCATAGCGGCGCTATTCCCGCTTCACCCCGCTGGCTAGGGGGCGCCCAAAGGGTCCTGACCGACCCGATGGGCACGGATCGCAAGGTCCGACTTGAGCAGGACCGCCCCGGATCGGTCCCACCTGAACACCCGGAGGCTTTGAGACCTTCGGGTGCTTTTTTCAGGAGGCGGCAGAGCATTTGCCGGGGCAAAAACCCAGACCTACCGGCCCTCGAAAGTGGGCGAGGGCGTTCGCGCCTTGAAAAGGTCCACTGGACCTTTCAATCTGGCCACAGGCCAGACCGGCCGGGGCTCCGCCCGTAAAACCCTCAAACGCTCCACTGGAGCGTTTGCCGGGGCCATGCCCCGAACCGGATTTTACCCAATCAAATTCGAATACCCCGCCTCGTCGTAATGCTTCTTCAACCGCTGCAACGCGATCCGCAGCACGATCTTGCCCGAGCGCGCCGACCAGCCCATGCGCTTTTCCGCCTGCTCCATACCTTCCAGAAAACAACAACAGCGCAGCGCCACATCGCCAAGCCCCGGCCCGAGATCGCCAAGCGCCGCCGCAACCCGCGCTTTCGCCGCCTCCGACCCGAAACCGTTGACGTCCCCCGTCACCTGCCGTGCCTCAATCAGAAACCGCTCCCAGTTCACACCGCCCGCGCCCATCTGCGCCAGTTCGAAATCCTCGCGCAGCCGCTCCGCCGCCGCCACAAGCTCCGGCGAGAGGAACATCGTGCCATCCTTGTCACGCCGCCGCGCCAGCACCATCACCGGGCTTTCCGCGGCATTGTAGCGAATGCGCTTCGGACGATCCTCCGCCTGCGTTTCATCGCGCAAGGCAAACCCACCCGCCCCGGCATCGAACCGCGTCGGCGCTTCGGCAAAGCCTGCCCGCGCGCTTTCGTCTTCGGCGAGAAACCCGCGCAGCGCCGCGCGCCCCGCCGCCGTGATCGTGTAGCGCGTGATCTTGCCCTTGGCATTGGCCACAATCCAGTCCTTGAGCGCCATCGCCTGCGCAATGGGACGGTCGAGCACCGCCGTGCGCGCTGTGCGCCCGTCCGGTAGATCGCGCACGACCACGGCCTTTTCCATATCCTTGGCCACCGCCAGACAGGCCCCCGGCTCCGACAGGCGACGCAGGATGCGGCGGGCTTCGCGGGCGATGGTCGCGTCATCCGGCGGCGTGGTGCCGGTCGGCTCGGAGAACGGGCTGTGGTCGGTCATGGAGTCCTTGTCCTTGCTGTCCTGAATGTCCGGGGAGGTCTGAAAATGCGGGTGCGCGTGCAACGACGGATCGACCCCGGGCGCGGCCTTCGGTGCAAGACGGCTGAGCGAAGACAGCGCCTCGTCAATCAGCGGGTCGTCCCGCTTCTGTTCGAGCTTGCGCACCTGGCGCAGCACGGTCGAGGGCGCACAGCCGCCGCGCCGCGCAAGTTCACGGATCGTGTCGCCGCTTTCCGTATGCGCCAGATAGCGCTTGGCCTCCTGTGGCACCCATTTCGGAAGCTGCCCCCCGGCTCCGGCGGTTCCTTTCCTAGTTTCCAGCATATTTCCCCCAGCGTTCAGAATAATTGTTTCCATTTTTGATACAGTTAAGATTTGGGCCCCTCACAAAACAGGCAGATATCCACTGGATCTTCACAGGTTATCCCCCGTTTTATCCCGAATCCCGCCTCAACCATGAGTTGCATTGGTTACGCAAAGGTTAACTGTTTCTCGCTCTGCCATTATCGTTTCTTAAATATAAACAATAACGCCACGCACCGCCCTCAATTAGGAAACAATACGCAACACACGCTCAGGTTGTGCAAAGCTCCTTTCATATCGTTTCAACCACGACCCGCCGCCTGACATCGGACATTCCGTCGAACAGGCGCGACACCAACAGGAGACCTGCCATGACCGACGTCACGACCCTGCTTGCCGCCCTGCGCCGCCCCCGCCTTTTGATCCGTGCCGCGCGGTTCGGGCTGGAGCATTACAACCGCAATCGTGACCTCAGGCGTGTGATGCGCAGCGCCACCGCCCCCTCGCCCGCCCGCGCCCTTACCGCGCTGATCGAGGAAGAGGCCCGCATGGAGGACATCCGCCGCTCGGGCGACGCAACCTATAATGTGACGCGCCATGTCGAGGTGCTGATCGCGCTGATGGGCGAGGCCCGGCTTTTGCCGCAGGCGCAACAGGCCGCCTGAGACATCGCCGAGACCTCCCCGTTTCGCAGGCCGCCCGACAGACCCACGCCACGGGTCATCCCTCTGTGCCGCCCCCGTTTCCGCCTCTTCCCGGCCGAAACGGGGGCTTTTTTACACCCGGCCTCCCGCAACATGCCGCACAAAGCGGAAATCCATCTTGCCTGAATCCGTCCGCGCGCATAAAGGCAGGGCATGACCCAGATTTCCCATGACCGCCTCCTCATCATCGACTTTGGTTCTCAGGTGACGCAGCTCATCGCGCGCCGTCTGCGGGAGCTGAATGTCTATTGCGAAATCCACCCCTATCAGAAGGTCACCGAAGAGAGCCTCAAGGAATTTGATCCGCGTGCGATCATCTTCTCCGGCGGACCGGATTCGGTGATGCGCGAGGGCTCGCCCCGCCCGCCGAAAGCGGCCTATGAGCTGGGCGTGCCGATCCTCGGCATCTGCTACGGCCAACAGGTGATGATGCACGATCTGGGCGGTCGTGTCGAAGCGGGCGAACATGCCACCGCCGAATTCGGCCGCGCCTATGTGACCCCGACCAAAGATCACACCGATCTCCTGAACGGCTGGTTCATGGATGCGACCGGCAAGGAACAGGTCTGGATGTCCCACGGCGACCACGTCGCCGAGATCGCGCCGGGCTTTGAGGTCTACGGCACAAGCCCTGGTGCGCCTTTCGCCATCACCGCCGACACCGAGCGCCGTTTTTACGCCGTGCAATTCCACCCGGAAGTGCACCACACGCCCAATGGCGCGACGCTCTACGAGAATTTCATCAAACTTGCGGGCTTCTCCGGCGACTGGACCATGGGCGCGTATCGCGAAGAGATGATCGCGAAAATCCGCGAACAGGTCGGCGACAAGAAAGTCATCTGTGCCCTGTCCGGCGGCGTCGACAGTTCCGTCACCGGCATCCTGCTGCACGAGGCGATCGGCGATCAGCTCACCTGCGTCTTCGTCGATCACGGCCTTCTGCGTCTCGGCGAAGCCGAGCAGGTCGTCAACATGTTCCGCGAGAACTACAACCTCAATCTGATCCATGCCGACGAGAGCGATCTTTTCCTCGGCGCGCTCGAAGGCGTGTCCGACCCGGAAGTGAAGCGCAAAACCATTGGCAAGCTGTTCATCGACGTGTTCCAGAAATACGCCGATCAGATCGAAGGTGCCGAATTCCTCGCGCAAGGTACGCTCTATCCCGACGTGATCGAATCCGTGTCCTTCTCCGGTGGCCCCTCGGTAACGATCAAATCGCACCACAACGTCGGTGGTCTGCCGGAAAAAATGGGCCTCAAACTGGTCGAACCGCTCCGTGAGCTGTTCAAGGACGAGGTCCGCGCGCTGGGTCACGAGCTGGGCCTTCCGGCCTCCTTCATCGGGCGCCACCCCTTCCCCGGCCCGGGTCTTGCGATCCGTTGCCCCGGCGAGATCACCCGTGAGAAACTCGACATCCTGCGCAAAGCGGACGCGGTTTACATCGACCAGATCCGCAAACACGGGCTCTACGACGAGATTTGGCAGGCCTTCGCCGCCATCTTGCCGATGCGCACCGTGGGCGTGATGGGCGACGGGCGCACCTATGACTATGCGCTGGCGCTGCGCGCCGTGACCTCGGTCGATGGCATGACCGCGGATTACTACCCGTTCACCCACGAGTTCCTCTCTGAGACCTCCACCCGGATCATCAACGAGGTCAAAGGCGTGAACCGCGTGTTCTACGACTGCACCTCGAAGCCGCCGGGAACCATCGAGCTGGAATAAGTCCAAGTCTCAACATGCCCTGCTTTGGGGCATGTTCCAGTTTTAAAGCCTATATTGATGTCAGACCCTGCCCATTTTTCCTACGTATTCAACCGCGGCTATGCGTTTCCGTCTCTGGTGTCGTTGTCGTCTTTGCTGCGCCAAAGCCGCAAAGGCTGCGACGTTCTTCTCCTGACCGACTGCGCGGTGCCGCGGTTCAAGGCCGCCTTGGACTGCCTGCGCGAGCGCCATCCCGAATCTCGGATCAACCTCGTCGAAGACCCGACCCTCCCTAGTGCGGATCACCCCCTGGCGCATAAGGTGCGGCTGCAAAACTTCTGGCAGCTGTCTCTCTATAAGATCCTGCCGCGAAAAAGCCTTGCGATCGACGGCGACACTTTGGTGATGGAAGACCCTGCGGAGGCCTATGAAACACCTCTGGGACAACATGCCATCGCCGCCGCACCCGATTATCACTTTCAGGACCTCTATTACCGAAAGCGGTACTACCGGCGCTTCTATCCGTTCGAGCAAAACAAATGGCGCGACATTCCCGCCATCCTTTGTAAGAGCAAACGCGACATTCCCTTGCGCCACTACTGCAACAACGGCATCGTCCTGATCGACATGCCGAAACTGCGCGCTACGGGATGGGCGGACCGTCTTTGCGATCTCGACACCTGCCTGAGCACCAAACTGGAAAAAGGTTGGGAACACAACGATCAGGACTGGGTGAATTTTATGTTCGCCGGACGGATCGCGCCGATGTCGCTCCGGTGGAATTTCCAGATCATGCTGATCGTGCCAAGCCGAACACGCAAACGCTACACACCCCGCCATATGCGCAAAGACTACAAAGACGGCTTTGCCCGCCCCGGCATCCTGCATTTCGCCGGAGATCGGAAACCCTGGCGGGACATGGAGACCGACACGGACCTGAACACTCTGCATCGCGAGGCCTTCCTGCATTGGCGCAAAGAGGCTGAGCGTCTTTCGGAGGAAACAGGGATGGACATCCGCCACCTTTGCAACGACCCTTTGGCTGCTTGACACGTGTATTCATTGCCAAAATAACGCAGGCGTGTCGGGCACAGGGAGGAGACAAGAACCATGGCTGGCAAAGTGATGCTCAGCGGCACCCTGACCTGCGCCGCCCATGAGGTCGACCATGTTCTGGCGCTGATGCCGGAACATATCCGCCTCTCACGCGCCGAACCGGGATGCCTCCAGTTCGAACTCTGGCAGGACGAGGTGCGCCCCACCGAATTCCACGTCACCGAAGTCTTCCGCGACGCGCGCGCCTTCGAGGCCCATCAGGACCGCACCCATGCCTCCGACTGGGGACGTGTCACCCATCACATGCAGCGCGATTTCCGGAAGACCGACGCATGAGTCAGGAGAGCCACCCACTCAAGGCCGCGCTCTGGATGAGTGGCGCACTCGCGGGATTCTCCGCCATGGCCGTCGCCGGGCGCAAACTCGCCGGTCATCTCGATACGTTCGAAATCCTCGGCTACCGCTCGCTCGTGGGGCTCGTGATCGTACTCACCATCGCCGTGGCACAACGCCGTCTCAAGGAATTCCGGCCCAAGGCCATGGGCCTCCACATCGGCCGCAACCTCGGGCATTTCGCCGGTCAGAACCTCTGGCTCTACGCCCTGACCCTCATTCCCATGGCCCAGCTCTTCGCGCTGGAATTCTCCTACCCGATCCTCGTGGGCCTCGGCGCCACGATCTTTCTCGGGGAAAAGATGACACCGACGCGGGCGCTCACCTCCGCCATGGGCTTTGTCGGCATCCTGATCGTCGCCCGGCCCTTCGGCGGTGCGCTTTCCATCGGGTTGATTGCCGCCATGCTCTGTGCCCTCGGTTTCGCCGCCTCGGCGCTGTTCACCAAGCGCCTGACGCTCACCGCCCATGTCACCGTTCTCTCGATCATGTTCTGGATGGTCACGCTGCAACTGATCTTCGGTCTGGTCTGTGCGCTGGCCGACGCCGATGTCGCCCTGCCGCGTCTTCAGGATGTGCCCTGGGTGATGGTCGTTGCCGTCGCCGGACTCGGCGCGCATTTCTGCCTGACCACGGCATTGTCGCTGGCGCCCGCCTCCATTGTCACACCCATCGACTTCCTGCGCCTGCCGATCATCGCGGTCATCGGCATGGCCTTTTACAATGAGAGCATCGACATCTGGGTGTTCATCGGCGCGGCGATCATTTTTTCCGCCAATTACATCAATATCTTGTCCGAAAACCGCCGGATGTCCCGCTTGTCCCGCCCCGCCTGATGCAGAAAAGCCATGGTCGGGCGGTTGCAACCATGACGCGGCGTCAGAATTGCTTGAAATCTTGTCGCAGCTTAGGCTGATTGGACAATAAGAGCGGCAATTCGCTCACCACGACACTTTAAAAAGATCTAAGGAGCGGGCCTCAGTGCCCGTCAGGGATGGAGATCAATGAAAAACACGACACTTCTGGCGGCCTCCGTGGCCGTCGCGGCCATCGGCGCCGCATCCGGGGCACATGCAGGCGGCATGGATCGGTCCCGTCAATCCATCGCACCGCTGTTTGAGACCGGCACCTATGTCGAGCTGAGCTTCGGTTCGGTCAGCCCGGATGTGAGCGGCTATTTCCCGCACCCTCTCTACGGTGACCTCGACGCGGGCGATGTGACGCCGTCCTTCAACATGGTCGCGGGCGCCTTCAAACAGGACCTCAGTCCCAATCTGTCCTTCGCGCTGATCATCGACCAGCCCTTCGGCGCCGATGTCGATTATGGCGCCGGCACCAGCTACCCGATTGCCGGCTCCAACGCGACGGTGAAAACCACGGCGGTGACCGCCGTCCTGCGCTACAAGTTCGATGATCGTTTCTCGGTCTACGGCGGCGTGCGCAACCTGACGTCCGAGGGCGAGGTGTCGCTCTACAATCAGGGCGTCAATTTCTATCAGATGGAGACAACGACCGAGAACGACTGGGGCTATCTCGTCGGCGCCGCCTATGAAATTCCGGACATCGCGCTGCGCGCCAGCCTGACCTACAATTCCGAAATCGACATTGATTTCACCGCAGATGAGCTTTCCGGCCTCGGCGCCAACTCGTCGGCCCTGTCCGTGACCATGCCGAAATCGGTGAACTTCGATTTCCAGACCGGCATCGCGGCCGATACGCTTCTGATGTTCTCGGCACGCTGGGCGGAATGGACCTCCACCACGATTGCCCCGGACGATTACGTCACGATCATCGGCGACAATCTTGTCGACCACGACAACGATACCGTCTCCTACAGCCTCGGCCTTGGCCGTCGTTTCAACGACAAGCTCTCCGGTTCCTTCTCCATCGGCTATGAAAAAGCCTATGGTGGAACCTCCGGAAACCTGTCGCCGACCGACGGCTACAAATCCGTTGCGGCCGGTCTGAAATATCAGATCACCGATCAGACCGCGATTTCCGGTGGCGTCAGCTACGCCTGGATCGGCGACACCACCACTTCGGTGGGCGGCGAGTTCGAAGACAACTCCGCCCTCGGTTTCGGCATCAAGCTGTCGCATCACTTCTGATCCGATCCCATCAATCCATGGAAAGGCCCTGCGATCCCGCGGGGCCTTTTTTGTGGCGGTCCTTGCCCGACAAAAGTCCGACACAAGTCCGACGCTTTTCCGACAGCGGTTTTGAGCCCGTTTGCAGTCCCTTCCGATCAAAAACCGTGATCCGCATTTGCACAAATTCCGGTTTGCCACCGGGGCCCGCTCAGGCGATTTTGCAGCGAACACATAAGGAAAGATCATGGCCCCGCAAAAGACCATCTCCGCCGCCGCATGGGCCGGGCTGTTTGCCATGGGCTTTCTCTGGGGCTGTTCCTTTCTCGCCGTCGCGATCCTCATCCGCGAGCTGCCGATCTACTGGGTCGTGGCGGGCCGGGTCTCCATCGCCGCCGTGGTGCTTTGGGGCTACATCATGCTCAAGGGTCTGCCCGTGCCGAAAATTTCCCAGTATTTATGGCGGTTTATCCTTGTCGGTGCCTTGACCTCCGCGATCCCCTTCCTGCTGATCACATGGGCGCAGCGGCACATCCCCTCCGGCCTTGCGGGCATTCTCAACGCCTCTACCGCGATCTTCGGCGTGCTCTTTGCGGCGCTGATTTTTGCCGATGAAAAACTGGGATGGCGCAAGGGAACCGGTGTGGCGCTCGGCGTGCTGGGCATCGTCGCCGTGATCGGCCCGGAGGCGCTTCAGTCCTTCGACCTGACCTCTCTGGGCCAGCTTGCCATGATCGCCGCAACCATGTCCTACGGGGTCTCGAACTCCGTCGGGCGCATCCTGCTCTCCGACCTGCGCCCCGAGGTGGCCGCCGCCGGCATGCTCTCCGGTGCAGCCCTCATCGCGCTTCCGGTCGCCTTTTTCGTCGCGGGCGCCCCGCCCGTGTCGCTCAAGCCCGAAACCTGGGGCGCGCTGCTCTATCTCTCGGTGATGTCGACCAGCCTCACCTATATCATTTACTACAAGGTGATGGCCGCAGCCGGTGCGGGCAACACCTCGCTCACCACGCTGATCGTCGCACCGGTCTCCATCGCCCTCGGGGCACTGGTGCTGGGCGAGAGCCTGCCACCGCAGGCCTATCTCGGCTTCGGCCTGATCGCGCTCGGGCTTCTGGTGATCGACGGGCGGATTTTGACCCGGCTGCGGGGCAAGGATACGGCTTAGCCCTTGCGAGCGGGCGCGCGCCGTGGCACCACCGAACCCGACCAACAGGGCCCGACAGGAACAGACGGATGACATACGAAACAGGTGCACAGTGGCAGGAGTGCGGGCGCAAGCGGCTCATTCTCTTTGGCATGTCGGGACTCGGCAAGACCGTGATCTCCAACATGCTGCGCGGCACGGGGGAATGGTATCACTACTCGATCGACTACCGCATCGGCACGCGCTACCTCGGCGAAGCCATTGACGACAATCTGAAAAAGGTTGCGATGCGCGAGCCGTTCCTGCGCGAACAATTCCTCTCCGACAGCATCTACATCAAGGCCAACCTGACCTTCGACAACCTCGCACCGGTGTCCTATTTTCTCGGCAAACCCGGCTCCGAAGCCCTGGGTGGCATCCCCATGGCCGAGTTCCGCCGCCGTCAGGCCCTGTTCCGCCGTGCCGAAGAAGCCGCCCTTCTCGACACCGGCCATTTCATCGACCGGGCGCAGGCGCTTTACGGCTATCCGCATTTCGTCTGCGACACCGGCGGCTCGATCTGTGAATGGGTCGATCCCGAGAACGCGCAGGACCCGATCCTCAAGGCGCTCTCCGACGAGGCGCTTCTGGTCTGGATCAAGGGCTCCGAGGCCCATACCGAAGAGTTGATCCGCCGTTTCGACAAGGCGCCGAAGCCGATGGCCTATCAGCCGGAATTTCTGGCTGCGATCTGGGAAGAATATCTCGCCGCAAAAGGCGTCAAGGAAGACGCGGTCAACCCGGACGATTTCATCCGTTACACCTATGCCCGCGCCCTTGCACATCGCCAGCCGCGCTACAAGGCGATGGCCGACAAGTGGGGCATCACGCTCGATTATGAGGACGTCAAACGGATCGAGGGTCCCGACGACTTCTCCGCCCTGATCGCCACGGCGCTTGATAATCGTCCAAAAGAGTCCTAAATCACCTAGCCTTACCCATAAGGAGCGCTCACATGCCCATCACCCTGCCCGAAAACCTTCCCGCCTATGACGTGCTCTCGGCCGAGGGTGTGATGGTCATGGGCGAAGGCCGGGCAGCGACGCAGGAGATTCGGCCGCTCAAGATCGCGCTTCTGAACCTCATGCCGAAGAAAATTCAGACGGAGAACCAATTCGCCCGTCTGATCGGCGCAACCCCGTTGCAGATCGACTTTCACCTGATCCGCATGAGCGAGCATCAGACGAAAAACACCGCCGCCGAGCATATGGAGCAGTTCTACCGCCCCTTCTCCGAGGTCAAAGCTTCCGGCGAGAAATTCGACGGGCTGATCATCACCGGCGCACCGATCGAGCATCTGCCGTTTGAGGCAGTCACCTATTGGGACGAGCTCAAAGAGGTGTTCGAGTGGACCCAGAGCCATGTGTTTTCCACCTTCGGCGTCTGCTGGGGCGGGATGGCGATGATCTATTACTTCCACGGGGTGCAGAAACACATCCTCGATCACAAGGCCTTTGGCCTGTTCCAACAGGAAAACCTCGCCCCAAGCTCGCCCTATCTGCGCGGGTTCTCGGACCTGTGCTACATCCCGGTGAGCCGCTGGACGGAAATGCGTCAGGCGGAGATCGACGCTGTGCCCGGCCTCGTGCCGCTTCTCGGGTCCGACGAGACAGGGCCGTGCCTCGTGCAGGACCCGGATCACCGCGCGCTCTATATCTTCAACCATTTCGAATATGACACGGGCACATTGTACGAGGAATATCAACGGGATGTGGATGCGGGCAAAGAAATCATCCTGCCGCAGCACTATTTCCCGAACGACAATCCCTCGCTGCGCCCGATGAACCGCTGGCGCTCGCACGCGCATCTTCTCTATGGCAACTGGATCAACGCGATCTATCAGGACACGCCCTACAAACTGGAAGAGATCGGGCTCTGACATGCGCAGTCGCGCGCCCGCTCCGCTCGAAATGCCGCTGCGGCGCGGGCCGATGCGGGCGCTCAAAACCCGGCGCAAGGGCGATCTGATCGAAACGCCTTCGGGCGCGGCGATCCATGTCGAGAGCTATGGCCCGCCCGAATCCACCCCCGTCGTTCTGATCCATGGCGCGTCGGGGTCGACTTATGACATGAATTTCGCCCTTGCCCCGGCCCTGGCACAGGACCACCGCGTCTATGTCGTGGACCGTCCCGGCTATGGTCACAGCTCCCGGATGCGCGACGAAAGCCTTGCCGCTCAGGCGCGTGTCCTGCGCGACGCCATTGCCATTGTGGAGCCGCGCACGCCGGTCGTTCTGGGCCAGTCCTACGGCGGCGCCGTCGCCTTGCGGTGGGCGCTCGATGCGCCCGGCACGCTTGCGGCCCTCGTGCTTGTCTCCTCCCCGTCCCATGACTGGGAAACCGGCCATCCGCTGCTGCACCGCACGCTGGCCGCGCCCGTTCTCGGCTGGTGGGCGGCGGAGCTGATTTCGCTCACCGTGCCGGAGTTCATCGTCGAACAGCGTCTGGCCGAGGTCTTCGCCCCCGATCCGGTGCCCGACGGCTATGCCGAGCATTTCCAGCCGCGCAAGTCGATCCACCCGCCCCGGCACCGGATGAACGCCCGCCAACGCATCGCGCTGCGTGACGAGATCAGGGCCATGGTGCCGCGCTACGATACGCTCACCCTGCCGATCGAGAGTATCCACGGCACGGCGGATGTCATCGTCCCAGACAGCGTGCATGCTCTGGCGCTTGCCGCGCGCCTGCCCTCGAACCGCCTCACGCGGCTCGAAGGCATCGGCCATATGCCGCATCACGCCGCGACAGAGGCGGTGGTCGCCGCCGTCGCGCGCGCCACGTCACGGGCTGCCGCACGTTGCAACCGGGGCTGAAAAACCCCATAGTGTTAAAGAGATTAACACGGAAAGCCACGCGCCATGCCCGACAAATCCCCTGATCTGCCCTTTGGCGGGGCCATTTCCCGCTATTTCGAAAAGGACGCGCCGAAATCCATCCGCAAGGCGGTCGAAGACGGCGGCAAGAAGGAAATCCTCTCGCCCTCCTTCCCCTATGAAACCTGGATGAAGAAGGCCGAGTACGAGGCGGAGATCGAGGCGCTGCAACTCGAACTGGTCAAGATGCTTTCTGATGTGCGCGAGACCGGCAAGCGCATCGTCGTGGTCTTCGAAGGCCGCGACGCGGCGGGCAAGGGCGGCACGATCAAACGCTTTCGCGAGAATTTGAACCCGCGTTCGGCACGGATCGTGGCCCTGTCGAAACCGACCGAGCGCGAGGCCGGGCAATGGTATTTCCAGCGCTACATCGACCACCTGCCGACGGCGGGGGAAGTCGTCTTGTTCGACCGCTCATGGTACAACCGCGCCGTGGTCGAAAAGGTCTTCGGCTTTTGCAGCGATGAGCAGCGCGAGAAATTTTTCCACCAACTCCCCGAGTTCGAGGAGATGCTGGTCTCCGAAGGAATCCAGCTTTTCAAGATCTGGCTCAATGTCGGGCGCGCCGAACAGCTCCGGCGGTTTCTGGCGCGCGAGAGCGATCCGCTGAAACAATGGAAACTGTCCTCGATCGACGTCGAGGGGCTGAAACGCTGGGACGAGTATACGAAAGCGATTTCCGAGACCATGGAGCGCAGCCACACGCTGATCGCGCCCTGGACGGTGATCCGCTCCGACGACAAATACCGCGCGCGGCTGAATGCGATCCGCTCGGTGCTTTCGAAAATCGACTACAAGGGCAAGAACGCCAGAAATCTCGGCGAGATCGACCCGAAGGTCGTTGACGGACCGAAGCTTCTGATCACCGGCGACGCAGACGAATAAGCGGGGCGATTGAGCGGTGAGCAAACGCGGCTATCATCACGGCAACCTGAAGCAGGCCCTCATCGACGCGGCCTTGCAGTTGATCGAGGAAAAGGGCCCGACCGGGTTCACTCTCTCGGAAGCCGCGAAAACCGCGGGCGTGACCCCCGCTGCGGTCTATCGCCATTTCGAGGGACGTGAGGATCTGATCGCGGAGATTGCGTTGCAGGGCTTCGAGGTGTTCGCCGACCTGCTCAACTACGCTTACGACACCGGCCAGCCCTCGGCGCTGGCGTCCTTCGAGGCGGTCGGGCGCGCCTATCTGGCCTTTGCCCGCAAATACCCCGGCCATTACATAGCGATGTTCGAAAGCGGCATCTCCATGCAACGCTCGCCCGAGCTTTACGCCGTGGCGAACCGCGCGCTTGGCGTGTTGGAACGCGCCGCCGATCAGCTTGCGCAGCAAATCCCCGAAGGCAAACGCCCGCCGCCGCAGATGTTTGCCGCCCATGTCTGGGCCATGGCGCATGGGGTGGTCGAGCTTTTCGCGCGCGGCACCCCCGGCGCGCGCGTCCCTTTCCCGCCCGAAGACCTTTTGGAAACCGGAATCGGGATATACTTGCGTGGATTGGGGCTCATTCCACAGGATACGTAAACCCCGCAAAGGAGGCATATGTCTGGTTTCACACGCAGAACCCTGATTGCTGGCGGCGCGGCGGCACTTGCCTGCCCCTCCCTGCTTTGGGCCAGAGACAAGACTGAGACCCGGAGCTACGGCGCGGATGTGCTCGACATTTTCCGCGCCCCCGCGTTGCGCGGGGCGGTGATTTACATCCATGGCGGGGCATGGCGGGCCGGATCGCGCAAGGCGGTCGATGCCAAACCGGCATGGATCAACGCGATGAACCTCGATTTCGTCTCCATCGACTATCCGATGTTGCCGAAAACCCCGGTGACCGGTCAGATCAGGGCAGTGCGGCAGGCAATCGACTGGTGCTTCGCCCATGTCGCCAAACCAGATCGCACGATTGTCATGGGCCATTCGGCGGGGGCGCATCTCGCCGCCATGGCGACGCTCACCGGATGGGAGCCACGCCCGGCGGGCGTCATCGTCAACGACAGCGGCGCGGTCGACCTGATCACATTGGCGCGTGTCAATGAAGGCCACCTGCCCTTCGGAACCGCGAGCGCGTTCAAGGACCGCGCGCAATGGGGAGCACTCTCCCCCGCCTACAACCTCGCCAAGACCCTGCCGCCCATTCTGGCAATCTGGTCGGGGGCGCGGGGCCACGGGCTGGCGATGTCGAATTTCGTCACTGTGGCACGTTCCAGAGGCGCGAATGTCAGCCTGTTCGACGGATCGGCCTACCGCCATGCCGAGGTGAACCGCACGCTCGGCACGGGCAAGATCCCCGATCTGGAACGCGCAGTGACAGGGTTCGTGACCAAGGCGCTGCGACGGTAAGTTACTGATCCGCCCCGAACACCACCAGCGCCCCCGGCGACCAGCTCACGCGGGCCGAGGCACCGACGTCCAGAACATCCCGGCCGAAAATGTTGCGCATCGAAATGCGCACCGGCTTTTCGACGCCTTCGAAACGCACGTCATAATAGGTCATGTCACCGTAATAGACGACCTCCTCGACCTTGGCGGGGGCTTCGCGGTGGGTGGCGGTCTGACCTTCGTAGAGGATGGTCAGGGTTTCAGGCCGAAAGCCCACGGTCGCCTCGCCCAAGGGCACGCCTGCGGGGCATTGCCCCTCGGTGATCTCCGCCTCGCCGAGCCCCGCGACCGAGGCAATATATGTGCCGTTCTCTTCGCTCACTGTGGCAGGAAGGAAGTTCATCACCCCGATGAAATCCGCCACGCGTTTCGATTTCGGACGGCGATAGAGCACTTCCGGGTCGTCGCATTGCACGATTTCGCCCTCAAACATGACGGCGATCCGATCAGACATCACCAGTGCCTCTTCCTGATCGTGGGTCACGAGGATGAAGGTGATACCCACCTCGCGTTGCAGCTTGATCAGCTCCACCTGCATCTGCTCGCGCATCTTGCGGTCGAGCGCGGAGAGCGGTTCGTCGAGAAGCAGAACCTTGGGTTTCAGCACAAGCGCGCGGGCCAGAGCCACCCGTTGACGTTGCCCTCCGGACAAAGCATGCGCCGCGCGGTGGCCGTAGCCCTTGAGGCCGACCATCTCCAAAGCGTCCTCGGCAGCTTTGGTTTTCTCCGCTTTCGACATCGGCGATTTGCGCAGACCGAAGGCGACGTTCTGCAACACGGTGAGGTGCGGGAAGATCGCGTAGCTCTGGAACACCATGTTCGTGGGGCGCTTGTTGGCCGGAACCCCGCGCATGTCACGCCCGGAGATCAGCACGTAACCGCTGTCGTAATCCTCGAACCCCGCGATGGTGCGCAACAGCGTGGTCTTGCCACAGCCCGAGGGGCCGAGGAGCGAAAAGAATTCGCCCGTGCCGATCTCAAGGTTGATGCCCCTGAGCGCATGGTAGTCGCCGTAGTGCTTTTCCACGTTCTGAAGCGTGATCAGCGCGGGGCCTGTCGGTTTTTTCTTGATGGTCATTAGAGGAAGCCCCCGGTGTCTTTGAGCCCGGCGCGTTTGGCGCCACGGCGGCGGAAGAATTCTGCGATGACGATGAGCAGCACGGAGAGCACGACGAGGATCGTGCCAAGCGCCATGACCGCCGGAAGAAGTTTCGGAAAGCGCATCATCGAGAACAGGTAGACCGGCAGGGTCGGCTCAGCCCCTGTGAGGAAGAAGGCGATGATGAACTCATCCATCGAGATGGTGAAGGAAATCAGAAGCGCGGAGATGATCCCCGGCATGACGAGCGGCAATGTCACCAGACGGAAGGTCGAGGCGGGCGTCTCCCCCAGATCATAGGCCGCCTCTTCGAGCGAGGGATCGAGCGAGGCGAAAGCCGATTGCAGGATGGCGATGGCAAAGGGCGTACAGATCAGCGTATGCCCCGCAATCACCGACCAGGCGCCGGTGTTGAACCCCATCCGCAGGATCACGATCAGAAGCGACACCGCGACAATGATCTCCGGCAGTACCAGAGGCAGCATGATAAAGCCCATGATGCCCTTTTGCCCCGGAAAGGTATAACGCGTCGCCGCCATGGCCGCGAAAATCCCGAGGATCGTGGCGAGCACGGCCGAGGTCAGTGCGATCTTGAGCGAGTTCAACAGCGCGCCGTGCATTTCGGTCAGCGTCAGGAGCGTGGTGAACCATTCGGTCGTGAAGCTCGTGAGCGGAAACGCGATGACCGTCGAGCTGTTGAAGGCGAAGAGCGGCAGCAGAAAGATCGGCGCGTAGAGGAAGATCAGATAGAGGATGGCGTAGGTCTTGAGCGATTTCATTTCCGGCGCCCTCCTTTGTTCCCGCCTGCGGCCTTGTTGCCCAGGAGCATGAAGGCGATGGCGATCACCGCGACGATGAGCATGGCGAGCACCGCCAAAGTGGCCCCCAGAGGCGCGTTGTTGAGGCGCAGGAACTGGGTCTGGATCATGTTGGCGATCATCAGACCACCCGGACCGCCGACAAGGCGCGGGGTCACATAGTCACCGATGGTCGGGATAAAGACAATCAGCACGGCGGCAACCACGCCGGGCGCGGCCAGCGGCAGGGTGACGCGCAGGAAGGTCATCGTGCGGCTTTCACCGAGATCGCGGGAGGCCTCCAGAAGCGAGCGGTCGATCTTTTCGAGCGCCACGAAGATCGGCAGGATCGCAAAGGGCGCATAGGCATGGGCCAGTGTGATCACCACGGCATTGACGTTGTAGAGGATGAAACTCATCGGCTCCTCGATCACGCCCACGGCCAGAAGCCCGGAGTTCAGCACGCCGTTGTAACCAAGGATCACTTTCCACAGGAACACACGGATCAGATAGGAGGTCCAAAACGGGATGGTGATCAGGAAAATCCACAGGGATTTATGCTCGGGTTTGACCCCGAAGGACACGAAATAGGCAATCGGGAAGGCCAGAACCACGGTGATCGTCGTCACCAGCCCCGACACCATCAGCGAGCGCAGCATGAGCTGACGATAGAGCGGATCGGTCAGGGCCTCTTTATAATTGGCGAGCGTGAACGTGGTGTCGAAATCGCGTACGCCCGTCTGGGTCCAAAACGAAATCACGACAATCGCCACCAGAGGCACCGCCAGCAGCAAAAGCGCATAAAGGGCGGTCGGTGACACGAGCATCACGCCAACCCCCTGCTCCGAACGGAAGAACCGCCGTATCTTGTCACCGAATGTCATGCCCTCTTCCCCTGGACCCACCTGTGAGAACCGCTTTTCCCGATCCTGTGAGGTTTTTGATCAAATGCGCAAGAGCCAACCCGCAAGCCTCACGCCGCAATGGGTAAATTCATCGAAACTGCCACTTGATCGACCATCAAACGGGCAAAATCCGCATTGGCATGCAGCACATCGTCGTCGTCATGCGCCAGGCCTTTGCGCTTGGCAAGCCGCACCGAGCCACGCAGAAAGGACTCGCTCGTGAACAGCCCCTCCTCCACCGTCTCCGCCGGTTGCGGGATAAACTTGAGCCGCCGGGACGCACAGAACGCCTCTGTCTCCCGGTCGAACCAGTCGGACACGAACCCCCCGTCGCCCCGCGCCGCCAATTGGCTGAATCCAAGATAGGTGCCGCCGCGCTCCCGCACCCGCCCCGAGGGCCGCGGCTGGCTTGCGACGAAGACCGGCACCTCGGTCGCCGCGCGCAGCATCAGGGCAAGCTTTATCCCGCCGGTGCGCATCAGCCGCTCCGCCCCATAGGCGCGGAGCATCGCCCCGGACGCCAGAGGCCGCCCGTCCTCCAGCGCATTCGAAGCCCCCTTCACAGAGGGCATGTCGACCGAAGACAGCTCACGGAACATCCGCACGAAAGTGAAGACCGAAACATGCAGCCCGGTGACGACGAAACCGTCGTAATCGGAGAGCGCAAAGGCGTCACGCCCGACCAGATGGGCGAGCCGCGCCCGTGCCTCTGCATCCTCGCTCAGAAACCGCCCGTCCTGCACCTCGAAGCGCGACAGCGCATCGCCATGTGCCCCGAACATGTCGAGCGCCATCCCCGGCCAGCGCGCGGCATCGCGCTCCGCCGCCGTGGCGAAGGCGGCCATGTGGGAATTGCCCAGAACGCAGAGCCGCTTGGTCATCTCGCCCCCTTCACTTTGCCAGCTTCATTTCCGGAGCGCCTCCAGAAGCGCGTCTTCGCAGACCACATCGTCCTCCGCCTCCTCCCTGTCGGAAAACTCTTCATGCTGCATCGCCTCGACAGGCTCCAGAAGCCCCTGTGCGGTGAGGAAGATCGCCATGACCCGCTCCACCGTCTCCGGCCGGACCGAGCGCAGGTTGGCGGCAAAGGCGGGCGTGGTGTTGGCCCATGTGGTCACCAGCTCATAGGACGGGAAATAATCCACACTCTTCCGGGAGGCGGCGAAATCGCCCGCCGCAGCACGTAGCACGGATTTCGAATAGGTCGTCGCCGCCAGAACGTGCTGACCCGAGGCGGTGGCCGTGAGCGGCACCGGCGAGACGGTCAGCAGGAGCCGGATGTTCCTGTTCAGCATCCTGAGCAGGCGCTGGATCTCGGCCAGATCGGCCATGATCTCGTCATAGGTGAAATTGTGAAACACATGGCGCTTGCGATAGCTGCCCGCGATCACGCCCGGAGCCATCGCCATGGTGCGGTTGACCCCAGTGTGTATCCAGCCCTCGGTCAGGCCAAGGGTGAAGACGAAGACATCCGCCATCTGCGCCAGAGACGCCACTTTCATGAGATGCTCGCGCCTGAGTTCGATCGCCTCTTCCCGGCTCTCGCAACCCTCGGGCTCCACCCCGGGCCGCAACGCATCGAACCAGCGATCTTCGCGGGTCAGGAACAGGCGGGTGTAGACCTGCCCGGCAATGGCATCTTCGAGCAGTTCGCGCATCTGCCGGGCGGTGTAGACATTGCCATAGCGCGCCGAATAGAGGCCATAGCCATAGCGGCGGGCCAGCGCATCGCTCATCCCTTTCGGCTTGGGCTCGGCATCGAGTACATTGACCCCGGCCAGCGTCAGGTAATTGCCGATATGCTGGGCGAAACAGCTCCCCGCCGTGGCCACGGCCGTGTCACGCCTGATGCGCACCTTCGGCATATACATCCCCGGCCAGCTCTGGCGGTCGGTCTCGACCACCCCGCTGCGCCAGAAACTTCGCGAAGGAATATCTTCGTAGGGATGGGACAAATTTCAGGCGGCTCGCATCGAACGGATTTGCCCCACTATGAACCGCAGGGCCCGGGTTGCCAAGGGGATCGCAGCTTCGTCTTCCGGCATGGAAAAGGGCCGCCCGAAGGCGACCCTTTGAATTTCTGGACCAGTCCGGCGATTAACGCTTGGAGAACTGGAAGGAACGGCGGGCTTTGCGCTTACCGAATTTCTTCCGTTCCACAACACGGGAGTCGCGGGTCAGGAAGCCGGCGGCTTTCAGAGCGCCGCGCAGTTCCGGGTTGTAGAGCTGCAGAGCTTTGGAGATGCCGTGTTTCACAGCACCGGCCTGACCGGAGAGACCGCCGCCTTTGACGGTGGCGACAACGTCGAATTCACCTTCGACGCCGGCGATCTGGGCCGGTTGTTTCACGATGAGCTGGAGCACCGGACGGGCGAAGTACACGGACATGTCCTTGCCGTTCACGGTGACCTTGCCGGAACCCGGCTTGATCCAGACGCGGGCGACAGCGTCTTTACGCTTGCCGGTGGCGTAGGAACGGCCCAGTTCGTCACGAACGGGTTCACGGGGGGCAGCGGCTTCGACGACGAGGGTCTCACCACCGGCGACTGCGCTCAGCGCGTCGAGGGATTTGATTTCTTCAGCCATCGGTCTCAGCTCCGGGTGTTTTTCTTGTTCATGGACTTGACGTCCAGCACTTCCGGGCTCTGAGCTTCATGCGGGTGCTCGGAGCCGGCGTAAACGCGCAGGTTGGTCATTTGCTGGCGGGACAGCTTGCCGCCCGGCAGCATACGTTGCACGGCTTTGGTCACGACGCGTTCCGGGTGATCGCCTTCGAGGATCTGACCGATGGTGCGGGATTTGATGCCGCCCGGGTGGCCGGTGTGCCAGTAGAAGCGCTCGTCGGTGCGCTTCTTGCCGGACAACTGGATTTTGTCGGCGTTGATCACGATGACGTTGTCACCCATGTCCATGGACGGGGTGAAGGTCGCTTTGTGTTTGCCACGCAGGCGCATGGCGACGATGGAAGCGAGACGGCCCAGCACGACGCCTTCAGCGTCGATCAGGATCCATTTCTTGTCCACGTCCGCGGGAGTAGCGGAAAAGGTTTTCATGTTTCTTGCCCTTATGGGATAGGAATTCGATTGAGCGTGTTCTAAGCATTTCACGCCCCGCGTCAAGCGCCCGCCACTTCGATTTTCCATTCAAAAACAAATGCTTAAAAAATAGGTATTATTATACCCCATAAAATCCCCGGCTTTCTCCGCAAAATCCGGTCCACATCGGGTTTGAGCGATGTCATGGAGCGCTCTATAGCTCTCTTCTACCATCGCAGCCAGTCGGATGCGAGACGCGCAAGAAGGACCCCAGCATGTTCGCCAGGCCCAGGCTCACCGATCACCTGAAACAGATCGTCTATGGCGGCAACGACGGCATCGTCACCACCTTCGCCATTGTCGCAGGTTACGCGGGCGCCAATGCCGAGGGAGGCGGGGAGCTCGCCACGCTGGCGGTGCTGGTCTTCGGGCTGGCCAATCTCTTTGCCGATGCGACGTCGATGGGGCTGGGTGAATTCCTCTCTGCCCGCGCCGCGCGCGACATGATCCGGCGGCGACAAGCCCGGCTGTCACGCGATCCTTCGGCACAGATCGGCGCGCTCACCCGGCATCTCAAGGGCCACGGGCTGTCGACGCTCGACGCCACCACCATGGCAACTCTGGCCGCCAAATCACCTGGCCTGATGGCGGAGATCACCCTGTCGCAGGTCGAGGGGCTGGAAGACCCCGGTCAGGGGGCGCTCTGGCCACGGGCGCTGATCACCTTCCTCTCCTTCGTGAGCTTCGGCGTGATCCCGATCCTGCCCTATATCCTCGGCCTCCCCGGCCCCGACCAGTTTACCGCCGCAGTTGCCGCCACCGTGCTCGCACTGACACTTCTGGGGCTGTTGCGCCATGTGGCGACGCGGGCCGGGCTCTGGCGCGCGATCGGGGAAACGGTCTTCCTCGGCGGCATCTGCGCCATGGTCGCCTATGCGGTCGGGGTGATCGTGGCGGGATGACGCCAAAAGGCCTGCCCCCGAAGGAGCAGGCCCGCCTGATATTCCATCCGCGAAGGGCTCAGAACCGGTAGGTCATCCCCACCTGAATCGTCCGCCCGCGTCCACCGAAGTCGTTTTCGTAATCCACCGAACCGGTCGAGGCGTCGATGTAATAGGTATCGGCGACGTTCTCGATATTGGCGTAAAGCTCCAACGAGTCCGTGACGTCCCAGGAGGCATAAAGGTCGACCACCGTGTAATCATCCACCGGCTGCACGGCCCCCTCGCCGGTCACGAAGGACATGATCGCAATCGAGCTTTCCCCGACATAGCGCACCCGCGTGCCGATCCGGGCATCGCCCTCCAAAAGTTTCATTCCGAGATCGAGAGTCAGGTACTGATCCGGCAGTTCGCCGTATTGGTCCTGACCATAGCCAGCATAGGTGGCAATCGGCTGATCCGTGTCGGAGAGCGTGAAAGCGAGGCTGCCAAAGAACCGGTCGTTTTCGAACCCGCCCGACAATTCCAATCCGCGCATGTGCGTTGTGCCATCAATGTTCACATAACGCACATTGCTGTCCGTATCCTGCTGATACCCGATGTAATCGTCGATATCCGACTGGAACAGCACCGCCTCGGCCCAGAGCCCCTCGCGGGCAAAGCTCACGCCGATCTCAAAGGTCTCGGCCTTTTCCGCCTCAAGGTCCGGGTTGGTCAAAACCGAGTTGACCGCCGTCGCATGCGAACCGCCGCCGTAGAACATTTCCGTCACCGTCGGCGCGCGCATGGTCTGGGCGTAAGAGCCATAGACAGACCAGGCGTCGCTCAGATGATAGCGCGCCGACAGGTTGGGGTTCCATTCGCCAGCGCTGCGGGACACCTCGTCGCTGTCGATCAGCCCGGTGAGCTTGTAGTGATCGTAACGCAGGCCCCCGCCCAGTTCCCAATTGCCAATCGCATAAGCCGCCGACAGGAAGGCCCCGGACTTCGCAAGTTTGCCATCCGAGTTCGACCCGCCGTATTCATTGATGTCGAAATCGTTCTCCGTGTAGGCGACGCCGTAATTCAGCAACAGCTTTCCATTCGCCAGCGCGATGCGGCTTGTATTGGAAAGATCGCCCCCAAGCGTCGCATCCGTGCCATCCCGCCCAAGATAGGAACCGGAGGTCTTGCCTTCGCCGGTCGGAAAGCTGAAATCCAGCTCCTGCCAGTACAGTTTGGCGCTGACGTCGATCAGCGGATCGCCCGGATCATAGGCCATCTCCGCCACCACGCTCTGACGTTTCACATCCCAGATGTAGCCCGATGAACTGGTCGGGTAAAAGGTGTTGTCGTAATCCTGCGCGGTCAGGTTGAATTCGAGATCGGACGACGGGCGATAGCGCATCTTGGCCAGAAGCGTGCGCGGTTCGTCCTTGTAATACTCACTGGTCTCCGTGCCATCGCCGTCTTTGTAAGGCCCGTCGTTATAACCGCTCACCGCCGCCATGCCACCGAACACGCCGTCGGCGCTTTGCATCGCGCCCGCAAACGTCGCCGCCGCATCCTTGCCGTTGTCGCCGAAGCTCAGCCGCACCATACCGCCGGAGGTCTCCCCTTCCTCCAGCAGATCGTCGATGCCGATGGTGCGGAAATTCGCGGCCCCTGCCAGTGCGCCCATACCCGCCGCCCCGGCAACCGCGCCCTTGGCAATGTCCGCCTCGGCCAAAAGACCGGGGTCGAGATAGACCTGATCGTCATAGGAGCCGCCATGGCCCGACATGTTCCGGAAGGTCTGCGGAATGCCGTCGATCATGGTGTTGACCCGGCCAAAGCCCTGCATGCCACGGATGTTCACCGAAACCGCCGGGCTGTCGGAGGGCGAACGGGTGAAGGCACCGGGCGTATTGCGCACCGCGGTCGCAACATCGCCGCCATAGGTTTCGACCAGCGCCGTGCCGTCGATCGTGCTGACGGAGCCGCCGGAGAGGGTCTCTGCCCCCTCCTCCGTTTCGCCCTGAACCACGATCAAGTCGAGCTGTGTCATATCCTGTGCGGCAAGCGGCAGGCCAGGCAGAACCAGCGCGGCACTGAGCAGCAGCCGGGCGCGGGCGCGTTCGGGCCATAGAAATACGGTCATGAGAATCCCCTCTGATGTCTCCGGATCGGTTGAAGCTTGGGCTTTCGTGATCTCGGGGGCCGGGTTCGGGGACCTTGGGCTGCCTGGCACCGGCATGCACCTGCCGGGAAAGCGTATGAGACGCCGTGTATAAATTCTTAGTTTTTCTGTCAACTTTAAAATCACATTGCGTGACGGCATGAACTGCCGCGAAATCGGGCAAAGCCGAAGGCCGCAACACGCAGAACCCCCACCGCCACTCTCAGCTTTGTGAAAATTTGGTATACAATGGTATGCACATCTTCCACTCGCCTCGGATATGGTCTAAAAGAAAGCGACTCTCCCAGACCCCTCATGGAGCTCCCCCAGATGACCAAGATCAAGGTAGACAACCCCATCGTCGAGATGGACGGCGATGAGATGACCCGCATCATGTGGGATTTCATCAAGAAGAAACTCATCCTGCCCTACCTCGACATCGACCTGCTCTATTACGATCTCGGCATCGAAGAGCGCGACGCCACCGAGGACCAGATCACCATCGACGCCGCGATGAAGACCAAGGAGGTCGGTGTCGCCGTCAAATGCGCGACCATCACCCCCGACGAGCAACGCGTCGAGGAATTCGGCCTCAAGAAAATGTGGAAATCGCCCAACGGCACGATCCGCAACATCCTCGGCGGGGTGGTGTTCCGCCAGCCGATCATCTGCAAGAACGTGCCGCGCCTCGTGCCCGGCTGGACCAACCCGATCGTGGTCGGTCGTCACGCCTTCGGCGACCAGTATAAGGCCACCGATTTCCGCTTCCCCGGCAAGGGGCAGTTGACGATGAAATTCACCGGCGAGGACGGCACCGAGATCGAACATGTGGTCTATGACGCCCCCTCGGAGGGCGTGTTCATGGGCATGTACAACCTCGACGCCTCGATCCGCGATTTCGCCCGCGCCTCGCTGAACTACGGTCTCAACGTCGGCTGGCCGGTCTATCTCTCGACCAAGAACACCATCCTCAAGGCCTATGACGGTCGCTTCAAGGACATCTTCCAGGAGATCTACGAAGAGGAATTCGCCGATGCCTTCAAAAAGGCGGGCATCTGGTACGAACACCGGCTGATCGACGACATGGTCGCCTGTGCGATGAAATGGTCCGGGAAATTTGTCTGGGCCTGTAAAAACTACGACGGTGACGTGCAATCCGACACCGTGGCGCAGGGCTTCGGTTCGCTGGGTCTCATGACCTCGCAACTCATGACCCCAGACGGCAAGATCGTCGAGGCCGAAGCCGCCCACGGCACCGTGACACGCCACTATCGCCAGCATCAGGCGGGCGAAGCCACATCGACCAACTCGATCGCCTCGATTTACGCCTGGACCGGCGGCCTGAAGCACCGCGCGAAACTCGACGGCAACGAACAGCTCATGCGCTTTGCCACCACGCTGGAAAAAGTCATCGTCGACACCGTCGAAAGCGGTTTCATGACCAAGGACCTTGCCCTGCTCGTCGGCCCGAACCAGGGTTGGCTCACCACCATGGGCTTCCTCGAGAAGATCGACGAGAACCTGAACAAGGCTCTGGCGGGCTGAGATCCCCAGTCCACCCCGCCACAAAGGCCGGAGCTCGCACGCTCCGGCCTTTTTTATGCCGATGTCATGCGCAGTCTATCAGCGGAAATCCTGCCACTCCGCCTTTCCCGGAGGCGCTTCGGGCGGCAGACCGATGTCACGGCGCAGATGTGCATTGAGATCGCCCGGTTTTTTCGCCAGCCGTGCCTCGCGTTTGAGCGCGCCACGCGCGGCAAAGGCGGCGCGGAGCACCTGCCAGAAGCCGTGACTTTCGATCAGGGGTTGCAGAGCCTGCCGCAGGGAAAGCGGCGCGGAGGGATTGGAAACCAACATGAGATTTTCCCGGCAAACACCGGGCCCTATTGAGAGATTTTGGAAGAAATGGGCCGCCCCGGACGCCCGATCCAAGACAAAATGTCGGAAATCAGAAGACGTCTTAACCGGCCCGTTGCAAAGAACAGACACGGCAGCGATGACGGGTTTTCAGGAAAAGGATCGTTTAAGATCGCAGAGCTTTGCCAGCTCCCTTGCCACACAGGGTCATCGCCGCAGAGGCGTGTCCACGGAGGGTATGTCGAATGCTGATGATCATGTCGCCCTCCTTCGTGGCTGTTTGCAATGGGCGCACCATGGATGACGCCCGAATTTGAGGCAAAGGTTTTTTTCTTCCGCAAGGAAACCGTGTCCTTTTTGCCGCAAAGCCCGCCCCGCCCCTTGCCTGTGCGGTGCGGCTTCGTCAGGTTGGGCAGAGGCGTGACCCAACCCGGGGCGCCCGTTGACTTCAGTAAGGGACAGTCATGAACAAATATCTCCTGACCGGGCTTTTCGCCCTTCTCGCCAGCCCCGCCCTCGCACATCTGCCGCCCGAGGAGCACGGCTCCTTTCTGGCCGGGGTGAGCCACCCGCTCTTCGGTCTCGATCACGTGCTGGCGATGCTCGCCGTCGGCGTCTGGGCGCTGCAGATCGGCGGCAAGGCGCTTTGGGCCGTGCCTGCGGGCTTCGTCGGCGCCATGACGCTGGGCTATATCGGTGGCATCACCGGCCTGCCCCTGCCCTTCGTCGAACCGATGATCCTCGCTTCCGCCATCGTGATCGGCCTCCTGGTCAGCTTCGCCGTGCGTCCGGGTCTCTGGGGCGGGGTCGCCATCGCCGCCTTCTTCGGCCTGTTCCACGGCCATGCCCATGGCGCGGAACTCGGTGCGGCCCATGCGATGGGCTTTGGCGTCGGTTTCATCTTCGCAACCGCGGCGCTGCATGCGGCGGGCATCGTGATGGCCCAGTTCATGGCCCGCGCCCATCCGCTCGCGCCCCGCTTCCTCGGCGCGGCCTCGGCGCTTCTGGGGCTGTCACTGGTGTTCGGCTGATCGCCACGAGGATCACGAAGAACTAACCATAACCTACGGATTGCGCGGGAAAATTACGCCGTAAAATTTCCGCGCAATTTTACCTGTTATCTCGAATTTAAGCCACGGGCACCTATCTTCTGATCATCAGGAGAACAGAAGGTTTCCGATGCAGATTTCCTCTGCCTATCATTTTCCCGCCCCCCAGGGGACGACACAGGGCTCCCCCCAGGGCAGCCAGTCGCAAAACCGGACCGCCGTCCCGGATGCGGAGGCGCGCGGCTCTTCGGTGTCCGACGGCCCGGCCTCGCAAGACTCGCCGCAAAACCCGGCGAAATCCACCACCGACACCGGCAAGAGCACTGCGGTTCAAAGCGCACGCGACATCTTTGCCCGCTACGACCTCACCGCGATTTCCGCCAATGAGATCGACCGGCTGACCGCCGATCTCAAGGCCGCGCGCTTCGACGATCTGGGGTTTGTCATGGGGTTCGAACGCCAGGGGGCGATCTATCGCGCCGATATGGAACATTCCGGCAGCGTCTATGGCATTGGCGGTGCCGAGGCGTTCGATCCCGATGCGCCGATGGACCTGATCGCGCAAACCCGCTCCGATCTGGCCTTGGCACGGCGTTACGGTCAGGACACCGAGCGCCTGTCCACACACCTGTTCAAGCTCGAGAAAGCACAGATGACCCGCCCGGTCGCGACCGCCACCGCCTCGACCCCGCAACTCGCGGAGACGCTGGTGCTGTTTCAGGCCCAACGCCTTTGGATCGAATGACCCCCAACCCAAAAGGTTCCGCCATGCAGATTGCCGCCGACACGAAGATACCGCAGCCCGTGCCAAAAGGCCTCCCGCTCCCATCCCCGGGACCGGAGAGTACGGCAGAGGCCCGGAGCGGTTTCCCCGCCGCCATGAGCGCCGAAGAAATTTACGCAGAATACGATTTCACCGCGATCACCCCGCGCCAGATCGACGAACTGGCCGACTGGCTGCGCGACAATGGCGTTTACGATTTCGGCACCATGATGGCGCTTGAGACGCGCGGCGAGCGGTTTGTGCAGCATATGCACGACATGCTCTATGAAGCCGGGCTCATTTACACGCCGGAGTTCGACGCCACCACGCCCATGGATCTGATCGAAGGGTTCAAGGCCCAGATCGAGATGTCGCGGCGCCATGGCGACCCGATCGCGTTTCATCAGCGTGCGCTCGACCGGATCGAAGAATTGCAGCGCCTGTCGGAGGCGCGGCGGGCAGAGCCCCGCTCTCCCGTCGCAACCACGCCCGTCGCGACGCCCGCGCTGACCCAGTCTCTGTTCGGATTGCAAACAACCGCCGTCTGAACTGCTGCAATTTTCCTCAGCCCTGCGCCCCGCTCCGATTTTGTCATGGGCAAGCTGCATTTTGCGCTAGACAGGTCAGCAACACTGTCCTACCTACAGCTTATGCCAGCCCCCTTACCCCTTCCGGAGAATCCCCCGAAACACAGCCTCATCGAGGATGTGCAGGGCTTTTCCATCGCGCTTATCACCACCTCCATCGGCTTGGTGATCATCAATCAGCTCGGTTTCATCACCGGACAGACGGCGGGGCTGGCGCTGGTGATCTCCTATCTCACCGGCTGGTCGTTCTCGTGGGTGTTCTGGCTGATCAACGTGCCGTTCTATGCGCTGGCATGGTTCCGCATGGGCACGGAATTCACCGCAAAATCCGCGATTTGCGTCACCGTCGCCTCCGTCCTGATCGCGCAGATTCCGAACTGGATGACGTTTTCCTACATCAACCCGCTGTTCGGCACGGTCGCCTTCGGCATTCTGGCGGGCTATGGGCTTTTGGGGATCTTCCGGCACAAAGGCTCACTCGGCGCGCTTGGCGTCGTCGCGCTTGTGGCGCAGGACCGCTTCGGCGTCCGGGCAGGCATTGTCCAGCTCGGTTTCGACGCCGTGCTGTTTGCCGTGGCGTTCTTCCTTTTCGAACCGACGCGGGTGTTGTATTCGCTCCTCGGCGCGGTGGTTCTCAATGGCGTGATTGCCTTCAACCACCGCCGGGACCGTTATATCGCCAACTGACCGACGAAAGACCGGGGACACTCATGCAAACGGATGTGCAAAAGCCCGAGAAACACACATGGTTCGAGGACCTTCAGGGCTATCTGTTCGGCACCTCCATGTGTGCCTTCGCCCTTGTCATGCTGCGGTCTCTGGGGCTGATCACCGGGCAGATGGCGGGGCTGGCCGTGCTGATTTCCTATATCACCGACCTGCCCTTCGGCTGGGTCTTCTTCGCCGTCAACCTGCCGTTCTACTGGTTCGGCTACAAACGCATGGGCAAGGTCTTCGTCGGCAAGACCTTTATCAACGTGGCGCTGATTTCGGTTCTCTCCGAATGGTTCCCCTCGATGGTCTCCTTCGAAGGCGTCACGCCCTGGTTCGGTGCGGTGATGGTCGGGTTCATGACCGGCGCGGGCCTCATGGCGATCTTTCGCCACGGCGGATCGCTGGGCGGACTGGGCATCCTCGCGCTCTATCTTCAGGACGCGACCGGCTTCAAGGCGGGCTATGTCCAACTGGCCTTCGACGCCTGCCTGTTTGCCATCGCGTTCTTCGTGATGCCCCTGCCCCTCGTACTCTATTCGCTTCTGGGCGCTGTCGTCGTGAACCTCGTGATCGCAATCAACCACCGTCGCGACCGCTATATCGCGATGTGAACGGAGCCGGGATCATGCCGAAACATTACCTTTTCCTCATTGCCGCCATCGTCTCCGAAGTCATCGGCACCTCGGCGCTCAATGCCTCGCAGCAGTTCACCAAACCGCTGCCGACCGCTGCGGTGGTCATCGGCTATGGCCTCGCCTTCTATTTCCTCACCCATGTGCTCAAGGTCATGCCGGTGGGGGTGGTCTACGCCATCTGGTCCGGTCTCGGCATCGTTCTGATCACGCTTGTCGGCCTTGTCGCCTTCGGTCAGAAAATCGACCTCGCGGCGGCTCTTGGCATGGGGCTGATCATCGCAGGCGTGCTTGTCATCCACCTTTTCTCGCACACCGCATCACATTGAACGGCTTTTCACACCGTTCGGGTGCTTTAAAGCTGGTCTTTTGCCCTTTCACCCGTTAGGCGCGGGGCCAAGACATATTCACGACGGAAACCCCACCCTATGGATCTTCGCAATATCGCCATCATCGCCCACGTGGACCACGGCAAGACGACGCTTGTCGATGAGCTTCTGAAACAATCGGGCACCTTCCGCGAAAACCAGGCCACCACCGAGCGTGCCATGGACTCCAACGATCTGGAGCGCGAGCGCGGCATCACCATTCTGGCGAAAGCCACCTCGGTCGAGTGGAAAGGCCATCGCATCAACATCGTCGACACCCCCGGCCACGCCGATTTCGGCGGCGAGGTGGAGCGCATCCTCTCCATGGTCGATGGCGTTGTCCTTTTGGTGGACGCCGCAGAAGGCCCGATGCCGCAGACCAAATTCGTGACCTCGAAAGCGCTGGCTCTCGGTCTGCGCCCGATCGTGGTTCTGAACAAGGTCGACAAACCGGACGCCGAGCCGGATCGCGCGCTGGACGAGTGTTTCGATCTCTTCGCCTCGCTCGATGCCGACGAGGACCAGCTCGACTTCCCGCATCTTTACGCCTCCGGTCGCTCCGGCTGGTGTGACGCCGAACTCGACGGGCCGCGCAAGAACCTCGACGCGCTGTTCAACCTGATCCTGAACCACGTGCCCGCACCGAAACAGATCAAGAAACAGGGCGAGCCCTTCATCATGCTCGCCACCACGCTGGGCTCCGACCCGTTCCTCGGCCGTCTGCTCACGGGCCGTGTTGAGAGCGGCAAGATCAAGGCCGGTGCAACCATTCAGGCCCTGACCCGCAACGGTCAGAAGATCGAGCAATTCCAGGTCAAGAAAATCCAGGCCTTCCGCGGTCTCGCCATGGCGGAGATCGAAGAGGCCGTCGCGGGCGATATCGTGTCGCTCTCCGGCATGACAAAAGCGACCGTCTCCGACACGCTCTGCGCGCTGGAAGTTGACGAACCGCTCGAAGCCCAGCCGATCGACCCGCCGACCATCACCGTGACCTTCGGCATCAACGACAGCCCCTTGGCCGGTCGTGAAGGCAAGAAGGTTCAGTCCCGTGTGATCCGCGACCGCCTCATGAAAGAGGCCGAGTCGAACGTCGCGATTAAGATCAAGGACACCCCCGGCGGCGAGGCCTTCGAAGTCTCCGGTCGAGGCGAATTGCAGATGGGCGTTCTCATTGAGAACATGCGCCGCGAGGGCTTCGAGCTGTCGATCTCTCGTCCGCAGGTGATCATGCGCGAAGAGAACGGTCAGCGCATGGAGCCGATCGAGGAAGTCACCGTCGATGTGGACGATGAATACTCCGGCGCGGTGATCGAGAAACTGACCGGCGCGCGCAAGGGCGACCTGACCGAGATGAAACAGCAGAACGGCAAGACGCGGATCATCGCGCATGTGCCGTCGCGCGGTCTGATCGGCTATCACGGCGAGTTCCTCACCGACACCCGCGGCACCGGCGTGCTGAACCGCGTGTTCCATAGCTGGGCCCCCTACAAAGGCGCGATCCCGGGCCGTCGTCAGGGCGTTCTGATCTCCATGGAAGACGGCGAGGCCGTGGCCTATGCGCTGTGGAACCTCGAGGAGCGCGGCAAGCTGTTCCTCGGCGCTCAGGCAAAGGTCTATCAGGGCATGATCATCGGCGAGCATTCGCGTGACAACGATCTCGAAGTGAACCCGCTCAAGGGCAAGAAACTCACCAACGTGCGCGCCTCCGGCACCGACGATGCGGTGCGTCTCACCACGCCCAAGACCCTGTCGCTGGAAGAGGCCATCGCCTATATCAACGACGACGAACTGGTCGAAGTGACGCCGGAAAGCATCCGCCTGCGCAAACGCTACCTCGACCCGCACGAGCGCAAGCGCAACGCCAAGGCGGCGCAGTAAGCGCGCGTAAGTCTGAGTATTTCAGGCACAAAGGAAACCAGAAGGCCCGCCCTCCCCGGCGGGTCTTTCTCTTTGGCGCGCAGTCTCTGTGCGCGGGCGGGACTACGGTGTGGCGGGCTTTTCGCCTATCTTGGGCCGAAAGGAGACACATCCATGCGTAAGATTCAGACCCAGGGGGTTCACCACATCACCATCACCGGCGCGGACCGGCAATCTTCCATCGACTTCTGGGAGGGCGTTTTGGGCATGCCTTTCGTTTTCGATCAGCCCAATCTGGACCGCCCCGAAGAGGGCCATCTCTATTTCGATCCGGGCGACGGACGGCTGATCACGGTGTTCACCAATGAGGAGCGAAAACCGGGCCGTCACAAGATCGACCAGGGGCCCGGCTCGCTGCATCATCTGGCGTTCAACATCTCGAAGGTCACTTTCGACCAGGTGGTGGAGCGGCTGGATGCGCGCGGCGTCAAGCACTCCGGCGTCAAGGATCGCGGGTTCATGGACAGCATCTATTTCCGTGAACCGAACGGCATGTTGATCGAACTTGCGAGCTATCGGTTTGAGCCGCCGCAGGGGTTTACCCATACCGATGTGCTGCACCGTGCGCATTTCATTCGCGTGGCGGCGGGCGACGATCACATCGACACGGTGCATCTCGCCGACGCCATCGAGGAGCTGGTGCATCAGAGCACGAACACGCTGTCCTTCGATCGCAGCCCGAAAAACCCGTTTTCCAAATAAAAGCGGCGCGGAGTGTCCCCCGCGCCGCATTCAAATCCTGTGAGAGATCTCACTCGGTGGTTTCGATCACCACGATGTCCCGCTCGGAAGCGCCATTGGCGTGGCTCAGCGCCTCCTGATATTCAGGGCTGTTGTAGCAGGCGACGGCGGCCTCGACACTGTCGAACCGCGTCACCACATTGCGCGGACGGTCATTACCCTCAAGCTGGACATAGCGCCCGCCCCGCGCAAGGAAGGTGCCACCGTGCTTGGCAATCGCGGGGCCTGCGAGTTTGGCGTAGCGGCCATAGGCCTCTTCGTCGGTGACCTTGATATTGGCGATCCAGAGAGCGGGCATGTCTTATCCTTTCAAAAGCATTTCAGCGGCAGCAATGGCGGCCTCGGCACCGGAGAAGTCCTTGCCCCCGCCCTGCGCCATATCCGGACGACCACCGCCGCCCTGACCGCCCACCGCGGGCACAGCGGCCTTGAGCACGTCGACGGCGGAGATTTTGCCGGTCAGATCGTCGGTCACGCCACAGGCGACTGCGACTTTGCCGTCTTCTTCGGCGATCAGAAGGATCACGCCGGAGCCGAGATTGTTTTTATGCGCGTCGATCAAGCCGCGCAGGTCTTTGCCGGAGACGCCCGAGAGCGCCTGCGCGAGGAATTTCACGCCGCCGATCTCTTTGGCTTCGACCCCGCCTTTGGCTCCGCCACCAAGCGCGATCTGTTGCTTGAGGTTGGCGACCTCCTGCTCCAGTTTCTTGCGCTCGTCCGCGAGCGCCTTGACGCGGTCCACCACCTCGGCGACCGGGGTTTTCAGCAGGGCCGCCACCTCAGCCGCGCGATGCGCCTCGGATTCGAGATGGGCAATCGCCGCCTGACCGGTCAGCGCCTCGATCCGGCGCACACCGGCAGAGGACGCGCTGTCGCCCAGCACCACGCAAACCCCGATGTCGCCGGTGCGTTTAACATGGGTGCCGCCGCAAAGTTCGAGCGAATAGGTCTGGCCATCCGTGCCCTTGCCGGTGTCCGCACGTCCCATGGAGACCACACGAACCTCGTCACCGTATTTCTCGCCGAAGAGCGCCTGCGCTCCAAGTGCACGGGCGTCATCCGGGGTCATGATCCGGGTTTCCACCGCAGTGTTCTGGCGGATGAAGGCATTCACGTCGCGCTCGACCTTGGCGATTTCCTCGGCGCTCAAGGCTTTGGCGTGCGAAAAGTCGAAGCGCAGACGATCCGGCGCATTCAGAGACCCGCGTTGGGCCACGTGATCGCCAAGCGTTTCGCGCAAGGCTTCGTGCAACAGGTGCGTCGCGGAGTGGTTGGCGCGAATGGCAGACCGGCGGGTGTGATCAACCTCGAGAGCCGCCGGTGCGCCGACTTTGATCTCACCGGTCTCGATGGTGGCGAAATGGATGAAGACGCCCGCGACCTTTTTCGTGTCGGTCACTTTGGCGATGGATTTTTCCACGCGGATCACGCCGGTGTCGCCAACCTGACCGCCAGACTCGCCATAGAACGGCGTCTGGTTAACCACGATTTGCACCGTGTCACCCTCTTTGACGCTGTCCACGCGCGCGCCGTCTTTAACGAGCGCAACGATCTCGCCCTCGGCCTTCTCGGTGTCATAGCCCAGGAATTCCGTGGTGCCTTTGTCTTCCGCGATGTCATACCAGACGCTCGCATCCGCCGCCTCGCCGGAGCCGGCCCAAGCCGCACGCGCCTTGGCTTTTTGCTCGGCCATGGCCGCGTCAAAGCCAGAGGTGTCGACCTCGACGCCCTTTTCGCGCAGCGCATCCTGGGTCAGATCGAGCGGGAAGCCGTAGGTATCGTAAAGCTTGAACGCCGCCTCGCCCGGAAGCTTTTCACCTTCGGGCAGGTCAACAAGTTCGTCTTCCAAAAGCTTCAACCCGCGATCCAGCGTCTGGATGAACCGGGTTTCTTCGAGCTTCAGCGTCTCTTCGATCATCGCCTGACCGATGCGCAGCTCTGGGTAGGCATCCCCCATCTGGCGCACTAGTTCCGGCACGAGCTTGTGCATGATCGGATCTTTCGCACCCAGAAGATGCGCATGACGCATGGCGCGGCGCATGATCCGGCGCAGCACATACCCGCGGCCTTCGTTGGACGGCATCACGCCATCCGCGATGAGGAAAGAGGTCGAGCGCAGGTGATCCGCGATCACACGGTGGTGGACGTTCTTGTCGCCATAAGGATCGACAGAGGTCGCATGCGCAGACGCCTCGATCAGCGACTTCATCATGTCGGTGTCGTAGTTGTCGTGCGAGCCCTGCAAAAGCGCCGAAATCCGCTCAAGCCCCATGCCGGTGTCGATCGACTGCATGTCGAGATCGACCATCGTGCCGTCGGCGAATTTCTCGTTCTGCATGAACACGAGGTTCCAGATCTCGATGAAACGGTCGCCATCCTCTTCCGGGCTGCCCGGAGGCCCCCCCCAGATGTGATCGCCGTGATCGTAGAAAATCTCGGTGCAGGGCCCGCAGGGGCCGGTGTCGCCCATCTGCCAGAAGTTGTCAGAAGTCGCGATACGAATGATCCGGTCTTCCGGCACGCCGACTTTCTTCCAGATCTCGAACGCCTCGTCATCGGTGTGATAGACGGTGGTGTAGAGCTTGTCCTTCGGAATGTCGAAATCCTTGGTGATCAGCTCCCAGGCAAAGGGGATCGCCTCATGTTTGAAGTAATCGCCAAAGGAAAAGTTGCCGAGCATCTCAAAGAACGTGTGGTGCCGCGCCGTGTAGCCGACATTATCCAAATCGTTGTGCTTACCGCCCGCGCGCACACATTTTTGCGCCGTGGTGGCCCGCACGTAATCGCGTTTTTCCACCCCGGTGAAGCAGTTCTTGAACTGCACCATCCCGGAGTTGGTGAACATGAGCGTCGGGTCATTGCGCGGCACGAGCGGCGAACTCGGCACGACGGTGTGACCGTTGCGCTCGAAATAGTTGAGGAAGGTGGAGCGGATATCGTTCACGCTGGGCATGGTGGGCGCGTCCTTACGGAAAATCTTGGCGTTCGGCATGGTTTACCCGCGCGCGCCCGTGCTGTCCATAAGCGCCAAACGGAAAAGGGCCGAAACCCTCATGGCTTCGGCCCTGAAATCCTAGGACGGTCGGACGAATTATTCGTCGTCGTCGATCATGTCATCATGCTCGAACCCGTCGCCCATGTCGAAATCGAGCCCGTGGGCGGCGCGGATCTTGTCCTCGATCTCCAGCGCGGTCTGCGGGTTGTCCTTGAGATAGCGTTTCGCATTCTCCCGGCCCTGCCCGATGCGCTCGTCGCCGTAAGAGAACCACGCGCCGGATTTATCGACCACGCCCGCCTTGACGCCGAGGTCCAAAAGCTCGCCGGTTTTCGAGATGCCTTCGCCATACATGATGTCGAATTCGACCTGTTTGAACGGCGGCGCGACCTTGTTTTTCACGATTTTCACGCGAGTCTCGTTGCCGACCACCTCGTCGCGGTCCTTGATCGCTCCGATGCGGCGGATGTCCATGCGCACGGAGGAGTAGAACTTCAGGGCGTTGCCGCCGGTGGTGGTTTCGGGCGAACCGAACATCACGCCGATTTTCATGCGGATCTGGTTGATGAAAATCACGGTGCATTTCGAGCGGCTGATCGAGCCGGTCAGCTTACGCATCGCCTGCGACATCAGACGGGCCTGAACCCCCACGGAGCTGTCGCCCATGTCGCCTTCAAGCTCGGATTTCGGCGTCAGAGCGGCCACCGAGTCGACCACGACCAGCGACACGGCCCCGGAGCGCACCAAGGTGTCGACGATCTCGAGCGCCTGCTCGCCGGTGTCGGGCTGGGAAATCAGCAGCTCGTCGAGGTCGACGCCGAGTTTCTTGGCATAGATCGGATCGAGCGCATGTTCGGCATCGACGAACGCGCAAACGCCGCCCTTTTTCTGTTCCTCGGCGACGCAATGCAGGGTCAGCGTGGTTTTCCCCGAGGATTCCGGGCCGTAGATCTCGACGATACGGCCTTTCGGAATGCCGCCGATGCCAAGCGCAATATCGAGCCCCAGAGAACCCGTGGAGGTCGCTTCGATCTCCTGCACCGGGTTGTCGGCGCCGAGTTTCATGATCGACCCTTTGCCGAATTGACGTTCGATCTGCGCCAGCGCGCTTTCGAGCGCCTTCTGCTTGTCCCCGTTCTGCTTGTCGTTCTTTGCCATGTTTTTTTCTACGTCTCTGGTCGCCGTTGCCATCTGTTCAATCCCTTATCTCACACCCGTCAAAAAGCGTCCATCGCGGAAACGTCGCGGGGCTGGGGACTGCTCTGAGCGGGGCCTTGTTCGCCTCTTGTTCTCACTTATCCTTATGAGCACAGAAAGAGAACATTTCAACTTAAATTTATGGAAATCACTTTGATCTGGAATCGGTTAACGACAGGTTATCAAAAGACCTGGGCGTGCAAAAATTATGCCCTTCCGGAAGGGCGCCCCCGAAACACCTTGAAAAGACATGATTTTCAGTGAAACTGTGCCTGCACCGTCGCGGTCAGTTCCGACAAGGAAAACGGTTTCGGCAGGAAGGTCGAATTCGGAATGCGCGATTGCTGTTCAGAGAAATGATCTTCCGCATAGCCGGAGACGAAGACCACCTTTACACCCGGACGGTGTTTCAGCGCCTCGGAGACCCAGCTCGGCCCGTCCATCCCCGGCATGATCACGTCGGACACGAAAACGTCGATATGCAGGCTCTCGTCCTCCAGCGTCTCGAGCGCCTCCTCGGCATTCTCAGCCTCGATCACCGTGTACCCACGCAATCGCAGCGCGCGGGAGGCAAAGGCCCGCACCGGCGCCTCGTCCTCCACCAGAAGGATCACGCCGGAGCCCCGCTCGGAGGTCGGATGCGCCTCCGCGACCGGCTTGTTCGCCGCCTCGACCACTGCCTCGGCCCGAGCCGTATGCGCCGGCAGGAAAATGGTGAAGGCCGTGCCGCTGCCCACCACGCTGTCGACGAAAATGAAACCGCCGGTCTGCTTGATGATGCCATAAGCGGTCGACAACCCAAGCCCAGTGCCTTCACCCGTCCGCTTCGTGGTGTAGAACGGTTCGAACACTTTTTGCAGCCGGTCCGGCGGGATGCCGACGCCCTGATCCGACACGGTCACCACGACATATTCCCCCGGCGGAATCGTCGCCCGGTCGCGGGTAAACGCGTCCCGGAGCACCTCGTTGCGGGTCTCGATCTTGATCTCGCCGCCCAACGGCATGGCGTCGCGGGCGTTAACCACAAGGTTCATGATCACCTGCTCGAGCTGGCGCTTGTCGACCCGGATCGGCAGGAGCCCGGCGTCATGGTCGAGCGACAGGCTGACCTTTTCGCCCACCAGACGGTTCAGAAGATGGGTCAGATCGGACAGCGTATCGCGCAGGTCGATCACCTCGGGCTTGAGCGTCTGCTTGCGCGAAAACGCCAGAAGCTGTCCGACCAGAGACGCGGCCCGGTTGGCGTTCTGATGAATCTGCACGAGATCGCCATAGTCCGGATCGGCCTTATCATGACGCAACAGCAACAGATCGCAATGCCCTGATATTGCAGTCAAAAGATTGTTGAAATCATGTGCTACACCACCCGCGAGCTGGCCGATGGCCTGCATCTTTTGCGATTGCACGAATTGCGCCTCGAGCGATTTCAACTCCGTCGCATCAGAGAGCACGGCGATCAGTTCGATCTGGTCCTTCTTGCCTTCTCCCTTGCCTTCGACGCGGTTGAGAGAAATTTGCAGGAAGGTATCGCTTTGCGGGCGCGAGGCCCGCACGAACTCGGGCTTGCGCGCCCGCCCCATGGCCACATCCGAGACCCAGTCCTGCACCGGTCGCCCCAGCCCCTCCACCAGATCGCCAAGACTCAGACGGTCATGCGACGGGATCGCCAGAAGCTCCCGCGCGGGGCGGTTGGATTGCAGGATACGCCCGTCCACTGCCACTTTCAAAAGTGCGACCGGCAACGCGTCCAAGGCCTCCCATGCGCCGAGACTCGGAGTCGTTTCCGGAAGGAAATACAATTCCTTACGTCCCGTTCCCGAGCGTTCGTATTGCGCGACGCGGGCATGGATCCGCCCCTCGACACCCGCCAGGACATGGACATCCCCCGGACGGATCGGCAAGTCGGTCACCACCCGGTCCAGCGCCTTTTCGCGGTGCCCGATCAGGCGCCGCATCGGTTCGTTCAGAAACAGCACCGTGTTGTTCTTCGACAGGGTGACCATCGGCAGGGAGATCGCGTCGCCATCGAACGCGCCACCGCGTTCGGCCATGTCCTCGAGCCGCCACAGGAAACCGCTTTCGCCAATCAGATGCACCGAGAGGCGCATATGACCGTGGCGCATCACCACGTCCTCGCGCGCCGCCCCTTTGGCCAGCGCCCGCGATTGCAGCCGGCTGAGCGTCGCGCCGGGGGCCGCAAAGACCTCTTCGAGGGCGTGGAGCAGCGTCTGGCCACCGCGCCCGCCGAACCGTTCGATCGCGGCCCGGTTTTCATAGCCGATCACCCCATTCAGATCGGTGGTGAAAGAGGGTGCGGCGTCATTGGCGACAAATTCGGCCAGCGCCATGTTGAGACGGTTGCGCGCCACATGCCGGCGGTGGTTGAGGACCCGCACCAGAAGTGCGGCCCAAAGCAATGCGGCGCCGCCACTGAACAGGATGAGACCGAGTTGCGGGACCGGCAGGATCAAGGCTCCGACACAAAGTGCCAGCCCGCCCAGAGCAAGCCCCATGCTGTAAGGTGCGATCCGTTCGGCCTGTTTCGACAATGGCCCTGCGGTCATGCTGGTGCTGAACACCTGTTCCCCTTTGCGTTTCTTTCCCGGGTGACGCGCCGAACCGGTTGCGCAATACGCAATCCAGAGCACTGTCCCACGGGATGTCCCCGATGTCTTGCCGATTTTGGCCCGATTTTGGCCGATCCTGACGGATCCTGGCCGAGTTTTGCGGTGATTTGGTTAACGGCTCTTTAATCGGCAGCACAAAACGAGGATAAAACGCGAATAACTATCGGTAAAGTTGTATCCGATAAGAATTTTACACGTCAGATAAAAAGTTGCGTTTTGCGTCAGTTCAGGCGGCGCAGAGTCGCGAAATAGAAACCGTCGCCGCCCTCCAGCGGGCTGATCTGCCTTTGACGGATCGGCTCGAATGCGGCATGACGCGCCAGAAACCCCGCGACCTGAGCTGCATTTTCCATCTCGAACAACGAACAGGTCGCATAGGCCAGCACGCCTCCCGGGCACACACGAGGGGCGACTTCCGCGAGAATCTCGGCCTGAAGTGCGACCAGCCGGTCGAGCCGGGCCTGGGTCAGAGCCCATTTGCCCTGCGGGCTGCGGGAAAACGCGCCGGAACCGGAACAGGGCACGTCGCAGAGCACCAGATCGTAGGCGGCGGCGAGATCGGCTTTGCGCGCGGTCTGAACCGTGATCCCCGCCCGGGAGGCGCGCGGGGCGATGTCCTGCATCCGCGCGGGGTCGACGTCATGCGCCGTGAGGTTCAGCGCGGCGCGCGCGCCCATGGCAAGGCTCTTGCCACCGCCCCCCGCGCAATAGTCCAGAACCGCCATGCCGTCTTCCAGAGGCAAGCCGTCGATGATCGCCTGCGAGCCTGCGTCCTGCAATTCCACGACGCCGGTGAGATAGGCCTGCGAGCGGGCAACGGCACGCGCACCACGGGTGACTTTCAGGGCGGTTTCGGAGAGCGGATGCGGCACCGCCTCGATGCCGTCGTCGGCCAGAAGTTCGAGCGCATAGCTCAGGGTGGATTTGCGGATATTGACGCGCAGGAAGACATCGGAACGCTGACGCAGGAGGGCGAGCGCGGCCTCTGCATCCGCGCCCAGCGTTTCATCATAGAGCGGCAAAAGCCAGTCGGGGCAATCGAGACGCACACCCCGCGGCGGCGCGTCGAGCGCCGGAGGGGCCGTGCGTTCCTCGTCGGTCAAAGGGCGCGGTGCGAAACGGTCGTCACAAAACAGCGTATCGGGATCGGCACCCTCTGCCCGGAGCGCGCCGATCATCAACTGACGCCCGGAGGGGCGCGCCTCGCCCGCCCCACCAAGCCAGCCATAGGACCGTTTGCAGCGCAACGCGTCGAAGACATGATCCCGGATCGCGGCGCGATCCTTGGACCCGGCGAACCGATGCCCGCGCGCCCAGTTGGTGAGCACGCGCTCGGCATTCTCACCGGCGAGCACATCGTCGAGACATTCGATGGCGGCGGACAGTCGGGCGGCAGGGGTCATTCAGGGCTCCGGTTGCGGATCGGACACGATCCCTCTCCCCAGACCTACACCGCCCCTGCCCGACAATCAACGCGCAGTCACAGGCCGCCTAACGGGCCAGAAGCTTGCCGATCAACCCGGCATCGAGCACCCGGTCGCCGCAATTCTCTTCGCCCGGCAAAGCTTTGCACATCTTGTAGAGCCCCTTGAGCGTGCGCGGTCCGGCATAGCCATCCTGCGCCCCGCCATAAAGCCCCTGGGCCTTGAGATCAGCCTGCAACATATAGATCGCGAGGTTCGGATTGGCCTTGTAGAGCTCCTTGCCAAACCAGTCGGTCATCAGGCCGGGAGTTTCCGCAACGGCCGCCTCGATCCTGGCCGCCATCTTCGGCAGATCCTGTTTCATGCGATGGGTCGCGGCCGCGATCGTCAGAGCGTATTGCGTCCGCTGCTCGGCACTCAACAGATCACCATGGGCCTCAAGCGATGCCAGAGCGCCTGCCGGGTCCTTGCGGATGTTGTAGCGATTGCCGTCGCGTTGCAGCGAAATCAGGTTCAGAAGAGCGGTGACATTGCCATCCTCCGCAGCGGTTTCCAGCTCGGCCAGAGCTTTCGGGCCGCTGGCTTCCATGGAAATCCCCCAGGTCGCACGCTGCGACTCGAGAACCGCGATGCGTTCCTCGCCCGCCGCCCGCGCCTTGTCGGCGAACCCGTCGAACTTGCCGCGCGAATCCGCTCCGAGATAGCCGTACATCGCCCCTTCCGCGAGCGTGACCCACGCCCCGCCCTCGCCCATCTCTCCGGCCCGGATGAGATCGGCCTCGGCGGTCCTCCAGTCCTTTTCGCTCCACATCAGCATCGCGCCATAGGCCGCAAGACCGGAGCCGTCCCCCGCGGCGGCAGCCTCTTCGAACAGCGCCTCGGCGCGTGTCCAGTCTTTCGCCAGAGGCTTGCCATAGAGATAGAATTCCCCGAGCGCGATCTTGGCCGGAACATCGCCCTGCGCCGCCGCACCTTCGAGCAGAGGCAGGCCACGCTCAATGTCCTGCGGCATGACCCAACCGCCGATCAACTGTTGCCCCAGCACCCGCATCGCACTGGCATCGCCCAAGGCCGCGGCGGCGCTCAGGAGGCGGTCGGCCTCGGCGAGATCCTTGGCCAGCGGCGTGCCCCAAAGATAGGCCTGCCCGAGCGTCGATTGCGCCTTGGCATCCCCCGCTTCGGCGGCATGTGTCAGCAAAAGCGTCGCGGCCTCGACATCCTGATCGACACCGCCATAGCCCCAGAGCAGCGCACTGCCGAGCTGCCGCGCCGCGACCATGTCGCCCGCCTCCGCGGCGGCCTTCAGAGCGGGAGCATCAAGATCCTGTGCCCCCCCGGCCAGCGGCAGAGCAAGACAGGCAAGGCTCACCGTCCCCCACAGCGTCCCCCAACGCGCGATTTTCCGAAGTCCCGAATGCAACATGTTCCCCTCCTCTTCCCAGGACCATGGGCGGAAAAGGCAATTCTGTCTCTCTCGCACAGAACGCATCTGACGCGCTTTCGACGGGCGAGTGAGTCCGGCACCATGGCCATGCTGATATTAGATCACAAAAGCGGCAGAATATCAATTTGCCACAGCGTCACGAAGCTGCGGTGCAGAAAATGAAAAAGCGCCACGGTTCATTCCGTGGCGCCTTGCAATCCTGTCGTCTCGAAGCCTCAACCGATGCGGTAGTTCGGGCTTTCACGGGTGATCTGTACGTCGTGGACGTGGCTTTCCTTGAGACCCGAGCCGGTGATCTTCACGAACTCGCAGTTTTTGCGCATCTCGGCCACGGTGGCGCAGCCGGTGTAGCCCATGGAGGCGCGGAGCCCCCCGACCATCTGATGCAGCACGGTCGCGACCGGGCCCTTATAGGGCACCTGCCCCTCGATGCCCTCGGGCACGAGCTTGTCGGAGGCCGCGTCTTTCTGGAAATAGCGATCCGCCGAGCCGCGCGCCATGGCGCCCAGCGACCCCATGCCACGGTAGGATTTGAAGGAGCGGCCCTGATAGAGGATCACCTCGCCCGGAGACTCGTCCGTGCCCGCAATCATCGAGCCGACCATGGCGACTGAGGCGCCCGCCGCGATGGCTTTCGAGAAATCGCCGGAGAATTTGATGCCGCCATCGGCGATGATCGGCACGTCGCCCGCCGCCTTGGCGCAATCCATGATGGCGGTGAGCTGCGGCACACCGACGCCCGCGACCATACGGGTCGTACAGATCGACCCCGGCCCGATGCCGACCTTGACCGCATCCGCACCCGCGTCGATCAGTGCCTTGGTCGCGGCACCCGTGGCGACGTTGCCCGCGATGATCTGAACCTTGTCACCGAAGATCTTTTTGGCCCGCGCCACCGCTTCAACCACGCCTACCGAATGGCCATGCGCCGTGTCGATGACGATGATGTCGACGCCCGCATCGACCAGCGCCTCGGAGCGCTCGAACCCCGCATCGCCCACGCCCGTCGCCGCCGCAACCCGCAGACGCCCAAGCGCGTCCTTGCTGGCCGAGGGGTTCAGCACGCTTTGCTCGGTGTCCTTGAGGGTCAGAAGGCCGGTGAGGCGGTTGTCCTTGTCGACGACCAGAAGTTTCTCGATCCGGCGCGCTTTCATCAGCGAGATCGCCTCGTCACGGTCGGCGGGTTCCTGAAGGATCGCGAGATTGTCCGAAGTCATCACCTGAGAGACCGGCGTGTCGTCCGAAGTGGCAAAGCGCATGTCGCGGTTGGTGACGATACCGACGATGCGACGATCCGCGTCGATCACCGGGAAGCCGGTGAAATTGTACTGGGCACAAAGGGCCTTGGCATCGGCGATGGTCTGGTTCGCGGTCAGCGTCACCGGATTGTAGACGATGCCGCTCTCGAACCGTTTGACCCGGCGCACTTCGATAGACTGCTGCTCGATGTTGAGGTTCTTGTGGATCACCCCGATGCCCCCGGCCTGCGCCATGGCGATAGCCATGCGGGCTTCGGTCACGGTGTCCATCGCCGACGACAAAAGCGGGATGTTCAGCTGAATGGATTTGGTGACATAGGTCCTGGTATCGGCTGTGGACGGCAGCACGGTAGATGCAGCCGGAACAAGCAATACGTCATCGAAGGTAAGCGCCTCGCGAATCTCCATCGGGTCTCTCCATGGGGGATACGGTTTGGCACGTCCCTATTGCACGGATACCCCACAATGGAAAGGGCGTTTTGTGGGTTTTACAGCGATGCCCCGCAAGATTTAGGGCCGCGCTCCCCTCGGAGGCAGCCCTTTTTCGAGGTTTTGGCAGCAAAGGAAACGTCAGACCGTCGCGGCGTTGGTGGCCTTGGACAGCTTGCCCCGCATCCAGATCTGCATGATCTTCGAGGCGATATAGACGATGATCAGCGTGGCCGCGACCAGTTCGAGCCCGCCGATCAGACGGAACGCGCCCGGCGAGACGGAAGCCACAGCAAACATCAGGTTGGCAAAGGCCGCGAGCGGAAAAGTGAAGGCGCCCCAGAGCGCGGAGAACCCTGCCTTGATCAGATAGGGCGTGCCGAGAATGCCGATCACCAGAAGGGTGATGGCGATCAGTCCAAAGCCCGCCGCGGCGGAATTATAGCCCAGCAGAACCGAGACGATGCCAAAGAGCGAGAGCGGCGCGATATGGATCGCCAGAAGCGGACGCAGCGGCGCGGGCACATCGGCCTTGAGCACCTGAAGCACGGAGATCAGCCAGATCGCCAGAGCGATCGGCAGGGTGGTCATATAGATGAACTGCGACAGGCCGATCCAGCCCAGCGGCACGGCGGAAAGCGGCGCGAGGATGTAACCGACGAAAGACAAATGCCATGCGGGAGTCACCCTGCGCTGCTCGGCAGGGCCAAGCGCGAAGGACCGCAGGATCAGCAGCGCCACGACGGTCAGCGCGATCAGCGAGAGCACCAGAACGGTTTTCGCCAGCCCCGTTGAGTAGGGCACGAGAGCGGCGGCAAAGAGAAAGCCGGTGTCGGCGCCCGCGGCAAGCCCCGCCCGCCCCGGCAGAATGCGCAAGTCCTCTGCGATCACCGAGGGGCGGCGCGCCATCTTGGCAACATAGGTCAGGAGCGCGAAGAGATAGAGCAGAGAAAAGGCGCCAAGGAGCATTTCCCCGATCCAGGCGGGGGCGCCGGGGATCACCTTGGCGGCGTTGCGCCAGGCCAGCCCGAGGCCCATCAGCCCCATGATCGGCGGAAAGATCGCCGGCGGCGTGGCGCGCCAGAGCCCCTGCGGCGGGGCGTTGAAGGGTTTCGGCATAATGCGCGGCGGGGTCTGGGACATGGGATCTGGCCTTCAAACATATATTTCGAAGGTTGAATATCACCCTGCCCGGCCCGTTGAAAGGATTTCATCGGGGCGCATCGTGGGGCGCGACGTCGCGGTGGCGCTGGCGCCCGGGGCCACGATACTCTATGGCTGGAGAAACGCGCACCCGAGGACTTTCCCATGCCCAATATGACCAAACCGCCCCTCCTTGCCGTTCTGATCGACGCCGACAACATCTCCGCGAAATATGCCGAGGCGATGTTCGAGGAAATCGCCACCCTCGGCGAGGCCAGCATCCGGCGGATTTACGGCGATTTCGCAGGCAGCGCGCCGCAGGGCTGGAACAAGGAAAAACTGGCGGCTCTGGCAATCGTCCCACATCAGCAATTCGCCAACACCACCGGCAAGAACGCCTCGGACATCGCCCTGGTGATTGATGCCATGGATATTCTGCATTCCGGACGGTTCGACGGATTCGTTCTGATTTCCTCGGACAGCGATTTCACCCGGCTCGCCAGTCGCATTCGCGAACAGGGGCTCGATGTCTTCGGCATGGGCATGCGCAAGACGCCAGGTGCATTCGTCAAGGCCTGCAAGCGTTTCATCTATGTCGAGAACCTCCTGCCGGAGGCGGTGAAACCCGTCACCAAGCCGCGCAAACCCGAAGAGGTCGCAGAGGTCAGCCCCGCCGCAGAAACGCCGCTTGAGGATCCCACCAAACTGGTGATCCGGGCCATGGATGCGATCAATTCGGACGATGAATGGGTGACTCTGGGACAAATCGGTCAGTATATCACCGCCGCCCAACCCGATTTCGATACCCGCAGCTATGGCAAGCGCAAGCTCAGCGAATTGATCACCTCTCTGAAACTGTTCGAAACCAGACGCGGCGAGGGCAACCAGATCATGGTGCGGCGGCTCGACTGATCTGCTTCCCTCGGTCTAGCGCAGGCCGCCTTGCGGCGACCTTTCGCGGTCGCTCTCACCCTTTCGGCCGCATCGACAGCCCGTCGGCGAAAAGATGCACCTTTTCCGGGGGCGCGGACAGCTTCACGGTCTGGCCCTTGAGCCCCGCGTGAATACCCGGCAGCTTGGCGATGATCGGATCGTTGCCACGCTCGGCGACGAAATAGAGCAACGTCACTTCACCCAGAGCCTCGACCACATCGACCACGCCGTCGAGGATCGCTTCGTCTTCCGCGAAATGCATGTCTTCGGGGCGCACGCCGATGTTGACGCGACGGCCCATGTCGGCCTCCACCGTCGGGATCGCGGAGGTGGCGATGCCCTCGCCGTCGAGTTTCACCCGGGTCATCGCGCCGGTCTCGATGATCTCGCCCGCCAGAAGGTTCATCGCCGGAGAGCCGATGAATTGCGCCACGAATTCGTTGTCCGGGCGCTCGTAGAGATCGAGCGGGCTACCGACCTGGGCGATACCTTTGTTCGCGAGCACCACGATGCGGTCGGCCAAGGTCATCGCCTCGACCTGATCGTGGGTCACATAGATCATCGTGCTCTCGGGCATGCTTTCCTTGAGCTGGGCAATCTCAAGCCGGGTGGCGACGCGGAGTGCGGCGTCGAGGTTGGAGAGCGGTTCGTCGAACAGGTACACTTTCGGGTCGCGCACAATGGCCCGACCGATGGCGACGCGTTGACGCTGACCGCCCGAAAGCGCCTTGGGCAGGCGGTCGAGGTAGTCTTCGAGCTGAAGGATATGGGCGGCGCGCATCACCGCCTCCTTGATCTCGGCCTTCGATTTCTTGGCGAGTTTGAGGGAGAAGGCCATGTTGTCGTAGACGGTCATATGCGGGTAGAGCGCATAGGACTGGAAGACCATGGCGATACCGCGTTGCGCGGGCGGCACGTCGTTGACCAGAACGCCGTCGATCTCGAGCGTGCCGCCGGAGATTTTCTCCAGCCCCGCGATCATCCGCAACAGCGTGGACTTGCCACAGCCCGACGGGCCGACAAAGACGATCAATTCCCCGGTCGCGATGTCGAGATTGATGTCCTTGAGGACTTCGACCTTACCGCCGTAGACCTTCGAGACATGTTCCAGTTTCAGATCGGCCATAACTCTCTCCCCTCGCGCTCTTATTCCTGTTCCGGGTCTTGTCCCGATGTCTCACGCAGCATCAGCGCCGGTTGCCACGGCCCCAGATGCAGCTTGCCGTCTTCCATCGGAGAGGCCGAATTCAATTCGCTGCCGACATGATGCCAGTTCCCCCCGGGCGCGTCGAGCGTTGCGGGCTGATCGGACAGATTGAAAACGCAGAGCAACTCTTCCTCCGCACTCTTGCGGGTGAAGGTCAGGCAGGCACCCTGCACCTTCATGTCGACCATCTCGCCACTTTTGAGCGCCGGATGGGCGTGACGGAAGGCAATCGCGCGACGGTAGTGATGCAGGATCGAGCCCGGGTCGTATTCGGACTGCGCCACGGACAGCGACAGGTGATCGGGGCTGACCGGCAACCAGGTGCGCGGCGCCTCGGAGAAGCCGCCGTGATGCTGGGTCTGATCCCAGACCATCGGCGTGCGACACCCGTCGCGGCCTTTGAACTCCGGCCAGAAGCGGATGCCATAAGGGTCTTGCAGATCCTCGAACGCAACATCCGCCTCGGTGAGGCCAAGCTCCTCGCCCTCATAGATACAGGTCGAGCCGCGCAGGCACATCATCAGCGTGGTAAAAGCACGCGCCCCCATCGGGTCGAGATGCCACCGCGACATGTGCCGCACCACGTCGTGGTTGGAATAGGCCCAGCAGGCCCAGCCGTCGGAAGCCACCTCGGCCACCTTGTCCATCACCTCCTTGACATAGCCGGGCGTCGGCGTGTCGCCGGACAACAGCTCGAAGGCGTAGCACATATGCATGAGGTCATCGCCACGGGTGTATTCGCCGAGGATTTCGAGGCCACGCTGATCGTCTCCGACTTCGCCCACCGCAGCCGCGTTGAACGGCTCCATCACCGCTCGCAGCTTGCGCAGGAACTCAAGGTTTTCCGGTCGGGATTTGTCGTAGATGTGATTTTGCCACGTGTAGGGGTTGACCGCCGGGGCGGTTTTGGCCTGACGCTCTGCGGCGGGCAACGGCGGGTTGTCGCGCAACTCCGCATCATGGGTGTAGAAGTTGATGGTATCAAGACGGAACCCGTCGACGCCACGTTGCAGCCAAAACCGCGCCACATCGAGAAGCGCCTCCTGCACCTCCGGTTCGTGGAAATTCAGATCGGGTTGCTCGACGAGGAAATTGTGCAGGTAATACTGCATCCGCCCGGCGTCCCATTGCCAACCGGAGCCGCCGAAGATCGACAGCCAGTTGTTCGGCGGCGTGCCGTCGGGTTTGGCATCGGCCCAGACATACCAGTTCGATTTGGCATTGTCCTTCGACGACCGGCTTTCCGCGAACCACGGATGTTGATCCGAGGTGTGCGACAGCACGAGGTCGATCATCACCTTGACCCCGAGGCTGTGTGCCGTGTCGATCACCGCGTCGAAATCGGCCAAAGTGCCGAACATCGGATCGACATCGCAATAGTCCGACACATCGTAGCCGAAATCCTTCATCGGCGAGGTGAAGAAAGGCGAAATCCAGATCGCATCGACACCGAGCGAGGCGATGTAGGGCAGACGGCTCACGATGCCCAAAAGATCGCCGACCCCGTCGCCGTTGCTGTCCTGAAACGAGCGCGGGTAGATCTGATAGATGACGGCGCCGCGCCACCAGTCCTTATCACGGGTGAACCCTTTGGGGGAGGAAGAGGATGCGTTCATGATTTTGCTCTTTTGTTATGTCGTGCGTGTCACTTGACGGACCCGGCCAGAAGGCCGCGCACGAGGTATTTCTGCATGAAGAAGAAGACGGCCAGCGGCACGGAGATCGACACGAAGGCTGCGGTCGCGAGGATTTCCCAGTTGCCGCCCCGGGTGCCCAGAAGCTCGACGATCTGGCGCGTCATCACGGTGGTCTCGCCCGAACTGTCGATCAGGAAAACCAGCGCCACAAGAAGGTCGTTCCAAGTCCAGAGGAACTGGAAGATCGCGAAGGAGGCGAGCGCCGGGAAGGAAAGCGGCAGGATGATTTTCGTGAAAATCTGGAAATCCGTCGCGCCGTCGACGCGGGCGTTTTCGATGATGTCCTTCGGAAGGCCGACCATGTAATTGCGCAAAAGATAGATCGCAAGCGGCAGACCGAACCCGGTATGCGCCGCCCAGACGCCCAGATAACCCTTGGAATTGATCGTATCGCCCGGCGCAAAGCCCAGCATCTGACCCAGAGAGCCAACCGTCAGGAAGCGGCGCGCATTGGCCGGATCAGGTGTGCCCATCAGGTCTACGAACCATTCGACCACCGCGCCATGGAAGGACAGAAGCGGAATGAGCGCCAGTTGCAGCGGCACCACGAGAAGCCCGACGATCACCGCAATCAGAAATGCGCGGCCCCGGAAATCCATCCACGCCAAAGCATAGGCCGCGAAAGCCGCGATCAGGATCGGAATGACAGTCGCCGGGATCGTCACGGTAAAGGTGTTGATGAAGGCCTTGCCCATCTTGTCCGTGGCCTTGCCGGAGAACAGCACGGTGCGGTAGTTCTCCAGCGTGAAGCTGGGCGGTGTCCTGGCGGTGAGGAACACCCGCTCACCGCGCGAGCCGGAATATTGCGTCTCCCCGACCAGCCGGTAATCGCCGTTTTCCTCGACTGTCAGCAGACCGTCTTCGCCCAGATCGGCGGTCTCCCCGGCCTTGTAGGCGTCGATGGCGCGTGAAGACGTGCCCCAGACCGAAATCGTGCCGGGCTTGTCGCCCTCTTCCGCGAAGAGATTGCCCGCGATGACATATTTGCCGTCGATCTGTTGCTGCGTCTCGGGTGCCGCGGTGCGGATCATCGTGTTCTGCACCTGCGGGAACAGCGCCTTCCACCAGCCGGAACCGGAGATCTGATCGGCCGTGCGGAAGGACGAAACGAACAGCCCGACCGTCGGGAACAGCCAGAGGAAGACGAGCAGAGCGACCGAGAGATGGGTGGCCCAGATCAGCGCGGGTTTCTTGCCGGCAATATTGTCCATGGTCCTGCCCTCACTTCATCTCTTTGCGTGCGTTGTAGACGTTCCAGACCAGGATCGGCGTCACCAAGAGCATGATCACCATGGCCGCCGCCGAGCCAACGCCCCAGTCACGGGCGCGGAAGAGTTGGTCGTACATGTAATTGGCCAAAACCTGCGTCTCCCATTGCCCGTTGGTCATGGCGAAGACGATGTCGAAGATTTTCAGCACGGTGATGGTGATCGTGGTCCAGACCACGACGATGGTGCCCATGATCTGCGGCACCTTGATGCGGAAGAAGATCTGGAACGGGTTGGCGCCGTCGACGATGGCCGCCTCGATGGTTTCCTCCGGCACGCCTCTGAGCGCTGCCGAGAGGATCACCATGGCGAACCCGGTCTGTATCCAGATCAGCACCACCATAAGGAAAAAGTTGTTCCAGAACGGCAGGGTCAGCCAGTTGATCGGCTCCGCCCCCCCGAGGCCAAGGTAGATCGCGTTCAGGATGCCGATCTGTTCCGTGCCCAGAGGCCGGGCGTCGTACACGAGTTTCCAGATCACCGCCGCGCCAACAAAGGAAATCGCCATCGGCATGAAGATCAAGGACTTGGCGATGGAGCCCCAGCGGATGCGGTCGGTGAGCTGCGCCACCAGAAGCCCGAAACCGGTGGACATCGCCGGAACGACCAGAAGCCAGAAGGCATTGTTGCGCATCGCCTCCCAGAATTTCGGGTCGTTCGACATCTTGCGGTAATTCTCGAGCCCGACATAAGCGCCGCCGAGATCGCGATCCGTGAGAGACAGCCTGAGCGTCTCGACCACCGGATAGGCCAGGTAAAGCCCAAGTGCCAACAGCCCCGGCAGCAGGAACAGCCACGGACGAACAAGATTCGCCCGGTTGATGTTGCGCCCGGCATGCGGACCACGGGCCGGGAAGATCACCTTGTCGAGAATGATGTTGGAAAAATAGAAATAGCCGATACAGGCGCCGACGCCGATGGCGATGGTCAGAAGACCCTGAAAAGCCGGATGCATTGTCTCTCTCCCCTTCGATCTGTCGCGCCGCGGTCTCCTGACCGGACCCGCCCTCCCCGCCTGATCGTTTCTCCCCGAACCGGGGGCCATCTTAAGCGACGCGGACGTGAAAGTCCCCGGCCCCCGAAGGGCCGGAGAGCCTGTTGGGCTTAGACACCGATTATTTCAGCGCATCCCAGGAGGCCTGGATCGACTTGGCAACATCCTCGGCGGATTTACCACCGGCGTAATCGACCATTCCGGTCCAGAAGGAGCCTGCACCCACGCCGCCCGGCATCAGGTCGGAGCCGTCGAAGCGGAAGGTGGTCGCGCCGAGCAGGATCTCGTTCATCGCAGCCGTCGCCGGATCGCCGAATTTCGACGCATCGACGCCTTTATGCGGGGTCAGGAAGCCTTTTTGCGACATCCAGACCTCATGCGCCTCAGGCGTTTCGAGGAATTCGATAAACTGATGCGCCGCCGGGCTGTCGTTGGTGATCGCCCAGAGCGTGCCCGCGCCCAAGACCGGATTGCCGAGATCTTTTTCCGCATAGGACGGGAAGTAGAAGAAATCGACATCTTCCCCCTCGACGGTGCCTTCCGGGAAATAGGCCGGGATGAACGACGCCATACGGTGCAGGTAGCATTGCGGCGGCGAGGTGAAGAGACCTTTCGGGCTGTCGCGGAAGTCGGTCGAGGCCACCGCGGAAGCCCCACCGGAGACGAAGGCGTCGTTGCGGGCGAACCAGCCGAATTCCTCGATCGCAGCGACCACGCGCGGGTCGTCGAATTTCACGCTGTTGTCGACCCAGCCGTCATAGACTTCGGGCGGCTGCGTGCGCAGCATCATGTCCTCGACCCAGTCGGTTGCCGGCCAGCCGGTCGCGGCCCCGGACCCCAGACCGATACACCAGGGCGTCTCGCCATCGGCAACGATCTGTTCGGTGAGCGCTTTCAGTTCTTCCATCGAGGTCGGGACCTCATAACCCGCATCCTCGAAGTTTTCCGGCACGTACCAGACGAGGGATTTCAGATCGACCTTGTAGAAGAAGCCGTAAAGCGCCGGGTTTCCGTCGGGCCCCACAGACGTGCCGAGATCGACCCAGGACTGACCGGCAGCGTAATTGTCGCGCACCCAGTTTTCCACGTCGGCGCCCAGCGGCGTCAGGAAGCCGCGCTTCGCCATGTCGGAGGCCAGACCCGGCTGCGGAAAGACGGCGATGTTCGGCGCGGAGCCCGCTTCGGCGTCGATCACGATCTGCTGTTCAAAACTGTCGGAGCCGACATAGGCGACATCGAGACCGCTCTGTTCTTCGAAAAGCTCCAGAACCTTCTCGACCATCTCCTGGTCGGCGCCGATCCACGGACCGGCAATGGTCAGATCCTGTGCCTGCGCGCCTCCAGCCAAGCCGACTGTCGTCAGGGCGAGCGTCGCAGCGCCGGTCATAAGTGTCTTTTTCATGTAAAACCTCCCAGTTTTCAGACCCGGACACGGGTGAGGAAATCTTAGCGCTACCAGTCCGAAAATCAATCACTTCCCACAGGATCAAAGCGCTTTGACGCCCACACCCTGTCGCAAGCCCGCCCCCGTGTCAATGACACGGATCAAGGCAGGCTTCACGGCGCGGGAGAGAGGCTGCACGACTTCCGCAACGTCATTCCGCAAGGATCGCACAGGCCTCGCATCGGCATCGCACCGGCCCGGACGACAGAAACGCGGCCCAGAGGCGCTCCCGAGAAACGCCCCGGCGTGACATGGTCCGAAACTCGCGTCTTTACCTCCGCCCCGCGCTCGGTCTAGCGTGGCGAAACACCACGCAACGGGTCATCCGCGCACATCCGGGCCCATGTGACGCCTGCGTGGCTCGCACGACGCCATTTCACCAACGGGGATCACATGAACCTCAAAGAGCTTTCAACCCTGCTCGGCCTGTCCCAGACGACGGTCTCCCGCGCCCTGAACGGATACCCCGAGGTCTCCGAGGTGACGCGGCAAAAGGTGATGAAAGCGGCGCGCAAGCACAATTACGCCCCGAACCCCCGTGCCCGGGGCCTCGCGACCGGGCGCAACCATGCCGTCGGCCATATCATCCCGCTCTCCAAGGGCCATGAGATGGTCAACCCGGTGTTCGCCGACTTCATCGCCGGCGCGTCGGAGATCTACTCGCGCGAGAACATCGACATGTTGTTGACCGTGGTGCCCGACAGCGGCGAGGCCGACGCCTATCGGAAGATCGCGGCCAAGGGCTCGGTCGATGGGGTAATCGTGCATGGCCCCAAGGCAGACGATCCCAGAATCAAACTGTTACGCGACATCGGCATGCCGTTTGTCGTGCATGGACGGTCCGGCAGCGCCGATGAAAACGACTATGCCTGGGTCGATATGAACAACCAGCGCGCCTTCGAGCGGGCAACGAAATTTCTCATTGACCTGGGGCACCGGCGGATCGGCCTCCTGAACGGGCTGGAGACGATGGACTTCGCCGCCAAACGCCGCGAAGGCTATCGCGCAGCCCTCGACGCCGCCGGGATCGCGGAGGATCCGAGCCTCTGCCACAGCGCAGAGATGACCGAGGAATTCGGCTATGTCGCCGCGATGAACGTGCTGAACCGGCCCGATCCGGCGACCGCACTTCTGACCTCCTCGATCATCATCGGCTATGGCGTGCGCCGAGCGCTCGACACGCTCAAACTCACCATCGGCAAGGACGTCTCGCTGATCGTGCATGACGACGAACTGTCCTATATGCGCAACGGCAGCTCCGAACCGATCTACACCGCGACACGGTCTTCCGTGCGGCTGGCCGGGCGGATTTGCGCGGAGATGCTGCTCGAACAGATCGCCCACCCCGAGCGCCCGCCGCGCCACGAATTGCTCGATGCCGATCTGATCATCGGCCACACCACCGGCCCCGCCCCCCGATAACCGCAGGATCCTTGCGCCAAATCATGGCGTGCCGACAGCGGCGCTGTTAGCTCAAAAACTCAAAGCGCTTTGAGCTTGCCCGAAGCCGCACCTTCTCGCTATAAGCGCATCCAGCCCTTCACAGATGGAGCCCCCGATGACCTCGATCGCCTCGCTCACCCGGAACGATTTCCCCGACGGCTTCCTGTTCGGCGCCGCCACCGCCGCCTATCAAGTCGAAGGCCACAAATTCGGCGGGGCGGGCTCCTGCCACTGGGACACATTCGCTGCCACACCGGGCAACGTGCTGCGGGCCGAGGATGGCGCGCTGGCCTGCGACCAGTATCATCGCTACGAGGAAGATCTGGACATTCTCAAGGCCGGCAATTTCGACGCCTACCGGTTCTCCACGAGCTGGGCACGGGTGATCCCCGAGGGCCGGGGTGCCGTGAACCGTGAGGGACTCGACTATTACGACCGCCTCACCGACGCGATACTCGAGCGCGGAATGGAGCCGCATGTCACGCTCTATCACTGGGAACTGCCATCGGCGCTTTCCGATCTCGGCGGCTGGACCAACCCGTCGATTGCCCGCTGGTTCGGCGATTTCGTCGAGGTGATCGACGACCGGATCGGCGACAGGGTCGCCAGCTACGCCACGATCAACGAACCGTGGTGCGTTTCCTACCTGTCGCATCTTCTGGGCCATCATGCGCCAGGTCTGCGCAACATCCGCGCCGCCGCGCGTTCCATGCATTATGTGCTCAAGGCTCATGCCGAAGCCGTCGCCCGCCTACGTGGCCATGGCCGCAACAACCTCGGCATCGTGCTCAATTTCGAACACACCCAGCCTGCCACGGATGACCCCAGGGACATTCGGGCCGCCGTCACACAAGACGCCACCCACAATCGCTGGTTCATCGAAGCCATCGCCAAGGGGCGTTACCCGACAGAGGCGCTCGAAGGGCTCGAGCCGTATCTGCCGCGCGACTGGCAGGAGGATCTCAAGGCGATCTCGCGGCCCATCGACTGGCTCGGCATCAATTATTACACCCGCAATCTGGTGGCTCATGACGCCGAAAGCCCCTGGCCCTCGACCTCCCCGGCGCAGGGTCATCTCGCCACCACCCAGATGGGCTGGGAGATCTGCCCGGAGGGGCTCGAGGCGCTGCTGTTGCGGCTCAAGGAGAGCTATGTCGGCGATTTGCCGATGATGGTGACGGAAAACGGCATGGCCTGGGACGATCACCTGCGCAATGGCGTCGTGGACGACCCGGAGCGCTGCGGCTTTATCCGTGACCATATGGCGGCGATGCAGCGTGCCATTGCGGCCGGTGTCAACCTCAAGGGCTTCTTCTACTGGTCGCTTCTGGACAATTACGAATGGGCCTTCGGCTATGAGCGGCGCTTCGGGATCGTGCATGTGGATTTTGACACGTTGAAACGCACCCCCAAAGCCTCGTATCACATGTTGAAAGACCTTCTGGAACGGACCTGAGCCATGCCGCAACACCCCGCCGACACTCTCACCCTCGTGGCCGACATTGGCGGGACCAATACCCGTGTGGCGCTGGCCGACGGCGCAAGCCTGTTGCCGGAGACGATCCGGCGCTATTCGAACCGCAAGTTTCCGGGACTCGAAAGCGTCTTGCGGCAATATGTCGAGGATGAGGGCGGCGTGGATTGCAAGGGCGCCTGCGTGGCGCTCGCCGGCCCGGTGCGCGACGGGGTCGGCACGATGACCAATCTCGACTGGACCATCGACCGCGACACGCTGCACCGCGCCACACGGGCCGAACATGTCTCCATTCTCAACGACTTGCAAGCGCAGGGCCATGCTTTGGGCCTGATCGCACCGGACAACATCCGCCCGGTGATCGAGGCCCCAGCCGCGCCCTCGCAGGCGGTGCGTCTGGTGATCGGCATCGGCACCGGATTCAACGCCTCGCCGGTGTTCGAGACCGAAACCGGTCGTTTCGTCGCCCCTTCCGAAAGCGGTCACGCCAACCTGCCGATCCGCACCCCGCATGAGCTCAAACTCTGTGAATTCGTTGAAACCGCACATGGCTTTCCCGCCATTGAGGACGTGCTTTCGGGCCGTGGCCTCGAACGCACCTACCTGTTCCTCGGCACCGAGGCCGGGACCCCGCGCGAGAAATCCGCCGCCGACATCATGGCCGCCGTCGAGAGCGGCATGGATGCCATCGCCACCGAAGCCGCCCGGCTTTTCGTCCATATGCTCGGCACAGTGGCCGGAAACCTCGCACTCATCCAACTGCCGTTCGGCGGCATTTACCTTGTCGGCGGCGTGGCCCGTCACATCGCGCCTTACCTCGATCGCTTCGGCTTTGACGACGCGTTTCGCGACAAGGGACGTTTTGCCGGTTTCATGAAGAATTTTTCCGTCTCCGTGATCGAAGACGACTATGCGGCGCTCACCGGATGCGCCTCGCATATGCACAACATCTACCCGTAATTCATTGACATAAAATATATTTATCAAGCCCCCTCTAGGCTGAGACAGGGGAATTTTCGGTGTCCATAAAAATCGAGCCACGTAACCTCGTTTTAACTCCCTTGCCCTTACACAAGATCTCGTGACCGCAGTTGTAAGGGAAATTTGAGATGTCTCACCCCTGCCGTAATGAAGGTGTGCGCACATGACCACACATGTGCAACTCCACGACCGGCTCGATTATCAATCCGTGGCTCCCCTGATGGCAGAGCTCACCGCCATTGCCGACGACATACTGGTGATCGACGCCGGCAATGTCCGGCATCTCGGCACCCTGCCGCTTCAGGTGCTCCTCTCCGCGGTCAGGACCCGGGCGGCGCAGGGCAAGATCACGCGTCTCGCCCATGCCTCCGACAACTGCATCGACATGCTTGGCCTCTTTGGCTTTACCCCCGAAACCCTGACCCAACCGGAGGCCTGGACATGAGTCTGGAAGTTCTCGCTGTCGACGACAGCCGCACCATGCGCGATATGCTCAATCTCGCACTGTCATCGGCGGGCTTTACCGCCCATCTCGCCGAAGACGGCATTCACGGTCTCGAAGTGCTCGAGGACATCGAGCCCGACGTGATCATCACCGACATCAACATGCCACGCATGGACGGGTTCGGTTTCATCGACGCCGTACGCTCCGAGGACAAATGGAGCCGCATCCCGATCCTCGTGCTGACCACGGAAAGCGCCGACGAGCTCAAGGCCAAGGCCCGTGCCGCCGGTGCCACCGGCTGGATCGTCAAACCGTTCGACCCCGCCAAACTCGTCAAAGCCCTCCAAATGGTGGCTGGTTAAGAGGTTCCCATGTCCGACCCGATGGCAGAAATCCGCGCCTCCTTCTTTATCGAATGCGAGGAACTCCTGGAAAGCCTCCAGGATGGTCTCCAACTGATGGATGACGGCGACACAGATCCGGAAACGATCAATATCGTGTTCCGCGCCGTGCATTCGATCAAGGGCGGCGCGGGAGCTTTCGGGCTCGACGACCTCGTGCATTTCGCGCATCGCTTCGAAACCGCGATGGATGAAGTCCGCGCCGGGCGCTTCCAGCCGGATGGCGAGGCGATCCGCCTGTTCTTCACCTGCGCCGATGTGCTGGGCGATCTCGTGCGAGCCGCCCGCGACGATGACGCGGTGTCCTCCGAGGTGACCGATCCGGTGCTGGAAAAGCTCGAAAAGCTCGTCGGCGTCGAAGAAGAATCCGAAGAGGAACTCGATTTTACCCCCGCCACCCTGTCACTGGATTTGTCTCTGGATTTCGGGGGCGATGCAGGCCTGCCGAATTTGCCGGACCTGTCCGACCTGCCCATGGCCGGAGCCGACGAATCCCCCTTGGATCTGAGTTCCTCAGAGGAGGCCACCGAACCGCTGGTGGCCAGCAAGGGGTTCACCGTCTTCTTCAAGCCCGAACCGGCCCTTTACATCTCTGGCAACGAACCGCTCTACCTGTTCCGCGCCCTGCGTGACCTCGGCGATCTCGCCGTAACCTGCCATGCGGCCTCTCTGCCGCTTCTGGACTCGATAGATCCCGACATCGGACATCTGTCATGGACACTCACGGTGCATACCGAGGAAAGCGAACAGACCGTACGCGAAGTGTTCGAGTTCGTTGACGGTCTGTGCCAGCTCGACATCACACCGCTGGCGGCAGCGCCCGTGGCGCCCTCCCCTGCATCCGTCGCTGTCGTACCTGCCCTCCCTCCCCTGCCGCCTCTCGTACAACCGGAACCCGTCGCAGCCCGACCGGCCCCCGACCCCGCGTCCACTGCCACGCCGAACGATGCACCTGTCACAGCCGCCCCCAAGCCCGAAGCACCGCAGGAAGAAGCCTCCCCCGCGCCCGTGAAGAGCTCGGCCACAACCACGTCCGAAGGCACCACCCCGACCAAGACGACCGGCACACCGACGCAGCCGCGCGCCACCGTGCGCGTGGATCTTGAGCGCATCGACCGTCTGGTGAACCTTGTGGGGGAATTGGTGATCAATCAGGCCATGCTCAGCCAATCTGTCACCGAAGCCGGCCTGCCGCCGAACTCTCCGGTGTCCACCGGGCTCGAGGAATTCCTGCAACTGACCCGTGACATTCAGGAATCGGTGATGATGATCCGCGCCCAGCCGATCAAGTCCCTGTTCCAGCGCATGGGCCGGATCGTCCGCGAATCCTCGGCTTCGGTCGGCAAGGAGGTGCGCCTACACACCGACGGCGAGAACACCGAAGTCGACAAGACCGTCATCGAGCGCCTCGCCGACCCCCTCACCCATATGATCCGCAATGCCGTGGACCATGGCTTGGAAAGCCCCGAGAAACGCCTTGCAGTGGATAAATCCCGCGAAGGTCACGTCACACTGACGGCACAACACCGCTCCGGGCGCATCGTCATCGAAGTGAGCGACGACGGCGCCGGGATCAACCGCGAACGCGTCAAGGCGAAAGCCATCGAAAAGGGTCTCATCCCCGCCGAAGCGCAACTCAGCGATGGCGACATCGACAACCTTCTGTTCCTGCCCGGCTTTTCCACGGCGCAGGAAATCTCGAACCTCTCCGGGCGCGGGGTCGGCATGGATGTGGTCAAAAGCTCCATCCAGGCGCTGGGGGGGCGCATTGCGATCACCTCGCAGGAAGGCAAGGGCACGACCTTCTCAATTTCCCTGCCGCTGACATTGGCCGTGCTCGACGGCATGGTCGTGCGCGTTGCCGACGAAACCCTGGTCGTGCCGCTCAATGCCATTCTCGAAACGCTCACCCTCACCGACGACGACGTCAAGGCGCTCGGCCCGGAGACCCATGTGGTACAGATCCGCGGCGGTTTCGTCCCGCTGCTCGATCTCGGCGCGGAGCTTGGCTATCGCCCGCCGCAGGAAAGCTATGTCGGCGGCATCGCCCTCCTGATCGGGCAGGAAGACGGCAACCGCGCAGCCCTCGCAGTGGATGCGATCGAAGACCAGCGTCAGGTCGTCATCAAGGGGCTCGAAGGCAGCTACGGACGTGTCCCGGGCATCGCCGCTGCCACCATCCTCGGCGACGGGCAGATCGCGCTCATCCTCGATCCGACCGATCTGGTCAGCCAAGCCTCCGGGCGCACCCGTCCCCGCAAACCCCAGCATGCTCTTGTAGGATAAGACAATGACCGACAACGACAAACTGACTTCCTCATCGTCTATCGAACTCTTGTCCTTCCGCGTCGGCGGTCAGGACTACTCGGTGGACATCATGTCCGTCCGCGAAATCCGCGGCTCCGCCAAGGCGACCTCCCTGCCGCATGCCCCCTTCTTCGTCAAAGGGGTCATCAACCTGCGCGGCACCGTATTGCCGATCATCGATCTGTCGGCGCGCCTCGGATTGCAGACCGGTGAGGATTCCGAACGCAACGTCATCATCGTGGTCGATCTCGGAGAACGCACCGTTGGTCTTATGGTCGATGCCGTGTCCGATATTCTCGCCATTCCCTCCGAGGAGATGCAGCCACCGCCTGATCTCGCCGCAGATGACGCCCGTACCTTCGTATCTGCCCTCACCATCGTGGACGGACGGATGATCCGTATTCTCGATCTGGAAGCTGTCATGCCGCCGCAGGGCGAGGAGGTCGCTTGAGCGAGTTGTCCCCCATAAGCGGACGTCCCAGAATGGCGAGCGCCATTTCGGATCGGGCCTTTGCCCGAATCGTCGCCATCGCGTCCAGGGAGGCGGGCATCGTGCTTGCCCAATCCAAGGTTTCGATGGTGAAATCCCGTCTGGGCCGTCGTCTGCGCGCCCTGAACATCCCGAGCTTCGACGCCTATCTGGATTTTCTGGAGACCTCGAACGACAAGCAGGAGATGGAGAATTTCATCTCGGCGCTGACCACGAACGTCTCGCATTTCTTCAGGGAAAACCATCACTTTGACTATCTGAGTACCACCATCATCCCGCATCTCCGTAAAAAACTTGCGGCGGGCGGCAAGGCCCGGATCTGGTCGGCGGGCTGCTCGAACGGGCAGGAACCCTATTCCATCGCCATGACAATCCTGAAGGAAGCCCCCGACCTCGCCAAGAAGGATCTCAAGATCCTGGCGACGGATATCGACCCTGAGGTCCTCGTGCGGGCGAAAAGCGCGCAGTATATCGGCTCCCTGACCACGGGTCTCAGCGACGAGATGATCAAAGCCTTCTGCACGAGTTCCGAACAGGACGGCGAGATTGCGTTGACCCTCAAACCGGAGCTTCGCAACATGGTCGCGTTCCGACAGCTCAACCTGCATGCAGAATGGCCCATGAAGGGCAAATTCGACGCCATTTTCTGTCGCAATGTCGTGATCTATTTCGACGAAGAGACGCAAGCCCGGCTGTTCCGGCGTTTTGCCGGCATTCTCGAACCCGGAGGCTGGCTGATGCTCGGACATTCAGAGCGGTTGAGCGAAAGCGCGGCACCGCTTTTCGAAAATGCCGGCGTCACCACCTACAAAACGAAATCGAACACCCTGCTCCTCTCCACGACTGAGGCACAGGCCAAAAAAGGAACGGTCTGATGGCACTTCGAGATCAACTTCGCGTCATGGTCGTCGATGATATGTCCACGAGCCGCGGGCTTATCACCAACGCCTTGGATTCCTTCGGCATTCGCAATGTGGCAAGCGCGGGAGACGGGCCCTCCGCCTTGCAGAAACTCGCAACCACCCCGGTGCATCTTGTGATCTCGGATTACAACATGCCCGGTATGGATGGGCTTCAGCTTCTGCATGCGCTGCGCACGAATGGCCCCACCCGCGGCATCGGTTTCCTGCTGATCACCGGACGGGCCGACCGGGAAATCATCGACATGGGCAAGCGTCTCGGCATGAACAATTTCCTCAAGAAGCCATTTGATCCGAACGGGCTGCGGGCAGCGATCGAAGCCATCGTGGGAAAACTCTGATGTCTCCGATCCCAGCACATAGCCTGCCGCAAGACAGTTCGACCGAACCTGCGTCCATTCCCCTGAAAACGCTGAACAAGCGCATTCAGGATGAAATGGTGACTCTGGTCATTCTGGCGGCGGAGGTCCAGATTGCGCTGGGGCCGACACTTGCGGAAGCCAAGAGCCTCTCCCCGGCGGTGCAACGCAGCCTTCAGGCAATCGACCGCCTGCATCAGACGCTTGACGATCTGCAACGGGTGATGGGGCATCTGTCCGGCCAGGCCGAACAGGAACTGGTGGAAATCTACCCTTTGAGCGAGGTCATCCGGCTGCGCCACCTCGCCCATAAACTGTTCGACAATATCGACGCGCCTTTCGCCCTCTCAGAAGACGACTCCGGGGAAATCGCCTGGTTCTGATCCGCGCCCCTCGGGCGATCCTTCCGGCGCGAACCTTCGCAGCCTCCGCGTCCCGGTCCGACAGCAGGAACCTCCCTGTCGGACGACACTCTGTCAGCGATGTCGCGGTTGCCTCTGACACAGGCCAAAGAGAACAGCCAGGACGAAACAGAACCGGCCCGACGGAGCCCAAACCCGCACAGGGTTCAAACCAGCGCTCGAAATAAAACTCGCAATGACAAACAGCGCCTGTTTCCACAGCACTCTGTTCTGCGCTCTTTTCAAACAGATCTGACACAGCAGAAGAGCTCAGGCACTCACCCGAAGTTTCTCTCGCGATTGGTACGGCACAGGTCACGGCTCGGACCGTAGCCCCCTGCCGCCCCAAACTGTCGAAATCAGCGGCGATAGCAGCGGGAATGGTTGCCGAAGCCGGCAGGCGAACAAATCCAGGAGCCGGAGCCTTGCGGTGTCGGGGCCGTCGTGGTCATGCCGGCATCCGCGACATCCTTGCCACCTGCGAGCCAGTCGAAGCGGGTGCCGCCGCTGCCACCGACCGTGGTCTTTTGCGCGCTCGTCCCCGTCTGCGAGGCCAATACCGGATCCCCCGCAGCCATCACAGCCATTGCGAACGCGGCAGTCAGAACCGCCTTGGATAGAACACCTTTGCTGCACACATCTTTGCTGTACACATGGGAAATGGATTTCGTAAACACGAACATTGCTCTGCCTCCTTTGCGCGGCCTCGTCCAGCACAGGGGCAGAGACAGGTCCGTCGTTCTCTCGTTACCCCGTGATTGGTAAAAACGAGGTTACAGGTCAAGAAGGTCATGAGTTCGACACAAGCATGGCAGCATTGTGTCAGACACGGATGACGAATGTGATCCAGATAAAATAAAATATCTTCAATACGTTGCACAAAACAAAAGAAATGGGCGGTTTTTCGCCGCCCATTCGTCTCTGTCGCAATTTAGAGCATAACGCCCAAGATCAGGTCATTTGAGAACCTGGTTCTTGACGCGCCAGTCCGGCTGTCCGAAGCCTTCCGGCCACGGGTAGACTTCCGGGTAGTTGAAGTAGACGACACCGACCAAAGCCGGATAATCGGCATTTTCGGCCCGCACCGTGTTCTTCCAGTTTTCGACGTAACCCGCCTGACCGACATAGCCGAGTTCGGCGATCACGACCGGTTTGCCGAAGGCCTGCGCCCGTTCATAACGCGGCGCGAAAATCTCGTCATAGGTCCGGTCATGACCGTATTTCGCCTGATCCCAGGCCTGAAGACCGAAGACCGACAGGCCAACAAGATCGGCATAGTCGTCACCCGGATAGTATTGCGCCATTTTCTCATCGCCCAGTGGCGACCACATCAGGTTGATGTTCGGCGCATCTTCCTTGCAGAGATCCGTCATCCGGCGATAGGCGGCGATATAGTCGTCGGGGTTCCAGCCTGCCCAGATGAACTGACCGCTCTCGTCGTCCATTTCATGCATGAACCGCAGGGTCACCGGGCTTTTCAGCGTGCCCAGAACCTGACAGACCGCATGCATGTTGCCGTCATAAGTGCCATTGAAAATCCCCTCGCGCAGGTAGCGCGCGGTGTTGCGTTCGCTGCGCGACCAGGTCCAAGGCTCCAGCGTCACCAGCAGCGCGCGCTGACGTTCGAGCGCATAGGCGTCGGCATCGTTCAGCGACGGAAGGTACACGTCCTCCCACGGCAGGAACAGATGTTCGACCGTGATCGCATCGTCGCGGGAGAAATCCCCGTCCGGGTCATAGACCCCGAACGGCACCTGCCCCGGCGGCGATTGCGCAAAGCCCATGCTCAGAAGCCCCGACAGGACCCCTATTCCAAGACCGGCGCCCAGCGCCTTCATCATCCGTTTTGTCGACATCGTCAGCATCGCTCCCTCCCTTTCAGGGCGCTAGGTCCCCAAACCATTCCGGTGCGAATTCCAGATGCACATCCCCCGGCTGGCCCTGACCCGCACCGGCGACCACGTACTCGACTTTCATCACTTGCAGAGGCTCGAGTCCGTAAGACAGGGCAAGGAGACCCATCTGTCCCCTCAGGATAACAGAATTGGCAAAAAACGCCATGATCATTATCAAAACAGCACTTTGCATTGCGAGTTTCGGGGTGAAATTCCGCAATCTGATATGGTTTTCCCGCACATGGTGAAGGATCGCCACCGCAAGCAGGATGACGTAGATCACCGCGTTCAACAGCGTCAAAAGATAGAACCCCGGCGCCACCACGAGATGCGCGCGCAGCATGACCGGAAGGATCGCGCCCAGCGCCAGAACCGCGTACACCATGATGATCCGCATTGGCATAGTGGCCTGCGCCGCAGCCCCCTTGGGCGTGATGCGGAAATCCACGAAATGCCCGGAGATCCGATCTCGCACCGCCATGGCAACGCCCCAAAGCACCCATGGCCATTGTAGGGCGACGAAGAGGATTTTCTCCCAGGCGAGAATCTTCGCATTCATCGGTCGCAACAACCCGTCGCGTTTCAGCCCCCGCACGATCACAAGCGGGATCAGCGCCATCGGGAAACCATGGGCGATAAAGGACGGATACGTGACATCGGCATAAGTGAAATCGAACAGCACCGCCAGAACCGGCGCGACATAGGCCATGGCCATGGCGAGCGCGAAGAACACGTACCAGAGCTGGCACAGCAGGAAGAGCGCTTTGAGCCGGAGCGGCAGCTTCGGAAGGTAATCGGGCGTATAGCGCAGCAACAGCGAGACGAGCGAGCGCGACCACTGGAACTCCTGCGTCACCAGATCGGGCAGCGTCGCCGGCCCGTCACCCAGCGCGAAGGCGTCGATGGCATGAACCCCACGCCACCCCGCCGCCGAAATCAGCATGGTGGTGGAGTGATCCTCCGCCAGCTCCGGCCCGAGACCGCCCGCCTCTTTCAGCGCCCTGGTGCGCACCGCATAATGCGAGCCGATGCACATCGGCGTCAGAAGCCGGGTATAGCCCGCCTGAAAGATGCCATGGAAGGCCGCCTCGACATAAAGCCTTGTGCGTGCCGCCCAGTGGCCTTTGGCATTGGCGCCACAGATCGAGGGGGCGGAGACATAGCCGACCTCCGGATCGGCAAAAGGACGCACCATCTCGCGCAGGTATCCCGGCGCAGGGACATGATCCGAGTCGAGCTGGGAGACGATGTCGTAAAGCCGATAGCCCCATGTGTCGTAGAAATAGGCCAGATTGCCTTCTTTGCAGCGGGTCCGGCGCGGCCATTCCTTTTGGTGATAAACCTCAAGCCCATAGCGCGACGAGATATGCACCCCGTGGGCGGCGCACCAGCCGGTGACCTCCTCGGTCGGGTGTTCGTCGGCGAGCCATGTGTCATGGGGATAGTCCTGCGCCAGCATCGCCTCAAGCGTGGGCCGGATCACCTCGAAGGGTTCCGAGGGCGTCTTCGTCACGATCATCGCCACCCGGTACTGCCCCGGCTCGGGATCGGGCGCGGCGGAGCGATGCGCCGCAAGGAAAATCACCATGAAATAGGCCTGCATGCTCCAGACCCAGACCAGCCCGAGGGTGATCAGCGCAAACTGCCCCACCCCGCCGATATGCGCGGGTTGGAACCACCAGGTCCAGAACCACAGCGAGGCGAGAAACCACAGCCCCGCCAGAAAGCCGTACCAGAGCCTGCGCCGCCGCGAGAACAGCGGGGTCAGCATCGACCGGGGCGCAAGCGCCGGATGACGGCACACACGGCACTTCGCCTTCGGGGCGACTGGCTTTTCCCTCACGGGCTGTTTCATCACAGGCTTGGTCATCACTCAGGCGACCTTCGGCGCCCCCACGGGCCGTTCGGCAAACCACGGTGCAGCATGGCCGACGATCTCGTCGATATTGGTCCATTGCGCCTCGAAGCCCAGCGCCTCACGCGCCCGGGCCGGGTTGGCCACAAGTTCCGGCGGATCGCCCGCGCGCCGCGGACTGTCGATATGCGGCACCGCATGTCCGGTCACCCGTTCGACCGCATCGAGGATCTCCTGCACGGATGTGCCCTTGCCGGTGCCCAGATTGAGCTTGAGCGGTCCCGCCCCTGCCCGCAGTGCATCCAGCGCCAGCACATGGGCCCGCGCCAGATCGCCGACATGAATGTAATCACGCACACAGGTGCCGTCGGGCGTCGGGTAATCCGTCCCAAAGACCTGAAGCGGCGCGCCCGTGCCTTCGGCAGCCATCAGCGCCAGCGGGATGAGATGGGTTTCCGGATCGTGACGTTCGGAAAGCTCGAACTCCGGGTCCGACCCCGCCGCGTTGAAATAGCGCAGAGCCGCATAGCTCAGCCCCCAAGCCGTGGCGGCGTCCTCCATCATCCATTCGCAGATCAGCTTCGAACGCCCATAGGGGTTGATCGGCGCCTGCGCCATGGTCTCGTCGATCGGCATATGCGTCGGCACACCATAGGTGGCACAGGAGGAAGAGAACACCAGCGTCTTCACGCCCATCTCCTGCATCGCCCCCAGCAATGCAATCATGCCGCCGACGTTGTTGTCGTAATACATCTGCGGCTCATGCACGCTCTCGCCGACATAGGCGAAGGCCGCGAAATGGATCACCGCGTCGATGCGCTCGTCCCTGAGCACCTGCACGAGCCGCGCACGATCCCGCAGATCGCCCTTCATGAAGGCCCCCCAGCGCACCGCATCGGCATGGCCGCGCGACAGGTTGTCATAGACCACCGGCACCATCCCTGCACGGCTCAGCGCCTTGCAGCAATGCGACCCGATATAGCCCGCGCCACCGGTGACCAGCACGCGTGCGGGTCTGGACGGAAACTGTGTCATGCCGCACCTCCCCCCGCAATCAGATTGACGACATTGCCCGCATTGGTATGCGCCTGGGACAGTTCCAGTTCCTTGCTGAAATAGCTGACCGTCGGCACCAGCCCCACGCGCAACGACACTTTCGGTTCCCAATTCAACAAGGTGTTCGCCCGCGTGATATCGGGACGGCGTTGCCGCGGGTCGTCTTTCGGCAGATCACAATACACCGCGCCGCCATGTTCCGGGATCATCTTCTGCACCAGACGCGACAGCTCGTTCATGGTGAATTCGCCCGGATTGCCGAGATTGACCGGCACCGCGCCGCAGGTTTCGCATTCCATCAGTGTCATCAGCCCGTCGAGCATGTCGTCGACATAGCAGAAGGAACGCGTCTGTTCGCCCGTACCGTAAATCGTCATCGGCTCACCCTTGAGCGCCTGCACGATGAAGTTGGAGATCACCCGCCCGTCCTCCGGGTCCATCCGCGGCCCGTAGGTGTTGAAAATCCGCGCCACGCGCACATCGACGCCGCGCGTCACATGCATGTCGTGGAACAGGGTCTCGGCGGCGCGTTTGCCCTCGTCATAGCAGGAGCGCGGCCCCATGGTGTTCACCAGCCCGCGATACTCCTCGTTCTGCGGCGAGACATCCGGGTCGCCATAGACCTCGGACGTCGAGGATTGCAGCACGCGCGCACCTTTTCTGGACGCCAGTTCAAGCAGGTTGAGCGCCCCCATGACCGAGGTCTGGAAGGTGTGGATCGGGTCTTTCTGGTATTTCGGCGGCGAGGCCGGGCAGGCCAGATTGTAAATCCGGTCCACATGCCCCTTAATGCTGAACGGTTCGACGATGTCATGCAGGAAGAACCGGAACTCCGGCTCCGGCATGAGCGCGCCGATATTCGACAGCCGCCCGGTTTCGAGATTGTCGACGCAGATCACCCGATCCCCTTGCGCCAGCAACCGCCGACACAGGTTGGACCCGATGAACCCAGCGCCCCCCGCGACCAGAACGACCTTTTGCGCAGCACGATTTTCATTGGATGCAAGACTGAATTGCGGATCGAACCGCTTCACGTTGGAGCCCATCTCCCCCTCCTAACCCCTGATCCCTATAAAGCCCCCGCAGCAGAGAGATCAGAGCCATTTGTGCTAAACGTCTATATTTTACATCATAGCCCAAAAATCGACGTTGATGTGTCTCAATCTAACCATAATTTGAAATACACCTTTCTGGTTAACATGCTGCAAAGCCGCGCAAAATGGCGCTGCACCGCGTCGAAATTCCGTCGTGAAACCCCGTCCCGGCCCCTTGGTCGCAGCAGGTCCGGGATCGTTCCCGGACCACCCAAAGCGCCCCTCAAAGATTGAGCCAACTCTGTTCCACCACAGCCTCCATGGCAACGTAGCTCGTGGTCGAACTGATATGCGGCAGGGCGGAGATTTTCTCGGCCATGATCTCGCGATAATGTGCCATATCCCGCGAGCGCAACTTGATCTGGTAGTCGAACCCCCCGGCAATCATGTAGCATTCCTCGACCTCGGGAATGCTTCGCACCGCCGCGTTGAAGTCTTCCAAAGCCTTTTGGCGCGTATCCGACACCCGCACCTCGATATAGGTCACATTGGTGAGCCCGAGCTTGAGCGGAGAGAGGATCGCGCGATAGCCGGTGATCAGCCCGACATCCTCCATCTGCTTGATGCGATAGGTGACGGGGGTCTTTGACAGACCTACCTTTTTAGACAGTTCCGTGATCGGGATCCGGGCATTGGCGACGAGTGCCTCGAGAATTTTCTGATTGGTGGCGTCCAACTCGAAATTCATACTAAACCTCCCCTGAATTTAGGTCATATCGTCTATTCATATTTCAAAATTAGAGCCTTCGTCTACAGATTACCCGGTATATGTGGCGAAATTCCAGTTCCAGAGGTCAACATGGCTCTTCCCTCCTTCCCTGCCCTTGGCTTTGCCGCGAAATACGCTCCAGAGAATCAGTTGCTCGATCAGCTGATCAAAGAGGCCGCAATTTCGCCACAAACCCGTGCCGCGATTTCCGCCCGTGCCGTCACCCTCGTGAAACGCATCCGTACCGAGGCCAAGCCGACACTGATGGAGCATTTCCTCGCCGAATACGGGCTCTCGACCCGCGAAGGCGTGGCGCTCATGTGTCTGGCCGAGGCGATGTTACGCGTGCCGGACAGCTTTACCATCGACGCGCTGATCGAAGACAAGATCGCGCCGTCGGAGTGGAACAAACATATCGGCACCGCCGCCTCCTCGCTGGTGAACGCCTCCACCTGGGCTTTGATGCTCACCGGCAAGGTGCTCGACGACAATCAACCCGGTGTGGCGGGAACGCTGCGCGGCGCGGTCAAACGTCTGGGCGAGCCGGTCATTCGCGCCGCCGTCGGGCGTGCGATGAAAGAAATGGGCCGTCAGTTCGTCTTGGGCGAGACCATCGACAGCGCGCTGAAACGTGGCGAAACCCGCGAAAAACAGGGGTTCACCTATTCCTTCGACATGCTGGGCGAAGCGGCCCGGACCAAGGCCGATGCGGATCGCTACGCCAAGGATTACGCCGACGCCATTACCGCCATCGGCCAACATGCCGCTCATGACACGATCGTCGACAACCCCGGCATTTCGGTGAAATTCTCCGCCCTGCACCCGCGCTACGAAGTGGCGCAGGAAGCGCGCGTGATGTCCGAACTGGTGCCGGTTCTGACCCGTCTGGCCCGTCAGGCGAAAGACGCGGGTATCGGGTTCCATGTCGATGCCGAGGAACAGGACCGTCTGGTCCTGTCCTTTAAGGTGATCGAAGCCGTGCTCTCCGACGATTATCTCGCCGGATGGGAAGGGTTCGGCGTGGTGGTTCAAGCCTATGGAAAACGCGCCGCCCCGGCGATTGATGCGCTTTACGACATGGCGAAACGCTATGATCGCAAGATCAACATCCGTCTGGTCAAAGGCGCCTATTGGGACACGGAGATGAAACTCGCGCAGGTCACCGGCCAGCCGGGCTTCCCGCTGTTCACCTCGAAAACCGCCACCGATGTGTCCTATGCCTGCCTCGCCCGGAAACTCTTCGGCATGGGCGATCACATCTTCCCGCAATTCGCCACGCACAACGCCCATACGGTTGCGACCATCATGGAGCTTGCCGAGGGCCGTCCCTTTGAGTTCCAGCGCCTGCACGGCATGGGCGAGCGTCTGCATGACATCGTGCTGAAGGAAACCGGCGGGCATTGCCGCATCTATGCACCCTGTGGCGCGCACCGCGACCTTCTGGCCTATCTCGTCCGTCGCCTGTTGGAAAACGGCGCGAACTCCTCCTTCGTGCACCAGATCGTCGACGAAAACGTGCGCCCCGAAGACATCGCCAAGGACCCGTTCGACGCCATTGCGACCGCCAAAGCCCCCTCGGGCCTTGTGCATCCGGCGCAGATCTTCGGCGGCGACCGCGTCAATTCGAAAGGCTGGGATCTCACCGACGATGGCGTTCTGGCAGAGATCTTCGCCGCCCGCGATGTGGCCCTGCCCAATGCGCACCCGCTCACCGTCGCCGACCCCTCTGGCACGGCCCAGCCGGTGACCAACCCGGCCACGGGCGAGACCATCGGCGAGGTGATCGAGGCCGACAAAGCCACCGTCGAGGCCGCCTTGGACAACGCCCGCCCTTGGACCGCCCCCGCCGCCGAGCGCGCCGCCGTGCTGCGTCGTGTCGCCGATCTCTATGAGGCCAATTACGGCGTGCTCTTCGCCATTCTCGCGAAAGAAGCCGGGAAATCCCTGCTCGACGCCGTTGGCGAACTGCGCGAGGCGGTCGATTTCCTGCGCTACTACGCACAGGAAGGCGAAACCAGCCCCCGCAGCCCGCGCGGCATCTTCACCGCGATCAGCCCGTGGAACTTCCCCCTGGCGATTTTCACCGGTCAGATCGCTGCCGCGCTGATGGCCGGGAATGCCGTGCTCGCCAAACCCGCCGAACAGACTCCGATCATCGCCACCAAAGCCATCGCCCTGATGCATCAGGCCGGTGTGCCGCGTGAGGTTCTGCAACTGCTGACCGGGCGCGGGGCGACCGTCGGTGCGGCGCTGACCTCGGACAAGCGCGTCAAGGGCGTGGTCTTCACCGGCTCCACCGACACGGCCCAGCGGATCAACCGCACCATGGCCGAGCATCTCGAACCGGGCACGCCGCTGATCGCGGAAACCGGCGGGCTCAATGCGATGATCGTCGACTCGACCGCTTTGTCCGAACAGGCCGTGCGCGATGTCGTCGCCTCCGCGTTCCAATCCGCCGGTCAGCGCTGTTCCGCGCTGCGCTGCCTCTACCTGCAAGAAGACAGCGCGCCGCATGTGATCGAGATGATCAAGGGTGCGATGGATCAGCTCACAGTTGGCAACCCGTGGGACCTGACCACGGATGTCGGCCCAGTGATCGACCGCGAAGCACGCGACGAGATCGCGGGCTATGTGGCGCAGAAATCCAACAGCATCATGCACCAGATCGCCGCGCCCTCCGAGGGCACGTTTGTGGCGCCGACGATGCTTAAAGTTTCGGGCATCAACGATCTCGAACGCGAGATTTTCGGCCCGGTTCTGCACATCGCGACCTTCAAGGCCCGCGATCTCGACAAGATCGTCGCCGAGGTCAACGCCCGTGGCTTTGGCCTGACCTTCGGGCTGCACACGCGGATCGACGACCGCGTGCAGAACATCTCCGAGGCGATCCATAGCGGCAACATCTACGTCAACCGCAACCAGATCGGCGCGGTCGTCGGCTCCCAGCCTTTCGGTGGCGAAGGCCTCTCCGGCACGGGTCCGAAAGCCGGTGGTCCGCTCTACCTGCCGCGCTTCTTCGCCCCGGAACCGGGTCTTGCCGAAGCCGGTCGGTTCGAACGCGGGGCCGATCTCAGGGCGCTGCGCGAGGCGCTGGCCAACCCGGTCGAGACCAAGCTCGAAGAGCGTCTGATGCCCGGGCCGACCGGCGAGATGAACCGTCTCGCCTTTTACACCCGCCCGGCCGTGCTCTGCCTCGGGCCGGGGGCGGAAGCGGCCAAGGCGCAGGCTGCGGCGGTCAAGGCTCTGGGCGGGATCGCCATCGCTTTTGGCGGGACGCTTTCAGCGAAAGACCTTGCCGCGCTCAATGGCTTCTCCGCCGCGCTCTGGTGGGGCGATGCCGAGACGGCACGGGGCTTGGCCAAGGCGCTGGCCTCGCGCGACGGGGCGATCCTGCCCCTGATCACCGCGCGGCCCGACAAGGCCCATGTCGCCCATGAACGCCACCTTTGTGTGGACACCACGGCGGCGGGCGGCAACGCAGCCCTTCTGGCTGGTTGAGGCTTTCAGGATTGGAAAACGGAAAAAGAGCGCGGCCCCCCGCGCTCTTTTGATGTTCAGGGTCCGGATTGTCAGCCTCTGGATTGTCAACGACGGGCGAAATAGCCCCCGGGGTCCATCACCGTGATCCGCACACTGGCACGACTGTCGCAAATCGCACTGAGCCGCACCTGCAGGCGCTCAGCCACATCCTCAAGCACCTCGGGACCGCGCCCCGCCTTGCCCAACACCCGCAGATCGGCATTGACCTGTGACTGATCCGGCAGGCCGAAGACCGGCACAACCGTCAGATGCGCGAAATCCGGCGCGACCGTGAGCCGTTCGCAGAGCATGGCGCGCAGATCGGGCAAGGCCGCCATCAGCGCCTCCTGCCGGGCCTGCCAGAGCGCGTGGTCAATGGCGATGGACAGCAATGGCATCGCACCCTCCTCAGTCTGCAACCATGACGAAATCGAAGGGCGACCGCCACTCCGTCTCGGCTTTGACATGCTCGAACGGCGCGACCAGCGTTTCCTTGACGCCGAAGACGCTGTCGTCGTTCAGATAGCTGTCATCGCCCACGAAGGTGTGGGTGACGATGGTCTTGAAGCCGGGGGCCGTGACCATGAAATGCATATGCGCCGGACGGTAGGGATGCCGCCCGAGCTGGCCCAGCATCTTGCCGACCGGCCCGTCATCCGGGATCGGATAGCTCACCGGTTTGATACCGACAAAGCTGTAGGCCCCGTCCGCTTCCGTGATGAACCGGCCCCGATTGTTGAACGCGGGCTGGATGTCGGGCTGCTGCACGTCGTAATACCCATCGGCATTGTCGGACCAGACATCGACACAGGCGCCTTCGATCGGCTCGCCATGAATGTCGATGACCTTGCCGAGGAAGAGGCAGCTTTCCCCCTTGCCGTCGAGAGAAATATTGTCCCCCATCTTGCGGATCGGCGCATCGGCGACGTGGAACGGACCGAACACGGTGTTTTCGGTCGCCCCCGCCGGGCGGCGGTTGTTGATCGCATCGACCAGCATGGAAAAGCCCAGCACGTCGGACAAGAGGATGAACTCCTGCCGCTCCGGGCTGCAGATCTGGCCGGTCTGGGTCAGGAAGTCGATGCCGAAGTCCCATTCCTCCTGGGTCAGGTCGACCTCCTTGGCGAAGGCGTGCAGATGCTTGACCAGCGCCCCCATCACGGTTTTCAGACGCGGGTCGATGTCAGCCCCCATACGGGCATTGACGGCCTCGACGGAGCCTTCCTCGGTGAAATAATCGGTCATGGGTTTCCCCTTTTTCTGTTACAGGATTATCAGGTGTCGGAACGCGGCAGCGCTCTGTGCCGCAGCGGCAGAAGCTCGATCCCCGTCTTTTCGGTGAACATCCCCCAAAGCCCCTTGCGCGCGAACAGCATGATGACGATGCCGATGAGGCCCAGCACGATCAGATAGACCGTGCCGTAATCCGCGAGCGCGCGTTGCAGGATGTAGAAGACGAGCACCCCCACGACCGGGCCGGGCAAGGTGCCGATGCCGCCGATGACGGTGATGAAGATGACGAAGGCGGTCCAGTCCACGACCGAGAACGCCGCATCCGGGCTGACCCGCGTGATCTGGATGAACAGAAGCGCGCCGCAGAGCCCGGTGCCGAAGGCGGTGAGCACGAAGACCAGCGCCTTGAGCCGCAAGGGGTCGACCCCCACCGAACGTGCCGCTTCGACATTGTCGCGGATCGCCTGAAGCCCCAACCCCATGCGCGAGCGCAGAAACAGGTACCCCGCCAGAAGCGTCACCGTCGCCAGTACCAGCGCCAGCCAATAGGTCAGCGCATCGGACGCCGCCGAAGACGAGACCCCCAGAATCTCCTTGATCTGCGCCACGCCGAGCATGTCCTTGGTGGTGCCCTTGGGCAGAGAGGTGCCGGTGCCGCCGCCCAGTGCTTTCCACTGGGCCAGAGAGAGTCGGACGATTTCGGCCGAAACCCATGTGCCAATGGCGAAATAAGCCCCGTTCAGGCGAAAGGTGAAAAACGCAATCGGAAGCGACAGGAGCATCGCAGCCAGCCCGCCCAGAAGGATCGCGGGCAAAGGGTCCCAGCCCCAGAGGATCACGCCACCGAACATGGCATAGGCACCGACGCCGACGAAAGCCTGCTGCCCCACGGACACGAGCCCCGCGAAGCCCGCCAGCATGTTCCAGTTGAGCGCCAGCACCAGAAGGGTGAGCACCATGAACAGGTCCTGCACCATGGCGCGCGAGCCGATCACCGGCACGCAGACGAGCGCCACGAAAACCAGCGCCATGAACGCGCGTGTCAGGGTGATTTTGGAAGAAGTGGTCATCGTGAACCCTCAGTCATTGGCGCGCGGGAACAACCCGCGGGGACGGATCAGAAGAACGAGCACGAAGGCGATATGGCCCGCGAGGATCTGCCATTCGGGATTGACGGCGGCGCCCAGCGCCTGCGCCACCCCGATCAGAATGCCCCCCGCGAGTGTGCCCCAGAGCGAGCCGAGACCGCCGATGATCACCGCTTCGAAGGCGTAGATCAGCCGTGCCGGACCGATGGAGGGATCGAAATTCGCCCGGATGCCGAGGTACAGAGCCGCGATGGTGGCGACGACCATGGCAATCCCCGTAGCGATGGCGAAGACGTTGCGCGGACGAATGCCCATCAGCCCCGCCGTCACCGCATCGTCCGAGGTGGCACGAAAGGCGCGGCCCAGTTTGGTGCGGTAGAACAACCGGTTGAGAGCAAAGATCACCACCACGGCGGAGATCAGCGTCAAAAGCGGCATGACTCCCACGGTGATCGGGCCAAGTGGCAGGGAAGCCGCCTCGATGGGACCGGCGGACAGCTTCTGGCTGTCGGCGGAAAAGCCTTCCAACAAGCCGTTCTGGATCACCACGGACAGTCCGAAGGTCACAAGAAGCGGCGGCAGGATGTCGTCGCCCAGCACACGGTTCAGCACATAGGTCTGAAGCGCCCAGCCGATGGCGAACATCACCGGCGCCGCGATCAGCACCGCCACGAACGGCGACAGGCCCAGAAAATTGACAACCGTCAGGATGAGAAACGCCGCCAGCACTATGAGATCGCCATGTGCGAGGTTCACCAGTCGCATGATCCCGAACACAAGGCTCAGCCCCGCCGCGAACAGCGCGTAAAGCCCGCCCAGAAGGATGCCCTGAACAATGGTATCGACCCAGATCATGCGCTCACTCCGAAATAGGCGTCGTGGATCGCATCGCGCGACAGATCTCCGGGTGCACCGCTCAGTGTGATCCGGCCCTCCATCATGCAACAGACATGATCGGCGACCTTGAGCGCCTGCCCGATGTCCTGTTCGACCACGATGACCGACGCGCCGCTTTCGCGGATGCGCGGGAAAGCGGCGTAGATGTCACGGATGATCACCGGGGCGAGACCCAGAGAGATCTCATCGCAGAGCAGCACGTCCGGGTTGGACATCAGCGCCCGCCCGATGGCGACCATCTGCTGCTGCCCGCCCGACAGGGCCGTGCCGGGATTGTGCCGGCGTTCCTTCAGGACCGGGAAGAGATCGTAGATCGCCTCCAGCGTCCAATAGCCATTGCCAATGCGGCTGTGTGCGCCGATCAGGATGTTTTCCTCGACCGTGAGCGACGGGAAAAGCCGCCGCCCCTCCGGCACCATGGAAATGCCGGCCTCCAACACCTCCGGCGCCGAAAGCGCGCCGATGGGGCGACCGTTTAATTGGATCGCCTCGGCGGGACTGGGCAGAATGCCGGTGATCGCTCGCATCAGCGTCGATTTGCCTGCGCCGTTGGCCCCGATGATCGCCAGCGCCTGTCCGCGTGCGAGCGTCAGATCGACCCCGAACAAGGCCTGAAAATCGCCATAGAAGGCGGTCAGATTTCGGATGGAAAGCACAGTGTCGGTCATACGTCGATCCCCAGATAAATCTCCTTCACCTCGGGCGAGGCCATCACCGCATCCGGTTCGCCGATCATCAGCATCTTGCCGAAATTCAGCACCATGAGCCGTTCGACCACGGAGGTGAGCGCATGCAGCACATGTTCGATCCAGATGATCGCCGTGCCCTCTGCGTGAATGGATGTGATGGTCTCGATCAGCGCGCCGCATTCCGCCTCGGTCAGCCCGCCCGCGATCTCGTCGAGCAGGATGAGCTTGGGCGAGGTCGCCATGGCACGCGCCAGTTCGAGCCGCTTGCGTTGCAGAAGCGACAACCCGCCGGAGGTGGCATCCGCCACACCGCCAAGCCCGGTGCGCTCGAGAATATCCATGCAGAGCGCCGCCGCATGGGGACCGTGATGGCCGCCGCCGAAATTGGCTGCAACCAGAAGGTTTTCGAACACGCTCAGATGGCTGAACGGCTGCGGGATCTGGAAAGACCGCCCGATGCCCGCCGCCACCCGGCTCATCGGCGGCTTGCGCGTGACATCCGCACCGTCGAACAGGATGCGCCCCGCATTGGGCGCGATATTGCCGGTGATCAGGTTGAACAACGTGGATTTCCCCGCGCCGTTCGGCCCGATGATGCCCAGGGCCTCGCCCGGCGCAACCTCGAAGGAGACCGCGTCGGCGACCTTGAGCGCACCGAAGGATTTCGACACACAGTCGAGTGTAAGAAGGGACATGTCTTGCCTCATGTGGGCCTCTTGTGGGAGGGCTGGCGGTCGAGACCACCAGCCGGTTCCGTCTCGGGTCGGGCTCAGCTCAGGGTCTCGAGCGTGCCGGTCAGCGCGATCTCAGGCGCAAGCCCGTTCTCCACGATCACAAGATCGAACCCGCCATCGCCCTGCATGCGCCACTGACCGCCCACGAGCGGGGTTTTCGACACATTGGCCCGGGCGAAAGGCGGCACGTTGTCCCGGCCCCACTGGATTTTGCCCACAGCGCTGTCGATGTTTGTCGTCCCGATCAGTTCCGCCATCTCATCGCCGTCGGTCGGATCGTCCGCGCGCCTGATCGCATCCATCGCCACTTCGAACAGGCTGTGGATGAAGCCCAGCGGCTGGGTCCACTGACGGCCCGCATAGTCTTCGAACTCGCCCGCCAGATCGGCACAGCTCTGACCGGTCAGGGACGAGGTGAACGGGTGCATCGGCGACCACCAGACCTCGCAGGTCAGATTATGCGCTAGCGGCCCGAGGGCGGCGACGCTTTCCGGGAACAACAGCGCCTTGGCGACCGAGACCATCTTCGGCTGGAAGCCCTGCTGTTTTGCCTGAGTCCAGAAGGTGGTGAAATCCGGCGGGATCGGAATTCCGGTCAGGATCTGCACGTCATTCTGTTTGAACGCGTTGATCTGGGCGGAAAAATCGTCCGTCAGGTTCTGATAGCGCCCGGTGTCGGTGAGCGTGTACCCCGCCCCTGCCAGCGCCGGCGGCATCCCCACGTCGGAGGCCCAGGCATTGCCGTCGCCGTCATTGGGCCAGAGCGCGCCGACGGATTTGTTGCTGTCGATCATGTCCCACATGTTCATGAAGACCTGGACGTTGTCCTCGAGCCCCCAGAAGAAATGATGGACGTAATCGAAATCCTGCCAGCTCGCCGGATCGGCGGGATTGCCCTGCTGGCCGATGAACCACGGCTGCCAGGGCGCGACGGTGGAGATCACCGGCACCTCTTCGGCCTCGGCGATGGTACAGACCGGGTTCGTCGTTTCCGGCGTCGAGGCGACGCAGATCAGATTGACCTCGTCGCGCACGATCAGCTCGCGGGCGACCTCGGCGGCCCGGTTCGGGTTCGACTGGCTGTCCTTGACGATCACCTCGACCTCGACGCCTTGCGCCCGGGCGGTCTTGACGAAAGTCTCGATGACATAGACATCGGTCGCCGCGAAACCGCTCAAGGGTCCGGTCTGCGGGCTGACATAGCCGATCTTGATGGGGCCGCTTTTGGCCAGCGCCGGCATCGCCAGAGCGCCCGCCGCCGTGGCCGCCCCGGTTTTCAGGAATGTGCGTCGTGAAAGCATGTGTCTCCTCCCTAAGGTTTATGCTTTTCTTATCTTTTTGTTATGTCCCGCTCTCGGGCGGCGCCCCCTCCCAGGCCCGCCCCAGAAGAGCCCGGATCGCGTCCCGCTCCACCGGGCGCGGATTCCAGTAAGGGTTCTGCACCGCGAGATCCGCCGCACGGTCGAGATCGGTCTCCTCCAGACCGAGATCGCGCAGGGACATGGGCGCGCCGAGGTCTTTGGCAAACTGCCAGAGCCCCGCTCCCAGATCGCCGCCGAACAGATCGGCGAGCGGTTGCAGGGCCGTCTTCGCGGCCCCGGCATTATAAGCCGCCGTGTGAGGCAGCATGACCGAATGGGTCTCCGCATGGGGCAGATCGAAAGACCCACCCAGCGTGTGACAAAGCTTGTGATGCAGCGCCATACCGACGGAGCCCAGCACCGTACCGCAAAGCCAGGCGCCATAAAGCGCAGCGCCCCGTGCCGCCGCATCCGCAGGCGTCCTGACGATCGCCGGCAGCGCATCGCGCAGCGCCCGCACGCCCTCGACGGCCATCATCGCGGCGATCGGATTGCGGTCCTGCGCATAGACGCCTTCGACCGCATGAGCCATGGCGTTGAGCCCCGATGTCACAGACATGCCGACCGGCAGGCCAAGCGTCAGATCGGGATCGTAGATCACCGTTTCCGGCAGGATCGACCCTGCACGCACCGTGGTTTTCACGCCGTTTTCGGTCTGGCCCAGAATGGGCGTCACCTCGGATCCGGCATAGGTCGTCGCCACCACGAGCTGCGGGCAGTCGTTGCGATAGGCGATGGCCTTGCCCAGTCCGATGGTCGAGCCGCCGCCGAGCGCAACCACCCCGTCGGCCCCCGCCGCCGCATAGGCTGCCATGGCGGTTTGCGTCACCTCGACCGGCGTGTGCATGGCCGCATGGGCGAAGACCCCCGCGGCCAGAGCCCCCAGTTCCGCGGCCAGAGCCTCCGCATCCGCCTTCTGAAACGGGGTCGACAGCACCAGCGCGCGGGTCACGCCGAGCCGGTCGAGTTCGGAGGCGACCGCACTGCGTTTGCCAGCCCCGAACACGATGCGCGCCGGGTTAAGCGCACAGGTGAATGTCGTCATGTGATCTGTCATGTTTCGGTCCTCTTCCCGCACTGACGATAGAGAGAAAATCCGGGCAATGGATCGCATGCGCTCAGAATTACATAACATAATGTTAAGTATTCAGACACATATTCCTGACCTCCGAAAGCCCGGTTTTCCGCTATTGCGCCGCCAGATCCAGCGCTCCGACGCGCCCCATCAACCCCATGATATTGCTGAATTTATCCTGCAAATCATCGACATCCCGCGCGGTCAGGGCGACGTAGAAATCCGGCCGGATCAGCACGTAACGTGCCCCGATCGCATTCAGCCATGTTGCGAAGCGACCTTCGGCATCGACCACATCCGCCGCCTCGCCATCGGCCACCAGCGTCACGCACCTGCCGCCGAGCCGGTCGAACTGTGCCCGCTGCGCTGCGCTCAGCCCCGCCGCCGGGTCGGCCTCATAACCGAGGAGCAGCCAGCCCTGTCCGACGACCTGATCGAAACGATCGCGCCGCCCCGCATGTTCGACGATGCCCTGCACCGACAATTCTCCGGCATAGGCGCTGCCCTCGTCCCAGAGCCCCTGCCCGAGCTGGCAGATGTCGGTCGGCACCGGTGTGTGACCGCGCGCCTCCAGATCGGTGATCATCCGGGCGTCGCGGGCGGCGGCCTGCGCCGCGTCGTCGATACAGATGATCTCGCCCAGCATCTGGCTGAAGTCGATGTAATGCCGCACATGCGCCATGCGTTCCGTGGTGTAGCTGGCGAGCACATCCATCGGCAGGCGCCCCTCCAGAATGCCGTTCAGACGCCAGGCCATCGCCACCGCGTCGCGCAGTCCCGCGCACATGCCCTCGCCCGCGAACGGCGGCATGAGATGGGCGGCATCGCCCCCGATCAGACAGCGCCCCTTGCGCCAGTCCCGAGCCCAGCGCGCCTGGAACCGGTAGACGGCAGCGCGCTCCAGTTCGGCATTCTCCGGCGTCAGCCCCCAGGGCGCCATGAGCTTCCACGCCTGCTCCGGCTGTTGCAGCGCCTGCCCGTCCTCGCCGGGCAGCACCATGAATTCCCAGCGTCGCCGGTCCGGCCCGCCGCTCACCGGCCCCGGGCCGCCCGGCACCACGGTGGTCGGCCGCGCGGGATCGCAAAGTTGCCATTGCGCCGGTTGCTCCGGATGGGCGGCGACGTAATCGAACTGCGGGATCATGTCGAGGATCAGCCAGTCGAAGTAATAGCCCTTGTCCTCGCTCTCCAGCCCCAGAGCCTCGCGCACGAAACTGTTCGCGCCATCCGTGCCTGCGACGAATTGCGCCCGAACCTCGCAGGTCTCCCCCTCGGGACCGACTTCCTCGGGGGTACGGCGCAGGGTCAATGTCACGCCCTCCGCGTCCTGCTCAAGCCCCACCCCGCTCCAGCCACGCCGGATCGTCACCTCCGGCAATTCGGCCGCAATCGCCAGAAGCCGCTTCTCCAGCTCCGGCTGATTGAACCAATAACGCACCCGCCAACCGGAGGCCGACTGGCTCTGCCAATCGACGATCTGGATGTTTTCCCCCGCGCGGTTGCGCCAGTAATACAGCTCATCGTGGTAATTGATCGCCGGATCGTTCTCGGCGTCGATGCCGAGGGTGGCGAGAATGCGGGCGATCTCGTGGTCGAAAGTCACCGCGCGCGGCAACGGGTAGTGCTGCGACCAGCGTTCGATCAGCGTGACCCTCCTGCCGGCCTTGCCGAGCAGAATGGCCAGAAGCGTGCCCACAGGCCCCGCCCCCACGATAGCGACATCGGTCCGAAGACCGACCTTTTGGGTCGATGCGGTCATGATTTCCTCCCTGAAGCGGTCTCCCGCTGCGGCCTATGCCGAAATGCGATTTTCCTCCGCCGGCGCCCCGCCCTCCCGTGGGCTTTGCCGACCTATGCCTTTAGCGTTGCAAGAAAATGAATATTCGTCAACTTTGAGTTTTCGTCATTTATTTTCACAACCAGAGGCTTGATCACATTGAGATTTTACCGGCCACGAGGTGGTCGAGACGCGCACCGGAGGCTGCGCCCCGTGTTGAGCGCCGTGTTGAGCCCGGAGGCAAAAGTGAATATGATTCGATTATGAACGGAGAGAGCCGATGCCCGAGACAGACACCGCATCCCCAACGGCCCCGAAGGCAGAGGGCCGCGTTGCCCGACGGCAGAGGCGCAACCGCGCCGCGCTGATCGCAGCGGCACGCGCGATCATGGCGGAAAAAGGCGTCGACGCGGCGACCATGCTGGAAATCGCAGAGCGCGCCGATGTGGGCGCAGGCACGGTATATAACTATTTCAAATCCAAAGATGAACTTGCCCTCGCCGTGCTCGAAAGCCTGATGCAGGAACTGGCGATGCGGATCGAGACGGTCACCGACACGTTCGAGGATCCGGCACAGGTCTACGCTTTCGGCATTCGCACCGTGCTCGACACCGCCACGACCGATCCGCGCTGGCAACAGATGCTGCCGCGCTCCGAGGTGATCGCGGACGCGTTGTTTCGTTGCATGGGGCCATTTGCGATCCGCGATCTGACCAATGCCGTCGCCGCCGGGCGATTTCGCGCCACCGATCCGGCGCTGGTCTGGCGGCTGAGTTGCCATGCCATCATCGGCGTCAGTCTTGCCATCACAGAAGGCCGACAGAGCGCGGACAGCAAGGTTCCGATCATCGCCCGGCTGCTCGCCATGGCAGGGATCGAAGGCGACGGGGCGGAGGAACTGGCCGCCCGGCCCCTGCCCGATTTGCCGTCCATTCAGGCCCTGCCCGTCGGATCGGCACCCTGATCAGGGACGGCGCCTGGAAAGCTGGTTTTCCCGCTCCATCCGCCGTTCCAGATGGTCGCATTCCGAGGCCAGGAATTTCACCAAAGCCTTCCCCACCGGCGCGAGGTTTTCGCCCTTGCGCGTGAGCACGCCAAGAGCCCGGTCCGGGTGTTCGACCTTGATCGGCAGAGAGACGATATTGCCCTGCCCCTGCATCAGGTAGACCACGGAATAAGGCAGCACGGTCAGACAGTTGGAGCGCGCCAGAAAGGACGAGATCGAAGCCAGCGTGCCGCCCGAAAAGGTGAACTGGAAGTTCTCGCTGCCGATGGAAATGATGGCGCGCTTCAGGTCGCGGAACAGCGGGCTGTCGGCGGGCGGCGCGACCCAGGAATAGGCGTCGATCTCCGACAGGGTGATCGGCCCGCGACGCGTCAGCGGATGGCCCTTGCGACAGGCGATGACATTGCGGCCCTCGAGCAGCGGCTGGAAATCCAGATCGAGCGGCACATGCCGGACCTGCATCGGCAGGATTGCCAGATCGAGCGTCTTATTGCGCAGCTTGGTCACAAGGCTTTCGAAATAGCCATAGGTCTGTTCGAACTGCGCGCCGCCGATCCGGTCCTGAAACTCGGCCAGCATGGTGGTGATCACCCCGTCCATGAACAAGGGCGTGCCGCCGATGCGCAGATGCCCGGCGTGGCCTTTACGGAAATTTTCGACCAGCACGCTGGCCTCGCGGTTCAGATTGTGAATCCGCAACCCGATCTCGGCCAGGGTGCGCCCGAATTCCGTCGGTGTCAGGGGCCTCCGCCCCGGTTCGAACAACGGCATACCGAGCCGCTTCTCGAAATTGGAAATGGTTCGCGACACGGAGGGTTGGGACTTGCCCATCGCCTCCGCCCCCTCGGTCAGACCGCCCTTTTCGACGATCATGGCCAGGATTTCGAGATGTTCACTGTCTATCTTCATAACAAAATGAGATATTATCCAGATGCAGATTAAAAGCCACAGAAATTTTGCATCCCTAATGTGGGCACAATGAGGTGGATCGACGCTATCCGGGAAGAGGAGCCCAACCGTCACGAAGGTCCACACCAGTCGCACACCAGAACCGCACAGACGTCACTTAGGGAGGAGACGCATATGTCCGATTACGAAACGGATGTCCTCATCATCGGCACCGGACCCGCCGGCTCGGCCACGGCCGCGTTGCTGTCGAGCTACGGCATCGAGAATATGGTGGTGAACCGCTACCGCTGGCTCGCCAACACGCCGCGCGCCCATATCACCAACCAGCGCACCATGGAGGTGCTGCGCGATCTCGGGCGCGAGGTCGAGGACGAGGCCTATCTGCACGCCACCCACAAGGAGTTGATGGGCGAGAACATCTTTTGCGAAAGCCTTGCGGGCGAAGAAATCGGCCGCATGAAGGCCTGGGGCAATCATCCGCTCTCGGCGGCGGAGCACAAGATGTCCTCGCCCTCGACGATGAACGACCTGCCGCAGACCTTCATGGAACCGATCCTGTTCAAAACCGCCTGTTCGCGCGGCACGCAGGCGAAAATGTCGACCGAATACCTGCGCCACGAACAGGACGATGGCGGTGTGACCACCACCTGCCGCGACCGGCTGTCGGGCAAGGACATCACCATCCGCTCGAAATATCTCATCGGCGCGGACGGCGCGAAATCGCTGGTCGCCGACCATCTCGGCCTGCCCTTCGATGGGCAAATGGGCGTCGGCGGCTCGATGAACATCCTGTTCAAGGCGGATCTGTCGAAATACGTCGCCCACCGACCCTCCGTGCTCTATTGGGTAATGCAGCCCGGCGCGGATGTCGGCGGCATCGGCATGGGTCTGGTGCGCATGGTGCGGCCATGGAACGAATGGCTGATCGTCTGGGGCTATGACATCAACGCCCCGGAACCCAAAGTGACCGAGGAGATGGCCACCGACGTGGCGCGTCAACTGATCGGCGACCCGGAACTGAAGATCGAACTTCTCAGCGCCAACACCTGGACGGTGAACAACTATTACGCCACCGAACTGTCGAAAGGCCGCGTGTTCTGCATGGGCGACGCCGTGCACCGGCACCCGCCCTCGAACGGGCTCGGGTCGAACACGTCGATTCAGGACAGTTTCAACCTCGCATGGAAACTCGCCATGGTGCTCAAGGATCAGGCCGGTGAAGCGCTGCTCGACAGCTACACCGCCGAACGGGCGCCCGTGGCGAAACAGATCGTCACCCGCGCCAACAAGTCGATCGGCGAGACCGGCCCGATCTTCGACGCGCTCGGCATGAGCGAAGGCGTCGACCCGGTGCAGATGCAGAAGAACCTGGAGGCCCGGTGCGACGGCACCTCGGCGGCGGAAAGACAGCGCGAGGCGATCCGCAAGGCCATCGCCTTCAAGAAATACGAATTCGATGCCCATGGCGTGGAGATGAACCAGCGCTACCGCTCCGGGGCCGTGCTCACAGACGGTCAGGTGGAGCCGGATTTCGAACTCGATGCCGAGCTGCATCACCAGCCGACGACCTGGCCCGGCGCCCGCCTGCCGCATACCTGGCTCTATGCCACGGACGGGGCGGAAGTGTCTTCGCTCGATCTTTGCGGCCACGGCAGGTTCACCGTGCTGACGGGATTGGGCGGCGAGGCCTGGTGTGCGGCGGCAGAGGAGCTTTCCTCCGAACTCGGCCTCGAGATCGCCTGCCACGTCATCGGCCCGCGCCGTCCCTACATGGACCACAGCGGCGACTGGGCCCGCGCCAGTGAGATCACCGACACGGGCTGTCTGCTGGTGCGCCCCGACCACCATGTCGCCTGGCGCAGCCACAAGCTTGCCAAGGAACCGAAGGCCGAACTGAAACGGGTTCTGAGCGCGGTGCTCGCGCGCTGACGAAAGACGGCGCCGGGCCTTCCGCTCCGGCGCCTCCCCATTCCACACACACGACGAAGCTGCCCGATCGGCAGAAGCGACGGATGTTTTCCGGGAATTTCGACAAAATTTTCACCAGAGACGCTTTTGAAATCACTCTTGCGAGATCGGGGAAACCATGCTTGTCTCAAGTTTGAGACAACACGTTTGCCGTGTCTTTCCGATCCGGCACGAGACGGTCAGGCAGATTTCAAGCGAGTTCAGAGTGGAAGACACCCAAATCAATTTCCAAGACATCGGCGCACGGCTCAAGGCCCATCGCCTCGGGCGCAACCTCTCGCCGGAAGAGCTTGCGACCCGGCTGAACATTTCCCGCGCCGCGCTTTACCGGGCCGAGAAAGGTGAGATCGCCAAGATCGATATGCTCGCGGCCATCGCCCATGAGCTGCATATGTCTCTGCCGAGCCTTCTGGGCGTCGGCATCGAATATGTCGACAATGCCGTGAGCTTCTTCGAGCGCATGCGTCAGATCGAAGAAGATTGCGAGCAGATCATCGGCCTGTTCAGCCCGATCTCCTATCTGGTGACGACCGGACGCTACGACGCCGTGCTCAAGGATGTTCTGGGCGAATCCGTGCCTGTCTCGGAACATCAGGACATCGACAGAATCCTTGAAATTCTTGAGAGAAGAAAACAGCGTTTTGCGCAAAGGCGGCCTTTGCTCGCCTCGATCATCTCGGATGCGGATATTCGCAAATTCCTGCGTGAAGGCCTTGAGGGACGCCCGGAATTGCCGCAGGAAATCCGCGCACAGCGCCGCAGGATGGCGCTCGCCGAGGTGCGGCACATCGTCGGGATGCTGCGCGCGCCCGACATCGGCATCCAGATCGGCGTCGCCCGCGAACCGATCCCCTCCACCTCCTTTCAGATCATGCGCCAGGCCGGGCGCTCGATCCTCACGATCAGCCCGTTTCGCCTCGGCCACAATCCGAACATTCGTATCGGCGTCGGCCTGATCACTTCCGCCCCGGAAGCGCTCGAACTGCACGAGGGCATCGCGGAGCGGCTGTGGGCCAGCGCGCTCAAGGGGCGCGAGGCGGCGGAACATGTCGAAGACCTGATCGCACGCGAGGGGATCTGACCCGGATTTCAGCCTAAAATTTCATCCAAAAAATAAATCATCTGGTCAAAATCGAATTTCGTCTCATTTTTTAGACTTTTTTATTGACCTGACCTCCGCTTTCGGGAGTCTATGATCTCGAGAACCAAACCAACCGGGAGCGCTACATGTCTCAATCCACCCCCTTTCTGTCCGCCCTGCTGCTGGCCGGGCTCGCCATGGCCAGCCCCGCGCTCGCGCAGGATTACGTGGCCCGCATCGGCCATCTCGAAAGCACACAGCAAAGCCGCCACATCCACCTCGAGAAGGTTGCGGAACTCGTCTCCGAGCGCACCGACGGCGATGTGGAATTCCAGATTTTCCCGCAAGGCCAGCTCGGCAACCAGCGCCAGATGAACGAGGGTGTTCAGCTTGGCACGCTTGAGGCGACCGTCGCGCCCGCCGCTTTCCTCGGCGGCTTCAACCCGCTGGTGTCGATCCTCGACATCCCCTACCTCATCCCCGAAGACCCCGACAAAGCCGCCGCCCTGCGCGACGGTCCCTTCGGTCAGGCACTGCTCGACAGCTTCTCCGACAAGGGCATGGTGGCGATTGATCTCTGGCCCAACGGCAAGAAACAGTTCACCTCCAACGAACCGCTCGACACGCTTGGCGATTTCGCCGGTCAGAAATTCCGCGTCATGGACAGCTCGATCCTGATCGAACAATTCAACGCACTTGGCGCCTCCGCCATCGCGCTGCCGTTCGGTGAGCTCTACACCTCGCTGCAAACCGGCGTTGTCGACGGCGAGGAAAACCCGCTCGACACCATTAAAGCGATGAAATTCTACGAGGTGCAGAAGAACCTCGTGGTGTCCGACCACGGCGCGATGGAGGATGTGATCCTCTTCAACCCGATGTTCTGGGACAGCCTGCCGGAAAACTATCAGACGATCATCAAAGACGCGTTTGCCGAGGTGATCCCGGAGCTGACCGCGCATAAAGCCGCCGCTGTCGAGGGCGCGCTTGAGACCATCAAGGAAGCAGGCACCAATGTGCGTGTCGCCGACGAGGCCGAGCGTGCGGAATTCCGCGATGTGATGTTCGGCCCGGCCTCCGCCGCCTATGTCGCCAAGACCGGCGACGCGGGTCAGACGCTTCTGGACATCTACACCGAAGCCTACGGCAATCTCTGAGACCTGACGGACCCGGCGTCCCCTTCCGGGTCCTTCCGCTCCGCATTCGCCTCAAACCGGATGCGGAGCCACTTCTTCCACGGTGATCGAAAGCCCCCTCATGCACGCCCTCACTCTGCTCCGAACGGTCGAAAGAACCGTTCTCATCGCCCTTTTCCTGATCATGGTGTTTCTCTACACCGGCTCGGTCGTGACCCGAGAAATCGGCGGCACATTCGCCAGCCGCTTCGCCTGGATCGAAGAAGCGGTGCGGATCATGAACCTGTTTCTGGTGTTTCTGGCCCTCGGGCTGGCTTTGGAGCGGGGCAAACATGTGGGCATCACCAATATGCGCGATCGCCTGCCCGAGCCGGTGCGCAAAACGGTGTTGAAACTCATTGATCTCGTTGGGCTTTGCGTGAGCCTTTATGTGGCGTGGCTGGCGCTCGATCTTGTGCAATTCGTGCTCAAATCCGGCCAGAAATCCCCCACACTCGGTGTGCCGATGGGCGTGATCTACCTCGCTCCCGTCGCGGGCTTCCTGCTTTTGGGCCTGCGTTATGGACTCAGCCTTCTGGGACTCATCGACCGCTATCAGGAGGCCGCCGAATGATCTTCGCCCTCATCATCCTCCTCGCCGTGATCCTCCTGGTCGCGGGCTTCGAAATGCTCCTCGTGCTGAGCATCCCCGCGCTGGCCTATAAGGAAGCCTTCTACGCCCGTCTGCCCGACGCGGCCGTGGTGCAGAAGATCGTCGGCGGGATCGACCATTCGACGCTTCTGGCGATCCCGTTCTTCATCTTCGCGGCCAACCTCATGGGTTCCGGCCAGATCGCACGGCAACTCATCTCTGTCGTCAAGGCGCTCGTCGGCCACACCAAAGGCGGCATGGGCCATGTCGTCGTCGGCGGGTCCATGGCCTTTGGCGCGGTCTCCGGCTCCGCCCCTGCCACGGTGGCCGCCATGGGCCGCATGGTCTACCCGGAACTGCGTCGCGCAGGCTATTCCGACAAATTCAGCCTCGGGCTTTTGGTCTCCTCCGCCGAAACCGCGCTTTTGATCCCGCCCTCGATCACGCTCATTGTCTATGGCTGGATCACCGGCACTTCGATCTCGAAACTCTTCGCAGGCGGTCTTGCCGTCGGCGTTCTGCTGGGCCTCGCCTTCTCCGTCTATGTCCGCATCCAGGCCGCGCGCGATGGCGTCACGCACGATGCGCGCCTGCCCTGGCCCGCGCGGTTCAAAGCGATCTGGGAGGCGAAATGGGCGCTCGGCATGCCGGTGATCATCCTGGGCGGCATCTATTCCGGCTTTATCACCCCCACAGAGGCCGCCGCCGTCAGCGTGGTCTATGCGATCCTCGTCGAGATGTTCGTGTTCCGCGCCCTTGATCTCAAAGGCCTCGCCAAGATCACCGAAGACAGCGCGGTGAACACCTCGATCATCTTCGTGCTTCTGGCCATGGGCGGGCTGATTTCCTTCTTCGTCACGCTGGCGCAGGTCCCGAACGAGATCATCGCCTTCCTTGAGGCGACAGGCGCGGGCAAGATCTCCTTCCTGATCGCCGTCAACGTGCTGTTCTTCGTGGCGGGCATGTTCATCGACCCGAACTCGACGCTTTTGGTGCTGGTGCCGCCGCTCTACCCGGTCGCCATGAGTTTCGGCATCGATCCGGTGCATTTCGGTATGCTGGTGACGCTCAACGTCAGCCTCGGGATGATCACGCCACCCTTTGGCCTCGACATCTTCGTCGCCTCCTCGACGCTGAACAAACCCGTGGCGGACATCATCCGAGGCGTCTGGCCCTTCGTGCTGGTGAACCTGATCGTGCTCTTGCTGATCACCTATATCCCGCAAATCTCCCTCTTCATTCCCAAGCTGATCTACGGCTAACCCGAGGCAGACAAATGACTTATCCAACAACCGTGTCCGTCCCTGTTCCGCAGGGGCTCCGGCCCCGCTGTGCCGAAGCGACCTGTATCGTGCGCTCCAATACGCCCGTGAACGGCGAATATCGCCTGCTCACTCTGGACGCGCCCGAGGCCATTCTCGCGTGCCAACCGGGGCAGTTTTTCCAACTCCTGTGCCCCGCGCCCGAGGGGGAAACGCCCTTCCTGCGCCGCCCGATGAGCATCTACGGCTATGACAAAGCCGCGGGCCGACTGGAGTTTCTCTACAAGATTGCAGGCGCCGGCACGCGTGGCCTCGCGACACTGCGCCCCGGTGATCGGTTCAACGTGCTGGGGCCGCTGGGCCAAGGATTTTCGATGCCGGATGACTGGCAAAACCTGATGCTGGTGGCGCGCGGCGTGGGCCTTGCGACCCTCGCCCCTCTCGCCCGTATGGCGCAGGAAAAGGGCCGCAAGCTGACCGCGATTTGCTCCGCCCGCCGCCCTGAATTGGCCATGTCCGTCGAGTTGTTCGAAAGCTACGGCGCCGAGGTGATCGTTGTGCATGACGAGGACGGCAGCTCCACGCCCGAGGCGCTCCGCCCGCTGATCGAGGCGCGCATCGCACGCGGGGACGTGGACGCCTTCTACACCTGCGGCTCGTCGCGCCTGTTGCGGATGCTGCAAGACCTCGGCGACGCGCACGGCATCCCCGGCGAGATCGCCATGGAACAGCAAATGGCCTGCGGTCTCGGCATGTGTCAGGCCTGTGTGCGCAGTTTCCGGGTCGGCGACCGCATCATCCAACGCCGCGTCTGCCGCGAAGGCCCGGTGTTTCCCATTTCGGAGGCGATCTGATGAAAGACCTGCATACTCCTGATCTCAGCACCCGGATCGGCGCGCTGACCTTCCAAAACCCGATCATGCCCGCCTCCGGCACGTTTTCCGAAGACCTCGCCGACGTCTTCGATCTCGATGTTCTGGGCGCGCATGTGCTCAAGACCATCATGCACGGCACCCGCTCGGGCAATCCGACGCCGCGGGTCTGCGATATGCCCTCGGGGATGCTCAACGCCATCGGCATTCCGTCGAAAGGCATCGACTATTTCCGCGACGAGATGCTGCCCTATTGGGCCGGGTTCAAAGCGCCGCTGGTGGTGTCGATCTCGGCGCATTCCATGGATGAATTCGCCCGGCTCTGTTCTGAGGTCAGCCTGCCGGGCGTCGCCGCGATCGAGGCGAATATCTCCTGCCCGAATATCGAGGCCGACGGCAACGCCTTTGCCATGCGCCCCGACACGACCCATGCGGTTGTGACACGACTGCGGGCAGAGACCGACCTGCCGCTGTGGGCGAAGCTCACGCCCAACACCGGCGAGCCGGTCGAGGTGGCCCGCGCCGCCGAGGACGCAGGTGCCGACGCGCTCGTCACCGCCAACACCATGCTCGGCATGTCCATCGACATCACTGCGCGCCGCCCGCGGCTTGGCAATGTCATGGGCGGCATGTCGGGCCCCGCGGTCAAACCCATCGCGCTTCGGATGACCTATCAATGCGCCCGGGCTTGCGACATTCCGGTCATTGGCTGCGGCGGAATGTCGACATTGAATGACGTTTTGGAATTCCTGATCGCGGGGGCCAGTGCGGTGCAGATCGGCACCGCCACCTTCCAGTCCCCCACCGTCATGGCACGACTGATCGCAGAACTGAACGAATGGATGATCGCGCAGGACATTGCCACGCTAGATGAGATCATCGGCACGCTCGAAGCGCCCGAGGCCGGGGTGTTCGAATGAAACACCATCCCACCGCGAAAATCGGGGCAAAGGACCTCGCCGCGCTCGCCACAGAGATGTTCGAGGACATCCGCGCGCTGTCTCGCGACACAGCGGGGGTGAGCCGGCCGGCCTTTTCGGAGATCGAGACCGAAACGCTCGACTATCTTTCGAAACGCGCCCGCGCCGAGGGGCTTTGCTTCGAAGAGGATGCCGGGCGCAATCTGGTGTTTTACCTGCCGCAACATGCCGCCGCCAAGCGCTATACGGTGATTGGCAGCCATGTGGATTCTGTCCCGATGGGCGGAAATTACGACGGGCTTGCGGGTGTGATCGCCGGGCTTATGGTTCTGATCGAGGCGCGCCGGGGCAGCCGCGCCCTGCCCCGTCCGCTGCGGGTTCTCGCGATGCGCGGCGAGGAAAGCGCGTGGTTCGGGGCCTGTTATCTCGGCTCGAAAATGCTCACCGGCACCCTGCCCGAGGCGGAGTTCAACGCAGCCCATAAAGCCGATGGCCGGCCCTTGAGTGCGCATCTCGATGCGCTCGGGATCGACATCGCCCCGGTCAAAGCGCAGGAACCGATCTGCGATCTGAGCCGGATCGAAGCCTATCTCGAACTGCATATCGAACAAGGCCCGCTTCTGGTCGAACGCAACATCCCCGCCGCCGTCGTCACCGGCATTCGCGGCAATTTCCGCTATCGCGATGCGCGCTGCATCGGTCAGGCCGGGCATTCCGGCGCCGTACCGCGCGCCTATCGCCACGACCCGGTGCTGGCCTTTGCCGAGTTGATGCACCGGCTTGACGGCACCTGGCAACACCTGCTCAACACCGGTCAGGATCTTGTGCTGACATCCGGCGTCGTCGGCACCGATCCGACCCGCCATGCCATTGCCCGCATCCCCGACGAGATCGGATTTTCCCTCGACATCCGCTCGCAGGATACCGAAACGCTCGACCGGATGCGCGCCTATCTCAAAGGTGAAATGGCCGACATCGCGCGCTCCCGCGGCGTACGCTTCGAGCTTGGCCCGGAGGTCGCCGTCGCCCCGGCGCTCATGGACCCGACACTGGTCAAGGCGCTGGAAAAGGCCATGGCGCGGGTCAGCGGCGAGGCGTTTTCCATGGCCTCGGGCGGCGGCCATGACGCGGCGGTCTTCGCACAGGCGGGCGTGCCCTCCGGCATGGTCTTCGTGCGCAACCGCAACGGCTCACACAACCCCGACGAGGCGATGGAAATTGCCGATTTCATGGTGGGCGTGGACATCCTCGCCACCTGTCTGGAGGCTACCTCATGAAGGACCCGAAATCCATGCCGCCACATATGCCCTTGAGCCCCGAAACCCGTGCCGATTTCGCCCGACGCACGGCACTTGCCCTTCTCGACATTCGCGCCGTCGAAGTCGCGGGGGAGCGGCCCTTTATCCTGTCATCGGGCATCGCAAGCCCGGTCTATATCAATGTGCGCAAAGTCATCTCCGTCCCTGCCGTGCGCGAAAAGCTTATGGGATTTGCCACCGAGGTGATCGACGCGGAGATCGGGCGCGACCGGATCGACGCCATCGCAGGTGCCGAAACCGCCGGCATTCCCTTTGCCGCCTGGATCGCCGCCGAGACCGGCCTGCCGATGCAATACGTTCGCAAACGCGCACAGGGGTTTGGCCCCGAAGCGCAGATCGAAGGGCTTTGGGAGACCGGTCAGCGCGTGCTTCTCGTGGAAGATCTGACCACCGACGGCGCCTCGAAACTGCGGTTCTGCCAAGCCCTGCGGGCGGCGGGCCTAGTCGTCGAGGACGTGTTCATGCTGTTCCAGTACGACATCTTCCCCGAAACCCGCGATGCGATGGCACGCGCCGACATTCGCCTTCATGCGCTCGCCACCTGGAAAGACATTCTCGACGTGGCCCGCGCGCATGACCGTTTCACCCCGGAACAACGCGATATTATCGCTGAGTTTCTCGATACCCCGCTCGACTGGTCTGCCGCCCATGGTGGCGCACGCAGCCTGACGTTCTAACCCTCTGCGATGTTTTAAGGAGACACCGAATGTACACTTTCCTCCTCGATCTGATCACCGAAAAAGGCCGTGGCATCCACGCCTATGCCGCCGCTTCGAAAGCCGCCTTCGCGCGCGCGCTCGAGGAACCGGATCATGCCACAGCCTTCTATTTCCTTGCCACGACGGCAGAAAACTTCGTCGAGCTGCACGAGCGTCAACCCCTGTCGGGCGAAGAACTCGACCGGAATTTCACCGCCTTTCAGGACGACATTCGTGCTCTGGACGCGGTGGCGCAGGCCGACAAGGCCAAGCAGCTCGAAACCCTCAACACCGTCGTGACGGCCCGCATCGCCCGCAACCTCTGAGGGGCGTCAGCGGCGCTCAGGCCTCGGCAATTGCGGCAAAGGCCCCGGCAAGATCGGGGCCCGACAGCCCCTTGCCCAGAAGAGTCGAGAGCAGCAGGCGCGCCTTTACTGCGGAAAGATCCCCCGCCAGAAGCGCGCCTTGGGCCACCAGCGTCACGCCACCGCTGTCCTTGCCATAGATCGCCTGCGTGCGCCCCTCGTGACAGCGGGACGCCACCACGACCGGGCATCCCGAGGTGACGAGACGCGCCGTGGCATCGCCAAAGCCTCTGGGGGCATTGCCGCGCCCGAAGGCGGACAACACGACCCCCGTCGCGCCCGCCTGCCCCGCCAATTCCATCAGCCGGGGCGAAGTCCCGAGGCCCAACCCGATCAACTCGACATCCCGGTCGAGCGCAGGGGTCTCCAGCACCACGCGGGCCTTGGCCGGACGGGTGTAGAGATGGACGATCCCGTGATCGACCTCGCCGAATTTGCCCAAGCCCACGGAGCGGAAGGTGTCGACCCGCGAGGTATGCGCCTTGGTCACATAGCGCGCGCCATGGATGTCACCCTCGAAGAGGATCACGGCGCCGACACCCGTCAGATCGGCGCAGCCGGCGGCACAGATCGCGTCATGGATGTTGCGCGGGCCGTCTGTGTCTGGCTGACCGGCATGGCGCTGTGCGCCGGTGAAGACCACGGGCTTGTCGCTTTTGACCAGAAGCCAGGCGAGAAACGCGCTTTCCTCCATCGTGTCGGTGCCATGGGTGACGACAACGCCGTCCACATCGTCCCCGGCGAGCACCTCGTCGATCCGGCCACAAAGCCGGTGAATGGTCACCAGATCGAGCGCATAGCTGCCCGCCGCCTCGAAATTCTCGACCGTGACGGAGATGCCTTCAAGCGGCTGGTGCAGGCTTGCCAGCAAGGTTTCACCGCTCAGCCCGGCATTGACGGCACCGGCGGTTTTATCGGCGGCGGAGGCAATGGTTCCGCCCGTGGCGATCAGGACGACATGTTTCATCGGTGTCTTTCCGTGTTCAGAAATTCCAAGAGAGATTCGCTAACTGGCGCGACGTTGCGCACGGCCTTTCGCGGCGGCCAGATCGACCAGCTCGTTCCAGCGGCGCACGACGTAATTATGTTCGTCCATGGTCGAATTCCAGATCGCGATGTGATGCGCGCGGTCCCTGCGTGACCCGCCAGAGCGGGTTTCACCCGCGCGGATCGCCGGACGCCCGGCCACGTCAACAAGGTCTTGCGATGCCGGAAGGCCCTCATACCAATAATCCCATTCCGCCTCGGACATATGGGCTTTCACGCGGTCCGGCACGGACATGTAATAGCCCTGACGCGCCACGACCGACCCCGCATAGCCATCGAGATACCAGTTCAGCCAGTCATAGGCCCGGTCGAGTTTGTCGTCCTTCAACAGACGCGACAGGCACATGCCGCCATGCCAGGCGCGGTAGCCTTCGAGCGGGCGGGCCTGGCGCACATGAATGCCGCGGCGTTTCATTTCGACAATCGTCGGCGACCAGATCGAGGCGAGTTTCAACTCGCCGCTCATAAACCGCTCGACCGGTTCATCGGCGCGCAGCCAGAAGGGGCTCAAATGTCCGGCATGAATGAGGCTCTTGCCATGCTCAACGAGGGCGTCGATTTCCGCCACGGACATATTGCCCATGTTCTCGAATTCCATCTGCCCCGAGGCCGACAGAGCCAGCGCCAGATCGAAGAGACCGATCGCCGGCTCATCGACCAAAGAAACCCGCCCCGCCCATTGCGGGTCCAGAAGCGCTGCCCAGCTTCGGATGTCGCGGTCGACGTCCAGCCCTTCGGTCTCCACCCCGAAACTGTCGAAGTTGTAAAAGGTCGGCAGCATGGAAATCCGCCCACTCGGGCTGTCCGAGAGCGTCATGTCGTGCTGCACGAAGAGGCGCGAAGCGGGCACATCGCCCAGCGCCTGACGCCCGCTTGTCCCCATGATCCGCGACAGCTCGTCGAGATCGTCCCAATGGGTGATCCGGCGGGTGTCGATGGCCTGCACAGCGCGCCAATACCAGACGATGTCGAGGTTGTGGAAACACTGATCGTAGACGTCATAGCGTGACGGATCGAGCGCGGCCGTGCGTTGCGCACTGTTGAAATCCATCTCGATGAATTCGAGCGGAAAGCCCAGATCCGCCTCGGCGCGGTCCTTGAGAAAGCGCCAGGGCTGAATTTCCGTGGTGAGAATGCGAAGCGGTTCCGTCATCACGCGGCGGCCCGGACGCCGGAGAGCCCCATGAACGCGGCAAAGCTGCGACGGATCTGTTCGGGCGACAGCCCTTCGAGAATAAAGACGATGCGCGACTGGCGCGGCCCGTCCGGCCAGTGCGTCATATGCGTGGGCGCATGCACAAGATGCTGCACGCCGTGAATCGCAATCGGTCTGTCTTCGCCTTCGAGCGCCAAAATACCCTTCACCCTGAAAATCCTATCGCCATGCTTATGCAGCAACAGTGTAAGCCAGGTTCCGAACATAGTCCAATTGATCTCATCTTCGATGACGAGAGAAAAGCTTGTCACGCCAAGGACATCGTCATGATGATGCGCCGCGTGAGACGCATGGTGGTGATGGGCGTGATTGTGGCTCTCATGACCACAGTCCGGCCCGCAGATGTGACCATGTGCTTCCCTGCCGACCAGCCCCTCGGCAAAGGCCGCCGGACCAAAGCCGCCAAGGATCTCCGCCACCGGCGCCTCGCTGTTCACGATCCGCGCCGCCGGGTTGATCCGGGCCAGACGGTCGCGCAGCGCCTGATCCTGCCCCGGTTCCGCCAGGTCGGTCTTGGTCAACACAATGCGATCCGCCGCCGCGATCTGGCGGACGGCTTCGGCGCGATGCTCGACCTGAAGCCGCGCATTGACGGCATCGACCGTGGTCAGCACGCCGCCATTGGTGAAATGCGAGCGCAGCACCGGATGTGCGGTCAGGGTCTGCAACACCGGATAAGGATCGGCCAGCCCGGTGGTCTCGATCACCACGCGGTCAAAAGCGATCTCGCCCCGCGCCCGCAGGCTGTCGAGATTGCCGAGCGCTTCGGCCACCTCGCCGCGCACGGTGCAACAGATACAGCCGGATTTCAGCAGGATCACATTGTCGTCGATCCGATCCAGAAGATGGTGATCCAGCCCCACCTCACCGAATTCGTTGATCAGCACCGCCGCCCCCGCCATAGACGGGTCTTGCAGCAGACGTTGCAACAGCGTGGTTTTGCCGGAACCCAGAAAGCCGGTGAGCAGAATAACAGGCGTCATGCGTCACCTCGCGCTTCCATCCAGGAAATCAACGCATCGTCGAGCGGATCAAAGTCGCGGCCCGCGAGGGCTTCGGCCTCGGGCCAGAGATGTGACAGCGCCTCAAACACGCTCGACGCCCCGGTCGGAGATCTCACGACATAGGACCGCCCCTGCCAGACATCGAGTTTGACACGACGGTAAGAGAGAATGTCATTCGCGGCTTTCATGCGGCGCGCGGCCTCGGCCCGACGGGCGGGCATATCGTGGTTGCGTGTGTAGACGCCCGGCCGCGCAATCGCGTTGGTCCAGTGATCGTCACACCCGAGAATACCGCACAGGGAACACATGGTCCGCTCCTCTCAAAACCGTCGAAAAAGACGGACGGCACAGGGGAAGGCCGTCCGCCCAGTGAACCCACGAGGAGTCAGCCGCGCGGGAATTTCGCGTCGTAATCGTCCGCCATCTCGTTCATGGTGACGAATTTCACACCCTCATGCGAGGCCATGTGCTTGAACAGGCGTTCGAGCATCAAAAGCACTTGCGGCCGACCGGAAACGTCGGGGTGGATGGTGATCGGGAAGACCGCGTAATCCATGTTCTCGTAGACCCAGTCGAACTGGTCCTGCCACATCTGCTCGATGTCGCGCGGGTTCACGAAACCATGCGAGTTCGGCGATTTCTTGATGAACATCATCGGCGGCAGGTCGTCGAGATACCAGTTCGCCGGGATCTCGATCAGATCGGTTTCCTCGCCACGCTCCAAGGGCTTCATCCAGTCTTCCGGCTTGCCCGCGTAGTCGATCTTGGTCCAGGTATCGCCCACGCGCACGCGGTAGGGTTCGAAATCCTTATGCATCAGCGAGTGGTCGTATTTGATGCCTTTTTTCAAAAGCAACTCGTTGGACACCGGAGAGAATTCCCACCACGGCGCGACATAGCCGGTCGGACGTTTGCCGGACAGCTCGGTGATCAGGCCGATGCATTTGTCGAGAACCGCCTCTTCCTGCTCCGGGGTCATGGCGATCGGGTTTTCGTGGCTGTAGCCGTGAATGCCGATCTCGTGGCCGCGTTTGGCGACCTCTTTCATCTGCTCCGGGAAGGTTTCGACGGAATGGCCGGGGATGAACCACGTCGTCTTGATGCCGAGCTTGTCGAACAGGTCGAGCAGACGGATCGAGCCGACCTCGCCCGCGAACATGCCGCGGGAAATGTCGTCCGGGCTGTCTTCGCCGCCGTAGGAACCGAGCCAGCCGGCCACGGCGTCCACATCAATCCCGAAACCGACGAGAATTTCTTTTGCCATTGGATAAGTCTCCTGTTGGATGATTAAGCGTGAATGAGGGTGATGGAGGCCGGGTCGATCCCGAGGGTGACCGGTGCCCCAAGCGTCAGGGCGCGCACTTCGGGGCGATCGGCGCTGACTTCGACGGCGACGTCGCGCTCGCCTGGCAGGCGAACCTTAAGATGGCCGACCGCACCGACGAGATGCCGTTCGGCCAGAACGCCGTCGATGCGAATCTCGTCCGGCGTGTGCAGCGGCGCGATGCGGAAGGCTTCGGCGGGAACGACCGCGAGGGTCTCATCGCCCTGGCCCACGCCTTTCATCATGCCGTAGGGGGTCTCGATCATACCGAAACCGGTGCCTGCCGCACCTTTTGCCGTGCCTTCGAACACCGTGTTCGAGCCGATAAAATCCGCGACAAAGGGCGTTTGGGGGCGGCGATACAGCTCGCGCGGGGCGGAGATTTGTTCGACCACACCGTTCGACATGACGACGACACGGTCCGACAGGCCCAAAGCCTCGGATTGCGCGTGGGTCACGAAGATGAAGGTGATGCCCAGCTCGCGTTGCAGAAGTTTCAATTCGTTCTGGATGATCCGGCGCAGGTTGGCGTCGAGCGCGCCCAGAGGCTCGTCGAGCAACAGGATCTCGGGTTCAACCACGAGCCCCCGCGCCAGAGCGATCCGCTGACGCTGACCGCCCGACAGTTTGTCGGCCTTGCGATCCGCAAATTGCTCCAGATCGAACATGTCGAGGATGCGGTCCACCTTGCGGTTGCGCTCGGCCTTGGGCGTGCCTTTGACGTCGAGGCCAAAGGCCACATTCTCGCGCACCGTCATATGCGGGAAGAGCGCGTAGTTCTGAAAGATCATCGAGGTCGGACGCTTTTCCGGCGGCACATGGGTCACGTTGCGCCCCATCATCATGACCTCGCCATTGGTGATGTCCTCGAACCCGGCGATCATCCGCAGCGTGGTGGATTTGCCGCAGCCCGACGGGCCGAGAAAGGCCACGAATTCGCCCTTTTCCACCTTCAGATCGAAGTCGGAAACAGCAACGGTGCCATCGGAATAGGTTTTGCCGACGGAAATCAGCTCGAGATCGTAGAGCATGGCGATCAGCTTTCGTGTTATATGTTCAGGAAATGGGCGGGCAGCCCGGAAGAGGTGAATGGACCGCCCGCCAACTCGGATCAGGCGTTCAGGAATTCGTCCCAACGCATGATCAGATGGTCGTATTCATCCGGCCACTGGTGCCAGTAAGCGACGTTGGACGCGCGCTCTTCGAGCGAGCCGCCATCGCGAAGATCGCCCGGGTTGATGCCACGCTCGGCTTCGCCTTTCCACGGCGCACCTTCGTACCAGAAGGCATAGGCGTCGGGGTCCATCGCCTCTTTGATGTTGGTCGAGGGCGAGTAGTAACCCTGTTCGGTGACCGCGATGCCCGGCTCGCCCGACAGCCAGAAGTTGGCATAGGCGATGACGGCTTCGCGGTTCGGCGTGCCTTTGAGCATCGACGGCCCGATCGCCCAGCCGCGCGTGCCTTCTTTCGGCGTCGCGTATTTGGCGGGCTTACCTTGGGCTTTGACGGCCATGACGGCGGGCTGCCATGCGTCGCAGACGACCATTTCGCCGGAGGCCATCAGGTTGACGAGCTCGCCGAAGTCGCCCCAAAGCGCACGGAACTGACCGTCTTTCTTTTTGGAGATCAGGAACTTCGCGGCTTCGTCGATCTCGTCCATCGTCGGGTTGCCGGGGTTCTTGGCTTCCAGCAGACCGAGCGAGTTCATGGCGAGGATGGCCTGACCGATGGCGATGAGCGGGTCGACGTTCAGACCGGATTTGCCCTTCCACTTCTCGTCGAACAGCGCAGTCCAGGTGTTGGCTTCCTCGTCGGTGAGGACCTCAGGATTATAGCCGATGGAGTCAAAGTTGTAGACCGCCGGCACCATGTAGAGCTGGGTTTTGGCGTCATCCGCCCAGATCTGACCGGAGATTTGCGCGCGCGCATCCCATTTCGGATTGGTGGTGGTGAAGGTGTCGCGGATCGAGGCCCAGTTCGGCAGATCAGCCGCGGGGATGGGTTCGACGTTGTCAGTCGCGATCAGCGCCGGAAGACGTTCGCCGATGATTTCCCAGCAGTCGTAATCAGACGAGCCGGAGAGGATTTTGGTCTGCGCATCCGGGTAGGTGGACGGCGTGCCGGAGGTGGTGCCGACGCCGGACGCAGCCTTGAACATCTCGAGAATACGGTCTTGCACGGTGGTCGAGAGACCGGTGGTGCGCAATTCCTGCTCCGAGAGATTGGCGGCATAGGCCATACGCGACCACGGGTGCAGACCCGAGCCGAGGGCAGCAGCGCCCGCGGCGGCCCCGTATTTCAAAAAGCTACGGCGATTGGGTGTCAAAGTCATGGTGTCTTTCCCTGTTGATGATGACGTGGTGACATTGAGTGTTGGTGCGGGGGCGTTCGTCGCCCCTCGTTGGCGACCTCAGTAGCGGCCGGGGGTCAGCCCGCCGTCCACGGTGATGACCTGACCGGTGAGGTAGGAGGCATCGGAGGAGGCAAGAAAGGTGATGACATTGGCGATCTCGGCAGGCTCGCCCAGACGCTTCATCGGAATGTAGGGCGAGGCGATCTCTGCCGCGTCCGGGCCAAGGCTGTGGCCGGGATTGAGCAATTGCGCGGTGCGGATATAGCCAGGGGCGACACCGTTGACGCGAATGCCTTTGGCGGCGAATTCGACGGCGAGGCCGCGTATGAGACCGATCACACCGGATTTGGCGGTGGAGTAATGCACATGCTCGTCCCAACCGTAGTTGGTGCCCATGATCGAGGAGAGGCAGATGATCGAAGCGCCCTCTTTCATCGCCGGAAGCGCCGGGCGGATCACCCGCATCATGCCGTAGAGATCGACGTCGAGCGTTTCATGCCAGGTCTCGTCGGTCATCTCCGCCATCGGCACACGCAGCGCGATCCCGGCGTTGGCGACAATCACGTCGATGCCGCCGAAGCGCGCGTTAAGATCGCCGACCAGCGCATCCGCCGCCTCGGTCGAGCGCACGTTCAGCGCGTGAAACTCGGCACTGCCGCCCGCGGCTTCGATCTCGCTGACGACCGCTTGGCCTTTGTCTTCGAGCACATCGGTGACAATCACATGATCGCCCTTGGCCGCGAACGCGAGAGCGGCTGCGCGACCGATGCCAATGCCCGCACCGGTGACGAGAACAATACGCTTATCCATTTGAGAGCTTTCCATTTTCTGGGATCACAACATGACGTCGCCGGAGTTCGGCCCGAGCGTTTGCCCGACGAACAGAGCGGCATCGTCAGAGACGAGGAAGGAGACGACACCGCCAATCTCCGCCGGAGAGCCAAAGCGCCCGAGCGGAAGTTCCGCGCGTTTTGCGGTCTTCCACTCCTCGGAAAGCGCCTCGACGAGCGGCGTGTTGATCGGCCCGGGTGCCACGGCATTGACCCGGATGCCTTGGGCGGAGACCTCGCGGGCCAGCGATTTCGTCATGCCGATCACGGCGGCCTTGGCACCGGCGTAATGGACCAGTTCCACCCCACCGATTTGGCCGAGCTGCGAGGCGATATTGACGATATGCCCCTGCCCTTTTTCGAGCATCGCGGGCAGGCAAGCACGGGTACAGAGGTAGTTGCCCCGCACATGCACGGCGAAGATTTTGTCGAACATGGCGGGCTCGATCTCGGTGAACCGCGCCTGATGGCCAAAGCCCGCGTTGTTGACCAAAATCTCCGGCGCGCCGAAATCTTCGGTGATCAGATCGACCATCTCGGTGACGGCGACCTCATCGCTGACATCGGCGGCATAGGCGCCTGCGACACCGCCGGCTGCGTGGATTTTCTCGACGGTCGCCTTGGCGGCCTCAAGCGAGAGATCGTTGACGGCAACCCTGTGACCATCGGCGGCAAGGCGGAGTGCGATGGCCGCACCGATGCCGGAGCCTGCGCCCGTGACGAGAGCAATCATCATGCATCCTCCTGACCGGAATAACGGGAGGCCTTTGAGGTGAAGCGTTTCATCAAGAGGCCGTAGATCACCAGAAGCGTGAAGCTGAACAGCGTGGTCAGCACCCCGAAGGCGAAGATGTTGGGATAGATCTCCACCGAGAACGTCCCGTAGATCGCCAGCGGCAGCGTCAGATCGCGACCGGCCGTAAAGAGTGTGCGGGCAAATTCGTCATAGCTGAGCGTAAAGGAGAACAGCATGGCGGAGAGAACACCGGGGAAGATGATCGGGAAGGTCACGCGGCGGAAGGTCTGCGCCGGGCTTACACCCAAGGAGAGCGAGGCTTCTTCGACGGTGCGGTCGAACCGGTTGAAGATGGCCAGCATCACGAGGAAGGCGAAGGGATAGGTGTAGACCACATGCAGCACGAAAGAGGTGCCCCACCACGCCCGGGCGATGCCCAGAGTGTTGGACAAAAGCGCCATGCCAAGCCCCACCAGCACGCCGGGCACCATCATGCCGAGGATGATCAGGTAAAACGCCGGACCCGAGCCCTTGAACCGGGTGCGGAAGGCTTCGGCGCTCATGACGCCCAGAACGGTCGAGACCACGGTGGTCATGAAAGCCAGCACGATCGAGCGCAGCAGGCTATCGCCCACCGGAAGCTGCGAGACGCGAGAGGTTTCGGCAAAGCCCAAAAGGTGCTCGTACCAGTAGACGGACCACTCGCGGATCGGGAATTGCGGACCGCCATCGGCGCTTTGGAACGACAGGATCGTGAGAACAATCATCGGCCCATAAAGAAACAGCAGAAAGAGGACGGTATAAAGGGCGAGCGTCGGGCGCAGGATACGGGATTCCATGGCTCACATTTCCTTTCGCAGATCGACGAGACGCAGCGCGAGCGCGATCACGGCGGTGATGATGATGGTGAGAACCACACCGGCGACGGCGGCGAAGGCCCATTTGAGAGAGCCCACCTGGCTCACGATGATGTTGCCCAAGAGGTTGGTCTTGCGGCCCGACAGCGAGGCGGCGGTGGCAAACTCGCCCAGCACCATGACGGAGACAAAGATCGACCCGACCATGACCCCCGGCAGCGACAGCGGCAGGATAATGCGGCGGAAAATCGTCCCGAAAGAGGCGCCGAGATCACGCGCGGCTTCGATCACGGAGATGTCGATCCGGCCCAGCATGAAGGTGATCGGCCCGACCATGAACACGCAGTAAATCTGGGTCATGCCGACGAGGACGGAGAATTCGGAGAACAGCAAAAAGGTCAGCGGCTCATGGATGATCCCGAGTTTCATCAGGATCACGTTGATCGCGCCTTCGGTGCCGAGCATCGGACGCCAAGCGATGACGCGAATCAGGAACGAGGTCCAGAACGGGATCACACAGGCCACCAGGAGCGCGGTCTGAAGCGTCTTGTTGCGCACGAAAAGCCCGATGAACAAAGCCACCGGATAGCCCACCACGATGGTCGCGATCAGCACGATGACCCAGATCCGCAAGGTGGTCCAGATCGCGCCCAGATAGGTCGCGGAACTCAGGAAGCGTTCCCAGCTTGCCGTGGTCAGGGTCGAGTTTACGGAGAAGGTGGTCTGGGTCCAGAAGGAAACATAGATCACCATGGCCATCGGCAGGACCATGAAGAGGGTCATCCACAAAAGCCCCGGCGTCAAAAGCGCGATGGCGCGACGACGGTCCTTTTTCTCGCGAAGTTCAGCGGGGGAATGGGTGTTGGACGGGGTGTCCGTCGTGAGGGCGGTCATCAGGCGGCTCCGTGGAATTGGCGCAGGGCATCGGCTGCGAAATGAAGGTCATAGCCTTGGCCTTCGACCAGATCGGGAAGGCGCGGCTGGCTGAGGTGATCGACGACCTGCAACAGGGTGCCGTCTGCGGCGCGGAAGAACGACAAGGCGGTCGGCCCGTTGAATTCGCCGGTGAGATAGGTGGCCTGCAACGACGGGCGCGCGGACGGGGCGGTGCCTTTGGCGCTCACGTCGATTTGGTCGAAACGCACGGCAATCGGACCCTGCCCCAAGTCACCACGACAAAGACCGGCGTCGAAAATATTCCAGGCATTGAGGTGGCGCGCGGCCTCGGCATTGCCGGGATGGCTGAACAAGGTGTCCGGCGCATCCGATTGCATGATCCGCCCGTTGGCGAGCACGGCGACCTGATCCCCCATGGTAAGCGCTTCGGTCTCGGAGCCGGTGACATGCAGGAAGCTGACGCCAAGCCGTTCACGGATCGCCTTCAGCTCGTCGCACATCCGCGACCGCAGGTTGGCGTCGAGCGCGCCGAGCGGTTCATCAAGCAGAACGATCCGCGGCTCACACACCAAGGTGCGGGCCAGCGCGACGCGCTGTCTTTGACCGCCGGAAATCGCGCTGACGCCCCGATGCCCAAATCCGGTCAGACTGACCAACTGCAGAGCGGCATCGGTGCGGTCCTTGATCTCGGCCTCATTGGTCAGGGGCGCATGGGCGCGGTGACGCAGCCCAAAGGCGACGTTCTCCGCCACGGTCAGATGCGGAAACAGCGCGAAGTTCTGAAACACGAAACCGATGTCACGCAGATGCGAAGGCTGTCCGTCGATGCGCGCGCCGTTCAGAGAGATCGTGCCCTGATCCGGCTCTTCGAACCCCGCGATGAGACGCAACAACGTCGTCTTGCCCGCCCCGGACGCCCCCAACAGGGCCATGTAGGTGTTTTCCGGAACGACGAAGTCCACGCCATCCAAGGCCGTCGCACCGCCATATCGGCGACTTACCTGATTGAGAGTCAGCACTGAGTATTCCCCGCGTCGAGTTTTTCGATTTTTTAGATACAAACATCATTTCTTGCCGATCAGTAAAGATAAAAATGATTTTTGAATTATAAAAATCATTTTTATCTAGAGCGCGCTTTTCCTCCTGTGCTCATAAACCCTGAAAACCGCTCTTTAATTGGAGTTTCGAGCCTGTTTTCTACGCAGAATTAAAACGCCAATCCTTTAATTGACTCATTTTTTGATTTTCTGCATTCAAAAACAAATTGCTTCCAACCGTTTCGGCAGCCCCCTATTGTCAGATGAAGAATCCCGAATGAGGCCACGATGATCGTTTCAGAAGCCACCCACCGCAGCGGCGACGACAGCGACAAGCGCGCGCCTCTTTTCGAGCTGGCGGCGGAGTTCCTTCGCAGCAACATCGCCCAGGGCTACCTGTATCCCGGCCTCGTCCTGCAAGAGAGCGCCCTGTCCGAACGGCTTGACATGTCGCGCGCGACGGTCAAACGCGCCCTGGAAATCCTCGAGGACGAAGGCGGTGTTCAGCGGTTTTCAGGGCGGGGCTTCGTGGTCTCGGGCACGACACATGATCCCAAACGCGAAGACCTGCGTCAGATCGAACTTGACCTCAGAATGCTCGACGGCAGTGCCGGAAAACCGAGCTGGCTGCGGGTCTATGACGATGTCGCCTATTACGTCACACGTTGCCCGGTGTTCGGCTGTTACCGCATCGTCGAGGCGCAGATGGCAGAGGAATACGGTGTCTCGCGCACGATCATCCGCGATGTGCTCGGACGTCTCCAGGAGCGCGGCCTTGTCCACAAGAACCGCACCTCGCGCTGGATCGTCGAACCGCTGACCTCGAAAAAGATCAAGGACAAATACGAGTTGCGTGGCATTCTGGAGGTGGCGGCGCTGTCTTCGGCGAAACTTCCGACCAGGCAATTGCGCGACCTGGCGGAGGAAATTCGTGCCCTTTGCGACCAAACCGCACCGACACCGGCGCAATGGTTTTCACTCGACCGGCGTTTCTTTGAGATGGTGGTGCTGAGCACCCCCAACGAAGACCTGGCCAATTACGCGTCGAACAACCGACTGGCGCTGGAGGCCTGCCAGGCCGCGTTCTTTTCGCTCGGACTGCCACCAGACACGCAATCCATCCTGGAGCTTGGCCAAGTGATCGAACTGGCTCTCTCCGGCTCCGTCAAAGCGGCGCAAAGCATGCTGGCGATGCATCTGAAAAAAGCGCGTGACCGCACGATTGCGCAACTGAAGATCACCGCGATCCTGCCACCGCCCTCGGATTTCCCATCCTACCTGCAATTCACATGACCGCGCATCCCGTGCGCCGCGACGAGGACGCTCAGCGAAGGCGCGGGGCTGCACCCGTTCGCGACCTGACACTGCCCCCGAATCTTGCCCCGACCGATGCGCCGCAGCGCCTCAAAACTCGAGGATCAGGCAGGTCGTGGTGCCGAAGGCGACAACCCGGTCCTGCCCGTCGAGCAGCTTCGCCTCAGCCGTCGCGGTGCGGCGACCGGCGGTGAGGATCTTGCCTTCGCAGAGATACCGTTCACCGACTTTCGGCGCGCGCGTCAGATTGGTCTTGACCTCCATGGTCGTGTAGCCGATGCCCGCCGGTAGCATCGAATGCACTGCACAGCCCAGCGCCGTGTCGAGCACCGTCATCGCCCAACCGCCGTGCACGCCGCCCATCGGGTTGACGAAATTCGCAGGTGGGCTGGCCTCCCAAAGCGCACGGCCCTCTTCGATTTCGAGCATCCATTCATTGGCGACACCGCAAACCTGCGGCGCGGGCAGGTCTCCGGCAATGACGCGTTTGAACAGCTCGACCCCGGACAGGGTTCTCAGTTCGTCAATCGGGATCGGAGCCAGACGGCTGGTGTCGATGGTGTGCATGAAATTATCCTTTGATTTTGGCCACACCCGCAGATGTGGCGAACGGGGCCCGCCACGCGCGCCCCGTTTTGTCTCACGTCGCCGTCACAGAGCTTCGATCGCCAGGGCAATCCCCTGACCGCCGCCGATACACATGGTGATCAGCGCGCGTTTCTGGCCGGTGCGTTCCAATTCGTAGAGTGCCTTGATGAACAGGATCGCCCCCGAAGCCCCGATCGGGTGGCCCAGCGCAATCGCGCCGCCGTTCGGATTCACCTTGGCATTGTCCATGCCGAGCGTATTGCTGACCGCCAAAGCCTGTGCCGCGAAGGCCTCGTTCGACTCGATCACGTCGAAATCGGAAAGCGACAGGCCGGTGCGGGTCAAAAGCCCCTGAACCGCCGGGATCGGGCCAGTGCCCATGACCTCCGGGCGCACGCCCGCGACGTGATATCCGAGGATGCGCGCGCGCGGTTTCAGCCCGGCCCCGGACGCGGCCTCTGCCGTCGCCAGCACCACCGCCGCCGCCCCGTCGTTGAGGCCGGAGGCATTGCCCGCCGTCACAGAGCCGTCCTTTTGAAAGGCCGGACGCAGTTTGGCGAGGCTCTCAAGCGTGCTGGCCTTGGGGTGTTCATCGGTGTCGAAAGCCACCATGTCGCGTTTCACCCGAACTTCGACCGGCACGATCTGCGACTTGAAATGGCCTGCCTCGATGGCTTTGAGCGCGCGTTCCTGACTTTGCACCGCAAAGGCGTCCTGGGCCTCGCGGGTGATGCCGTATTCGGAGGCGACATTCTCCGCCGTGATCCCCATGTGCCCGGTGCCGAACGGGCAGCTCAGCGCCCCGAGCATCATGTCGGTCGCGCCCGTGTCACCCATTTTCTGCCCCCAGCGCAAGGCGGGCAGGATATAGGGCGCGCGGCTCATGTTCTCGCTGCCCCCCGCAAGCGCGAAGGAAGCGTCCCCCAGCATCAGCGATTGCGCCGCCGAGACGATGGCCTGAAGCCCCGAGCCGCAGAGCCGGTTGACGTTCATCGCAGGCGCCTCGTTCGGCACGCCCGCGCCCACAGACGCCGCCCGGCTCACATACATGTCGCGCGGTTCGGTGTTGATCACATGGCCGAGCACCACGGTTTCGATCTGGCCGCCCTCGACACCGGAACGCGCCAGCGCCTCTTTCGCCACGATGGTTCCCATCTCGATCGGCGAGGTGCCCGCAAGCGATCCGCCAAAGGTCCCGATCGCCGTCCGCGCCCCGTCCAGCACCACGATATCTGTCATTGTCTTCTCCATTGATTGCGCCTGTTGCGCAGGTCAGGGGCGGGCCATGTCCGGCCCGCCCGTCTCATATCCGCCGACACCCCGTCAGCTTTGCAATTCCAGCGCCCGCGCCTGTTCGCGCAGCACGAATTTCTGCACCTTGCCCGTCGAGGTTTTCGGCAGCGGGCCGAAGATCACGGTTTTCGGCGCCTTGAAATGCGCCATGTTCTGGCGGCAATAGGCGATCACCTCGGCCTCGGTCACCGTGGCCCCGGCCTTGAGCGTGACGAAAGCACAGGGGGTTTCGCCCCATTTCTCATGCGGGCGCGCAACTACCGCGGCTTCCATGATTTCGGGATGCTTGAACAGCACGTCCTCGACCTCGACCGAGCTGATGTTCTCGCCGCCCGAGATGATGATGTCCTTGGAGCGGTCCTTGAGCTGGACATAGCCGTCCGGGTGCATCACCCCGATGTCGCCACTGGCGAACCAGCCACCCCGGAACGCCTTGTCGGTGGCCGACGGGTTCTTGAGATACCCCTTCATCACGTTGTTACCGCGCATGAAGATCTCGCCCATGGTCTCACCGTCCCACGGCACCGGCGCGAGCGTCTCGGGATCGGCCACCATGAGACCTTCGGCCGCCAGATTGCGCACGCCCTGACGCGCTTTCAGAGCCGCGCGCTCAGAAGCCGTCCGCGCATCCCATTCGTCGTGCCAGGCACAGATCACGGCAGCGCCATAGGTTTCGGTCAGACCGTAGCCATGTGTCACGTCGAAGCCGAGCGCTTCCATCTTCTCGATGATAATCGCGGGCGGCGGAGCCCCGCCGGTCAGCACCTTGATCCCGGCCTGAAGGCCCTTTTTCAGTTCTTCCGGCGCATGAACCAGCATTGCCAGAACCACACTCGCGCCGCAGAAATTTGTGACCTTCTCTGTCTTCATCAACTCGAAAATCGGCTCTTCGCGCACCGCGCGCAGACACACCGCCGTGCCCGCTGCCGCCGCGATGGTCCAGGGGAAACACCAGCCGTTGCAATGGAACATCGGCAGGGTCCAGAGATAGACCGGCGCATTGCCCATTTCCCACATCACGATGTTCGACAGCGCATTGAGATGCGCGCCGCGGTAATGGTACACGACGCCCTTCGGGTTGCCGGTCGTGCCGGACGTGTAGTTGAGCGAAATGGCGTCCCATTCGTCCCTCGGCGGCGCCCACATGAAATCCGCGTCGCCCTCGGCCAGCACATCGTCATAGCTCAGCGCGCTGACCCGCACGCCGCCTTCAAAACTGTCGTCCAGAATGTCGAGCACGAGAATGTCGTCGCGCCCCGTCATCTTGACCGCCTGCGCGGCCACTTCCGACAGTTCCGGATCGACGATGAACACCTTGGTTTCGGCATGGTTCAGGATGAAGGCCACGGCCTCGGCATCGAGACGCGTATTGATCGCATTGAGCACAGCGCCCGCCATCGGGACGGAGAAATGCGCCTCGTACATCTCCGGGATGTTGGTCGCGAAGATGGAAATCGTATCGCCCCGCCCATAGCCGCGTTTCACCAGCGCACTGGCAAAGCGGCGGCAGCGGTCATAGGTTTCCGCCCAACTCCGGCGCACATCGCCATACACGACAGCCGTGCGCTCAGGGTAGATATGCGCCGTGCGGGCCATGAAGCTCACCGGCGTCATCGGAACGTAATTCGCGGGCGTCTGGTCCAGGCCCAGATCGTAAATCGTATCTTTCATTCGGATGTCCTCCTCCGTGGAATTCTCGTAGGGCGGGGCCGTGCGGCCCCCCGTGCTCATATCCGAAGCGGTTTCCCGCTCCGCAGCATGTGCCGGATCCGCGCAAGCGTTTCCGGGGTTTTGGTGAGCGCCATGAAAGCGTCGCATTCAAAGGACGCGAGATCGGCGTCCGACAGCCCGCCACCTCCTCTGGCGAAAATGTCTGCAATGCGGCTCTGAATCTCGAATGCGTTTTGCGTCAGCGCCCCGTCGTCCCGTGCAGTTTTACGGTCTGCGAGCAGGTGGTCCAGAACGGCCTGCGGCTCAAGACGCAACGTCACCGGCGGATGGACGCTCCCGCCCGGCGAGAGCCCATCGAGATGCGCGAGCGCAGCCGCAAAGACGTCGCCCTCATGCATGACCACCGGCTGGGACGGGTCCAGAAGCCCCAGCGCCCCCGCCTCGCGCGCCGAGGCGGCGGGGGTCTCCAGCGTGGCGGCCCGGAAGGCCAGCGCGATGCGATCCGCAAGCTCTGCCTCGCTTGCGACACCGGCGCGTGCCCGGTCCAGAAGACGACGACAGCCCCCCCAGCCCGGCACCAGCCCGACGAGATGTTCCGGCAGACCGATCCGGGTCTCGGCATGGGCCACCGTGCCGGTGCAATGCATCGCCAGTTCGCAGCCACCGCCAAGCGCCAGCCCGCGCATCGCGGCGACACTCGGGGCATCGGCCGCGCGCAGGGCCGCGAGAACCGATTGCCCGCGCGTGATAAAGCCCTCGATCGCCTCCCATTTTCCGCCCTCGATCCATGCCACCATCTGCGACAGATCGGCGCCTGCGGAGAACACCCGCGGATTGTGATTACCGACGACCATCCCGCGCGCCGCGCCGTTCAGCCGGGTCACACCCTCCTCGAGAATGTCGAAAACCTCTGGGCCAAGCGCATGCATTTTGCTCTGAATATCGAGACAGATCACATCGTCGCCCAGATCCCAAAGCGCGGCGGAAGCGTTCTGTGCCAATGGTGTGCCAGAGGCTTGCGCCCGGCTCAGCCGATCCGTCTCGCCCCCCAGCACGACCGGGGCCGCCAGCGCCCCGAACGGCACGCCCTCGGGCATCTCGGCCCGCAGACGTGCCTGCGTCTCGGGGCTCAGCCCCCACCATAGCGCCACCGGACCCGCGCGCCAGGCATAGCCCAGCTCCATTCCCAGATCGGTCTCCTTCAGAGAGGGCGCAATCTCCCCGGCATGGGTCAGGGCATAGCCCACCACCTGTGCCAGAACCGCCCGCGCATAGGCACCCGGCGCCGTATCCCCGTTCAGGAGCAGATCGAGATCGCGGCCTTCTCCCGGCAGGTCTTTTTGCGTGAACCCGCTATGGGCGCGGTAGTCTCCTGTGACGAGATCAAGCGCTTCCATCTCGCCGCTTTCGGATTTGCGATAGAACCCGGCGCGGCTCTTGCGTCCGAACCGTCCGGCGGCTACGAGGTCCGTGATCACCCCCTGCCCCGGCAAATCGAACGCATTGATCGCATCCGTCTCGGGCAGCGCCGCCATCAGAGAGCCCCAGATCGGCTTCACCACATCGAGCCCGATCAGATCGAGCAGGCCGAACACCCCGGTGCGCGGCACGCCAAAGGCCATATGCACCGCATCCGCCTCCTCGACCGTGAGGCCAAGCCGGAGCGCCTCGACCACCGCCACCGAGAGCCAGGTGCAGCCCAGTCGGTTGGCGATGAACCCCGGCGTGTCGCGGCATTCGATCACGGTCTTGCCAAGCGCCCTGCGCCCGATCTCGGCGGCGCGGTCAAATGCCGCCCGGTCGTCACCCCCGATCAGTTCCAAAAGAGCCATGCGCCGCGGCGGGTTGAAGAAATGGCTGATCAGGAAATGATCCTGAAACGCTGCGCTGCGCCCCTCGATCAACCGCTCCCGCAGAATGGTCGAGGTGTTCGAAGAGACAATCGCGCCGGGTTTGCGCAAAGGTTCGATCCGTTCGTAAAGCGCGCGTTTGAGATCGAGGTCTTCAAGAATGACCTCGACGATCCAATCCGCTTCTGCCACCCGCTCCAGGTGATCTTCCGTGTTGCCGACCCGCACGAAACCGACGGGCGCCTCTCCCATGAAGGCCTGTCGCGCAATCTGTTGCGCGAGGCCCTGTTCGGCGGGCGCATTCCGCGCCTCATCCGGCCCCACCCGGTCCAGCAGATCGACGGCAATCCCCGCATTCGCAAACTGTGCCGCGATCCCGCCGCCCATATTGCCCGCGCCGATCACCGCAACGCGCCGACAGTCCAAATCCCCGACCCCGAAGGCCATCTTGATCGTGTTCATAATACGTCCAGAATTCAATATGTTCTGGCGCGGGCGATGTCGCCCGCGCCGAAGGCCTCAGATCGCGAGATCGAAATCCGCCGCCGTGAACGCAAGCGTCGCAGCATTACCGGCCTTGGAAATCGCATGCAGGGCCGCCGCCATCGGAAAGACGTTGCTGGCGTAGAACCGCACCATGCTCAGCTTGGCCTTGGCATGGGTCGTGTTGCGCCCTTCCGCGAGGCGCTTGGACGCCGCCATCGCCGCATCGCCCATCACCCAGGCCCCAAGGCAAATGCCGAAGGTCTCAAGGATATTGACCGCCGCCGACAAAGGCTCCGTGCCGTTCTGCGCTACCAGCCAATCGGTCAGGTCGCTGACGATGCCTGCGGCCTCTTCGACCATCGAGGCGAGCCCCGCCCAATCGGCATCCCCGCCGCTTTGCACCTTGAGCGCCGCGGCGGTCGTTTTCATCTCGACGATCAACTCACGCGCGGCGGTGCCGTTGTCCCGCTTGATCTTGCGTCCGACGAGATCGAGCGCCTGAATGCCGGTCGTGCCCTCGTAGATCGTGGTGATCCGCGCATCGCGCAGGTGCTGCGCCGCACCGGTTTCCTCGATGTAACCCATGCCGCCATGGATCTGCACACCCAGCGATGCCGCCTGCACGGAAAGCTCCGTCGACCAGGCTTTCGCCACCGGGATCAACAGATCCACGCGACGTTGGTGATGGGCGCGGGTTTCCTCGTCCTCCGAACGATGCGCGAAATCCAGAGACCGCGCCGCCCGGAACGCCAAGGCCCGCGCCGCCTCGGTCCGCGCCTTCATCAGGCCCAGCATCCGGCGAATGTCCGGGTGCCCCATGATCGTGGCTTCCGCGCCCTCTGGCGTGCCTCCCTGTACCCGGTCCATGGCATAGCGCACCGCGTGTTGCGTGGCCGCTTCGGAAATACCGACGCCCTGAAGGCCCACGCCCAGACGCGCGTTGTTCATCATGGTGAACATATAAGCGAGCCCCTTGTTCGGCTCGCCCACCAGATAGCCGATGGCCCCGCCCTCATCGCCATAGGACATGGTGCAGGTCGGGCTGGCATGGATGCCCAGCTTGTGCTCGATCGACACACAGCGCAGATCGTTGCGCGTCCCCGGTGCGCCCTCGGCATCCGGGATAAATTTCGGTACGATGAAGAGCGAAATACCTTTCACCCCCGCCGGCGCATCCGGCAGGCGCGCCAGCACGAGATGGACGATGTTTTCCGCCATGTCATGTTCGCCATAGGTGATGAAAATCTTCTGGCCGCTGATCCGGTAGTGATCCCCCTCCGGCACCGCCTTGGAGCGGATCGCCGCCAGATCGGAGCCCGCCTGCGGTTCGGTCAGGTTCATCGTCCCGGTCCATTCCCCGGTCACGAGTTTCGGCAGGTAGAGCGTCTTGAGATCATCGGAGGCGTAGCCATTGATCGCCTCGATCGCGCCCTGTGTCAAAAGCGGACAGAGCTGAAACGCCGTGTTCGCGCCGTTGAACATTTCGAGAATGGCGGCATTCACCACCTCGGGCAAGCCCATGCCGCCGTGATCCGGGGAGGCCGTGGGGGCGTTCCACCCCATCTCGACCAGCGTGTGATAGGCGGCACTCCAGCCCTCGGGCGTGGTCACCTGCCCCTCGGAAAACCCGAGACCGGACTGATCGCCCACGGCATTGAGCGGCCCGAGCACATCGCCCGCGAATTTCCCCGCCTCTTCGAGGATCGCGCCCACCATGTCGGCGGTCGCGTCCTCAAGCCCCGGGAGCTGCGCGATCTCGTCCAGCCCGCAAAGCTCTTCGAGGACGAACATCATGTCCTCTGTCGGTGCAACATAAGTCATCTGATGTATTTCCTGTTTCTCACAATTTCTCGGTCATTTCTGGCACGGCGTCGAAGAGATCAGCGACGAGGCCGAAGTCTGCGACCTGGAAGATCGGGGCTTCTTCGTCCTTGTTGATCGCGACGATCACCTTCGAATCCTTCATCCCCGCGAGGTGCTGGATCGCACCCGAGATGCCGCAGGCGATGTAAAGCTCAGGCGCCACCACCTTGCCGGTCTGGCCGACCTGCCAGTCGTTCGGCGCAAACCCGCTGTCGACCGCCGCACGCGACGCGCCCACGGCCGCGCCGAGCTTGTCGGCGAGCGCCTCGATGATCGCAAAGCTCTCTTCCGAACCGACACCGCGCCCGCCCGAGACGACGATCTTCGCGCTGGTCAGTTCCGGGCGGTCGCTTTCCGCCACCTTGTCCTCGACAAAGGCCGACAGGCCGGTGTCCCCCGCGCCCGAGGCCGCCTCGACCGCCGCGGAACCGCCGCTGCCCGCCGCCTCGAAGGTCGAAGTGCGGAAGGTGATAACCTTCTTTTCATCTTTCGAGCGTACCGTCTGAATCGCGTTGCCGGCATAGACCGGGCGCTGGAACGTATCCGCATCCACCACGGAGGTCACATCGGTCAGAACCATCACATCCAGAAGCGCCGCAACCCGCGGCAGGACGTTCTTGCCCGTCGTCGTCGCGGCGGCGGTGATGTGGCTGTAGCCACCCGCCAGAGACACGATCAGATCGGCAAGGTTTTCCGCCAGCCCGTGGGCATAGGCCGCGTCATCGGCGACCAGAACCTTGGCCACGCCGTCGATCTTCGCGGCCTCGTAGCCCGGCGCACCGCACACGAGAAGCGTCACATCGCCCAGTTTCGCCGAAGCCGAGACGGCTTTCGCGGTGGCGTCGAGCGCGACCGCGCCGCCCGCCACATCCGCAAGACAGAGAACAGCCATCAGACGAGACCTCCCTCTTTGAGTTTCGCAATGAGTTCATCGACCGAGCCGACCTTGATCCCGGCTTCGCGCGCCGCGGGTTCTTCGGTTTTCACGACCGTCAGGCGCGGCGTGGTGTCGACGCCGTAATCGGCGGCGGTCTTCTCGTCGAGCGGCTTCTTCTTCGCCTTCATGATGTTTGGCAAAGAGGCATAGCGCGGCTCGTTGAGACGCAGGTCGGTCGTCACGATGGCCGGAAGAGTGACGGAAATCGTCTGCAACCCGCCGTCCACCTCGCGGGTCACCACCGCCTTGCCCTCGGAGATCAGCACCTCGGAGGCAAAGGTCGCCTGCCCCCAGCCGAGAAGCGCCGCGAGCATCTGACCGGTGGCGTTCATGTCGTTGTCGATCGCCTGCTTGCCGAGGATCACCAGTTCGGGCGCCTCCTCCGCGACGATCTTGGCGAGGATCTTTGCCACCGCCAGCGGCTCGATCTCGACGCCCTGATCCTCTTCGACCAGAATGCCGCGATCCGCGCCCATGGCGAGCGCGTTGCGGATCGTATCCACGGATTTCTTCTCGCCGATCGACACCACGACCACCTCGGAAGCCACGCCGGCCTCCTTGAGACGAATGGCCTCTTCGACCGCGATCTCGTCGAACGGGTTCATCGACATCTTCACGTTCGCAAGATCGACACCCGTGCCGTCGGTCTTAACCTTGACCTTCACGTTGTAGTCGATCACGCGTTTAACAGGTACCAATACCTTCATGCGTAAACTCC
>NZ_LRUC01000012.1:2500-10037 GCF_001550095.1 Celeribacter ethanolicus | reverse complement strand
AATGCAGCCTTTGGGCGGCGCCCGGAAAGCTATGGCCATGTTCAATGCTCGGATCGCTAAGTCGCGTTTCATGCGATTGCTGACTGCCCAGCCGATCACCCGCCGAGAATGCAGGTCAAGAATAACAGCCAGGTAGAGCCATCCTTCTCGCGTCCAGACATAGCTGATGTCGCCCGCCCACTTCTGGTTCGGTTGATCGGCGTGGAAGTCCCGGTTCAGCAGGTTTGGCCCGATGTTGAACGCATGGTTGCTGTCCGTCGTGACCTTGTATTTCTTCGATCTTTCGACCCGGATGCCGTTCTCGCGCATCAAGCGGCCCACACGGCGATGACCGACGTCCAGACCGATCTCCTTCAACTCTTCGGTCATTCGCGGCCTGCCGTAGCTACCAAGGCTCAGGCGGGACTGTTCTTTGATGTGTGCAAGCGTGACCATATCAGATCGTTGTCTGCGACTGGCAGGGCGACTACGGAAGGCCCGCAAGCCACGTGTGCTGACGCCAACGACACTGCATAAACGGTTGGCTGGAAAATGGTTCCTGTGTTCCTCGACAAACCTAAATCTCATTGCTTTAGGCCCGCGAAGAACTGGGTGGCCTTTTTTAGGATTTCCCTCTCCTCCTTGAGAAGCCGGATCTCTCGTCGAAGCCGCTCATTCTCTTTGGCGAGGTCTAAATCCTCTTGTGAAACCACCTTCGTGTCTCGGTGTGCTGTGATCCATTTGTTCAGCGTCGACATGCCAACGCCCAGATCATCAGCCACCTGCTTGCGCGTCAACCCGCTGGTCAGCGCAATACGCACTGCATCTTGGCGAAATTCGTCCGTCCGTTTCAGTCCCATAGTCAGTCTCCTTTGTTCCAGTAAAGGCTATCAAAGGAGCGGCATCAAACCGTGACACGTCCAAGATGCGGTCAAAAAAGGGCTGGTTTCCTACAGAGACTTGATCAGCTATCTCCTAGCGCGGGAGGACGAAGAGACTGAAACCGACCCGGTGATCAAAGAGGTCTGCGAGCGAGCGAACGCACAGCACAAAAAACACACAGAGGCGAAACTATCGCCGAACGAAGTGAACGATCTTTCGACCCAGATGTTCCGGGTGTTTGCAATAGGAAAAATGGTTTCTGCGGTCATAGAGGCTTTCCTTGAGAGGCAATCTGACATTGAGAACGGCGCTTTGAAAGACGATCTCATTGCCGTGTCGAGCGCAGCATTGCTTTGCAAGAAGCTTAAAGGTTTTGCTTTGGAAAACGCCTACAAACACCGAAGTGTTCTTGAGTTGGAATTGGAAGGGCACAAGGTTATCCATTCAATCATGGACATGCTTTGGCCTGCAATCGTTAGCCGTGGCGACCCGCAGAAGGAGACCAAAGGGCATCCCGGAACTCCTTTCGAGAAGTATGCCTACGGACGTATCTCGGAGAATTACAGGCGAGTTTTTGAAAGCCCGAACGAGGACCTGCCGTTGGGTTATCGCCGCTGTCAATTGCTCGCAGACATGATCTCTGGTATGACTGACGGCTTCGCTCTAACTTTTGAGCGGGAACTTAGGGAACTTCGCTGTTGAGGAGAGAGATGAAACCCGCACTTGACCAGCAAGCCGCTAAGAAGCGCATCCGTCGCTTCTTCGATGAGCCGGTGGCTGAGCGTCGGGCTGTTGGCTGATTTATTGACGAAGTGTCTGTTTGTGCAGATATTTTTGTCTTTGGTGGAGCGCTCAGGGACATCTCCCTTCTTGGTGCTCCGAGCTTCGCCAGCGATGTAGATACCGTTGTTCAGGTTCACGATGGTGAAGCCTTCATGGACATCTTGAGTCGGTACGAAGCAGTGCAGAATAAATTTGGCGGACATCGCGTTCGTTTTGGAAGATGGAACTTTGATGTTTGGGAGGTCTCTCGAACTTGGGCTTTTGCAGAGGGTGTCATCGAGGCACTCAGCCCGTTGTCCCTTCTCGAAACCACCTTTTTCAATTGGGACGCTATTCTATATGACTGGCGATCTGGTTCGCTTCACTACGGCCAAAACTATTTTGCGGATCTGTCTCAAAAGTATTTGGAACTCGTACTGGAAAACAACCCGAACGCCGCTGGCGCACTAGTCCGCACACTGCGAACACTTTGCTTGTCTGATGAAATTCAGACCGGGCCAAGGCTTTCTTCATTTGTTGTGAATGGGCTTGAGGACATCTCCAACGAGGAAATATTATCCTACGAAGCAACTAGTTTCTCGCGCAAGCGGCTGTCTGAAACGTTGCTGTCAGACATGAGAACCAGAGCTTTAGAGTGGGACCAGAGTAATGCATTTAAGTGGCTACCCAGACGGCAATTGTCTCTATTTGACAACTTCGCCAACTAGCGGACTTTGGGTCACCGCACCGCTCGATCGGCTCACCCACCATTGCGTAGTCGTAGAAACCGGCAGCGAAACTGGCGCTTCAAGGACCACGCATAGCGCTAACCCGACCCCCCGCAGGCCCGACGCTGCTGCGCGATTTGAGAGCTACGCAGCGCCGTACCTGCTTTGCACAAGGGGCTCAATTTTGGGCGCCGATAAAGGGCCAACATTCAGTGCCGATTGACAATTTGGCCGTTCTCTTATCGGAAGACGCGCAGCAATGAACTGGTAACATGTATCCTATCATACCTTGGGCTTATGTGGCCCAGTCAACCTTGCCTCGTACAAGTCCACCGGCATTAGAACGAAACGACGCCCTTTTTCATCGACTATGACAATCGGCTCTTGGTCATAGGCAGCCATGAGCGCGTCGATGTTCTCCCGAAATTGCTCCTCGGTAATTTCGACGAGTCTTGGTGGCTTTGACACTCGGAACGCATTGCAAATCTTCTCGCGAACGAGATCTTCCGCCGTCATGCCCCGGTGCGCCGCCACCCTCTCAAGCAAGTGCAAAACCCCGTCTGGAATGTCGTGAATTGTGAGATCGACCATTTCTAGTTCTCCTTGATCAGCCTCTTCCCCCCCTTTTTTCGTCCATAAACGCCTTAAACTCTGCTTCTGTCATATGGCCAGAAGCCCCGCTTTCCTCCGTTCTCCGTCTTTCCTGAATCCGGTCTTCGAGTGATAAATTCGGTTCCTCAGGTGTGTTCCCGCCGGTTGGCGTCTCATCTTCAAACTTTGTCATGGTCGATCCACTTCGACGGGCAATTTTGTTCTGGAAATATCTGAGGCGACCACAGGACGTTTGACGTGCCGTGTCGTGACGCGTTTCCAGTCGATGCCCTCGAATAGGGCCTCAAACTGTGCCTTGCTCAGGTTGACGACGCCGTTTCGCACATTCGGCCAGACAAAGCCCCGGCCCTCGATGCGTTTGTACGCCATCACCAGACCGGTCCCGTCCCAGACGATGAGCTTGAGGCGGTCGGCACGTTTCGAACGAAACACAAAGATCGCCCCTGAGAAGGGATCAAGTTCGAATTCAGACATCACAATGGCGGCGAGACCGTCCATTCCCTTGCGGAAATCGACTGGCTCCCTGGCGAGATAGATTTTGAAATTGCCTGCAGGAGAAATCATCAGTTCACCGCCCCGCCTGTTCGAGGGCACGGACGAGTTTCGCCAGATCTTCCACGGGATAGGTCGCTGGCAACGTGAGGTCTACGACATCGCCCCTCAGCCGGATCAGCTCTTCTCGTACGTCTTCTTCCTGCGGCGGCTCCTTGACAGGATCCAATGTGATTTCTGCAAAGGTCGGCTTGGCTGGATGCGCGCCGAAGGTCGCACGGTGCTGCGTGACGTCCGAGCGCCATTTGTAGACGAGCGATTTTGAGACGCGGCATTCTTTCGTGACGTCCTCGGTCGTCAGTTCGCCACTCTCGATTTTGGCCCGGATAAATCGTTTGAAGCTCGGTGGCCAAACACGGCGACCACCGGCATGGACCTCAATAGAAAAGCCGTAGTGGTTTCGAATGCTCGGTTGTTCTGACATGCTGCGATCCTCTGGTTTGGAGGAAGGCTATCAGAATGTGATGTCAGGTTTCAGGGGGTAATCTGGGGGCCAGATGCAACGCTTACCACTGGGCCGAAAGCGCGGCTTTGAGCCTCTCGCGCACCGTTGCGCCTTTGCTACACCTCTCATTGCGTTCCACTTGCTTCCACGTTGCTTCCAGCGGGATTGGGCCAACGCAAATACCCTCCCGGAGGAGGCATTTAAATAACTGTAATCGTTGTTTAATTTTGGTTGCGGGAGTAGGATTTGAACCTACGACCTTCAGGTTATGAGCCTGACGAGCTACCGGGCTGCTCCATCCCGCGACAGGGTCGAATGTGTGTTAAGCATCGTATGAGAGATTAATAAGCTGATTATTAGGTTTGGCGGTGACCTACTCTCCCACGTCTTAAGACGCAGTACCATTGGCGCAATCGTGCTTAACGGCCGAGTTCGGGAAGGGATCGGGTGTTTCACTGACGCTGTGACCACCAAACCGAATAATGAGCTTATGTCCAAGTCAAGTAAGTGTTGTGTATGCTTTTGATTTCGTTCGAGTAAGAGCAGTTTTGCTTTTACTGGATCAAATCAAGCCTATCGGGCAATTAGTACTGGTCAACTGAATGCATTGCTGCACTTACATCTCCAGCCTATCGACGTGGTGGTCTTCCACGGCCCTCAGGGATACCTTGTTTTGAGGGGGGCTTCCCGCTTAGATGCCTTCAGCGGTTATCCTTTCCGATCATAGCTACCCTGCACTACCGTTGGCACGATAACAGGTCCACCAGTGGATCGTTCACCCCGGTCCTCTCGTACTAGGGGCAACTCCTCTCAAGTATCCTACACCCACGGCAGATAGGGACCGAACTGTCTCACGACGTTCTAAACCCAGCTCACGTACCTCTTTAAATGGCGAACAGCCATACCCTTGGGACCTGCTCCAGCCCCAGGATGAGATGAGCCGACATCGAGGTGCCAAACACTGCCGTCGATATGGACTCTTGGGCAGTATCAGCCTGTTATCCCCGGCGTACCTTTTATCCGTTGAGCGATGGCCCTTCCACTCGGGACCACCGGATCACTATGGCCGACTTTCGTCTCTGCTCGACTTGTCAGTCTTGCAGTCAGGCTGGCTTCTGCCATTGCACTCAACGAGCGATTTCCGACCGCTCTGAGCCAACCTTCGCGCGCCTCCGTTACTCTTTGGGAGGCGACCGCCCCAGTCAAACTACCCGCCACACAGGGTCCCGGGCCCAGATAATGGGTCGCGGTTAGACATCAAGCAGAACAAGGGTGGTATCTCAAGGAAGGCTCCACAGGAACTGGCGTTCCTGCTTCAAAGCCTACCACCTATCCTGCACATGTTGTGCCTGATGCCAGTGTGAAGCTGTAGTAAAGGTGCACGGGGTCTTTCCGTCTAACCGCGGGAAGCCTGCATCTTGACAGGCAATTCAATTTCGCTGAGTCGATGTTGGAGACAGCGGGGAAGTCGTTACGCCATTCGTGCAGGTCGGAACTTACCCGACAAGGAATTTCGCTACCTTAGGACCGTTATAGTTACGGCCGCCGTTTACCTGGGCTTCAATTCAGAGCTTGCACCCCTCCTTTTAACCTTCAGGCACCGGGCAGGCGTCAGACCCTATACGTCGTCTTGCGACTTCGCAGAGCCCTGTGTTTTTAGTAAACAGTCGCCACCCCCTGGTTTGTGCCCCCAGCCAATACTTGCGTAGAAACTGGGCCTCCTTCTCGCGAACTTACGGAGGTATTTTGCCGAGTTCCTTCAACATCGTTCTCTCAAGCGCCTTGGTATTCTCTACCAGTCCACCTGTGTCGGTTTAGGGTACGATCTAATGAGAGGCTATTTCCAGGGACCGCTGAGCCGCCCATTCAATCCGATAAGGATGAACGACCTTTGCGATCCGTCACTTCTCTCTGGCCACTGAATATTAACAGTGTTCCCATCGACTACGCCTTTCGGCCTCGCCTTAGGGGTCGGCTTACCCTGCTCAGATTAGCTTTAAGCAGGAACCCTTGGACTTTCGGCGACAGGGTCTCTCACCCTGTTTGTCGCTACTCATGTCATCATTCTCACTGGTGATCTCTCCACGGGATCGCTCACGCGCCCGCTTCACAGAAAGCTTCGAGCCTCTAATGATCCCCTTGAGGATCGAAAGAGGCATGAAGCTATATCACACCACGCTCTGCTACCATGCCTTACGGCATCCTCGGCTTCGGCTCATGGCTTGAGCCCCGTTACATCTTCGCCGCAGGACAACTTATCTAGACCAGTGAGCTGTTACGCTATCTTTAAAGGATGGCTGCTTCTAAGCCAACCTCCTGGTTGTTTTGGTCGTCCCACCTGCTTTCCCACTTAGCCATGAATTAGGGGCCTTAGCCGGAGGTCAGGGTTGTTTCCCTCTCCACTACGGGCGTTAGCACCCGCAGTGTGTCTGCCATCTAGTACTCCCGGGTATTCGGAGTTTGGTTAGGATCAGTAAGCCTGTGGGGCCCCATTACCCATCCAGTGCTCTACCCCCCGGGGTATTCGGATGACGCTCTACCTAAATAGATTTCGCAGAGAACCAGCTATCTCCGAGTTTGATTGGCCTTTCACCCCTAGGCACAACTCATCCCGACCTTTTTCAACAGGTGTGGGTTCGGACCTCCAGTAAGTGTTACCTTACCTTCATCCTGGTCATGCCTAGATCACTCGGTTTCGGGTCTGATCCCACGAACTCATGCGCCCTATTAAGACTCGCTTTCGCTGCGCCTACACCTAACGGCTTAAGCTTGCTCGTAAGACCAAGTCGATGACCCATTATACAAAAGGTACGCCGTCAGGACTCGAGGTCCCTCCGACTGCTTGTAGGCGTCCGGTTTCAGAAACTGTTTCACTCCCCTCGTCGGGGTGCTTTTCACCTTTCCCTCACGGTACTGGTTCGCTATCGGTCAGTAAGGAGTACTTAGCCTTCGGGGGTGGTCCCCCGATCTTCAGACAGAATTTCACGTGTTCCGCCCTACTTAATACGTCACTCAAAGCTTCCTATACGGGGCTGTCACCCGCTATGGCCAGACTTTCCAATCTGTTCTAGTCACTCATCGTGCTCGGCTGGTTCCCGTTCGCTCGCCGCTACTAGGGAAGTCTCTATTGATGTCCTTTCCTCCGGGTACTTAGATGTTTCAGTTCCCCGGGTTTGCTCTTAAAACCCTATGTGTTCAGGTTAAAAGTACCTGTTTCAGCAAGATATAAGCAGCCTAAGCTATTATATCGAACTGTCAGGTGGGTTCCCCCATTCGGAAATCCATGGATCAAAGCCTATTCTCGGCTCCCCATAGCTTATCGCAGAGTATCACGTCCTTCATCGCCTCTTACTGCCAAGGCATCCACCAAACGCCCTTCTCGCGCTTGATTTGATCCAGAAAGAGCAAAACTACATGATGTCCTACCGCCTGTCGGCGACTTGAGGACGAAGTTTGCGAGCAACGCGAGCTGGTAAAGACGCGAAGCTATACTTTCAGGACCAAAAGCATACTTTCCCGCTTCCGATCTTGTATGGGATCGGAAACGCGCTGCAGTTCCGCAGAACCGCAACTTGGT
>NZ_LRUC01000011.1 GCF_001550095.1 Celeribacter ethanolicus | reverse complement strand
TTTGTGGTTCCAGCCAAAACCTTTGACGTTCCGCAGATGCAAAAAGCACAGACCAAACCCCCAACTCCTCTTGGCCGTTGTCAGCGCGACAAGCCAATCGGCGATCAGCTCGTTCTCAGCTCTGAGCGTCGGCTGATATCGATAGCACGTCTCACTGATGCTGAATGCTCGGCAGGCCAAAGCAATGCTGACGGACCGGTGCCGAACCGCCCACTCGGCCATCTCTCTGCGTTGAGACGGCCTTACCACTTTTTTCCAAGCGCTTCCTTCAACAGGTCGTTTTGCATGCTCTTCTCGGCATACATGCGCTTGAGGCGCTTGTTTTCCTCGTCGAGCTCTTTCATCCGCGCCATCAGGCTCGCATCCATGCCGCCATACTTCGAGCGCCATTTGTAAAAGCTCGCCGAACTCATCCCATGCTCACGGCACAGATCCGCAACCGGCACACCGCCTTCGGCCTGTTTCAAAATACTCATGATCTGAGCGTCGCTGTATTTCGATTTCTTCATCAGAATCTCCTCTTTTATCTTTCGAGAAAATTCTACTTTCAAACGCCCCTAAATTTCGGGGGGATTACCCACCGAAAACCGCAGTACGTTCTCATCTCGGATGGCGTCCGTGATGACATAGCGGTGCAGGCATTCCTCGAACAGGTTCGCGGTCGTGCGCTTGCCAATGGCGTTTTCTTTCAGGATCGGCGTTCCGGTGAAGCCGAACATCTGCGCCTTGGAGAAGAACGCCACGATATTCTTGTGCGTGTCGCCGAACTGGCTGCGGTGGCATTCGTCGAACACGAATACGATCCGCTCATCCTTTAGCGCCTCCATCGCCGCTGCGTGACGTTCGCGCGTGATGGCGGTGTTCAGCTTCTGGATCGTGGTCACCACCAGCTTGGTGTCGGGATCGGCCATCTGATCCACCAGCGCCGTGGTATTGTCGGTGCCATCGACCGAGCCTGGCGAGAAATAGTTGAACTCCTTCGTCGTCTGGTAATCCAGATCGGCCCTGTCCACGACAAACACGACCTTGGCGACCTTCGGGTTTTCGACGATCACCTGACTGGCCTTGAAGCTGGTCAGCGTCTTGCCCGAACCGGTCGTGTGCCAGATATAGCCGTTCTTGCGCCCCTTCATCACCCGGTCGAGGATCCGTTCGACGGCGTAATACTGATAGGGCCGCAGCACCATCAGCACCTGGTCGCTTTCGTGCAGGACCACGTATTTCGCGATCATCTTGGACACGAAGCACTTCTCAAGAAACGCGTCGGCAAAGGCCTCCAGCCGGGTGATCGGCGTGTTGTCCTCATCCGCCCAAAAGAACGTCTGCTTGAAATCCTGATGCCGGTTGTTGGCATAGTATTTCGTGTTCACCCCGTTCGAGATCACGAAAAGCTGCACATATTGGAACAGCGCATTGCCCGCGCCAAAGCTGTGGCGGTGATAGCGGTTGATTTGGTTGAAGGCCTCTTTCAACTCGATCCCGCGTCGCTTCAGTTCGATCTGGATCAGTGGCAACCCGTTCACCAGCAGCGTCACGTCATAGCGGGTCACCGTAACCATCCGCTACGCGGGCCGCACGATTTCGCGAGACTTCGGGCCGGGCTCCACGCTCGACCGTGTCAAGCGATGGGCCGAGCGTGAGCTTGGCATCGATCAGACTGACGCAGCCGAGATGTCACTCCAGATCGCCGGCACTCAGGACCGACCGGACGGTTCCACTCACATCGGCTCCCTGGTCCAGATGTGCTGTGGGCTCTCCTTCGATCTTCTGCCCTCCGACCGCATCAACGGGGCGGTCGGATGACACCTGATCCGCGCAACGGACAAATTCGTTTCCGTTGGCTTGCGCATACCTTCCCGAGGCCGGAGAGGAGACGGCTGAAGTGGCGAGTTTTCAGGTGCCGTCTCCGGCCACACTGAACCGAAAGGGAATCTCGATCTGATGGCCTGATGCCGATTTACCAAAAACCCAATACCAGCAGGGCCGCGAAAGGCCACAAGATCGCCGATTTCGGAAACTATGCCCCTTTGAACTGGTTCATCACAACGACCCTCGCCAACCATCTGGCGGCGCTGACATATTCACGTGAGACGGGAAACCAGAAACTTTGCGACAGTACTGGGGCACTTTTCTGCGGAAATCAACAGATATGAAGCCTGATCCTGAAGGCGATCACTAATCGCTATAATAAGAATAATGGACCGCTTTTTTGATTGTAGAGCTCAAGTCAGCATCTCCAATTGGGTAGGAGTAATCGAAAATAACCAACTTCCCGGGTTGCAGAGATGTGACAGCTTGACCAACGGTGCGCTCGTCCAGTTGGCTTTCTTTTGCCAGAATATAGGTGTCAGGATTTATCCCGAGAATACTGTCCGTTTTCTTGTAAACCGTATAATCTGGGTGCTGACTGGTAAGTTCAGACAGCTCATCTTCAGATGAAAGCGATACTTCCTGACTGGAAATCCGAATGGTCGCCGGACCAGCCTCGCCTTGCTTGCTAAATGTGTAAGCGCCGTCGCCCTCTTCCGTCTGCCAATCATTCAGGAAGGGAATCTTTAATGCACCGGATCCTATAAGGCGTTTCATAGGATCATCTGGCCGAGGATCAAGATATACGTCGACTGGTGAGCTGTTTACGAGAGCGCTGCTGTTGCCAGAGCCTTGAAAATCAACATTTTCAGCGGATATGTCGGCATCGGCCAAGCCGCTTAACCCAAGTTCTTGCCGGATGTCTTTGATTTTTTCCAGGCACGGCTGTACCTCTGCGCGATTGCAGCCAATCGCGACAGCGTAAACCAGTCCGCCATTCTGATTGAAAAGAAGCATCATGTCCTCAAGGGCGGGGGATCGCGAAACCCACAGGATGCTTTCCTTTTGGCTCTCGTTATCAAAATTAATGCCCATGTCGGACAGGCGGGCCGAAACACTTTGCGGGTTGGTAATGTTCACGCCCGAGAATATCGGATTCGCGAAGCCGGAATAGGACGAGCTCAAAAACACTTCTTGCGGCTCTTTCAGGATCGCAGCCATGGCAATGCTTTCGCCGTATTCCGGGTCCTTGAAGGTCAGATGCGTGTTCTCAAGGAAATCATCGTCCATCAGGCTGGGAAAGTCCGTTTCCCACCCCTCCAGAAACGGGAAGATTTCATTCTCGTTGGTGAAAACGATCTGATCCCGAGAAGCGTCCTTGTGTGGAGTCCAGGGGTTGGAAAGGGGGGGGTTGGCGATCCAGGCAGACAGATCATCTGGCAGGGTCTGCTCCACCGCGAAGCTGCTTTTGGGTAGGTTGTCGAGCAGGGTGGGATAGGCAGGTTCTTGGTCCCTGTTCAAAACAAAAAACGCCGCTCCGCCCAAAGCAATGATGGCGCTTGTTGCGATAATAAACTGATTATTCAATGCTCTTCACAGCCTCCCGTCAGTCTGTGTGCAGCGATCACCTACTGCGTTTTGAAAATAGAACTTGCAAACCCACACAGGAGTCACCGGGTTCCTGCAGCTTGTAGGCTCGGAACGGTCAGCAGGACTCGTATCCAATAGATACGGTGGCCGCTACCTGAAAATCTGAGCTTTGCGCACTCACGAAAAATTTGCAACAGAGCCCGGTATTTGGCGTAGGCTTCTGCAATCTCCGGCATCAGACCCCTTGATCGGTATCATGACTTCATCTAGGTGCCATTTGTCAGTCGGCGCAGGCCGGTCAAGCTTAACACAACGGACGAAATGCTGACCGAACCGGTTCACTCATTTGCTTACGGTTCCCCGGCTGAAGATTACGGCTCTCTCGGCAAGCAGGTCTTCAACATCCGCCGTGCTGAGGATGAAACGGTGGTGCGCTCAAACTGCATAAGTGATAATCACACATGGGAAGTGGAAGCCTTTCAGGCGCGGCATCTCAACTGGTATTTTCCTCCGTCTCCAGTTGGACCGCATCAGCGCCCGCAGCAAGTTGGCAATCTCTCCCCGGACAGGCTAAAACATCGTCATGATTACCGTGCGCGCCTTTGATTTTCCCATCGCCTCCGCCATCGCCCATGTGCGCCGTCAGGCCGAAGGGGCCGCACCCGGATGCGTTCTGGCGGTGATCGCTGCCACCGGCGGGCCGTCGTTTCGCCCCGTGGGGGCGAGCATGATCGTTATGGCCGATGGCACCTGTTTCGGGGCGCTGTCGTCGGGGTGCATCGACGGCGATGTGGCTCATCATGCCGCGCGCGCCTTGCAAGAGAAGACACCGCGCAAATTGCGTTACGGGCAGGGCTCGCCTTTCATGGACATTCAACTGCCCTGTGGCGGATCGCTGGACATTTACCTGATGCCTGTGCCGGACATCTTTCGACTTGAGCCGCTCGAGTCCTCTCTTGGCGGACGCCGACCGGTCGTCCTGGGGCTGGACATGGCGCGGGGTGACATCTCGCTGGAGGCGGCGGCGCAGGGCGATCTGCACCTCCACATTTTACCTGACACGCGTTTCGTGATCTTCGGCGCCGGCACCGAGGCGGTGGCCTTTGCCACGATGGCGGCCGCGGCAGGCTATGACAGCGTTCTGCTGTCGCCCGATGCCGACACGCTGGGCATGGCACAGCGACAGGCGCCCGGGCTCCTCACCCGCCAGATCACCAGCGCAACCCTGCCCGAAGACGTCGTCATCGACCGTTACACCGCCGTGGCGATGTTCTTTCACAGCCATGACTGGGAGTCGGAAATTCTGGGACGGGTGCTTGGGTCGGAGGCGTTTTACATCGGCGCGCAAGGCAGCTTGAGGACCGCCACGACCCGGATCGCGACGCTGCGCGCCATGGGCTTTGGCGAGGCGGATCTGGACCGGATCAAAGGCCCGATCGGGGTCATTCCATCGACCCGAGACCCGCGCACCTTGGCGGTGTCTGTGCTGGCCGAGGTGCTGTCTCATGAGAGCGCCACGATGGTGGACGGTGTGGCTTCGACGCGGCTGGCGTCATGAACAGCGCCGGGCTTGTACTGGCTGCCGGTCAGTCGCGGCGCTTTGGTAAAGAGAACAAGCTGCTTGCCCCGTTTCGGGGTACACCGCTTTGTGCCCATGCCGCAGAGGTGATGCGGGCCGCTCCTCTCGACCTGAGGATCGCGGTGGTGTCCGACCCGGAGGTCGGCGAGGTCTTCCGTCTGGCGGGGTTTGAGGAGATCGTTCTGCTGGACGGCGACCCTGTGCAAAGCGACAGTCTTCGGGCCGGAACAGAGGTCGCAGAGCGTGCGGGCGCGGCGCTTTTGCTGATCTCACTGGCCGATATGCCGAACGTGCCTTCGGCGCATCTGGAAACGCTTTTGCAAAGGGGGCACGCTGATCCGGCGGCGAGTTTCGACGGGGAGAAAACGCTGCCCCCGGCGGTTTTTCCTGCGCGCTATTTCGCGCAGCTCAGCACACTCACGGGAGATCGTGGAGCGGGGACCTTGATCCGGGGTTTGCCTGAGCACCAATGCGTCGCCCTGCCACCCGACGCCCTGGTCGATATTGATATGCCGGAGGATATCGCCCGGCTGAGACATTAAAAAAAACCGGGGCCGCTCTATGCCGCCCCGGTGTCTTCTTTGCCGAAAAGCTAGGCTCAGCTTGCGAGGGCTGCGCGGAGCTTCTCCGGTGTCATCGGTAAAGAGCGCAGACGCACACCGACCGCGTTGTAAATTGCGTTGCCGATGGCCGGTGCGACAACAGTCGTTGCGGGTTCGCCCAAGCCCACGGGCACCTCTGCGCTGTCGATGAATTCGACCTCCATCTCCGGCGTGTCGATCATCCGTAGGGGGGTGTAGGTGTCGAGGTTGGTGTCGCGCACGTTGCCCGCTTCGATTTCTGTCCCCTCGTAAAGCGCCATGGACAGCCCCCAAAGCGCGGCACCCTGTGTCTGAGCCAGCGCGCCGTCGGGATCGACAACGATGCCGGCATCCGTCACGAGATGCAGTTTCTCCACCGTCACCTCGCCCGTCTCGCGATTCACTTTCACGCGTGCAGCACAGGCCACCCAAGTGGGCATGTCACGTTCCTGACCGAAGCTTGTCGCGATACCGATGCCAGTGTCGGCGGGAAGGTCTTCGCCCCATCCGGCCAGTTCAGCGGCCCGTTTCACAACTGCCGCCTGACGTTTCGCGCCGCCGATCGCATTGGGAGCGGAACCGGCGTTGCGGCCCTCGGCGGTGAAGAGGCTCAGGCGGAACTCAAGCGGATCGCGCCCGAGTTTATGCGCCGCCTCGTCCATGAAGCTTTCCACGGCGAAGTTGGTCCAGCCCGGCCCCACGGACCGCAGCCAGCCGGGGCGGAAGGTGGCATTGGCGAGATCGTTGGAGATCGCCCGCACCTTTTGTGCGCCGACGGAATACCAGTGATCGGCGCCCGCAATGGCGAAGGGGTCGTAAGGTTCGTCGTTGATGCCCTTGGGCATAAAGCCCGGGATCATGACTTCGGTCGGCCAACCGGCGGTGGCGTGATGTTCCATGCCGATCACAGTTCCCTCGGCGTCAAACGCCATCTTGAGCTGTTGCACGGAGGCCGAACGCGGGCTGTCGAACAGCACGTCTTCGGGGCGCATCATCACCATTTTCACGGGCTTGCCACCAAGCGCCTTGGACGCCAGCGCGACGGGGACGGCGTAATCGCCATTGAGACGACGCCCGAACCCGCCACCCAGCATGTAGGTGCGCATCACGATCTTGTCGGCCTCGACGCCCAAAGCCGCCTGCAAGGTCGGCAGGATCAGCGATTGCCATTGGTTGCCGGTGTGGATTTCCCAGACTCCATCGGCATTCTGGAAGACGGTGGCGTTGAGTGGCTCCATCTGGAAATGCAGCACGGTCGAGGTGGTATATTCTGCCTCAAGCACGTCAGCGGCACTTTCGAACACGGGCGCGGTGTTGGTGTCGCCGGTGTCGAGGATGGACCCGACATCGGGGTTGGCGATCAGCTCCCGCCCGTGGTCCTGAATTTGCGCTTCCGTGACATCGGCGGTCGGACCGGCGGCCCATGTGACCTTGACCTTCTCCGCCGCGCGCTGCGCCGCCATGAAGGTTTCGCCGATCACCATGACCCAGCCCGGCACCGTGCCCGACGGATCGTCGAGGGTCAGGGTCTGGACATAGCCTTTGACCGATTGTGCGGCGCTGTCGTCCACGTTCGTGACGGACGATCCCAGACGGGTCGGCGGCAAAAGCGGCGCGGCATAGACCATGCCGTCGATTTTGGCGTCGATGCCGTAGATGGTTTTGCCGGTGGTCTTGTTGGCGATGTCGAGGGCGGTGACTTCTTTGCCGACGAGGCGCAGATCCGAGACCGGCTTGAGCGGCAGGGCTTTGAGCTCGTCTTCGGTGAAGCTGCGGGAAATTCCCTCAGAAACCAGTTCCGCATAGGTGATCGCATTGTCGCCAGAGGTGATTTTTCCCTCGCGGGCCTCGCACTCGGACGCATCCACGCCCCATTTCGCTGCGGCGGCTTCGATCAGCGCGGTGCGCCCGGCGGCCCCCGCCTGACGGTAAATCGGCCAGCTTTGCCACACGGACCAGCTACCGCCGGTGACCATGAGGCCCCATTTTTCGGCGCTGTCGACATGGGTGATACGTACATCCTCCCAGGCAACCTCAAGCTCATCGGCCAGAATGCGGGCAATTGCCGTGCCGACGTGTTGGCCCATTTCGGCGCGGATGATGTTGACGTTGACCTTGCCGTCGCCGTCGATGGAATACCACAGCGAGGGTTCATAGACATTGCCTGCGGGCGTGGCGGGCACGCCATTGGGCGTTGCCGGGTCCATCGCGGCGAGACCGGCACGCGGGAAGCCAAAGGCGGCCCCGGCGGCAGTCATGGAGATCAGAAAGCCGCGACGGGTCAGTTCAGCCGTAGCTTCACCACGCGGCGGAAGTTTGAGCTTAGCCATTGGACCGCTCCTCTTTCATTGCGGTTGCGGCCTCGCGCACGGCATCGCGAATGCGCGAATAGGTCATGCAGCGGCACAGGTTGCCGGTCATCACCGCGTCGATGTCGTCGTCGGACGGCTCGGGGATGTCCTGCAAAAGGGCAGCGGCCTGCATGATCTGACCGGATTGGCAGTAGCCGCATTGCGGCACTTTCAGATCACGCCACGCGGTCTGCACCGGGTGATTGCCTTCGGCGGAGAGGCCCTCGATGGTGGTAATCTCCGCGCCATCGACGGCGGAGACGGGGGTGACGCAGGAGCGCGTCGCGCGCCCGCCGACATGGACGGTACAGGCGCCGCACATGCCAACGCCACAGCCGAATTTGGTGCCGGTCAGGCCGATCTCATCGCGGATCACCCACAGAAGGGGCGTATCCTCTTCGACATCGACCTCAATCGCTTTTCCGTTGATCGTAAAACGAGTCATTCTCTTTCTCCCGATCCGTTCAATGCGCCGCTGCGCCAAGGGCGCGGATGTCGGCGACTTTCTGTTCCAGATCCGCCCAGGGTGCCTTGTCGGTGCGGGTGGACCGCAGATAAGCAGCGATGGCGGCGATTTGTTCGTCCGACATGGTAGACCCGAAAGCTGGCATGACCACGCCTTCCATGCCCTGATCGGCTTTGACGCCTTCAAGCATCACATGGATGAGGTTGGTCGGATCGTCGAGGCGCATGGCGGAGTTGATGCCCAGATCGGGGCGACCCGCGGCAATCTGTTGGCTGTTGTAGTGGCAGGACGCACAGGCGGTGGCATAGAGGCGTTCGCCCTGATCGGCGCGATAGTCCTGTCGCGGGATACCGGCCTCAAGCGATTTGATCACGGCCGGATTGGTGGCCGGGTCTTCCTCGGGCGCGCCGACCATGTCGCCGAGATAGACCGCAATCGCGTGCAGATCGCTGTCCGGCAGTTCGCGGAGACCGGCGTGGACCACCGGCGCCATCGGGCCGGAGGCCCCGCCATGATAGCGCGACGAGCCGGTTTTGAGATAGTCGAAGAAAGCGGAGGAGGTCCAGGCCACGCCCGACGGGTTCGCGGCGGTCAGAGGCGGTGCGATCCAGTCGTCGATCGCGGCGCCGGCGTACATCTCGTCGGTTTCCTCGGCACCGAGCGCATTGCGCGGCGTATGGCAGGCACCACAGTGGGTCACGCCCTCGACCAGATAAGCGCCCCGGTTCCACTCATCGGATTTCGCGGGGTCTGGCTCATAGCGGCCCTCATCGAAAAAGAGCATTTTCCAACCGGCCTGCAAAAACCGCTGGTCGAGCGGGAAGGGCAGGTCGTTGTCGCGATGCTCCTGCGCCACGGCGGGCACGGAGGACATGATATAGGCGTAAAGCGCCGAGATGTCTTCGTCGGACATTTTGGTGAAGTGATCGAAGGGCAGGGCGGGGAAAAGATGTGCGCCGCTGCGATCAAGCCCTTCGCGCATCGCGCGTTCAAAGGCCTCTTCCGACCATGCCCCGATCCCGGTGTCCCGGTCGGGCGTGATGTTGGTGGAATAGATGGTGCCGAAATCCGTCTTCATCGGATAGTTGCCCGCATAGGGCGCGCCGTCCGCGGCGGTGTGGCAGGTGGCGCAATATCCGGCGGCGGCCAGAATACGCCCTTGTTCGATCTGAGCTGGCGCAAAGCTGTCTGCGGGGGGCGTTGCAACCGGGTCGATTGCCGGATGCCATGCGTAGATCGCGAAACCGGCGATGCCCAATGCCGCGAGGGCGACACCACCGGTGAATATGCGTTTGATCATGGGGCTGAAGAACCTTTGGGTGTCTGATGTTATGGCTGTGTGACGACGAGATATAGCTTGGGAACATCTTAGTCTTTTGAGGGGCTTGATTTAGCCTGCATGTAACAAATTGCCACACCCTGCCTCAAAATAAGACTTAAGTCGGAGAAAATATGTCTCGCTTATGAGACAGAATAAGCCGTTTTGAAGTGGTCTCAGGAAATCAAACAATGAGCTAAGGTGTATCCCGGACCTTTGAAGGGGGATGAGAAAGGCGAAGCGCCGATATTTTACAGATCAATTTAAGTCCGAGGTGGCATTGGAAGCGCTGCGGGCGATAAGGCGATTAAGGAGATCGCATCGAAACATCATTTGCATCCGAACCAGATGAGCACTTGGGAGCGTCAAGCCCTGGAAGGCATGGCGGATGTGTTTTCCGGCGGCAAACAGAGCGGCCCGTCCGAGGCGGAGGTGAAGGAATTTCACACGAAGATCGGGAGGTTGGTGATTGAGAACGATTTTTATCCGAAGGGCTCAAGAAGTGAATCCCGAGAAGAAACGCGCGATGACCGTTCCGCACATAGTTCGACCATCATGATCGCGCAGTGCTTGCCAAAGGAATGGTATGATTACATCAACGCCCCCTTGCTCGCAGATGCATTCATGGACCGGATCCGAAACCGTGTGCACCTCCTGCATCTGGAGGGTAAGTCGATGCGGTAGCCATCAGGCGCGCAATGTTAATAGCGTTGCGCGCTCAGGCCCTTGGAAACGGGCTGCTCAATAGTGTGAATTTTTGCAGACATTGCTGTCGCGCTGCCAGAGGCTTTGAGGGTCATAGAAGTCGAGCTCGAATGGGTCTGTTCCGTCCGACGGTCATCACCTACCCCCTGCACCTGCTGATCAAGGTTGGTTGTTTCGTTTCTCAGCCCGTAGATCACGACGGGTGGTCTGTCGCCGAGGGCTGAGTGTGGGCGTTGGTTGTTGTGAAAGGTCATCCATTTCCAGATGCCTGCCTTTGCCTCCGAGCCGGTTTCCCAGGCATGTAGGTAGACGCATTCATATTTCAGCGTCGGTCACAGCCGCTCTATGAAGATGTTGCCAAGGAACCGTCCTCTCCCATCCATGTAGATCGGTGCGGTTACGGTTTCGTGAGCACAAAGTATCTTTGTGATTTTTACGATCATCCAGAGAAGTGAACCAGCTTGCGCTTCCGGCGAATGCCTTACCAAACCGGCGGCGTCGTGACCCACATGATGCGACATGTCTCGTCACCAATGTTGCGAAATCGGTGCGGACGTTTGCTTTCAAAGTGAAAGGAGTCGCCTTCGCTGAGATGATAGGCTTTGTCCTCGACGAAAAGCTCGGCCTCGCCGCAGAGGATGACACCGCATTCTTCGCCCTCATGGGCATAGGCGTCTTCTCCCGATCCGCCGCCCGGTGCCATGATGATCTCCATCACCTGAAGTGTGCCGTCGTCATGAGCTGTCAGGAACGATTTCACCATGCCGCGATCGCCGAAGTCGACGGTCCGTCGAGAAGCGGCCCGGACGATCAGCCCTTGCTCCTGATCGGCTTCGCCATCCGTGTCGAAGAGCGAGAGGAAGGGGATGCCGATCACATCGCAGATGGCGCGCAGATTGCGGATCGAGGGAGAGGAAATCCCGCGTTCGATCTGGCTCAGAAGCCCGGTTGAGATGCCGACACCATCGGCGACGGTCTGAAGCGACAGGCGCTGATCCCGACGCGCCCGGCGCACGGCGTCGCCCAGCGAGACATCATCATGACCGCTCAGCGGGTCAGTTTTCAATTTGGCTTCCGAATCTGCGATGGACATGGCGCTTTCAGGGGGGGGGGCTTGAAGTGGATATTGTTGTGGGTTGTTGGTAGATATTCTTCATTATTCTAAATGCATCGTGATGAAATAAGAAGATAAATCTAAGTATTTGGCAAATTTTTTCAAAAATATGAAAATCATGAAGATTTTTCATTGAGAATGATATTTTCTTCAATATGGTGAAGAAAGTTCAAATGCGTCTGAAGGCGCGCTTAATAACAGGGATAAATCTGATGAAACTTCGCTCGCTTGCTCTCGCCAGCACTCTGGCCCTTTCCGCGCTGTCCGCTCAGGCGGATGAGCTGACCGTTGGGGTGACCACCACCGGCGTGCCTTTCACCTTCGTTGATACGGCGACCCAGAAGCCGACCGGTGCCATGGTTGATCTGGCCGCCGCGATCGCAGAGGATCTCGGAGATACGCCCGAATTCGCGATCAACCAGTTTTCGGCCCTGATCCCGGCGCTCGAAACCGGAAAGATCGACGTGATTTCGGCGGGCATGCTCGCCACCGACAAGCGCAAGGAAGTCGTGGATTTCTCGGATACGGTTTACAGCTATGGCGACGGCATGTTCGTGGCCGCCGATGACGATACCGCCTATCAACTCGACGATCTGGCCGGCGAAATCGTCGGCGCCCAGATCGGTACGACCTTTGCCGACAAGCTTCAGGCCAAAGGTATTTTCAAAGAGGTCAAGCTCTATGACAGCCTCGTCGACATCATGCGAGACGTGAAGCTGGGTCGGATCAAGGCGGGTTTTGGCGATCTGCCGATCATCGCCTATCAGGTGGGCCAAAATCCGGCGCTCGGTGTGAAGCTGGTCGAGGGCTATGAGCCGATGGGGATCGGCGATGTCGCACTGGCTGTGTCCAAGGAAAACCCGGAGCTTCTGGCCGAGGTCAATGCCTCGATTGCCGCGATGAAGGAAAGCGGTGAGCTTGCCGAGATTTTTGCCAAATACGGCCTCTGATCCGAAATTGGCCCGGCGCTCGAACCGCCGGGCGTCCCCCATCGACAGGAGGCAATCATGTCGCCCCTTTCCGAGCGGATTCAGGAGTACCTGCCGCTTTTGCTGACCGGTCTCTGGCGCACGGTCGCGGTCTCTCTGCTTGCGCTTTTCCTCGCCACGGCCCTCGGGCTTCTCTGGGCCATGATGCGCACGTCGCGCAATATCTGGCTTGAACGTCCTGCGCGCTATATCGTTGAATTCCTGCGTGGCATTCCGATCCTTGTGGTGCTCTTCTATATCTATTTCGTGATGCCGGACATGGGCATCGACCTGACCGCTTTTCAGGCCGGGATCATCGGCCTCGGGCTGATCTATTCGTGCTACATCGGCGAAACCTTTCGCGGCGGGATCGAGGCGGTGGACCGCGGGCAGGTCGAAGCCGCGAAATCCATCGGCATGCGCCATGGCAAAATGATGCGGCGGATCATCCTGCCGCAGGCCGTGCGGATTTCGCTGCCGCCCTATGGCAACAACATGGTGATGCTGCTCAAGGACAGCTCGCAGGTCTCGGTGATTTCGGTCGCTGAGCTGACGATGCAGGGCAAAATGCTCGCGTCTTCGACCTTTGACAACATGACCGTTTTTACCATGGTTGCAGCGCTTTATCTGTGCCTGACCATTCCGCTCAACATCGTGATGCGCCGCGTCGAGTTGAAAATGGGGAGATCGCGATGATCCGTTTCGAGAACATCCATAAATCCTACGGTCATCACGAGGTGCTCAAGGGCATTGATGCCGAGGTCGAAAAGGGCCAGGTCGTCTGCCTGATCGGGGCCTCCGGGTCCGGAAAATCCACACTCCTGCGCTGTGTGAACGGGCTGGAGGATTATCAGTCCGGCGGGATTTTCGTGGACGAGCAAAAGGTCGACGCCCATGCGCGTTCCATTCACGACATTCGCACCCGCGTGGCGATGGTGTTTCAGCGCTTCAACCTGTTTCCACATATGACCGCGCTTGAAAATGTCATGGAGGGCCCGGTTCAGGTGCTGCGCGAAAACAAGGACGAGGTGCGCGTGCGTGCTGAAGAACACCTGCGCCGCGTTGGGCTCGCCGACAAGATGGATTTCTACCCCTCGGCGCTTTCCGGGGGTCAGCAACAACGTGTCGCCATCGCACGTGCGCTCGCGATGCGGCCCGAGGCGATCCTCTTGGATGAACCGACCTCCGCGCTCGACCCTGAAATGGTCGGTGAGGTTCTGACCGTTCTGCGCGATCTGGCGGAAGAGCACATGACCATGCTGATCGTCACCCACGAGATCCAGTTCGCGCGTGAAGTGGCCAACAACGTTTTCTTTCTCGACAGCGGACGGATCGCGGAGCAGGGCACGGCAGAAGAGGTCCTGACCCGGCCCCAAAACGAACGAACACAGGAATTCCTGCGTCGTGTCAGCCATCTCATGTGATCGGAGAAGATCATGCGCTTTCAATCCATCTGGGCCGCAACCGCCCCGGAGGTCCCTGAGTTTCCGTCGCTGTCCGACAGCCTTCAAACCGATGTTCTGGTGATCGGTGGCGGGTTTCAGGGGCTGTCGACCGCACTACACCTCGCTGAAGCGGGGGTAGATGTTGCACTTCTTGAGGCACAGGAGCCCGGCTTCGGCGCCTCCGGGCGCAATGGTGGGCAGGTGATTCCGGGGCTCAAGGACGATCCCGACGCGATGGACCGTCTCTGGGGGGAAGCGGCGACCGACTTCGCGGGAAGCACTGCGGATGTGTTGTTCGATCTGGTCGAGCGGCTGGGGTTGGACTGTGAGGCCTCGCGCTCGGGTTGGATTCAGGCTGGAGCGAAACAGGTGCATCTTGCCGGGTTGCAGTCCCGCATGCGCCAGTGGGAGGCGCGCGGTGCGCCTGTGGCCTGGCTCGACCCTGCGGCGATGCTGCGCGAGACCGGGTCCGACATATTCGCAGGCGGCTGGATCGACCGGCGCGCGGGCAAGGTCCATCCGCTGAAATACGCGCGCGCACTGGCGCGGGCGGCCGAGGCGGCGGGGGCCAAGATTTTTGCGCAAACCCCGGTGGTAGGGCTCAAGCGCGCAGACGGAAAGTGGCGGGCGACTTTGCCGTCAGGGGCCGTTGTGAGTGCCGAGCGCGTGGTGCTTGCCACCAATGTCTACACGCCGCGCGGCCTGAGCCGCGATGTCAAACGTGCAACGGTGCCTGCCAACAGTTTTCAGATCGCGACCAAACCGCTCAGCCGTGCACAACTCGATCGTATCCTGCCGAACGGCGTCGTGGTGTCAGAGGCCCGTCGGGTCGGGACCTATTTCCGAATTGGACCGGGCAATCGTCTCATGCTCGGAGGGCGGGGGCAGTTTTCCGATCCGACCCACGCGGAAGATTTCCGCCGGATCGTTGCGGAACTGAATGCGATCTTTGGCACGGGGTTCGATATTGAATACCGTTGGTTCGGTCGCGTGGGCATGACGGCGGATCACCGCATCCGTGTGTGCGAACCCGCGCCTAGATTGATGCTTGCGACGGGGTTCAACGGGCGCGGCGTGGCGCTCGCAACGGCTCTGGGAAAAGCTTTCGCGGCGCATCTTGCGCTGGGCACCGACATGCCGGTTCCGGTTTCCCGCTCGGTGAAGGCAATGCCATTTCATGCCCTGCATCCGCTCTACGGGACACTCGCGATCCACTATTACCGTATGCGCGACCACCTCGACCGATGAGGGTCCACATGGGGTGAACATCGGCGCCGAATGTCGGAAACTCGCCGAAGTTTGCGTCACGGCGTCGGAGCGAAGGCGCTCCAGACACGTAGCAACACCACAGGAATGGCCGGGCCGGTTTCACACCTTCACACCGGCCGATACTTAGGCCTGCGCAGCATCGGCATGCCGGCAAGCCTCCGCATCGTCACTCCGCGCATCTGTCGAGCGCCTGTAACAGGTGCTCAATCTGATTGAGAAGCGTTTCGATATTGTCGCGGCCGATTTTACCTCGATCGCGGCGTAGATCCGGGCGCTCTAAGGGGAACAGTGATCTGGTGCCATGCGCTGCCCGTTGTTTCAGGGGCAAGTCTCTGCCTCTCCGCTCAGAGCGCGTGTTGAGATGGGCTTGCCGGTCACCGCCGTGTCCGGCGGATACCGTCGCGATGGGTCCTCATTCGGCGATTTCGATTCGCACCGGTGTGTCGCCGGCCTTCAGAAGCGGCGCAAGCGATCCGTCAAACGCCCCAAGCCGCACAAGCCCGTTCGATTTTCGAAACGGTTTGTAAAAGATCGCAAGATTGCCCCAGGGCGCATAAAGCGTGATGTCCCCGGTCTCGGGTTTATAGGCGGCTGGCGCGCCGGTGGTATCGAGCTTGCGTGGCAGGTCGGCGATCTTTTCGGTGTCGTGGTAATCCGTCAGTTCCAGCTCAAGCGGCAGCATGGCGGCGAAATCCCGCCCGGCGGTGGTGTCATCGAGCGTGGCGGTGAGAACCTCTGAGCCGAAGGTGAACTGGATTTTTGTCATCATGCTGTCTTTCTGGTGTAGCGTCTCGGAGCTGTCCGCGACCGCTGGAGCGGTCAAAGCGAGGCTGAATAAAGCGGTGCGGAGGAGGGGGGCGAACATCTCTCTGGCTCCATATCCGTAGAGGGATCAGGACGGGCAGCTTAGACCCGTCCCGACAGGATGGCATCAGGCCGCGGTCATGTCGATGACATAGCGGTAGCGGGCCTCTTTGTTGACGACCTTTTCACAGGCCTCGCCGATCTGATCCGGGGTGATCATCTCATAAGACGCGGCCACGCCATGGGCGGCGGCAAAGTCGATCACCGCCTGCGTTTCCGCAATGCCACCGGTCATGGAGCCGGCAAGGCTCTGGCGGTTGAAGGCCATCATCATGCCCTGAGCGCCTTGGACTTCGAACAGCGCACCGACGTTGACCAGCGTCTTGTCGAGTTTCAGCATGTTGAGGAAGGGCTGCATCTCATAGGCCACAGGCACGGTGGAGATCATCAGATCAAAGCTCATCGCCTGTTTCGCAAGCGCCTCTTCGTCGGACCAGAGATAGGCCTCGGCGGCACCGAAAGCCTTGGCATCGGCGATCTTGTCCTCGGAGGTGGTGAAGACCACAACTTCGGCGCCTTTCGCGACGGCGAGTTTCACGGCGAGGTGGCCCAGACCGCCCATACCGATCACGCCATAGCGCTGACCCGGTTTCAGATTCCAGTGGTTGATCGGCGAAAACGTGGTGATGCCGGCACAGAGGAGCGGCGCAAACCCTGCGAGGTCCACCCCCGGCGGGATGCGCAGGGCGAACTCTTCCTTGACAACGATCTTCTTGGAGTAACCGCCCTGGGTCAGACCACCGGAGATTTTATCCTCGGAGCCATAGGTGAAGGTCGTGCCGTTGAGACAGTTCTGTTCCCGGTCGGCGACACAGTTGGCGCAGGTGCCACAGCTATCCACCATGGTGCCGACACCGGCGTAATCGCCCTCGCGGAACTTGATCACATCTGCACCGACGGCCACAACGCGACCGACCATCTCATGGCCCGGCACCAGCGGATAGACCTGCGGGCCCCAGTCGCCCTTGTAGGTGTGAATGTCGGAGTGACAGATCGAGCTGTACATGATCTCGACCACCACGTCCTTCGGCCCTGCGGCGCGACGGGTGATGGTGTGGGGCGCAAAGGCGCCATCGGTGTCGAAGGAGGCCCAGGATTGCACCTGGCTCTCAGCGAGCGCGTTGACGTCTTGGGCCCGGGCAGTCCCGGCAAGCCCGGCTGCAGCCAGCGGTGCGGCCACGGCGGCGGCCGCACCGGCGGTCAGAAAGCCGCGACGGCTTTCGCCCTCGCGTGTCAGGAATTCGGGGGAGGTGTTACAGGCGTCGCACATGGTCTCTTTGGCATCCTCTTTGGGAAGGGGCAAACATCTGCAGATATGATGGCGCAAAATGTGGCGAGGATAATCGCCATTCCATGCAATGCATTCATGAGGGCTCATCATGAATGGTCTGAGAGAACGGGGCATGATCCCGATGACCTGCCCGTCTAGCATGACAGGTGTTCTTTCAGGGAAGGCAAAGACATGATTCCACGTCGTTTTCTGATTGAAAAGTTGGTTCCGGGAATGACGCTGGCCCTGCCTTCTCCGTGTGGCGGGCGATCCGGTGTGCCAGCGGCCTTCCAGGGCGAGAGCCTCATGCGCGTTGGAGGATCGTCGCGTGAAACGCGGGCCATGAAATATGCGCCACATGCGCCGCAAACCCTTCGACTTCATGAAGCAGGGCCATATATCATGAGGGAAACCGTTTGATCATACAGTTCCAACCTCCGGCTTCCCTCATGATACGCGAGAATATCAACGACCTCATCGCCTTCGCCGCCGTGGCCGAAGAACGCAGTTTTACCAAGGCAGCGGCTCGTCTCAACGTGTCTCAATCGGCGTTGAGCCATACCATCAAGGGGCTGGAACAACGCCTCGGGCTCAGGCTCTTGACCCGCACGACCCGCACTGTGGCGCCGACGCTGGAAGGGGAGGATTTGCTGGCCACCCTCAATCCCTGTTTCGAGAAGATCGAAAGCCGGTTGCAGGCGCTCAACGATTCTCAGGACACGCCCACCGGCACCGTGCGGATCGTGGCCGTGGAATATGCCATCGAGAGCATTCTCTGGCCGAAACTCTCGCCGGTGCTCAAGCAATACCCGTCGGTCAATGTCGAGTTCGTCATGGATTACGGCTACACCGATCTGGCCGCCTCGCAATGTGACGCCGGTGTGCGCTATGGCGATCAGGTCAGCGATGGGATGATCGCTATGCGGATCGGGCCGGATGAGCGGATGATCTGCGTCGGTGCGCCGGAGTATTTCGAGGCGTTGGGCACGCCGGAGGTGCCGCAGGATCTGGTCGATCACCGCTGCATCAACCTGCGGCTTTCGACCCATGGCGCGCTTTATGCCTGGGAGTTCGAGGACAAGGACGGGCAGGAGATCAACGTCAAGGTCAAGGGGCAGGCCTGTTTCAACACCGTCAACCCGGTGCTTCAGGCGGCGATTGACGGGCATGGGCTGGCGCTCATCCCGGAACGTCTGGCGCAGCCGCATCTCGACAGTGGCGCGCTCCGCATGTGCCTTGAGGACTATTGCCCGTATTTCCCGGGGTTTCACCTCTATTACCCAAGCCGCCAGAGGCCGTCCACGGCCTTCACCGTGGTCTTGGACGCGCTCAGGGAGCGGGCCTGAAATCGGCCTGAAAGAGATTGATGAAAACGGCTCATGAGTGGGGTGATGTGAGGCGGCATTAATCTCTCCGGGAAAGGCGCCAAATCTATGGGAGACACAGACAACAGGAGTTCCCCCATGACCTCGCCGAAGACCTCCCTGAGAAAGACCCCGATTGCCGCCTCCGCCTTTGCCCTCATGACCAGTGCTGCACTCGCGCAGGATGTGCGCGACACCGTGCCGTCCTCTGTGGCGCAAGTCGCCCCGGCGCTTGAGGCCTACACCAGAGAGACGATCCTCGGGGCCGAGTGGGAAAATGAGGCGATGTCCGTACGCGATCGTGCGCTTGTGACCTTTGCCGCCCTGATGACCCGCCATGAGACCGAAAACCTCGACCGCTATGTGACGCTGGCGCTGGACGCCGGTGTGACGCCTGCGGAACTGTCGGAGACGATCACCCATCTGGCCTTCTACACCGGTCTTGGCAACGCCACCGCCGCCGCCGAGGCTGCCGCGCCCGTGTTCGAGGCCCGTGGCATTACCGCAGACAGCCTGCCGGGAGCCGAGGTCGACTTTCTGCCCTTGAACCAAGAGGCCGAGGACGCGCGCGAAGAGCTTGTCAGCGGGCTTTACAGCGATGTCAGCATCGGCGTGGTGGACAACACCCGCGACGTGCTGTTCCGTGATCTCTGGCTGCGCCCGGACCTCGCGCCGCGTGACCGGAGCCTCGTCACCGTCGCGGCCCTCATCGCCGCCGGTCAGCCGGAGCAGATGACATTCCACCTCAATCGCGCCATGGACAATGGTTTGACCCAAGAGGAAGCCGGCGCCATGCTGTCGCATCTCGCCTTTTACGCGGGCTGGCCGAAAGTCTTTTCGGCGCTGCCTGTGGCGAAAGAGGTGTTCGAGAGCCGCGCAGAGTAAACTGAGGCGATGAGAGGAGAGTTTGGCATGAAGATCGGCATTCTGGGATCGGGTCTCATGGGCGGCAAACTGGGCCGCATCTGGGCCGAGGCTGGTCATGACGTGACCTTTTCCTACGCTAGGGATCGTGCCAAGCTCGATCGGCTTGCAAACGCGGTTGGCGCCTCATCGGGCTCCGTAGCCGAGGCCGTCGAAGGTGCCGATGCGGTGCTTTTGGCGGTGCATTGGTCGCGCCGCGCCGATGTTTTGGAGCAGGCGGGCGATCTGGCGGGCAAGGTTGTGCTGAACTGCTCTTTGCCTTTGAACGACAGCAACACCGCGTTGGTCGTCGGCACCACCTCCTCTGGCGCCGAAGAACTTGCGAAACTGCGGCCTCACGCCCGCTGGGTGTCCTGTTTCAACACCAACCCGTCGGAAAGTTTTTATCCGGTCTTTACCCAAAAGGGGCAGGGGCCTGCACCGCAGGTCATGGCCTATGGCAACGACGCGGGTGCCAAGGAGATCGCGTTCGGGCTGATCCGCGATGTCGGTTTTGAGCCGTTGGACTGCGGCGGCCTGCACAACGCCCGCTTCATCGAACCCTTCGCCATGGCGACCGTGGAATTGGCCTATGTCCAGCCCGGCGGCCCGGCGCTGACCTATCGTTTTGACAAATTGCGCGGCTGAGCCTCGCGTTTCTGAAAGGAGTATCCCCATGAAAATCATCCGTTCCGGCAGCAATCCCTCTATGCCCGGTCCCGAAGATTGGTTCACCGGCACCGTGCGTGTCGATCCGATGTTTCAGGCCGAAGACCCGGGCCGCGTCGGTGGCTCGCATGTGACCTTCGAGCCGGGGGCGCGCACCGCATGGCACACGCACCCCGCAGGGCAGACCATCATCATCACATTCGGTCGAGGTCGCGTTCAGCGCGAAGGCGGGGCGGTCGAAGAGGTCAGCGCCGGTGATGTCGTCTGGTTCCCGGCTGGCGAGAAACATTGGCATGGGGCCGCACCCGAGACCGCCATGAGCCACTATGCGATCCAAGAGACCGTCGATGGCTCCGCCGTGACCTGGATGGAGAAAGTCGCAGACGAGGATTACAATGGCTGATCTCTGATTTGAGCTGAATAGGGCCACTCATGATTTATTTTCATGAGTGGCATCTGTTTTGCCCGGATTATCATAGCTCACGCTCTGGCCTAGATTGCGCCCACCAAGACAGAGGTTCCCTGCTTTGGCTGGGGGCCGCGCCGTTCCCTTAGCGCCTTTGTTGCGCAAACGGCCAAACGCAAAAGAAAGGAAGATCCCATGATCCTTCAAGAGACATTCACCCTCTCCAATGGCGTCGAAGTTCCGAAACTCGGTCTCGGCACCTGGATGATTGACGACGACAAAGTGGCGGAGGCTGTCAAGACCGCCGTCAAACTCGGCTACCGCCACATCGACACCGCACAGGCCTATGGCAACGAACGCGGCGTGGGCGAGGGCCTGCGCGATTGCGGCGTGGCCCGCGAAGAGCTGTTCCTGCAAACCAAACTGGATGCGGGCATCAAGGATTACGAGGGCGCGAAAGCCGCGATCCAGGGCTCGCTCGATCTTCTGGGCGTCGACTACATCGACCTGATGATCATCCACAGCCCGACGCCTTGGGAAAACTTCGGGGGCGAAGACCGCTATTTCGAAGGCAACCTGGCCGCCTGGACTGCGCTGGAAGAGGCCTATAAAGCGGGCAAAATCCGCGCCATTGGCGTGTCCAACCATGAGAAGGCCGATCTCGACAACCTGATCGACAACGGCACCGTGGGACCGATGGTCAACCAGATCCTCGCCCACATCACCAACACGCCTTTCGAACTGATCAACTATTGTCAGAGCAAAAATATCCTCGTCGAAGCCTATTCCCCGATGGGCCACGGCGAACTGATGAAAAACACCGAAGTTCAGGCGATGGCCGATAAATACGGTGTGAGCCTGCCGCAGTTGGCGATCCGTTACTGTCTGCAACTGGGTCTGCTGCCGCTGCCGAAAACCGCGACGCCTGCCCACATGGAAAGCAACGCCGCCGTCGATTTCGAAATCTCCGCCGAGGACATGGACGCCCTCAAAGCCATGGAGAAAATCAAGGACTACGGCGACGCCAGCATGTTCCCGGTCTACGCCGGCGTGTAAGCGGATAGGATCCGTTTCGCCGTGAATATTCAGCGGACGTGACATTTTGCGGACGTCGATCCTTCAGCGCCTTCTGGCCGAGCAAAGCATCGGCCAGCAGGCATTTTGGTTTGACGTTTTCGGCCTGTTGTCCCGGGGATCGTTTCCCGGGCAAAGAGCGAGATATATATTAGGTATATTAGGCAATCACGGTTTCAGCGTTTCAACCGTCAGATGCGCCGAGGCTTCCTTGATGCGGGCCAGAACCGGCGCTGCCGTCCCGATGTCCTGAGCGAGAAGCAGCGCGAGCTTCGAGAGAAACAGCGCGCTTTTCTCCGGGCCGACGCGGTCGATGTCCTCCGCGAGAGCTTCGTAAACGGTTTCCAGATCTGCGGGGGTCATCTCAGCGCTCCTGTGTCTCGGTGAGGCGGGAAAAGGCGTCGCAAACATTTTGCGCCTCGGCAGTGTACCAGCGGGCCGCGATATGCAGGTCGGGCCGGATCAGATAGGCCGATCCGGACGTGGCGCCGAAACGGGAGGCGAGCGTGGACGGATAGGGCAAGGTCACCACCGATATCCCCTCGGGCGCCTGTGTGCGGACCTGTTTGGACAAATCCTCCTGTGTGTCCTCGAAACACAACAGGGTGAAACCCGCCCCGAAACGGTCGGAGAGAAACCCGCTCTCCATCCGCATCTCCGGCACATGGGCACCGGGGAGCGGGCCGTCGGAAAAGCGCGGGTCGTCCGGCAGGGTCGCGGGGCTGTCGTGATAGCTGTAGGCCGTCATTTGCCGGGGATTGGCAAGGTTGCCCGCAAACGGGTGGTCGAGGGCCAGAGACAGGGCGGCATCGCGCATGAGCCGCCAGCCATGCGTGGAGGGTGTCATGAACCGCGCGCTTTTCGCAGCATTGTCAAAAACGTCGAGTGTCGCGCCGCGGCGTTCCGGCGAATAACTGTCGAGCAGCGCCTCTCCCGCGCGCCCCGTCAGCACCCAACCCAGTTTCCAGCCGATATTGGCGGCATCTGCGAGCCCGTTGTTGAGGCCGCGCACGCCGAAGATCGGCACGATATGCGCGCTGTCCCCGACAAAGAACACCCGCCCGTCACGATAATCGTCGAGCGCCAGCGTGTTGGCAGAATAGACGCTCCACCATTCAAGCTCCCAAGGCCCCTTGTGGCCGATGTCGTCGAGCACGGCCTGGACACTGATGCGGACATTGTCCTCCCGGATCGCCTCGCTTTCGTCTTCGTCATCGCGCAACTGGTAATCAATGCGCCAGATATTATCCGGCTGGCGGTGAATGAGTACCGTGCCGCCGGGGCGGCTCTCCGGGTCGAACAGGGCGCGCCGGATCGTCGGATAATCGTGCTCCATCTGCACATCCGCGATTACATAGCGGCCTTCGAAATTCTGCCCCTGAAGCCGTTTGCCACGCAGTTTGCGCACCGGGCTGCGGGCACCATCACAGGCCAGACACCAGTCGGTGTCGATCTCGTAACTGCCGTTGGGGTCGGTGATTGCAAGACGCAATCCGGTGGCGGTGTCGCGCAGGCCGGTCACTTCGCTCTGCCAGCGGATGTCGATCAGAGGGCTGGCTGCGACCGCCTGCCAGAGATAGGCCTCGATATATTGCTGTTGCAGGTTGTACATCGGGCGGAACTTCTCTTCCGCGCTGTCCGGCATCTCGAATTCGAGGATTTGCCGCCCTTGGTAGAAAGACCGTCCGGTGGTCCAGCCCAGCGATTTTTCCAAAAACGGCGCCACCACGCCCAGACGGTCGAGAATGGCAAAGCTCGGTCGGGCGATGCAGATGGCGCGGCTGCCGTCGTTGAACGTCGCCTTGTTGTCGAACAGCACGGATGCCACGCCTTCATGCGCCAGCGCCAGCGCGGCCGTCATGCCAACCGGGCCCGCACCGACGATGGCCACCCGGGCGGGGTCACTCAACGTCTGACGCGCTTGCGGGGCGTCAAAATGTGGATAGCTGAAATAAAGCGAGTCGGTCTCGGCCCGTCCCTGAGGTCTCACTACGGCTCCTCCCATGGTTCGAAGTGGAACGGGCAGGATAGGGGGAGCGGGGGGACGGGTCTGTCCCCCGCAACAAGGGACACCAGGCACAATGCGGGTGTTCCCGGGACATTCTGGACATAAGGGCAGATCCGGGGCATCCCTTGGGGCAGGGATCGCACGAGGACACGGAGGGCGCACAGGTGAGCAATGTGTTGACCATGGTCGAGGCCTGTCTCGACGCCTGTGGCTCGGACCGTTTCGGACAGGTGTTTTCAGAACTGGCGGAGCAAAGCGGTGCTCGACAGGTTATGATTTTCGATCTGAGCGGGTCGCAGGCCTGTTGCCTGTTGTCCCGCAATTTTTCCCGCGAACGCTTGGGCGAGGTGCTGGCCGAGGCTTATCTGGAGGGCGGGTTCCGGGAGGATCCCTTGTTGCCAGTGCTGACCGCACTGTCGCCGGGCCAGCGCAAACTGGTGCATGTTCGGGTGCGGGACAGCGATATGTCCGAAAGCTATCGTCAGAGGTTTTTCAGCACACCGGGCCTGTCCGGCAAGCTGGCGGTTCTCGCCGTCGGTGAGGAGCGTCGGATCATCGTCAATTTCTACCTTGCTGCGCAGGGGGAGGGCGGCGGGCCGGAGGCGGCTCTGGCATCTTTGGCCGCAAAAATCGCGCTGATGCATTTCGAAGGGCTGTCACGCACCGGTCCGCCACCGGCCCTCGATGTGCTCAGCGCCCGCGAGCGTCAGGTCTGTCTCGGGATGCTCGACGGCAAAAAGGCGGAGCTGATCGCGCTCGAACTGTCCGTGTCGCCGGAGACGATCGCGACCTATCGCAAGCGCGCCTATGCCAAGCTGGGGATTTCGTCGAAAGGTGCCCTGTTCGCACTCTGTCGGCAGGGGGCTGCGGTGCGCGGCTCATGCGAGCGCCATGAGCAGACGCTTTAAGTGCTTCATGTCCTCCGGGCCGAGCCGGGTGGCCAATGCGGTTTCGTAATCTGCGGCGGCAGCGGTCAGGACGTTGAACGCGTCCTGACCTGCCGGGCGCAGGGTCAGCCGTTCCATGCGCCGGTCTTCATGGCTGACCTCACGTCCGAGAAAACGCTTTTGTTCAAGCGCGCGCACGGCGCGAGAAACCTTGGTTTTGTGAATGCTGGCGCGTATGGAAATTTCTTTCGCTGTCATTGCGCCGTAGCGCCCGAGATGAAACAGCACCCGCCATTCGGTTTGCAGCATGCCGTAGAGGTTTTTGTAGGTATTTGAAAAAACACGACTTTGCTGTTCTGCTGCTTGGTTGAGCAGATAGGGCGTAAAGACTGAAAGCTCGAAATCCTCGCGGTTCACTTTTCTCTCCCGATACAAAAAACACCCTTGTTAGTTACAAAAGCAACTATCAACATGTCAATAATCAGACAGGACAGATCAGACTGGGAGGGCTTTCTGAATGAACGATATGAGCACGATCTCGGGGCTGACCCGCGCCGTTGGGATTTCCACAGCGCACGAAGGCTACATGCCTGGCTTTGGCAATGATTTCGAAACCGAGGCGCTTCCCGGGGCTCTGCCTCAGGGGATGAACAGCCCGCAGAAATGTGCCTACGGCCTTTACGGCGAACAATTGTCCGGTACGGCCTTTACGGCGCCGAGTCATCAGAACGAACGGACGTGGTGTTATCGCATCCGGCCTTCGGTCAAACACTCGCACCGCTATGAAAAGATCGACCTGCCGCTTTGGGCGTCCGCACCCTGTGTCGATCCCGATGTGATCAGCCTGGGTCAGTACCGCTGGGACCCGGTGCCGCATTCGGACGCGCCGCTGACCTGGTTGACAGGCATGCGCACGATGACCACGGCGGGGGATATCTACACTCAGGTCGGCATGGCGACGCATATCTACCTGGTGACCGAATCCATGGTGGATGCCTATTTCTACTCCGCCGACAGCGAGCTTCTGGTGGTGCCGCAGGAAGGGCGTCTGCGGTTCTGCACCGAGCTGGGGGTCATCGACCTCGAACCCAAGGAAATCGCGATTCTGCCGCGCGGTCTTGTCTATCGTGTCGAGCTTCTCGACGGTCCGGCGCGGGGCTTTGTCTGTGAGAATTACGGCCAGAAATTCGAACTGCCGGGGCGCGGGCCGATCGGGGCCAATTGCATGGCCAACCGCCGCGATTTCAAGACGCCGGTGGCCGCCTTCGAGGACCGCGAGACGCCCTCGACCGTGACGATCAAATGGCAGGGCCAGTTCCATGAGACCAGGATCGGGCATTCGCCGCTCGATGTGGTGGCCTGGCACGGCAATTATGCGCCGGTGAAATACGATCTGCGGACCTATTGCCCGGTCGGCTCGATCCTGTTCGATCACCCCGACCCGTCGATTTTCACCGTGCTGACCGCGCCGTCTGGCGTGCCGGGGACCGCGAACATCGACTTCGTGCTGTTCCGCGAGCGCTGGATGACGATGGAAAACACCTTCCGTCCGCCGTGGTACCACAAGAACGTGATGTCCGAACTGATGGGCAACATCTACGGCGAATATGATGCCAAGCCGCAGGGTTTCGTGCCGGGCGGGCTGAGCCTCCACAACATGATGCTGCCGCATGGGCCGGACAACGATGCCTTCGAGAAGGCGACATTCGCCGATCTCGAACCCGAGAAGCTCGACAACACCATGTCCTTCATGTTCGAGACCCGTTTCCCGCAGCACCTGACACGGTTCGCCGCGACAGAGGCCCCGCTTCAGGACGATTACATCGACTGCTGGGACAGCCTGAAGAAACGCTTTGACGGGACGCCGGAAGGCAACTGGGAGAAATGAAGCGGAGGGCGGCGGCGGTTTGCCGGCGTCCTGACCACAAGAAGGAAGGGAGGAGACATGAGTCTCATCAGAAGCTGGGTCGAGAGCGCAAACGACCCGGAATGCGATTTTCCGCTGAACAATCTGCCCTATGGCGTGTTCGATGCCGGGCAGGGCCCGCGTATGGGCGTGGCCATCGGGGCCTTCGTGCTCGATGTGGTGCAGGTGGATCACGGGCTCGACCCGTCCTTGTTTGCGGCACCGTCCTGGAACGCGGTCATGGCCGCCGGTCCCGAGGTCTGGGCTGCACTCAGGGCCCGTTTGACGGAGCTTCTGGCCGGTGAAGCCCATCGCACCGCCGTGGAGCCGCATCTCGTGCCGTTGGAGACGGTGCAAATGCGTATGCCCTTTGCCGTGACCGAGTACACCGATTTCTACGCCTCGAAAAACCATGCGGTGAATGTCGGCACCATGTTCCGCGGCGCGGAAAACGCCCTGCCGCCGAACTGGCTGTCGATCCCGATCGGCTACAATGGGCGGGCGTCTTCGGTCGTGGTTTCGGGCACGCCGGTGCAGCGCCCGCTGGGCCAGCTCAAGGCACCGGATCAGGACCTGCCGGTCTTCGCGCCCTGCCAACGTTTCGATCTGGAACTGGAAATGGGGGCCATCGTCGGTCAACCGTCTTCCGGCATGGTCTCCGTCGCCGAGGCCGACGACATGATTTTTGGCTATGTCCTTTTGAACGACTGGTCGGCGCGCGACATTCAGGCCTGGGAATACCAACCTCTGGGGCCGTTCCAGGCCAAGGCCACCGCGACCACGATCAGCCCCTGGATCGTCACGAAAGCCGCGCTGGAGCCGTTCCGCCGCCCGACGCCGGAACGCGAACGCCCGTTGTTGCCCTATCTCGCCGAACCGGGGCCGATGCTTTACGACATCGACCTCTCTGTGGGGCTCGCCCCCGAGGGCAAGGCCGAGACTGTGATCGCCCGGACCAATTACACCCATATGTATTATTCGGCGGCGCAACAGCTTTGTCATCACACCACCTCGGGCTGTCCGATGCGGGTGGGTGATCTCTTGGGGTCGGGCACGATTTCGGGAACCACGCCGGATAGCCGCGGCTCGCTTCTGGAGTTGAGCTGGGGCGGCAAGGAGCCTCTGACGCTCGACACGGGCGAACCCCGGAGCTTTCTGGAAGATGGCGACAGGCTGACGCTCTATGGCGCGGCAAAAGGCGACGGCTATCGCATCGGCTTCGGGGCCTGTTCCGGCACGGTGCGTCCGGCCGCAGCGGTCGAATTGCCGACGGCCTGACGACCGATTTCCTCATGGCGCTCCGGATGGTCCGGAGGCCATGGTTCTGAAAACAGATAACCCGCAGGGGCGCCATGCTGCGCGCTCCGTCAGGCGGAAGAAAAAGGACAACGCACATGGCGAAAGCATTCGCGAGCCAGGGGGACCTGGAAGAGAAGACGGTGAGCTTCACCGAAGTGGGCGAGGGGCTGTATGCCTTCACCGCCGAGGGCGATCCGAACACCGGCGTCATCATCGGCGACGAGAGCGTGATGATCGTTGAGGCGCAGGCGACGCCGCGGCTGGCGCGCAAGGTGATCGACTGCGTGCGCACCGTCACCGACAAGCCGATTTCCCACGTCGTGCTGACCCATTATCACGCCGTCCGCGTGCTGGGCGCGAGTGCTTACGGAGCGCGTGAGATCATCATGTCGGAGAAAGCCGCCGCGATGGTCGAAGAGCGCGGTCAGGAGGACTGGGACAGCGAATTCGGTCGCTTCCCGCGCCTGTTCCAGGGCCATGAGGAAATCCCCGGCCTGACCCGTCCGACCACGACCTTCCGTGACAAGATGACCGTCTACCTCGGCAAGCGCCGGGTCGACATCATGACGCTCGGCCGCGCGCATACCGCAGGTGATGCGGTGATCTGGGTGCCGGATCAGGAGGTGATGTTCACCGGCGACATCGTCGAATACCACTCCGCCTGCTACTGCGGCGACGGGCATTTCGGCGACTGGGGCGGCACGCTCGACGCCATCGCGGGTTATAAGCCGAAGTCCATCGCACCGGGCCGGGGCGACGCGCTTGTGGGTGAAGAGATGGTCGGCAAAGCCATCGCCGCAACCCGCGATTTTGTCGACAGCACCTATGCGCCGGTGGCGCGGATCGTGGCCCGTGGCGGCTCTCTGAAAGAGGCCTGGGACGCGGTGCGGGCATCTTGTGACGCCAAATTCGGCGACTACGCGATCTACGAACACTGCCTGCCGTTCAACGTGGCGCGTGCCTATGACGAAGCCCGCGGCATCGACACGCCGCGCGTCTGGACCGCAGAACGCGACCGAGAAATGTGGGAGGCCCTTCAGGGCTGACGCCTGGGGTTCAGGGAGGAGGACAACATGTTTCAGGACCGCTATTCGCTGGCTTTCCGGCTTTATCCTTATGCGCGCTGTGCCGACCAGGACAGTGAGGAGATCGTGCGCCACCCGGTCGTGGTGATGGGGGGCGGACCCATCGGGATCGCCACCGCGCTCGATCTCGGGTTGCAGGGGATACCGGTGGTGGTGCTCGACGATCACGAGGGCATCGGCATGGGCTCGCGTGCGATCTGTTTTTCCAAACGCAGTCTCGAGATCGCGGACCGCTACGGGTGCGGTCAGCCGATGTTGGACAAGGGCGTGGTGTGGAATGTCGGCAAGGTGTTCCACCGCGACAGTCAGGTGTTCGAGTTCAATCTCCTGCCGGAAGAAGGCCATAAATACCCGGCCTTCATCAATCTTCAGCAACCCTATTTCGAACGCTTTCTGGTGGAGCGGGTACGCGAGGCGCAGGCGGCGGGCGCACCGATCGAGATCCGGGGCAAGAACCGGGTCGATGCGGTCGAGGTGCGGGACGATCATGTGCTGCTCGACATCACGACACCGGACGGGCCGTATCGCATCGCCGCCGATTGGCTGATCGGGGCGGACGGGGCCAATTCGCCCCTGCGCGCTATGCTGGGCCATGAATTCTCGGGCAAGGTGTTCAAGGACAGTTTCCTGATCGCCGACATTCGCATGACGGCGGATTTCCCGACCGAACGCTGGTTCTGGTTCGAGCCGACCCATGTGGGCGGTGCCTCGACCTTGCTGCACAAACAGCCGGACGACACCTGGCGGGTGGATTTCCAGATCGGCTGGGACGTGGACCGCAAGGAAGAGATGAAAGAGGAAAACATCCGCCGTCGCCTCGACGCGATGCTGGGGGCGGATGTGGAGTATGAAATCGTCTGGTCGTCGATCTACACGTTTCAATGCAAACGGATGGAGCGGTTTCGCCATGGCCGGGTGATCTTTGCGGGCGATGCGGCGCATCAGGTGTCGCCTTTCGGCGCGCGCGGCGCCAATTCCGGGCTTCAGGATGTGGACAACCTCGGCTGGAAGCTTGGGCTGGTGGTGCGGGGCGAGGCACCGGAGAGCCTGCTCGACAGTTACGATCAGGAACGTATTCACGGCGCCGACGAGAACATTCTCAATTCGACCCGCTCGACGGATTTCATCACGCCGAAATCCGGTGTGAGCCGGATGTTCCGGGACGCGGTTCTGGACCTGTCCGGGCGGTATGAATTTGCCCGGCCCTTCGTGAATTCCGGGCGTTTGTCGGTGCCCTGCGTCTATGACGGTTCGACGCTCAACAGCGTCGATGGCCTGCTCGAAGCCCCGGCGCGGAGCCGTCCGGGAGCACCCTGTTCCGATGCGCCGCTGAACAACGGCTTTCTTCTGGAGCAGTTGGGCGGAGGGTTCACGATTCTCGCGCTCGGAACAGAGGCACCGGAACCGGTGACCGAAGACGGCATCACGGCACAGGTTCTGAGCCTGTCAGCGGAGGAGATCGGCCCGGAGCTGCGCGCGCGTTATCTCGGGACCTGCTCTCATGCCGTCTACCTGATCCGCCCGGATCAGCATATCGCCGGGCGGTGGTCCGCCTGGGAGGAAACCGAGCTGCGCGCCGCGCTGCGAAAGGCCACGGGGAGGGGCCGAGCATGAGCCTGATTTTGACACCGAATGTCGAGGCGCCGGATGATATCTATGCCGGGCTGATTGCCGCGCACGAGGGGCTGGACCGGGAGGCGAGCGAAGCGCTCAATGCCCGGCTGATCCTGATCCTGATGAACCAGATCGGCAATGCCGAAACCCTGTCCGAGGCGCTGCGCGCAGCCCGGGGCACGGTTGAAAGCTGAAGGACACAGAATGTCCGCAGAGACCGTGCTCTTCGATTACTGGCGTTCGACGGCAAGTTACCGTTTGCGTATCGCTCTCAATCTGGCGGGGGTCGCCTACCGGGCGGTGCCGGTGGATCTCGTGGCGGGGGAACAACGCACCGCGCCGCATCTGACGCGCAATCCGCAGGGCCTGGTGCCGGTGCTCGACATCGACGGGCTGCGGCTCACGCAATCCATGGCGATCCTCGATTATCTTGAGGACACCGGGCGGCTCAACCTGCGCCCCGCCGATCCGGCGGTCGCGGTGAAGATGCGGGGCGTGGTGCAGGCGATTGCCTGCGACCTGCACCCGGTCTGCAATCAGCGCGTCGCGGCGCATGTGGTGGAGTTGACCGGTCGTGGGACGGATCGTGCGGAATGGATGCGCCATTTCATCCGGCCCGGGTTGGTCGCTGTCGAGGCGATGCTCGATGCCGTGGGGCCCTATGCGATGGGAGAGCGTCTCAGCCAGGCCGATCTGGTGCTGATCCCGCAATTGTACAATGCAGAGCGTTGGGGGGTGCCGACAGAAGATCTGCCGCGTCTCACCCGGGTCGCCGAAACCTGTGCCGGACTGCCGGCCTTTGCGGCGGCCCATCCGGACCGGGTTCACCCGGATCGGGGAGCCTGACGAAAACCGTACTTCAACACTGGCGCGCGGGGGGAAGGAGACCGCCTGCGGGGCCGACTTCAACTGGGAGGAAACAACATATGAAACGTCTGACACAAGCTGGCCTGTTGGCCATCACAACCCTGCTCACGCCTCTGGCGGCTCAGGCCGCCGATGTGACACTCGCGCTGTCGAGCTGGCTGCCGCCGCGCCATCCGATCGTGGTCAACGCGATCAAGCCCTGGGCCAAGGACGTCGAACAGGTCACCGAGGGTCGCGTGTCGATCCGGGTGCTCGGCAAACCCCTTGGCTCGCCGCCCGCGCATTTCGACATGGCGAGGGACGGGGTCGCGGACATCACCTATGGCCTGCACAGCTTCACGCAGGACGATCGGTTCAAGGGCAGTTTGCTGGGTCAGTTCTCCTTTATCGGCGACGATGCCGTCACCAGTTCCAAAGCCTTCTGGACAGTCTACACCGAAGACCTGAATGCCCGCGAAGAACATGAGGGCACGCATCTTCTGGGCTTGTTCACCCATGGTCCGGGACTGTTGCACAACAACAAGCATCGGCTGGAAACCCCCGCAGATGTCGAGGGGCTCAAGATCCGGGTGCCCAGCAGTTACGTCGGCACTCTGGTGGACGATTTGGGAGGAACCTCTCTCTTCATGTCTTCGACGGAAGTGTATGAAAAGCTGTCGCGCGGGGTGATCGACGGGGTGGCGTTCACCTATGAGGCGCTGACCGCGTTCAACCTGGCGGACGATGTGAAATATTCGATGACCGTGCCCGGCGGCGTGTATAACACCACATGGTTCCTCGTGGTCAACGAGGACCAGTGGAACAGTATCTCGCCCGAGGACCGGGCCGCCATCGACGCCATCTCCGGTCTCGCCTTCGCCGAACGCGTCGGACAGGCTTGGAACGATGCGGATGCGGTCGCGCGCGAGGAGCTTGCGGACAGCGACATCGAATTCTACCCGGCGCCCGAGCCGGTTCTCACGGCTCTGCAAGCCTCCGCACAGCGGCAGGAGGAAACCTGGGCTGAATCCTTGCCCGAGGACGAAGACGGTCTGGCGGCCCTGACCCGGTTGCGCGCGATGACCGGGGTCACGGTGCCGCAATGACCGCGAAACGGATCGAAAACGGTCTGATGGGGCTGGCAGCTTTCTTGCTGCTGGCCCTCATGGCCGTGACGGGGATTGATGTCATCGGTCGATACCTGTTCAACGCACCGCTGTCCGGGGCGTTCGAGCTGACGGAGCTTCTGCTCGGGGCGCTGGTGTTCGTCGCCCTGCCTCTGGTGAGCCGCGCGGGCGCGCATGTTGAGGTCGATCTGCTGGTGAGCGTTGTGCCGCGTGCCGTTTCCCGTGTGATGGGGCGTATGGCAGCGATCGTCTCGGCGGTTGTGCTGGCCTTTTTCGCCTGGCGTCTCGCGGTGCTCGGGATCACTCAGGTCACGGACGGGGCCCGTTCCGTATCGATGGGCGTTCCTCTGGCACCGTTTGCTTTTCTGGGCGCGCTGACCTGTCTCGTCGCGGCGCTCTTTGGTCTGATGCGGGAGATGCGCCCATGATCGAATCGCTGATTGCCCTGGTCGTTCTGCTGTTTCTGGTCTTTTCCCGCGTGCCGATCGCCTTTGCCATGGCTGTGGTCGGCGCGGTGGGCTTTGCCTGGATGCGCGGGCTCGATGCCGCGGGTGCCATGGTTGGCAGCGCCGTGTTCGAAACCGGCTTTTCCTATTCGCTGTCCGTCGTGCCCCTGTTCATTTTCATGGGCAATATCCTCGCGCATTCGGGCATCGCGCACGGGCTCTTTGCCGGGGCGGACCGACTGTTCGGACGCATGCGGGGCGGGCTTGCGCTCGCTGCGGTGCTGTCCTGTGGCGGGTTTTCCGCGGTGTCGGGCTCGTCTCTGGCGACGGCGGCGACGATGAGCCGGGTGGCGATGCCGCCGATGCGGCGCTTCGGCTATTCCGACAGTCTCGCGGCGGGCTCGATTGCGGCGGGTGGCACGCTTGGCATTCTCATTCCGCCCTCGGTGATCATGATCATCTACGGGCTCCTGACCGAAAGCGACATCGGCAAGCTGTTCATCGCAGGGCTGATCCCCGGCGCCCTTGGGGTGGTGTTCTATCTGCTCGCAGTGATGATCGCGGTGCGGATCAAACCCGATCTGGCGCCGCCCGTGACCGATCCCGAACCGATGTCGCGGACGGACAAGATGGGGGTGTTCGGCACGCTGGCGCTTTTCGCCTTCATTATGATCGGGATTTACGGCGGGTTCTTCACCCCTATCGAAGCGGCGGGCATGGGGGCGATCTTTGCATTGCTGCTGGCGCTGATGATGCGCAGCCTCAGCCGTGCGGGGTTCTGGATGGCCTGCCGGGAAACGGTCATTTCCTCCGCCATGATCTTTGCGATTGTCATCGGGGCCGAAATCTTTTCTGCCTTCGTGAATTTTGCCGGACTGCCGGACGCTCTGGTGGACCTGATCTACGAGATGGACATCAGCCCCTGGGCGGTGATCGCGATGATGGTGCTGATCTATCTGATGATGGGCTGTGTCTTTGAAAGCCTGTCGATGATCCTTTTGACCGTGCCGGTGTTCTATCCGATCATCTATCAACTCGATTTCGGAACGGGGCTGCTGTCCGATCCGGAGAACGTCCTGATCTGGTTTGCCGTGGTCGTGGTCGTTGTGACGGAAATCAGCCTGATCACCCCGCCGGTGGGCATGAATGTGTTCATCCTGCGAGCCACTTTGCCGGATATTCCTCTGGGCGTGATCTTTCGCGGCATCGTGCCATTCTGGATTGCGGACATCCTGCGGCTTTTGCTGCTGGTCAGCGTGCCGGCACTGTCGCTTATGCTGCTATGAGCTATGCAGGCCATGCGAAATATGGCCGTATGCAAGGGCTGGAACGGGTGAGAGAAGGACGATGCATTATGGATGACGGTCTCCCGCAGGTGGAATTGGCCCGCACGACACGGGCCTTGCCTTTTGCCCTGATCCGGGCGCGGGAGGCACTTCTCGTGCCGCTTCGTCGCATGCTGGCGGAGGCCGGGGTCAGCGAACCGCAATGGCGCATCCTGAGGGTTCTTGCGGAGGCCGGACCGATGTCCGGGCAGGGACTGGCCCGCGCCGCCTGTCTGCAACCGGCCTCCGTATCGCGAATTCTCCAGTCCATGCTGGAAAGAAAGCTTATCGCCCGGGTTCAGAACCCGCTCAATCGGCGTCGGCAGGTTGTGTCGATCTGCCCGGAGGGGCTCAGACTGCTGTCGGAGTACAGTGCGATGAGCCGGGGAATCACGGACCGCTTCGAACAGCGGTTCGGGGCAGAGAAGTATCGGCTCTTGCTCGATCTGCTGGAGGAGTTCAACAGCCTTCCCCCGGAAGAGGAGACACCGACTTCTTGATGCGGGGGCGTCGCATAGATTTGCCTCCGGGAAGAACGGAGGGGGGACGTTCCGGCTCCGTCCTTCCCGGGCTGTTCGAGTGGTTTCAGCGGGTTGAACCCGGTTGGGGGCGTGCCTAAGCCTCGGCCAGCCGACCGAATTTGCCGGAATGAAACAGCAGGGGCTGTGCCTGCGCGTTCCGGTCCAGATCGACCACCCGCCCGATGAACAGGATGTGATCCCCGGCCTCGACCTCCTGGGCAACCTCGGCCACGATATGGGCCGCTGCGCCGCGCAGCACGGGCATGCCGCCGCGCTCTTCGAGCAAGTCTTCGAGGCTGGCGTCCGGCCGTCCCGCGAAATGCATCGCATGGGGATGCATGTCCTGTGCCAGGATACTCACCGCGTAAGCTCCCGAGGCGCGGATCTTGTCCAGCATTTTCGTGCCGCGATCGAGCGAGATTGAAATGAGCGGCGGGTCCAGAGAGACGGACATGAAAGCATTCGCGGTCATACCATGATCACCGTCTTCTGTCCGGGTGGTGATGACGGTGACGCCGGTGGCAAAGCTGCCGCAGCAATCGCGCAGGCTGCGCGGGTCAATCGGATGAGACATGGTATTCTTCTCCCAGTCGTAAATCATGCTTGGCCATGGCACCCGACAGGCGCAACGCGTCACTGTCGGCTCCAAGCAGATGTTTTGCAGTTGCACTGTCCCCATCGGCGCGCAGCGCCCGGATCCGGGTCGAGGAAATCACCTCGCCACCATCGCAGCGCACCTCCGGTGCGATCGCGACGTCGAAATGCTGCGCCAGAAGTGCCACCGTTCCCGCCTGTTTGCTGCCGAACCGGAAATCGGCCCCGACATGGATGCGCATCGGGTTCACACGTCCCAGATCGCCAAGGAACGCTTCGGCGGAACGACGGCAATAGGTCTCGGAAAACCGGCTGACCACGATGACGTCCGGCCCCATCCGGGCGAGCCGCACCAGTTTTTCCTCCAGTGTGCAGAGCGGACGGGCGCGGCCAAAGAACACCTTGGGCGGTGGGTCGAAGGTCCAGACGACACTGGGCACCCCCAGCTCTTGCGCGTCTCGGATCGCGCCGCGCACGAGGGTCTGGTGTCCCCGATGCACCCCGTCGAAGGCCCCGATGGTCACGAGGCTGCGCGGCAGGCTGACCTGCCGGTCGGTCAGAATGACTGTCTGTGCGCCATCGTAGCTGAACATGAGCATTTCCTCTTTCAGGCTTGCAGGCTGCCCCCGATACCGGTCGGGGACAGCCCATCAGGATCAGCCGTTGAACCCGGCTTTCAGACGGTTGATGTCCCAAGGGTTGATCATGTCCGGTGCCCGCCAGCCGTCGAGGTCGTATTCAGACATGTAATCGTCCACCAGTTGGTGCAGCATGTCCATCTCGCCGGTGGCCTGCGCCGTCAGCATGGTCTCGATCCGGATGTTCTCGTAATTCCCGGCATAATTGGCCTCGTAAAGCTCATGCCGTCCGCCGAATTCGGAGCCGATCGCATCCCAGAGCAGTTTCAGAAGCTTCACCCGGTCGATTGCCACCATCCCGTTCGAACCGCGCACGAAACGGTCGAGATAGGGCCGCACATCGTCGGAGGCGAAATCCAGCGTCGAGGATGGCAGGTAGATCAGACCGGAGGCGACGTTGCGCTCGATCAGTTCCTTGATCCGGGTGTAGGCCATTGGCGCGAACACCCGGCTTGCGAGCCCGTAGTTGATGTTGGGCAGAACATAACCGTCTGTCCCCTCCCACGGCACCGGCGATTTCACCATGGCGTCCGAAATGCCCCAGAACAGGTTGCGCCAGGCCAGAACCTCGCCCACCGCCGTCTGCGGCCCACGGAACACACGCGATCCGGTCGCCTCCAGCGCCTTGGAGAACAGACCTGCGATGAAGTCCAACTTGACCGCCAGGCGCGTCGCACCATGCAGGGTGAAACGCGGCACAAAGCCCGAGGCCGGGAAGAAGGTGTTGATCTTTTCGACATCGCCATAGACGAAAATGTTCTCCCAGGGCACGAGCACCTTGTCGAACACCAGAATCGCGTCGTTCTCGTCCAGCCGCGAGGACATCGGATAATCGAAGGGCGTCCCCATGACCGTGGCGTTCAGCTCGTAGCTCGCCCGCGAAATCAGTTTGACGCCCGGGCTGCCCATCGGAGCGGTAAAGATCAGGGCGAATTTCTTCTCTTTGATCGGAATGCCGTAATGCGCGATGAAGTTGTAATGCGTCAGCGCCGATCCGGTGGCGACCACTTTCGCGCCCGACACCACGACACCCGCATCGGTCTCCTTCTCGACCTGCATATAGACGTCGCCGGTCTCCTCCACCGGCAGGTGCCGGTCGATGGGAGGGTTGACGATGGCGTGGTTCCAGTAGTCGACGCGCTCCTGCGTGCGGGCATACCAGGTCTTCGCATTCTCGGCATATTCGCCGTAGAAGCCCGCATTGGCGCCCAGCGTGCCGAGGAACGCCGCCTTGTAATCCGGCGAGCGCCCCATGAACCCGTTCGACACCCGTTGCAGCTCGGCAATCGCATCGCGTCCGGCCACGAGATGTTCCGAGGTCTTCGGGCCCTGGAAATACGGGTGGGTCCAGCCGCCCGAACCGGTGTCCGTGGCGCGCCCGAGGATGTCTTTTTTCTCATGAAGCCGATCATACCAGCGCGCGACCATGCGGGACGAGTTGCGGAACGCGGGGTGTTTCGTGACGTCCTTGACACGCTCGCCATGGACGTAGATTTCGCGCCCGTCCTGAATGCTCTCCAGAAATTCGGCACCGGTATAGGGCACAGTTCCCTGTGTGACTTGGTCTTTCATATATTCCTCCCTGGCTGACACAGCTCCTCCTGCGTCCCGCGATCACCATGGCTTGCGTAAAAAATATTGGAAGGTATCGAATAATACTCGCATATTTTCCGATAATACCGGAAACTTGATCGGCTGGAGGCCAAGTGAATGAAATCAATTCGAAAAATCGGCCAAATCCTGAGTCTCTATTCCGCCGCCGCGCCGGAGCATGGCGTGTCGGAGATTTCGCGCAGTTTGGGCGTGTCCACCAGCGGCGCGCATGACCTTGTCGATGGGCTTGCGAAAATCGGCCTGCTGCAAAAGGTCGACCGGGGGCGATACCGTCTCGGGCCGACGGTCGCCTCGCTCTATCACATCCTCGTGGACAGTTCGGCCCTGATCGAGGCCGCGCGTCCCGTCATGGTCAAGCTCGTCGAGGATTACGGTGAAACCGTTCATCTTACGGTGCTTGATCAGTTGCGGATCGTGGTCGCGGATGCGTTGGTCGGCACCCAGACCCTGCGGGTGTCCCGCGCCGTTCTTGGGCCGGAACTGGCGCCGCATTTCAGCCCGGCGGGGATGCTGCATCTCTCCACCGCAGGGCCGGAGCGCTTGGCGGCCTATGTGGCGACCCATGCCGATTCGCGTTTCCCGCTCTTGCCGAAAGACCGTTGGACGCAGCAGCTTTCGGACGTGTTACAGGCCGGATATGCCAGCGGGCCGCTTCTGAACGACCGGGACATCACCTGTTGTGCCGCGCAAATCCGAAATCATGCCGATATTCCCGTCGCGGTTCTGTCGATCTCCGTGCCGCGCACCCGACATGAAATTCAGCCGCGCGCCTTTCGCACCATCACGATGGACGCCGCGCAGCGTATTTCCGAGGCGATGGGCTATATGATCGAAGAGACCTGAGGACGATGACCGGTCCGGACGGGATCAGTGGGGCTGCGGCGTGGCCCGGCGCAGGGTGTCGGAGGGGCGTTCGCCGAACATGGCGCGATAGCCTTGTGAGAACCGGCCCCAGTGGTAATAGCCGAATTCCATGCTGACATCCGACACTTTCGTGCTGCGCGGATCCGAGAACCGCAACCGGCGGTGTACCTCGCTCAGCCGACGCCCCTTGAGCATGTCGTCGAGCGTCATGCCGGTGCGCTCAAGGCAGGCCGCGCGCAGCATCGCGCGATCCCGGTCGAGATGTTTCGCCAGATGGCTGACGCTCATCTTGTCGAACGGAAGGCTGTCGCAGGCTGCGAGAATATCCGCCATCAGGCCACGCGGCAGTTTCCGCGACCGGACCCGGCTGGCCTGTCGCGCCCAAAGCGAGATCCGGTCGAGCAGAAGATCCGGCGCCAGATCCAGCACCGCCTGTTGCGCGATGCCCTGGCGCGCACTTTCCATCAGGGTGAGCATCCACTCCGCGATGCCATGGCTTTCCTGCGGCGTCACCGCGCGGGCGCCACGGATGATGTCCTCCGGCAGACAGTCCTGCGGCAGGGTCAGCATGATGTAATCCGCGTCGCTGTCGGTGAAGATGTGATAATCCTCTCCGGCGACATGGATCATGCCGGTGCCTGTTCCGATCGCATTGGACACTCCGGCCATTGTCAGGCGTCGGCCAAGCGAAAATCCGACACAGACATAGCCATCGGGCACCCGGTAGATGTTCTCCATCTTCTGGTTCACGGTCTCTCGATAGAGCGTGATGTCCTCCCACTCCAGCGCCGCGATATGCCCCTCGAACGCCCCCGGCGACAATTGCCGGTAAAGCTGGTTCCAGCCGTCCAGCCCCCGTTCCTGATCGACGAAACTGTCGAACCGGACCTCGCGTACCCGGGTTCGGGGTTTGATCTCTGTGTGCATGATAAGTAACCGGAATATTTTAGTTTTCCCATTGTGAGATGCCGCTTGGCAGCAGGTGTCAAGAATTGCAGTGCGCAAAACGGTAAGATTCACGCGCTGCATATTTTATGTGCGAAATTATCCCTCCGGGGCGGATAGCGCGGGCTGAAAACCAGCCCCTATGCTGATCACGAGACCATCACCAGGAGACAGATGATGAAATCCACAACCGCCGCTTTCGTGGTGCTTGCCGCGCTGACCGGACCGGCTTTCGCACAAGACGCCATCGAACCCGAAACCCTCTCCGTCAAGGAAACCATCGACGAAGGCCCGAACCTCTTCGTACTCGATCAGGCCTGGAAAGGCCCGTCCTCGATCAACGTGCTGGGCGCCGAAGATTTCGCGATGAAGGGCAACATGGGCCCGGGCACCACCGCGCAGATGGTGCTCTCCGCCGACGGCAAGACCATGTACACCACCTCGGTCTATTTCGAGCGCTACACCTACGGCCCGATCACCAACGTGTTCCACACCTGGGACGTCGACACGCTCAAGATCAAAAGCGAATTCGAATTCGGCGTGAAAATGGCCCATGTCGAAAGCCAGCCGGCGCTGCTGACGCTCTCCTCCGACGAGGCCTATGCGCTGGCCCAGAACGCCACGCCCGCGACCTCCGTCTCGGTGATCGACATCGCCGCTGGCGCCGCCATCGCCGAAATTCCGACGCCGGGTTGCTGGGGCATCTTTCCCTCCACCTCCGGTATGAAATTCACCACGATCTGCGGTGACGGCACCTTCCAGACCTATTCTTACGCCGCCGATGGCACCTTCGGCGATCCGGGCAAGTCTGAGAAAATCTTCGACGTCGATGACGACGCGCTCTTCACCAATGGCGTGCGGGTCGGCGACACCCTCGTCTATGTGTCCTATAACGGCAATCTCTATGTCGTGGACGACAGCGGTGAGGTGCCGGTCCTGTCCGAGACCATCGCGCTGACCGAAGGCGTTCTGGGCAAATGGGCGCCGTCCGGCTCCGAGCTGATCGCTTATAACGCCCCGACCAACACCGCTTTCGTGCTGATGCACTCCGGGGCCTACAACGGTTCGCACAAAAACGGTGCGGAGCAGATCTGGGCCGTGGACATGGACAGCAAGACCGTCGTCGGTCGCTCCACCGCGCATCATGAAAACGGGCTCATCGTGACGCAGACCGAAGAGCCGATGCTCTATGGTGCCAATGAGGAAGGCGATGTCTACCTCTACTCCGTCGAGATGGGCGATGAGGTCTTCCTCGAGATGACCGAAGAGTTCAATATCGGTGGCTGGCCGACCATCATGGAGCTGGATCGCTGATGGGAGACCTGTCGCAGCTCACCTCGGCAACCCTGACGAGCTTTCTCGTGCTCGTGTTGGCGCGCGCGGCCTGGCACAAGTGGCAGGCCTTCTATGAGACGGTGGGGTTTGCGCAGGGCTATGGGCTTGTGCCCCGTCACATGGTGCCCGCGATCGTGCGCGGACTGACGGGGGCCGAGGCCCTCACGGTCCTCGCACTCCTCCTTCCCGTCACCCGTCCCTTCGGCGGGCTGATGGCGGCGGGGCTGTTCGCGGGCTACGGCGTGCTGATGGCGGCGGCTTTGCTTCGGGGACAGACGGAGATCGATTGTGGCTGCGGTGGCACGCCGCAGATCGTCTCCGGCCTGACCCTCGGGCGCAATGCCGTGTTGACCGTCATGGCGCTGGCCGTCGCGATGATCTCTGTCGGGCCGCTTGGCGCGATGGGGGCGATCATGGCGATCACTGCCGGGATCACGCTTTTCGCGATCTACGGCGTGGCGGAAAAACTCGCCTCCCATCTCCCCCACATCCGGCAGGCCGGATGAGAGAGGACAGAACGATATGACCATACTCATCTTTTCCAACATCGCCCTCTGGGTTGTCGTGCTGGTCCAGATCGCGATCATCTTCGCGCTCGCCCGCCAGATCGGCATCCTCTTCGAACGGGTGTCCCCGGTGGGCGCGATGATTTCGGACAGCGGGCCGGACATTGGCGAAACCGTGCCGCAAATGACCCTGCCCAATCTCAACGGGCCGGAATTTGCACTGGGCGGACCGGAAGGGCGGGCGCAGCTCGTGTTCTTCCTCTCCACCACCTGTCCGATCTGCAAGGCGCTCCTGCCCGCGATCAAGTCGATCCGGGACGATGAAAAAGGCTGGCTCGATGTCGCGCTGGCCTCCGACGGGCGCGAAGCGGCGCACCGGCGGCTCATCGAGGCGGAAGACCTCGGGGCCTTCCCCTATGCGCTGTCCTCCGATCTCGGCATGACCTTCAAGGTCGCGAAACTGCCCTTTGCCGTGCTCATCGGGCCGGACGGCAAGGTGCGCGCCAAGGGTCTCGTGAATTCCCGCGAACAGCTCGAAAGCCTGTTCAACGCCTCCGAGACCGGCATTCCCTCCTACCAGGCTGCGGTCGCCCAACAGATGGGCGCCACTCAATTTTCCTCCGAAAGGATCTGATTATGACCAGACTGATCGACAAACTTCTCAAGACCCTCGACAAAAGCGTCGAAACCGGTGCCCGCACCGCCGCACGTAACCTTGGCCGCCGCAGCTTCATGGCGAAGGCCGGGGCCTCGGTTCTGGGCGCCGCCGTGGCGACCCCGATCCTGCCTTTCGACCGTCGCGCCAACGCTTCCGAACTGCCGGAGGACGAATGCTCCTACTGGCGTCACTGCGCCCTCGACGGCAACCTCTGCTCCACCTCCGGCGGGTCGCTGACGCAATGTCCTCCGGGCTCGTCCGCCTCCTCCGTGTCCTGGGTCGGCACCTGCACCAACCCGGACGACGGCAAGGATTACCTCGTGTCTTATAACGACTGCTGCGGCAAACCGTCGGTCGCCTCCGCGACTTTCTGCTACACCTCCGAGGGTGAGCGTCCGGGCTACCGCATGGGTCTCTACAACGACATCAACTGGTGCATGGCGAACACCGACAAAGGTTACCACTGCACGGTGTCCGTGGTTGTGGGCCTGGCGGAGTGATCCCGAATTGCGCCTTTTGACGACACTCACGGGGGCTGTGGCATGCGCCATGGCCCTCCTCCCCCTCCCGGTCTCTGCCGAGACCCCGGAGGAGCTTTTCGAGATTCATTGCGCCGCTTGTCACAACACCGGCGGGATCGGCAATCCGGGTCTTGCCCCGCCGCTCAACCGTCCCGTGTTCTGGCAGGCGCTGGGTGACACCGCGCCCGAATATCTCGCCGGAGTGGTGATCTCGGGCATGGCTGGAAAACTCGACATTCAGGGCCAGATGTACATCGGCCTGATCATGCCGCCGGTGGCCAGCACCACGGACGAGGAACTGGTCGAGATCGGCACATGGGTGCTCCAGACCCTTGGCGAGACCGAAGCTGTGATGATCCAGGAGCTTCTCGAGGCCGCGCGCGAGACCCGTCCGACCCATGCCGATCTGCGGGCGATGCGCCCCGCGGTCGACTGAGCCGGTAGACAGAAAGGAAGAGACATGTCTCTGTTGAAACCCCTGAGCTTCGCGCTTGCGCTTGTCCCGGCTTCCCTGATGGCGGCGGACCAGCCCTCGCGCACCGCGCATACGAATTACATTTTGCGCTGCGCTGGCTGTCACGGGTTCGAAGGCGGCGGCACGCCCGAGGGCGGCATTCCGGCCTTTCCGGACAGTGTCGGTTATATCGCGGGCACCGAGCTGGGCCGCACCTATATGATGCATGTGCCGGGCGTGGTGAGCGCCTCGCTCAACAATCGCGAGATCGCCGAGGTGATGAACTATATCCTCGACGTCTGGGGTGAAACCGACAGCGGCGAGGCTCCGGTGCATTTCACCGAGGAAGAAGTCACCCGGCGTCGCGCCGAACCCGTCCCCGACGTGGTCGCCTATCGTCGTCTTGCCGTCGATGAGTTGACCGCGATGGGCATCACCGTCGCGGACTATCCCTGGCCTTAAACGGGGCCCTGACGGCTACACCATCTTGATCACATCGCGCGGACAGGCCAGCATATAGCCCTTCCGCGCGATGTTTTTGACCAACAACTCGCTCACCATCTGATTGCCGAGCGTATCGCGCAGCCGCTTGATCCGCGTCGCCCCCGCCGCCTCTTCGCAATCCACCGCATTCCGGCCTGAAATCACCGCTTCGATCTCTGCGCCCGAGAGAACATCGTCGTCCAGCCGCGCTTCCGCCAGTACCGACAGCGTCTCGATCGCCGCAGGGGTCAGTTTGAACTCCATATTGTTCAGATACACCGTGTTCTCCGCCCGCGAGATCAACAAGGACGACACCTCGATTCCCCGCTTCTCGATCTCGCTCATCCGCCGGCTCAGCGCGACGATCATCACGAGAAACACCAGTGCCGCGATCAGCAGAGCCGTCGCGAACACCAAGAGCACGAAAATCACCATGCGGTAGGAATTCAGCACACCGGAAAACGCCGTGCCCGATTGCGCCAGAATCTCCAGCAGTTTGATTTCCGCCTGTGTGGTCAGGTCGTTTTCGACAAAGATCCGCTCCACCCGCGCGTTGAACGCATTCGCATCCGGCAGGTTCACGAAGAGCAACACCGCCGCAATCAACAGAATCGCGACAATCGCCACGACGCCATAAATCGCCACGCGCGATACCTTGCGGCTGTCAGTATCGGAGGAAATAGTCGCCAGCATCGGCCTTCACCTCGCCCAGTTTCTCTTCCGGGATCATCGCGACGATGGACAAAAGGTGCCAGCCCTCTTTTTCCAGACGCGGTGCCAGAGCCTTGGCCGCCGCCTGTTTCGTGCATTGAGAATCGCCCACCTCGGCCACGCCGAAATGCAGCTTGAGCGGGTTGTCACGCTTGGCCTTGTAGCTGGCGTAACAGGACGCGTTCGCCAGTCCCGGAAGGACCACAAGCGCGACGAGAAGGGGGAAAAGGTGCTTTTTCATGCTCGCGATCCTGTGAGTAAGCGCGATGTTATTCAATAGCAAAGCCGTTTTCCGGCCCTGTTATCCAATGACATCCCGCTGTTATTGAGCGATTTTCGAAAAACCGGCCATCACCGTCCCATCACCTTCGCAAGCCCGCTCCACAGGGCACAGGATCTGAAAGGACACCCGATGAAACTCACGAAATTCACCGCAGGGCTGGTCGCGCTTTCCATCGCCACCGCCGGTTTCGCCGCCGCCCCTGCGCGCGCCGGTGACAATGACGCCGCTCTGGTTCTGGGCGGGCTTGCGACGCTCTTCGTGCTCGGCAAGGCGCTCGACGACAAGAACAAGGACAAGGTCGCCGTGAGCACTTCGCGCTATCGCGATGGTCATCGCAATGAGCCCTGGCAGGACCGAAATCGTGGCCGGGATTTCGGCATTCCGAACCAATGTGTCGCCAGCGCGGGGCAGGGCGCCAAACAGCGCCTCGTCGCCTTCGAGAACTGTATCGAGCGGGACCGCCGTGCTCAGGTCCACTTGCCGCGCGCCTGCGAAACGCGGGTCAAGACCCGTCAGGGCAAGGTTGACGCCTACGATGTCGGCTGCCTCACCAATTTCGGCTATCGCGTCGAACGCAACCGCGATGCGCGCCGCACCACGGATCGCGATACCCGCCGCAACTGAGTTCCATAACGAGCAGAATCGCGCGGTTCTCATGTTCCCATGGCCGCGCCACTTGGCGGGTGAGATCTCTCACCCGCTTTTTTCTTGCGCCGTTGTCGGGCTTCGGCTTCACAGGGGGTATGACAAAGACAACGCCCGATTACAGTTTCGAAGAGGCCGCCACCCGTCGCGGTTACACCCGCATTGTCGGGGTCGACGAGGTCGGCCGTGGTCCGCTGGCCGGTCCCGTGGTCGCCGCCGCCGTCTGGCTCGATCCGGCCCGCATCCCCTTGGGCCTCAATGACTCCAAGGCGCTGACCGCCAAACGTCGCGAAGTCCTTTATGACGAAATCCTCGCCGTGGCCGATGTGTCTATCGCCTCCTGTACGGTTGAGGAGATCGACGAGATCAATATTCTTCAGGCCTCGTTGCGCGCCATGGAGCGCGCCGTGGCGGGGCTGTCGCGCAAGGCGGATTACATTCTGGTCGACGGCAACAAATTGCCCTCCGCTTTCGGTCTCGATGCGGAGGCCATTGTCAAAGGCGATGCCCGGTCTCTGTCGATTTCGGCGGCCTCGATCGTTGCGAAAATCTGGCGCGATCGGCTGATGGTGGATTTGGCGCAACACTACCCCGGCTATGGCTGGGAAAAGAACGCCGGTTACGGCACCAAAACCCACATGGAAGGGCTCCGAAATCTTGGTGTGACACCACACCATAGACGTTCGTTCAAACCGGTCCACAACATCTTGTATCAAGATAAAAACATAAGTGACTGATTCGAAAAAGAAATTGACCTGGAATCCCGGATGACTCATTTTGGGACCCATAAATGACGCCAAAAATGGCGCGTTAAACGACGTCCCTTAAGGGGCGCGACATGAGGCAGAACATGAAGAACTCCATCCGCAAGGGGGCCAACGCGCTCCCTCTCAATGAGATATTGTCCGGTGATTGCATCGAGGTGATGAACGCCCTCCCCGAGGAGAGCGTCGACCTGATTTTCGCCGATCCGCCCTATAACCTGCAATTGCGGGGTGATCTTCATCGTCCGGACAACTCCAAGGTGGACGCCGTCGACGACGCCTGGGATCAGTTCGACAGTTTCAAGGTCTATGACGATTTCACCCGTGAGTGGCTCAAGGCCGCGCGTCGCATTCTTAAACCGAATGGCGCGATCTGGGTGATCGGCTCTTATCACAACGTCTTCCGCCTCGGTGCCGAGCTTCAGAATCAGGGCTACTGGATTTTGAACGACGTGGTGTGGCGCAAATCCAACCCGATGCCGAACTTCCGTGGCAAGCGTTTGACCAACGCCCATGAGACGCTGATCTGGGCGTCGAAAAACGAAGCGGCGAAATATACCTTCAACTACGAAGCGCTGAAATCCCTGAACGAGGGCATCCAGATGCGCTCCGACTGGGTTCTGCCGATCTGCAACGGCGGCGAGCGTCTCAAGGACGACAATGGCGACAAGGCCCACCCGACGCAAAAGCCCGAGAGCCTGTTGCATCGCGTGATCGTTGGCACGACCAATCCCGGCGACGTCATCCTCGATCCGTTCTTCGGCACCGGCACCACCGGCGCGGTTGCCAAGATGCTTGGGCGCGAGTTCATCGGCATCGAGCGCGAAGAGAAATATCGTGAGGTTGCGGAGAAACGCATCGCCTCGGTGCGCAAGTTCGACAAGGACGCGCTGCGCGTCTCGACCTCGAAACGTGCCGAGCCGCGTGTGCCCTTTGGTCAGCTTGTAGAGCGCGGCATGCTGCGTCCGGGCGAAGAGCTTTATTCGATGAACGGCCGTCAGAAAGCCAAGGTGCGCGCCGATGGCACGCTGATTGCCAATGACGTGAAAGGTTCGATCCATCAGGTCGGTGCCCATCTCGAAGGTGCGCCCTCGTGCAATGGCTGGACCTACTGGACCTTCAAACGCGATGGCAAGACCGTTCCGATCGACGTGTTGCGCCAACAGATCCGCGCGGAGATGCAATAAGCGACAGAGCGGGATAAGTGTCCGACAAAAGTCCGACACTTATCCGACGCAAATCCGACAGGGGAAATTCCCGAAATTCAGAGTTACCGCCTGGTGCCTGCGGCCTGACTTCGCGGCACCACCTTGGCCCCGCTGTGTCTGCGCAGCGGGGCTTTTTTTGCGCTTAGAGCCGGGGCAGAGGGTTGGTGCCGTTCTTGTAAGGCTCCCAGTCCTCGAAGGTTTCGAGGTCCGGGTAATACTGGCTACGCCATTGTTTCACCTTGGGATTCATCATCCGTCGCCACAGCGGCGGCACCATCGCGACCACCCCCATGACAGTGTAGCCATAGGGCAATTGCGGGGCCTCGGTCTCGTCGTAAGTCTGCAAAAGCGGAAACCGGCGGTCGGGTTTGTAGTGGTGATCCGAATGGCGTTGCAAATTGATCAGCAACCAGTTGGTGGCCATATGCGCCGCATTCCAACTATGATGCGGCTTGACATGCTCATACTTACCATCCCCCAGATGCCGCCGGGTGAGGCCGTAATGTTCGACGTAATTGGTCAGCTCGAGCTGCCATATCGCCACTAAAGCCTGACAGATAAAGAGAAAAAATCCAGTTGTGCCACCGATCAGAGTGGCAAGGATCAGCATCAGGATCTGCAAGGTCCAGTAGCGGAAATGCGGGTTTTTCGGGTTCCATTCGGACAATCCCTTACGCGCCAGCAGGGCCTTTTCCGCCTCCCAGGCCGAGCGTGGGCACTCTCGAAGCACGCGGAGGAAATAGCGATGGAACCCTTCGTTATAGAGCGCCGTGACCGCATCGCGCCGGGTGCCAACGTGCTTGTGGTGGACGAGCAGATGTTCGGTCCGGAAATGCGAGTAAAGAACTGAAGCCAAAAGCAAATCCCCAAGCCATCGCTCCATATTGTTGCGTTGGTGGCAAAGCTCATGGGCATAAACCATGCCGGTCGTGCCGGAAGACACGCCAAGCCCAAAGAACAGCACGATGGTTTCGAGCGTCGAGAGATGATCCGTATGGGTCACGAACCAGATCAGCGCAAAAATGTTCACGAATTGCACCGGGAACCAGATGATCGTAATGGCGCGATACCAGAAAAGCTCGCTTTCCGCCGTGTTCGGGTCTGCATTCTCAGTGTTCAGCCCTAGAATCCCGTCGAGGAATCCGAACATGTACCACGCATAAAGCGGCACGATGATCACGGCCCAGCCGCCGACGAATGCTCCGAGCCAAAGGAACGGCAACAGGGTCAGCGACAGCCAGAACGGCAGGGCGTTGCGAAAACTGATCTGAGCCATGGTGGGGCACCTCCGCAGGGGATGCGGTTAAGTTTCTAGACTGCTGCGCGCCAGGTCAAACGCCTTTCGCATCACGGTCGGCAGATCGGAGGGCTGAAAGGCGTTATTCCCCTTTAAAACGCTGGTTTTGGGCGGATTTGTCACATGGGAGGAGGCATGCACCGTCAGGATCAGATGAAAATGCGTGAAGGTGTGCCGTACCTCGCCGAGGTCTTGCCAGTTGCCGGGAAAGGGAGGTTCGGGCGGATGCGCCTCTTGCCATTCCGTGCCGGGCCAGCCCATCATGCCGCCCAGAAGCCCCTTTTCGGGCCGCTTTTCCAACACCCATTCGCCTGCTGCGGTGCGCCCGACATAGGCGTGCCCATGGCGCGTTGGTTTCGGTTTCTTAGGCATTTTCAGCGGGAATCGAGACTGATCCCCGGCGCGACGGGCCGCACAATCGACCGTCAGAGGGCAAGTGCCACAGGCCGGTGATTTCGGTGTGCAGATCGTCGCGCCCAGATCCATCATCGCCTGGGCGTAATCGCCGGGACGGCTTTGCGGCGTGAGCGTCTCCGCCAGCTCTGTCAGCGCGCCTTTGGCGGTGGGCAACGGCGTTTCGACCCGAAACAGGCGCGACACGACCCGTTCGACATTGCCGTCCACCACCGTCTCCGGTCGGTCAAAGGCGATGGAGGCAATCGCGGCGGAAGTATAAGGCCCAACACCGGGCAGCGCCTGTAATTGAGCCCTCGTCCGGGGGAAAATGCCATTGAACTCGTCCCGGATCACCCGTGCGCATTTCAACAGATTACGGGCGCGAGCGTAATATCCGAGCCCGGCCCATTCACCCATCACACGTTCGTCCTCGGCATCGGCGAGATCCACCACCGTCGGCCAGAGCGTGGTGAAGCGCAGGAAATAGGCTTTCACCGCCGCAACCGTGGTCTGTTGCAGCATGATCTCAGACATCCAGACCCGATAGGGATCCGGCTCAATGCCAGCCGCACGATCCGCTGGGGACACGCGCCATGGCAACTCCCGGGCGTGACCATCATACCAATCGAGAAGCGCCGTTGCGACGTCTCCGTGTTTCATCCCGTCACGCAATCTTTAGGTCCTGTCATCCGCTTTCTTCTGGCGCCCTGCGCGCGCACCTCTAAAATAGACGGAAGACAGGCAGACACCAGCCCGGCAAATCACAGGACAAGCATGACGAGCGCGCAGACAGAGGCCAAAAGACGCAAACGGGGGTTCGAACGCACCTCCGGTCTTTTGCAGACGCGCATTCGCGAAGCCTCCGAGGCGCGCGGGTTTTCCGAATCCCGTCTGCTGACCCATTGGGAAGAGATTGTCGGAGAGGCCACCGCAGCCATGTCGCGCCCGGTGAAAGTCTCCTATGCCAAGGGCGGTTTCGGGGCGACGCTCACGCTTCTGACCACCGGGGCCTTTGCTCCGATGGTGCAGGCCGAAGTGCCGAAAATCCGCGACCGGGTGAATGCAGTTTACGGGTACAATGCGATCAGCCGCATTCATGTGACGCAAACCGCGCCCTCTGGGTTCTCGGAAGGGCGCGTGGCGTTTCATGCTCCGAGGCCCGAACCCGCCCCCGACATCACGCCGGAAACCAGGGCCGAAGCCCGCGCCCTCTCGGAGGGTGTACATGATCAGGCCTTACGTCAGGCGCTCGAAAAATTCGCCGGAACATTCCTGACCCGGCAACACTGCAAACCGAAGGAAGAGAAATGAACCGCCGCACATTCATGATCACGACCGCACTCGCGACCCTGGGCGCGGGGCTCATGCCCTCTGCCGTTACCTCCTTTCTGGTGACACCGGCGCAGGCCGAGGACATGCCGGATACCTCCGACATCTTCGAGTTGACGCTTGGCGACAAGGACGCACCGGTCGAGATGATCGAATACGCCTCCTACACCTGTCCGCATTGCGCGACCTTCCACAAGACCGTGTTCGAGCCGCTCAAGAAGGAGTACATCGACACCGGCAAGGTGCGGTTCGTCTATCGCGAAGTGTATTTCGACAAGTTTGGTCTCTGGGCCTCCATGGTCGCACGTTGTGGCGGTGAGATGCGCTATTTCGGTGTCCAGAAGATGCTCTATGACGAACAGAGCGACTGGATCGCCGGTGGTCGCGACACGATGCAGATCGTCGAGAACCTGCGCAAGATCGGCAAGCGGGCCGGGCTTACCGAGGAAAACCTCGATGTCTGTCTGAACGACGGCGACATGGCCGAGAAGCTCTATGCGAAGTTCACGGCTGAAATGGAGGAATATGACATCGACGCGACGCCTTCTCTGGTGATCGACGGTGAGAAACATTCCAATATGAGCTACGCCGATCTGAAGAAGATCCTCGACGCGAAACTCGCCGAATAAGACCTTAATCCAGCCCCAATCGGCCGAGCCGGTCGTCAATAGGCGACCAGTCGGTGATCTCGAGGCGCACGGGCAGGGTCACCACCTTCATGCGAAAGGCGCGGGGCAAACGCACCGCGTCTTTTTCCGTGGTGACCATCTGGGCGCCGAGGGCGAGAGCCTCGACCTCCAGCCGTTTCATCAGCGGGATGGAAAGCGGCTGATGATCCTTCAAGGCTTCGGTGCGCAGCAGATCGGCGCCGAGCCCGGAGAGGGTCTGGAAGAACTTCTCCGGATGGCCGATCCCGGCAAAGGCCATGACCTTCTGGCCCCGCCATTCGAGCCCTGTCGGCAGAGGTTTCAACGTCGCCTCCACGCGCGGAACAGAGACCAATCCGGCCCAATTCGACTCAAAACGATCCTGACCGCGGCGATCTCCGATCGAGATCAAAATATCGCCGCGGGCCATACCCGCAGCCACGGGTTCGCGAAGCGGGCCGCCAGGGATCACCCGCCCGTTGCCAAAGCCGCGCCAGGCATCGACCACGATGACGGTCAGGTCCTTTGCGACCGAAGGGTTCTGCATGCCGTCATCGAGCAGGATGACATCCGCGCCCGCAGCTTCGGCCTGACGCACTCCGGCGGCGCGATTCTTGGCGACCCAGACCGGGGTGAAGGCCGCGATCAGGAGCGGTTCGTCCCCGACGTCATCGGCACTATGCTGGCGTTCATCGACACGCACGGGGCCTTCGAGCCGCCCGCCGTAACCGCGCGAGACGACGTGGGGGGTGTGCCCGCGTTCGATCAGGCGTTGCACAAGGGCGATGGTGGTCGGCGTCTTGCCGGTGCCGCCCGCGTTGATGTTGCCGATACAGATCACCGGAACGCCGGCCTTGTAGCCCGAGCGGGCGACGCGTCTGGCGGTCGCGCGGGCATAAAGGGCCGACAGCGGTGCAAGCAGATGGGCTTGCCAGCCCGGAGTGTCTTGCGAATTCGACCAGAACAGCGGTGCTTTCATCGCGGCCGCCTTTCGTGAAGATCGAGAATGTCCTGCACAAGGGCAGAGACCCGGTCTGTGACCTCCGCGCCGGTCGAGGCGATTTCCCAGGCGGCTGACGCCATCAGCGCCGCCTGATCCGGGGACATCAACCGGCCAAGTTCCTCGCCAAGTTCATGCCCGTCGCGGACCTGACGCGTGGCGTTGCCTGCGGCGAGGCGGGCATAGGCGGTGGCGTGATTGTCGACATGTGGGCCATGCAGGATGGCCGACCCCATGGCTGCGGCCGGATAGGGATCGACGCCGCCGAAGGGGCCGAGGGAGCGCCCGAGAAAGCTCACCGGGGCAAGCCGGTGCCATAGCCCGTCCCGATCCGGGGAATCTCCGGTCAAAACGGCGATTTGCTGGGCTTCGGAAATGTTCTCCGCAGGGCCAAGGGCCATGGCAGTCAGCCCGGCATCCTCACATTGCGCAAGAACGCCATCCAACGTCGCAGGATCGGAGAGAGACATCACAAGGAGCAACCGGTGGGCACGTCGCAATGCGCTTTTGTGTGCCCGAAGCACGTTGCTCAACTCGGACAGCTCGACTTGCGCGGCGAACCAGCAGGGGCGCGTGCCGATGTCTCCGGACCGGTGAGACAGTTCGTCATCGTCGATGATCGGGGCGATGCCGCCCTCTTCGAGATAGCCGAGACGTTCGATCTGAGCCGGATCGAGCCCGGCTCTCCGCCACAGCCCGTGACTGTCGGAGCTGGCGGTGATTGCATGATCGAAACAGTTCAGCACCGCGTTGCGCAGGCCTGGAACCGGCGTGGGCAGGTCAAGCGTGCTTGGGCTGTGCGGTGCCTCGATCGAGAGGCAGGGGACGCCGTCGTCATGCGCGGCGCGCAACAATGTCGGTCGAAACCGGCCACCGATCCAGATCAGCCCATCGGGGCGCCAATGGGACAGGAACCGCCGCACGATGGTGTTTTCATCCTCGGGCGCTTCGGTAAAGATCGCCCCGTCCGGCCTCTGACCGTTCGGGGGATGCACGCCGGGGCTCATGGTGATCACCCCGACCAGATCGGGTCGGTCCTCGGCGATCCGGGCAAACAGCTCGACCGCCGGTCTGAGCGCGAACTGGGTCGCGGCATGCAACCAGAGAACCTCTCCGCGCGGGCGGGGCGGCAAATCGAGGGCCAGCCGGGCGTCACGCGCCTGTTGCGTCAGTGTGCCTTCGGACAACAGACGGTCCAGACGTTCGGTGTGACGTCTTTCGGACCGTCCGTTCAGGCCGGAGTAAAGCAGGAAGGCGAGGGGTCGGGCCATCTGGGCCTGCCGTTATGCTCCGAGCTCTTCGGTCGGCGAGGCCAGTTGCTCCTCATCCCGCAGGCGATGCAGATGAGCGATGAAATAGCGCATATGGGCGTTGTCCACGGTGCGTTGGGCCTCGGCTTTCCAGGCGGAATGCGCGGTTTCGTAATTCGGAAAAATCCCAACGATGTGAATATCATCCACATTGCGAAATACGGTTTTGGACGGGTCGATGAGTTCGCCGCCGAACACGAGGTGCAGTCTTTGTGCCATGGAACGTCTCCTGGGATTATATGTGGCGCACCCTAGTCCAATCAGAATGGGGGTCAAGCGGCCATCGGGGTATGCCTAATTTCTGGGCGCTTTCTTGCGGGATCGGGAGATTTTCCGCATTGGCGGTTTCCCTCTCCTGCCTCAAAGGCCATCATGGAGCCATGAGGACGGATCACAATGCTCCCCGCCTGATCGTGTTTTCCGATCTGGACGGCACGCTGCTCGATCATGGCAGCTATTCCTGGGCCCCTGCGAAACCGGCATTGCGCCGGATGCGTGAATTGGGTGTCCCGCTGGTTCTGGCAAGCTCCAAGACCGCTTTCGAGATCGCGGATCTTCGGCGTGAGATGGGGTTTTCCGATTGCCCGGCCATTGTCGAGAACGGAGCCGGGATTCTGCCCCCGGGGGAGGCGATGCAGGCGGATCGCAGCGCGCATGCCGCGCTCTTGTTCGCGCTTACGGAACTGCCCGCCGACCTGCGCGCCTGTTTCAGCGGATTTTCCGACTGGAGCGTGGAGCAGGTTGCCGAGAACACCGGCTTGCCTCTGGCCCAGGCAAGGCTTGCGGCGCAGCGACAGTTTTCCGAACCGGGGCTTTGGTCCGGTACACCGGAGGATCAAAAGGCCTTTGAGGCGGCTCTGGCGGCAAAAGGCATCACCGCGCGGCAGGGCGGGCGCTATCTAACCCTGTCCTTCGGCGCGACCAAAGCGGACCGCATGGCCGACATCGTCGCGCGCTATGATCCCCGTCCGGTCACCATGGCTCTGGGCGATGCGCCCAACGATGTCGAGATGATCGAGACCGCCGATTTCGGCACTGTCGTCATGAATTCACACGGGCCGGGTATCCCGACCCTTGCGGGAGAGGCCACGGGCCGGATCACGCGCACGCATGCGCCGGGGCCTGAAGGTTGGAACATTGCGGTGCTTGAACGCATTGCACAAGACTACAAAGAGAAAGGCTGACAAATGGCGGATTTTCATCAGGGCGGGCATGTGGCGACGCTGCACAACCTGCGCATCAATTCCGAAGAGGATCTGAGCCGGGATCTCAATGCCTTTGCTTCCTCGCGCAAGATCACGCTGATCCTGCCCTCGCTGTTTTCCGAACTCGAAGGGGAGGCGCTGCCGAATATCATCGACGAGCTGAACAAGGTGGATTTCGTCCATCGCATCGTGATCGGTCTCGATCGCGCCACCGAGGAACAATATCGCTACGCACGGAAATTCTTTTCCCGCCTCAAGGCCGATCATGTTGTGCTCTGGAACGACGGGCCGCGGCTTCGGGCGGTGGATGCGCGTCTCAAGGAGCTTGAACTGTCGCCCTCCGAGCCCGGCAAGGGGCGCAATGTCTGGTTCTGTCTCGGCTATACGATCTCGCGCGCCGACAGTGCCGTGGTCGCGGTGCATGACTGCGATGTCGTGACCTATTCGGCAGGGATGCTGGCGCGGCTGGTCTATCCGGTGGCGAACCCGACCTTTCCCTATCAGATGTCCAAGGGGTTCTATCCCCGTGTCGCCGATGGCAAGCTGAACGGCCGGGTGACGCGGCTTCTGGTGACGCCGATGATCCATGCGCTCTCGAAGGTTTTGGGGCCGCAGGATTTTCTCGATTTCCTCGCCGATTTCCGCTACCCGCTCGCCGGTGAATTCGCCATGCGGACCTCAATCCTGCCCGATATGCGTATCCCCTCCGACTGGGGACTTGAAATCGGACTTTTGTCGGAGGCTTGGCGCAACCTCAGCCCGCGCGCGGTCTGTCAGGTCGAGATTTCCGACCGTTACGATCACAAGCATCAGGACCTGTCGCAGGAGGATGCCTCAACCGGACTGTCGCGCATGTCGGTCGACATTTGCAAGGCGCTCTATCGCAAGCTCGCCGCCGATGGCACGGTGTTTTCCGAAGAGATCTTCCGTTCGATCAAGGCTACCTATTATCGCGGCGCACTCGATCTCATCGAAACCTATTTCAACGATGCGCGAATGAACGGGCTGCATGTCGACCGCCATGTCGAAGAACAGGCGGTCGAACTGTTTGCTAACAACATCATTCAGGCGGGCAACGTGTTTCTGGAAAACCCGATGGAGACGCCGTTCATCCCGAACTGGTCGCGGGTCCATGCCGCCGATCCGGACATCATCGCCGCTATGGCGCGCGCCGTGGCCGAGGATATGGAGGACTATAAATAACTAAAGCCTTTCGCCAAAAAACTGAGACACAGCTTTGGGCGGAGCGCAGTACAAGATATAAGCGTTGCACGCGCGTCGCCTTTATCTGATGCCTCAGGTTAAAGGCGTGATGCTTTATTTGAGGCGTGCGAGGATGGCCTGTGCCAGTTGCGGGCACCCCGCCACCATGCCGTCGAGCTGTGGCACGGGTTGGTTGAACACCGGGCGCTGACCGAGCAGGTCCGTCACCTGGCCCCCGGCTTCCGACAGGATCAGGGTGCCAGCCGCCACGTCCCATTCCCAGGTCTTGCGAAAGGTGAACATCGCATCGTAGCGCCCCTGCGCCACCAAAGCGAGCCGGTAGGCCAAGGAGGGGCGGAACTTGTGAATGAATTTCGGTGAGCCACCGCGCCAGTGTTCGTCGCTCAGATGCTGACGCGGGGCAAGCACCGTCGCACCGTCGAGATCGCATCTTTTGCCTGCTCGCAAAGGATTGCCGTTCAGGCAGGCCCCGCCGCCCTTGATCGCCGCGAAGAGACGCTCGCGAAGTGGCAGGAACACCACGGCGGCGATCACCTGCCCCTCTTCCGCGATGGCCAGGGAATGCGCCCAATTACGATCGCCATGGATGAAACTGCGCGTGCCGTCGATCGGATCGACGATGAACACGCGCTTGCGCCCGAGGCGCTCCGAGGTGGTGTCGACGGTCTCTTCCGAAAGCCAGCCATAGTCGGGCCGCTCCGACAAAAGGTATTCGTGCAGCATCCGGTCCACGGCCAGATCGGCCTCGGTCACGGGGCCTTGTCCACCGCCCTTGTCCCAGACCTGCGGATTCGCCTGCCAATAGGGGCTGGCGATCTCGCCCGCGTTGCGCGCGGCCTCGATCAGAAGCTCCAGATCCTCTGTCAGGTCGTCAGTCACCGGCAAGCGTCATTCCTTCGACCAGAAGTGAGGGCACGACGCGGCTCAGATGCAGACGTGCATCGTTGGCGGGGATCAGCGTCATCAGCATCGCGCGCAGATTGCCCGCGATGGTGCATTCGTTGACCGGATAGACGATTTCACCATTTTCGACCCAGAACCCGCTCGCGCCGCGCGAATAATCGCCGGTGGTCGGGTTGATCGAGGCGCCGATCATACCGGTGACCAAAAGCCCGGTGCCCATCTCGCGAATCAACTCTTCGCGGTTCTTCTCGCCTTGCGTCAGAGCCACGTTGCCGGAGGAGGGCGAGGGCGGAGAAGACACCCCGCGCGACGCATTCGCCGTGCTTTCAAGCCCAAGTTTGCGTGCAGTGGCAAGATCGAGCACCCAGCTTTGCAAGACGCCATCTTGCACCAGAGCGCGTTTCGAGGTCGCAAGACCCTCAGTATCGAAAAGCTTTGACCCGGAGGTGCGCGGGCGATGCGGGTCCTCGATCAGCGACAGCCCCTTGGGCAATACATCCGCCCCCATGGCGTCGCGCAGCCAGCTTGCGCCGCGGGCAATCGCCGTGCCGTTGATCGCGGCCAGAAGATGGCCCACGAGCGAGGAGGAAATCCGTTCGTCGAACAGCACGGGATAGGAACCGGTCTTCGGTTTCCTGGCGCCGATCCGCGCCAGAGTGCGTTCGGCAGCGAGACCGCCGATCTCTTCGGGCGAGAGCAGATCCGCGCCGAAAATCCGGCTGTCGCCATAGTAATCGCGTTCCATCCCGGTGCCTTCGCCCGTAATGGCGACGGTCGAGATCATCCGGTCGGTGCGGGTGTAGCCGCCCGAGAACCCGTTGGTCGCGGCGAGATGAATACGGCGCTTGCCATAGGCGGCGGAGCTTTCCACCTTGGTGATCCCGCTCTGCGCCAGTGCCGCGGCCTCGGCGCGCAAAGCGTCGTCTTTCAGAGCTTCGGGCGAGGGTTCGTCGGAAGGGTCGAACATCTCGAGCGCGGAAATGTCGGTGTTGGCGGCGATCTGCGACGGATCGGCCAGCCCGGCGGTCGGGTCCTCGGGGGCCAGTCGCGCCATGGTCACCGCGCGCTCCGCCATGGTCGCGAGCGTTTCGGGGCGGGTGTCGGAGGCGGAAACACAGGCCTGACGACGCCCGATCAGCACGCGCAGCCCGATGTCGATGCCTTCGGAGCGTTCCGCCTGTTCGAGCGCGCCCTGACGCACGCCGATGGACAGCGAGGTGCCGTCGATCGCCAAGGCATCTGCGGCCTCGGCCCCGGCCCTTTTCGCGGCTTCAAGAAGCGCCCCGGTCAGTTCTGAAAGATCTCCTGCCATGGTGTGCCTCCATATCTCGCATTGTTGCATCTCATGCAGATGCAATTAGGCCGCCTGCGCGCGTCGCGCAAGCGGCCCGCTGTCTTTCGGGTGCCTTAGAATGGCAGCGGCTGGCCGTTGGCGATGATCGCACCGTCTTCGGTCATCTCGATCTCGGAGACCAGTTCGCCCTCCGCATCACCCGGACGGGCAAACAGACCGAGCATCATCTGTGCCGACATCGCGGTCTCCGGCGGCAGGATGCCGGTGGAGGACAGTTTGGTGATCAGATCGGTCACACCGTTCAGCGTCAGGTTCAGCTTGCCGGCAAAGGGCGGCATACCGCCGGGCACCTGGGACTCCTGATCGAGGAAATGCCCCGCGCCATTCCCGGCCACGGTCGCACCGGCCAGCGCAAGATAGATCTCGGGCAGGGCAAGGGTTTTCACCTCGAAGGGCATCTCTTCGGCACTCTCTTCCTCGAGCGCCATCAGCGTCTCGAAATCGAACAGGTCGACGTCGCTGTTCAGGGTGCCCTCGAAGGCCAGGCGCAGGTTTGCCGGATCGTGCGGCAGCTGGCCGGTCGGATCGGCGATCATCCAGGCAATCTCCGGCAGGATGAGGTCCTTGAGCCCGATCTTGGCGCTGAACGGCTGATCCTCTTCGGAGGCCGCCAGCGGGAACAGGAAGGCCGCGGAATATTCCGCCATGGACACGGCAACCTGGCCGCCGGGGATTTGCGCACCGGCGACGGTGACATTGAGATCCCCCGCCGTGACATCATAGCCGATGGTGCCCTCCTGGAAGGCCACGTCCAGCTTGGACGCACCGGTCGCGGCGCGGATGTCCATGTTCGAGGACGCGTCTTCACCGCTGATCGTCATGAAAGAGGAGCTGTCCGCCATGGTCATGGTGACATCCATCGTGCTCCGGCCCAGCAGATTTGCGAGCATGTTTTCGCTGTCGCTCTGCGGCAGGAGGATGGAGCCCTTGATCGCAAGCGTGTTGCCGATGAAGCCCGCCTCCACGGTGCTGCCTTCGCCATCCTCGATCTCATCCACCTCATAGGTCAGCGTCGCGGCCGTCATGTCCATGTTGGAAAACAGGCTGTCGCCCTTGCGGACCACGGTAGAGGTGCCGGAAATACCAGCGAATTTGCCGGTCACCCCGGGCTGGACCGTCATGCCATCGACCACCACCGGTTCGGAGGACATCGTCATCGCGGCATCCTCGATGGTGTAGAGCATATCGTCGGGGGAGCCGGACACGATGGCCTCGCCGATATAGGTCACGGTGGAGCGGGTCTCGACGGTGTCGCCTTCCTCCGTGCCGGGCTCGGTCGGTGCGCTCATGACCGAAGTCAGCGGTTCGGGGAACCACATGGCGACCGTGCCGCGGCGACGTTCCTGGAACCGGATCTCGGGTACGGTGGTGGTGTCCGAGACCGAGGCCTCGCCCATGTCGAGGTTCATGCTATAGACCATGTTGCGCACGACAAGAGTGTCGCCGTCACGGCTCACTTCGGCCGTGGGGGTCATGCCCATGTTGGTCATCATGTCCTGATAAGAGGCCCAGACCTCCTCCGGCGTGACATCTGCGAAAACGGGACCGGCGGTGAGGCAGGTGGTGGTGAGCGCGGTGGCCCAGAACATGGAACGCATGATAAATCTCCTGAAACAGTCGCGCACACATTTTCGTGCTTTGGCCGGAGGGTCAAGACTGGAACCCGGTGAGTTCACAGCATAAGCTCCCCCTGAAACGAGGGAGGTCGGATTATGTCGCAACTGATGGGGAAAACCGCTTTGATTACCGGGGCAAGCCGGGGGATCGGCGAGGCGACCGCACGGCTTTTCGCGGCAGAGGGTGCCAAGGTGGCCCTGATCGCACGCAGCGCCACGGAAATTGCGCGGATCGCGGGCGAAATCGGTCCGCAAGCTCTGGCCGTGCCTTGCGATATTTCCTCCTATGCCGAGCTTGATCAGGCGGTGACAAAGGTCGAGGATCATCTCGGCCCGATTGACATTCTGGTCAACAACGCCGGTGTGATCGACCCGATCGGCGCACTGTCCACCGTGGATCCGGACGATTGGTCGCGCCTCATCGACATCAATATCAAAGGTGTGTTCTATGCCATGCGCCGGATCGTGCCGGAGATGGTCGCACGCGGTGGCGGCACCGTTCTGACTGTCTCTTCCGGCGCAGCGCATCGCCCGGTCGAGGGGTGGAGCGCCTATTGCAGTTCGAAAGCCGGGGCGGCAATGCTGACTGCCATGCTCGATCTCGAAGAGCGCAGCCATGGCATTCGCGCCATGGGTCTTTCGCCTGGCACGGTCGCGACCCAGATGCAGCGGGAGATCAAGGCTTCGGGCATCAACGCCGTGAGCCAGCTCGACTGGTCCGATCACGTCCCGCCGGACTGGCCTGCCCGTGCGCTTCTGTGGCTGTGCGGAGAGGGTGCCGATGCCCATCTGGGCGAGGAATTGCAACTGCGGGACGAAAGTTTCCGCCGCCAACTTGGATTGATCGCATGATAGACCTGACCCGTGACGGCGCGTTTTGGACCGTGACCCTGAACCGGCCCGAAAAGGCCAATTCCCTGACCTCTGCCATGTTGTCCGATCTGATCGCGATTGCACAGGAGGCGCGAAGCGCGGCGAAGGTGTTCGTCCTCACGGGGGCGGGTAAGGTGTTTTCCGCAGGCGCCGATCTCGACGAGGCGCGCGCAGGGCTTGCCACGTCTCCCTTGTGGGAGGACCTGTCCGGGGCGATTGCCGAGTTGCCCTGTCTCACCATCGCGGCGTTGAACGGCACGCTGGCGGGCGGGGCCTTCGGGATGGCTCTGGCCTGCGATCTGCGGCTGTCCGATCCGGGGGCGAAGTTCTTTTACCCGGTGATGAAGCTCGGCTTCCTGCCGCAGCCGTCGGACCCGAAACGTATGGCAACGCTGATCGGACCGGCGCGGGCCAAGATGATCCTGATGGCGGGGCAGAAGATTGCCGCCGATGAGGCCCTGTCTTGGGGGCTGGTGGACCGTCTGGTGCCCGCCGCCGAGCAGGGGGTCGCCATCGCAGAACTGGCCGAAGCCCCGCTGGCCGCCTCCTCCGATCATATCGCCGGGATCAAGGCGCTGATCCACCCGTGAGCAGGACCGCCGAACCGATCGACGCTCTGGTCGTTGGCGCTGGACCTGCGGGGCTGATGGCGGCGGAGGTGATCTCTGCCGCCGGGCATTCCGTCATGGTGGCGGAGGCCAAACCCTCGCCCGCGCGCAAATTCCTGATGGCGGGCAAATCGGGTCTGAATCTGACCAAGAACGAACCGATGGAACGTTTTCTCAAGGCCTATGAGCCACTGCATCCGACAGTGAGCGCGGCTTTGCAGGCCTTCGGTCCACAAGAGGCGATGGCTTGGGCCGAAGGGCTGGGTCAGGAGATGTTCACGGGGTCTTCGGGGCGGGTGTTCCCGAAAGTCATGAAAGCTTCTCCGTTGCTGCGCGCTTGGCTCGCACGACTGGAGACGCAGGGCGTCACTCTGCGGCGGAACTGGCGCATGGTGGGGCTGGGCGAGAGCGTTGCATTCGAGACGCCGGGCGGGCCGGTCAATATGCAGGCAAAAACCGTCATTCTGGCCCTCGGTGGTGCCAGTTGGGCCAGATTGGGGTCGAATGGCGACTGGGTCGAGATGCTTGCCCCCTATGTGGAGAGCGCCCCCTTCGCCCCCTCCAATGTCGGTCTCCTGATGGATTGGACGCCCCATATGGCGGCGCATTTCGGCAGGCCTGTGAAAGGCGTGAAGCTCACCGCGGGAACCTATGAGAGCCGTGGCGAATTCGTGATTTCGGCACGGGGTCTTGAGGGCGGCGGGATTTACGCAGTGACCCGCGGGCTGCGGGAGGGGGCGATACTGCACCTCGATCTCCTGCCCGATTGGGAGCCGGAGAAGTTGAAACAGGCTCTAATCCAGCGGAAATCGAAAGAAACTCTGACAAAATTCCTGAAACGTGCGCTCCGTCTGGCGCCGGAAAAGACCGCTCTGGTGATGGAATTCGCGGGGCCGCGCCCCGATGATCTTTTGCGGTCCTTGAAGGCTCTCGAGATCAAAGGCGCAGGGCTGCGCCCGATGGACGAGGCCATTTCGACCGCCGGTGGCGCGCGGTTCGAAAGTCTGACGAACAGGCTCGAAGCCCGGAGAAAGCCGGGTTTATTCCTCGCCGGAGAGATGCTCGACTGGGATGCGCCAACAGGCGGTTATCTTCTGACCGCCTGTCTCGCGACCGGGCGCCTCGCCGGAGAGGGTGCGCTTACACGCCTGTCATGACCTCGGAAGCGATCTCGAAGGATCGGAGCCGTTTGTCGTGGTCATGGATATTGGCGGCGAAGATCACTTCCTCCGGCCGATAGCGGTCGATCAGCGCGCCGATCTTGTCTTTGACCATTTCCTTCGTGCCGGTGGCGGAAACCGCAAAAATCGCATCGAGCGAGGGCAGGAACCGGGCGGGCACGACGGAGGCAATATCCTCTACCGGGCGCGGCAGTTTGCCGGGTCTGCCCATGCGCAGATTGGCGAAGGTCTGCATCATGGACGAGCGCAGATAGACCGCTTCCTCGACGGTTTCTGCGGCAAACACATTGGTGGCGAGCATAAAATAGGGCTTGTCGAGATATTCGGAGGGGCGGAAGAGATCGCGATAGATCTTGACCGCCTGATCCAGTGCGGCAGGTGCGAAATGCGAGGCAAACGCATAGGGCAGGCCCAGAAGTGCCGCCAGTTCCGCACCATAGGTCGAGGAGCCCAGCATCCAGACCGGCACATGGGTGCCCGTGCCGGGAAAGGCGCGCACGGGGGCGTCCTCGGGCATGTCGCCGAAATAGGCCATGAGTTCCTGCACGTCCTGCGGGAAGGTTTCGCCATTGGCGTGGCCGGGCGTGAGATTGCGCCTGAGCGCGCGGGCTGTCGGCATATCTGTCCCTGGTGCGCGCCCGACGCCGAGGTCGATCCGATCTCCGTAAAGCTCGCGCAGGGTGCCGAAGGCTTCGGCCACCTGCAAAGGCGCGTGGTTCGGCAACATGATCCCGCCCGCACCGATCCGCATCCGTGTCGTATGCGCCCCGATATGCCCGATCACCACGGCGGTCGCTGCCGAAGCGATCCCCGGCATGTTGTGATGCTCGGCCAGCCAGTAGCGGTTATACCCCCAGTCCTCGGCATGTTGCGCCAGATCGACGGAGTTCTTCAGCGCCTGTGCGGTGGAAACGCCTTCGGGGACGGGGGAAAGATCGAGAAGGGAATACGGGATCATGTGCGGCTCCTTTTGTTCCAATCTGGGATGTTTTTGCCGCCGTTCAAACTGCGTTTGCGCTCAGCGCCGTTGCGCCAACATGGCAAGCCGAATGAGCGCCCGCTCCATCACCGCCATGGTTGGAGCGCGCGAGGCCGAACGCAGGGTCAGGTCCGTGTCGGTCAGAATGCCGAGTGCGGTTTCGAGTTTGTACATGCCCCAGTTCGATGCCTGCCGGGTCATCCGGTCGCGCCGCGGCCCGAAGATCGGCGGACGGGCTGCGGCGATACCGGCGGAGGCCCCATTCGGATGCGAGGCGGCGGCATGGAGACTGCGGAAATGCCGCATAGTAAAGATCGACAGCGCCACCGGGTCGATCCCCTGGCCCGCGATCTTGACCATCAGCGGGCCAAGCTCGTTCGCCCGCCCTTCGGCCACCACGTTCAGCACATCGTCCACCTCGGCCTCGGTGGTGGCGGGGGCGCAGTTCTGGACGTCCTCGCTGCTGACCGGGCTTTGGTCGCCGATCTTGTAGAGCGCGAGCTTGTCGAGTGTCTGGCGAAAATCGCCGGGATCGAGCGTGCGGGCGAGGGCTTCGATGTCGGTCATCGCCTCACGCGTAATATTGCCAACCCCGGCCTTGCCGAGCGTCGTCTCGATCTCCGCACGCGAAGGCGGATCGGCATAGATCGCGATGGCGTAGGCGCTTGGGTGGCCTTCGAACAGCTTGCGCAGTTTCGAGGTGGCCTTGAGCTGACCGGCGGTGACGACGATCTGTGCATCGCCTTCGCGCCAGTCGAACAGTGCGTCCTTCACCGTGTCGCTCACCTGATCGGTGGCGTCTTCGACAAAGGCAACGCGGGGACCGGGAAAGAACCCCTGTTCCTTGATGGCATCGAGCAGAAGAGTCTTGTCCTTGCGCAGCTCTCCGCCCGCGATCCGGGTCAGTCGCATTTCTTCTTCGCCCTGTTTGCCGATCAGCCCCTCGATCACCTCCTGACGCCGGAGCGCGATGCGCATGGCGTCGGGACCGTAAAGCAGGACCCCGGCCTTGCCCGGATCGGGTTTGGCGAAATAGGACAGGGCGTCTCGGGCGGCGAGTTTCATTCGGCGGGAGTGGGCGTTGCAAGGGTGATGATCTGACTGACCATCTGATCGGCGAGGAGCACCATGAGCCGGGCATAGGCGTCGCGCGACGCGGTCAGCGTGTCGACCGACGAGCCGGTGGCGGAATAGCTGGTGAAGCTGGACACGTAGCGCGCAATGAGGGGCTGGCCGGTTGCGATGTTGAGAAGCGTATAGTTGACCTGCCCCTCAACATGATACCGCAGAATTTCCTGATCACGGGTGATGCCAACCTGCGACTCGGAGGTCGAGATCTTATAGGTGAGCCGGTAAAGCGGCGTCTCAGAGGGGCCGAATTGCTCGGTCAGTCGTTTGTTCAGGTTGTAGCTTTCGCGATCCCACGGCGCGTCGATATCGACCTTGCCACGGAGCAGAGCCCCGGCGCCTCCCGGCCCGTAAGCCGGGGAAAAGCCGCAGCCCGTGAGGGCTGCGAGCGAGATCAGGAAGGTTCTGCGATCAAATGACGACATTGACGATGCGGCCCGGTACGACGATGAGTTTCTTCGGCGACCCGCCATCGAGCGCCTTTTTCACAGCATCGTTTTCCAGCACCAGCTTTTCAACCTCTTCCTTCGGCATATCCTTGGGAACCGAGATTTCGTCGCGGCGTTTGCCGTTGATCTGGATCGGCAGCGTCACCGTATCCTCGACCAGCATCGCCTCGTCCGGCACTGGCCAAGCGGCCTTTGCAATCAGGCCCTCTCCGCCGAGCATGGACCACATGTCTTCCGCAAGGTGCGGCGTCATGGGGGACATGAGCTGAGCCATGGTCTTGAGCGCAAAGCGTTTCGCCTCGCGACCGGCCTGAGACTTGGAGATTGTGTTGGTGAAGCCATAGAGCTTGGCGATCGAGGCGTTGAAACCAAAGCTTTCGATGCCCTGAGTGACCTCGAACATCGCCTTGTGCGTGGCGCGCAAAAGCTCCTCGTCGCCCGTGCCTTGCTCCGGCGTGGCATCGAGTTCGGCGGCCAGGCGCCAGACGCGTCCTAGGTGTTTGCTGGCGGCTTCGGCGCCCGAGGCGGTCCATTCCACGTCGCGCTCCGGCGGAGAATCGGAGAGCACGAACCAGCGCGCGGTGTCGGCGCCGAATTGTTTGATGATCTCGACCGGGTCCACCACATTGTTTTTGGATTTTGACATCTTGGCGGAGGGAATTATTTCAACCCGTTTATCAAGCGGGAGCCCGACATGTCTCATGTGCATCTGCGCAGCGTCATTTGTATCAACGAGGGGATTATTTTCCAAAGCGGAGACTTCGGATTTTAGGAGCGCAAATTGCTTCCCTTCCAAGGAGTAAGTTTCGACCTCTTCTGGATAGTGATAAACGGGGCGCCCCTCTTCGCTAATGGTTCTGTAGATCGCGTGAGTCACCATGCCCTGCGTGAAGAGCGCATCGAACGGTTCGCGCGCGCTGTCCGGCAGGTGGCCGGTTTCATTCATCGCACGGGCGAAGAAACGGGAATAGAGAAGGTGCAGAATCGCGTGTTCGATGCCGCCGATATATTGGTCGACGTTCATCCAATACTCGGCGTCTTCTTTCACGGTCGGGGTCGTGGCATGCGGTGCGGTGAAACGCGCGTAGTACCAAGAGCTGTCGACAAAGGTGTCCATCGTGTCGGTCTCGCGGAGCGCCGCGCCGCCGCATTTCGGACAGGTCGTGTTGCGCCAGGACGGGTGACGGTCGAGCGGGTTGCCGGGGATCGAGAAATCAATCGCTTTGCCATCCTCATCGAAGGGCAGCTCGATCGGCAGGTTCTCTTTCTTTTCCGGCACCACGCCGCAGCTTTCGCAGTGCACCACCGGGATCGGACAGCCCCAATAGCGCTGACGGGACAGACCCCAATCGCGCAGGCGGAATTTGGTCACGCCATGGCCGACACCGTTCGCTTCGCAGAAATCGACGGCACTGTTCACACCCTCGTCGCCAGTCTGAACCTCTTCACCGGCAAAGCCGCGAATGTATTTCACGCTTTCGGATTTCGTCGGAACAAAGGCTTCGGCCTCGTTCAACTCGCCCTCAACCGGTGCAAACACATAGTTGATCGGAAGGCCATATTTCGTCGCGAAATCAAAGTCGCGCTGGTCATGCGCCGGGCAGCCGAAAATCGCGCCGGTGCCATAATCCATCAGGATGAAGTTGGCAATATAGACCGGCAGCTCCCACGACGTGTCGAACGGATGGCGCACGGTCAGACCGGTGTTGAGGCCCAGTTTTTCGGCCTTCTCAATCGCTTCTTCCGTGGTGCCACCTTTGCGGCATTCCTCACAGAAGGCAGCGATTTCCGGGTTCTCGGCGGCCAGTTCCTTGGCCAGCGGATGATCGGCGGAGATGCCCACGAAAGACGCGCCCATCAGCGTGTCGGGGCGGGTGGTGTAGACCTCGATCCGGTCGTGATGCGCGGGGGCGTCTACGATGGAGAAAGCAAACTGAAGGCCGCGCGATTTGCCGATCCAGTTCTTCTGCATCGTTTTGACCTTGTCCGGCCAGTTGTCCAGATGGTCGATGGCTTGCAGAAGATCTTCGGAATAGTCGGAGATTTTAAAGAACCACTGGGTGAGTTCCTTGCGCTCGACCGGCGCGCCGGAGCGCCAGCCGCAGCCGTCGATCACCTGTTCGTTGGCCAGAACCGTCATATCGACCGGGTCCCAGTTCACGGTGGCGTTCTTGCGATAGACCAGACCTTTTTCCAGCATGTCGAGGAACATCGACTGCTGTTGTCCGTAATATTCCGGGTCGCAGGTGGCAAACATCCGGGTCCAGTCGATCGAGAGGCCCAGCGGCTTCATCTGATCGACCATCGTGTCGATGTTGTTGTAGGTCCAGGTCTTTGGGTGCCCGCCAGAGGCCATCGCGGCGTTTTCCGCCGGCATGCCAAAGGCGTCAAATCCCATCGGGTGCAACACGTTGAAGCCGGTTGAGGATTTGTAGCGCGCCACCACATCGCCCATCGTGTAGTTGCGCACGTGACCGATATGGATGCGGCCCGACGGATAGGGGAACATCTCAAGCACGTAATACTTCGGCTTGCTTTCGTCGCGCTTGGCGAGGAACACATCCGCCTCATTCCAGGCAGACTGCCATTTCGGTTCGATCTCGCTGGGCGCGTAGCGGCTCATGTTCACATCCTTCGTCTCAGACAAACGCCGGGCAGATAGGCCCGGCGTGGTCATAAATCCTTGGCTCTCCGGGGTCCAGAGGGCTTGTTTATCCCGGCGTCACTTGCCGGTGCGCAACTGGCGTGCGCGGGTGAGGATTGCGTCCTCGACGGCCTGAATGGTGTCCTGGCTGACAGCCCCGCCCTTGGTATAGAGCGACACGTTCAACGTCCGGGCATCCAGCGCCGGGTCCGTCACGTGGATCACCGCGCGATAGGCGCGTCCGCCACCCGGCGGCGTGCCGTAGCCGGTGATGATCACGCCGGTAAAAGGATCGGCCTCCTGCACAGGCAGGAAGGAGAGCACGTCGAGCGCTGCGTTCCAGATGTATTTGTTGACCTGAACACTATCGGAGACCGACCCGCGTCCGCCGCCGAAAATCGTGCGCCGTTTCGGGCTCTCGATCACGATGGTCTCGCCGTTCGGGATCTCGACGACCTGACCGGTGGATTTCGTGTCGACGGTCTGCGTGGCGCCGTCCGTGGTGACCACGGTCTCTTTCTTGCCGCCGGAAAACGGCAGGGAGCCGAAACTGTCGCCGACAGAACCGACGGAATCGAATGCGCCACAGCCCGAAAGCGTCAGCATCGCGGCCACTGAGGCGGCCAGTACATGGGTTGGGCGAAACATCAGGCGCTCCCTCTCAAGACATCGCGGCAACCGTATCGCCCGCCGCGCCAAGGGACAAGGCCCCAAGTGCAGGGAAGTGGGAGGGAAAAGAAAAGGGCCGCCCCGAAGGACGGCCCAATCTTTTGTTCTTCTGAACTTCCAGGAATTAGAAGGAGAAGGACAGGGACACGGTGGCGCCGGAGTACAGCTCGTAGCCGCCGATGCCGGTGTCGATGTCGTCGGTGGATTCAGCAGCAACCGAGTTCGCATCTGCGTAGGAAGCGAGGAAGGATGCGCCGCCGCCGAGGTCGTATTCAGCAACGATGTAGGTTGCATAATCGTCGTCGCCGTCGAGGGCGCCAAGGGTGCCATCGTCGTCACCGTCGATGTAACCGGCGGTCACAACCAGGCCCATGCCGAAGTCGTATTGACCTTCAATGGCGTATTCTTGAGCGCCAACGAAGTCCTCTTCGAAGTAAGCAGCCACGGTGAGCGGGCCGTCGGAGTAATCGACGGAAACACCGTAAGCTTCTTCAGAGCCGTAGAACGGCATGTCATAGGAGGCGTAGTAAGCGCCGAGGGTCACCGGGCCAACCGGGTAAGCAACTTCAAGGCCATAGCCGGTTTCACCTGCGAAATCCATCACGGAGGCGGTGAAGTCCGCGCCACCGAAGGAAGCGCCGAGGCTCAGAACGGTCATGTCGTCGATGCCATCAACGATGGTGTCATCGTAAGGGAGGCCATAGAAAATCACGTTTTCAGCGTAGAACAGGCCAGCAGTGAACATGCCGAAATCGGCAGCCAAGGCGATTTGGCCGGTTTCATCAGTGTCGCCGTCCACAGACACAACGGATGCAGCAGCGGAGTAGTTGCCATATTCCGCAGTCAGCAGGAGGCCGCCATCAACGCTGGGAACGCCCAGGGCAGGGAGCGTGCCGTTGTCGACTTGTTCGTCGATGAAGTCTTGAAGATCAGCGGCTTCGTCCATCGGAGCGAAGAAATCGTTGTCGTACAGAGCGGACACGCCTTTGAAGGACGCGTAAGCGGTGTCGACGTCGCCGAAGGACAGGCCGAACATGTCGTTGGAGATGGACACGACCCAGTCAGAGGAGTCCACATCGCCAAGCTTGAAGGTGGAGCCTTGCGAGCTGTCTTCGAGGTCGATGTCGAGCGAGGCGGACGCAGTCCAGCCGTTGTTGAGCTCTTGCGACATGTTGATGTAGAGGCCGGCATCCCAGTAGAAGCCGTCTTCGTAGTCGTCGTTGTAGCCGATTTCTGCGTCACCGGACCAGGTCACTTCAGCGGAAGCGGCGCCAGCAAGCAGGGCGATCGCTGCGGAAGAAAGAAGGATATTTTTCATTTTTTCCCTCGTGGAATTTTGAATATCAGGCATGCCGGCTTACCCGACACATGGCCAGAGAAATGCGCTGAACCGTGCTTTGGGTCAAGAAAACGAGAGGCGGTGGGCATAGCTCTCTGAAAAATGATGCAACTTAGCCACACACCTGTTGCATGAGCTACGCTCCGCGGCATAAGAAATCCAAGGAATGTGGGTTGTATCGTCCAAGGAGGCAGATATGGGGCTTGCCGAGATCAAGTATCGGGTCGAAACCGAGGCAAAACGTGTCGGGCGTGCGCCGGAAAGCGTCACTTTGATTGCCGTTTCCAAGGTTCAGCCCAATGAACGCGTCGAGGCGGTGCTTGAAGAAGGCCAGCGGGTTTTCGGGGAAAACAAGGTGCAGGAGGCCGCCGGAAAGTGGCCCGCATTCAAGGACCGCTTCGAGGGCGTCGAGCTGCATCTCATCGGACCGTTGCAGACCAACAAGGCGCGGCAGGCGATGGAATTGTTCGATGTGATTCACACGGTGGATCGTCTGAAACTCGCGAAAACCATTGCCCGCCTCGCCGAAGAACTGGGCCATTGCCCGCGTCTTTTCATTCAGGTGAACACCGGTGAGGAGCCGCAAAAGGCGGGGGTTTTACCCGCCGAGGCGGACGCCTTTATACAAGAGTGTCGCGATCTAGGGCTGTCGATCGAGGGGCTGATGTGTATTCCGCCCGCCGAAGAAGAGCCGTCGCTGCATTTTGCGCTTTTGAAAAAAATCGCGGACCGGAATCAGATTGCAGACCTGTCCATGGGCATGTCCGGCGATTTCGAAACCGCGATTGCACAGGGCGCGACTCACGTTCGGGTCGGGTCCGCGATCTTTGGCGAGCGGGATTATTCCTGACGATTTTCAGTGTCGGCAAAACGTCGGACTTTTGTCGGACTTCCGTCGGACCCTGAACGCTTAGATTAGCGAATGACCAATCTTGTCGCGGGCGTGATGCGTTCGGCGATCCAGCGCAGATGATCTGCGCGGAAGGCCACGCAGCCCTCTGTCGGGTGGCGCGGTTTGCGCCAGCGGTGGACAAAGATGGCGGAGCCTTTTCCCGGCGTGGCATTCGGCCAGTTCCAATCGGTGATGATGACCAGATCATAGAGACGATCCGCGCGGCGCATTTTTTCGTGGCTGGGTTTGAACGGCGCGCGCACGAGATGGTTGTAGGCGGGATGATCGCCTGCATCGCACCAGAGATCGCCGACGCGAATCTTGTCGCCGTTCAGCGCGGGAATGCGGTCGGCTCTATAATAGAGTGCGGGAAGGGCGTGACTGCCACGCGGGCTTGCGCCGTCGCCTTCGCGTTTGGTGTCCGAGATGCCGCCCTTGCCGATGGAGCAGGGAAAGCGGCGACCCATGAAGCGGGCGCCCCAGCGCGTGACGACGATGTCGGTGGCTTTGAACATCGGGCCGTTGCTCACAGCAAATGCCCCGATTTGTGCGCCTTGGTGGCGAGGTACGCTTCGTTGAAGCGATTCTCACCGACCTTGAGCGGCACGCGTTCGGTGACGGTGATGCCCTGATCTTCCATCCGGGCGATTTTTTTCGGGTTGTTGGTCAGGAGCCGCACGGCAGAGAACCCCATCTCTTTGAGAATCGCCGCCCCGATGCGGAAATCGCGCTCGTCGTCCTCGAAGCCGAGGCGGTGATTGGCCTCGACCGTGTCGAATCCCTGATCCTGCAAGGAATAGGCGCGCATCTTGTTGGCATGGCCGATGCCGCGGCCTTCCTGGTTGAGATAGAGCAGAATGCCTTCGCCCTCTTCGCCCATCTGGTTGAGCGCGGCGTGAAGCTGCGGGCCGCAATCGCATTTCAGCGAGCCGAAGATGTCGCCGGTGAAACAGGCGGAATGCAGACGGGCCAACACAGGTTTGCTGCGATCCGGGCGACCGACCTCGACGACGTAATGCTCTTCGCCGCCGTCCTCGGGGCGGAACACATGGACGCGGGATTTCTCGGAGGCGATCAAAGGCACGCGGGCGTGAATCATATCGTGCAGCGGCGCGAGATCGGCCATCAGCGGCAGAGCGGCCTCGACCGGCAGGACGGTCAGCCCGTTGGTGGCGGCAATTTCAAACCCGTTTTTCACATCGACCATGACGGCGGAGGGCAGAAGGCGGGCGGATTTCGCCAGCGCAATCGCGGCGCGGGCGCAGATCGCATTGCCGCCGCGCAGAGAGCGGAACGGGCCTTTCATCGGATGGGTGAGATCGTCGGCGGGATCGGCCACCGCGTTGATCCAGTCGACATCGGCGTCGGCGGGCAGGATCAGGCGGGCGAGATCGGAATCATAGGCGCGGGCGGAGAGCGTTTCGGCGCGCCGGGCGGTGATGGCGAGATAGGCCTCGCCAAGGCCGCGCAGATCGCCCAGACGCTCGGTCGAAAGGTCTTCGGCGGCGACGGCGAGCGCATGACCTGCCTCGGAGCGGAGCACCACCGGCACCCCCATGCGCATGTCCGCGCGGGCGCGGGCGATGATCTCGGAGAGGGTCGGGGCAAGGCTCATGGCGGCGGTCCGTTGTCGTGTCAGGGCTCTGATGTAGCGATCTTTGTCATAAAGTGAAACATTTCGCGGTGATTTGACACGCTTGCGTGAGAGCTTTGTTGCAAATCTTGTTCTTTACCGCCGTCACGCTCAGATCACGGACAAGGCACAACAAAAGGAGGTCACGGTGATGGCCACTCTCAAGAAAATCCTGCTCGTCGACGACGATGACGATCTGCGTGAGGCATTGAGCGAGCAATTGGTGATGACCGAAGATTTCGACGTGTTCGAAGCCGATTGCGGCGCTGCGGGCATGGAGAAGTCGAAGGAAGGACATTACGATCTGATCATCCTCGACGTCGGCCTGCCCGACACGGATGGGCGCGAACTTTGCAAAAGACTGCGGAAATCCGGTGTGAAATGTCCGATTTTGATGCTCACGGGGCATGATACGGATGCGGACACCATTCTGGGTCTCGACAGCGGCGCGAACGATTACGTGACCAAACCGTTCAAATTCCCGGTGCTTCTGGCCCGCATTCGCGCGCAACTCCGCACCCATGAGCAATCGGAGGCGGCTGTTTTCCAGCTTGGACCGTATACGTTCAAACCGGCGCAGAAAATGTTGGTTACGGAGGACGACAAGAAAATCCGTCTGACTGAGAAAGAGACCAATATCCTCAAGTTCCTCTATCGCTCGACCGAAGGCGTGGTGCCGCGCGATGTGCTTTTGCATGAGGTCTGGGGCTACAACGCCGGTGTGACGACCCACACGCTTGAGACCCATATCTATCGGCTGCGGCAGAAGATCGAGCCCGACCCCTCGAATGCGCGCATTCTTGTGACCGAAGCGGGCGGGTATCGTCTGGCATCCTGAGATTTGACGCGAGGCGGGAACCTTTTGTACCCGCCCCGTGTTCATCCCCTGAAGACCCCTCGCACATCGGGGGAATGATGTGCAGTCCCTCGTCCCTCGACTTACGCCCGGCCTTTGTGCCGGGCATTTTTTTGAGAGACGGGTTTGCACGGCTTTCGGGTGGTCACGGCTCGGACGGACGGGTAGGGTTCGGCGTAAATCTGATCCGAGGACCCACCATGCCCTTTACCCTTGCCACCTGGAACATCAACTCCGTGCGTCTGCGCGAACCGATCGTTTGCAAGCTGCTCGAAGAGGAGGCGCCCGATGTGCTCTGTCTTCAGGAGTGCAAATCGCCGGTGGAGAAAATCCCGATGGAGCGGTTTCGGGCGCTGGGCTACACCCACATGGTGGCGCGGGGGCAGAAGGGCTACAACGGCGTTGCGATCCTCTCTAAAATCCCGATGGTCGAGGCCGGTGCCGAGGATTACGCCTCTCTCGGCCATGCGCGTCACATCGCGGGCAAGCTCGAGAACGGTGTGACGATCCACAATTTCTATGTGCCTGCGGGCGGCGATGTCCCGGATCGCGAGGTGAATGAGAAATTCGGGCAGAAGCTCGATTACCTGACCGAGATGCGCGATGCGTTTCATGCCGGGAAACCGGAGAAATCCATCCTTGTCGGCGATCTCAACATTGCCCCGCGCGAGGACGACGTTTGGAATCACAAGCAGTTGTTGAAAATCGTCTCGCACACGCCGATTGAGGTCGAACATCTGGCGCAGACGCAGGATGCGGGTGGTTGGGTCGATGTCACGCGGCAGGATATTCCCGAAGGCCTGCTCTATTCGTGGTGGTCTTACCGGGCGAAAGACTGGAGTGCGGCGGACAAGGGGCGGCGGCTCGATCACGTCTGGGCCACGCCGGACATCTCGAATGCGGCGCATGGCAGCCGGGTTCTGCGTGCGGCGCGGGGCTGGGAACAACCGTCGGATCACGCGCCGGTCTTTGCTTCCTTCGACCTTTAAAACTCATGCCCAAAGGCGCATATATGCGTCAAACAGATATAGGGAGAACCGACGATGGATCTCGGAAAAACCAACGGTGCCGCGCACGGCGCATATGTGAAAGATGTTACCGAGGCCGATTTCATGGCCGAGGTGATTGATGCCTCTCAGGAAACCCCTGTGATCGTCGATTTCTGGGCACCCTGGTGCGGCCCCTGCCGCCAGCTTGGCCCGGCTCTCGAAGCCGAGGTCGGGGCCGCCGGTGGCAAGGTCAAGATGGCCAAGGTCAACGTCGACGAAAACCAGATGATCGCGGGGCAGATGCGCGTCCAGTCGATCCCGACCGTCTATGCCTTTTACAAAGGGCAGCCGGTGGACGGGTTCCAAGGCGCGCTGCCGCCGTCGCAGGTCAAGGAATTCGTGACCAAGATCGCTGCGCTGAGCGTGGACGAAAGCCTCGCCGATGCGGTTGCCGCTGCCGACGAAATGTTCGAAGCCGGTGAGATCGACGACGCGGCGCAGACCTATGCCGCGATCCTTGAGGAAGACGACAAACTGGCCGGGGCCTATGCCGGTCTTGCCAAATGTCATCTCGCGAAAGGCGAACTGGATCAGGCCGAAGCCGTGCTGAACGGCGCGCCTGCCGAGGTCTCGCATGACGCAGCGCTTGAGGCGGTGCATGCCCAGATCGCTCTGGCGCGCGAGGCGGAAAACGCCGGACCCGTGGCGGAACTGGCCGCCAAGGTCGAGGCCGACCCGACCGACATGCAGGCGCGGTTTGACCTTGCCGTGGCGCAACATGCCGCAGGGCAGGTCGAAGAGGCCGTCGCAACGCTTTTGGCGGCGTTCAAACAGGATCGTGAGTGGAACGGTGGCGCGATCAAGGAACAGCTGTTCAAAATTTTCGACAGCCTCAAGCCCAGCGATCCGATCGTTCTGAACGGACGTCGGAAATTGTCGTCGATGCTGTTTGCCTGATCGCGTTTGCGTTCTAACTTTAGACCATGTTGAGCGCAGCCGATCTTCCCGAGACGATCCCCGTCTTTCCACTGCCCGGGGCACTTTTGTTGCCCCGGTCTCGTCTGCCGCTGCATATTTTCGAGCCGCGCTATTTGCAGATGATCGAAGATTGCATGAAAACGCCCGCGCGTCTGATCGGCATGATCCAGCCGCGCAGCGGGGCGGGGGCCGGAAAGCTCAACACCATCGGCTGTGCCGGGCGTCTGACGGCGTTTTCCGAGACCGAGGACGGGCGCTACATGATCACGCTCACCGGCGTGTCGCGGTTCCGGCTTCTGGCGGAGACCACCGGGTTCTGCCCCTATCGCAAATTCACCGTGGACTGGTCCGATTTCGGGGCCGATCTCGGCGCGCCGGAACACGATCCGGAGCTGATGCGCAAACCCTTCATGGACCTGCTGAAACGCTATTTCTGCGAAGAGGAATTGCGCACCGATTGGGAAAGCCTCGGGCAGGCCGAAGACGAATTGCTGATCAACTCGCTTTCCATGCTCTGCCCGTTCAGCCCCGAGGACAAACAGGCGCTTTTGGAAGCGCCCTCCCTTTCCACCCGCCGCGAAACGCTTATAACGCTGATGGAATTCGCGCTGCATGGCGGCTCTGACGAGGATATGATGTGATGGATGCCCAACCGACTTTCGACCGCCGGATGATCGAGGCGCTGGTCTGCCCGCAAACCCATGGCGTTTTGAGCTATGATGCGGAGAAACAGGAACTGATCTCGAAAACCGCAGGCCTTGCCTATCCGATCCGCAACGGCATTCCGATCATGCTGGTGTCAGAGGCGCGCAAACTCGAAGACTGAGCGCCCGTTTCCTTTGCTGCCGAAATACTCAAGCGCTCAAAGTGCCACACCGCGCAGCAATTTGGGGATGTCGCCATTGACCCCCGCCGCCTCGCGGATTGCGGCGCGTTTCAGCCCGCCCATCGCGTTCACCGCGCCCATGCCGATGTCCCGCGCCACGCGCAGGAAGGGATTGTCGTTGGAAAACAGCTTGTTGAAGCTGTCGGTCATGAGCGCCATCGTCGCCACGTCGAACCGCCGCCATTGCGCGTAACGCGCCAAAACGTCTTCGCGCCCGATGTCTTCGCCGCGCCGATGCGCCTCGACCAAGACTTCGGTCAATGCGCCGACATCCTTGAGCCCGGCGTTCAGACCCTGACCCGAGATCGGGTGCATGCCATGCGCCGCATCGCCGACAAGGGCGATGCGCGGGGCGGTAAAGGCATTCGCCAAGGTGATGTTCAAAGGATAGGTAAAGCGTTTCCCGGCCAGTGAAATCTCGCCCAGAAAATCCCCGAAACGCGGCCGCAGAACGGCAAGGTAGTCCTCGTCAGAGAGCGCCTGAATCTCGGCGGCGAGCTTGTCTTTTTCGGTCCAGACGATGGAGCTTTGATTGCCTGGCAGTGGCAGGATCGCCAGCGGGCCGGAGGGCAGGAAATACTGATGCGCAGCGCCATGATGCGGCAACTCGTGCGAGATCGCGCAGACGAGCGCGGTCTGGCCATAGCCCCAGCCGGTGCGTTTGATCCCGGCGCGCAGAGCGGTGCCGGATTGGCGCCCGTCGCAGCCGACGATCAGTTTGCCGGAGATGTCGGTGCCATCGCTCAGCGTGACTGTCGCGCCATGGAGCGTGACGTCTTGCGCGATGACTTCGCCTTCGATCTGGGTGATTTTCGGCTGGGCGTCGAGCGCTTCGAGAAAGGCCTGACGGATATAGCGGTCCTCGACCATGTAGCCCATCGGGCTTTCGTCGATCTCGCCATCGCGAAATTCGAGCATGAAAGGCGCGGGACCCTCGCCGGGTTTGCCGTCGGTGACTTTCACATCGAGGATCGGCTGGGCATGCGCCGCCACCTTGCCCCAGATGCCGATGGCTTTCATCAGCTTGTACGAGCCGAGCGACAGCGCATAACCGCGCCCGTCGAACGTGTCGCCGATGCGCAGGGCTTTCGGCAGACTGTCGATGAGCGTCACGGTCAGACCCGCGTTCGCGGAGGCCAGCGCCAGAGCCGGGCCGTTCAGGCCGCCACCGACAATGATGAGATCGCTTTTGGGCATGGTGTTCTGGGTCATGAGAGCCTCCTTGTCGCAAATATGACGCGCGAGACGGGATTGTCCATGCGCTCCTGCGCCGCTACTTTGCGACGGCAACAGGAAAGGGCGGACGATGGTCGAGTATACAGAGATGAGCATGAGCGATCTGGGGCGGGCCATCGGCACGGGCGATGTCGATCCGCGCGATCTGACGGCGGCGTTTCTGGATATGGCCAAGGCGCATCCTTTTGCGGATCGGATTTATGCGCGGATGATGGAAGACCGCGCCATGGCGGAGGCGGAGGCGGCCTATGGGCGTGCCCGCGACGGGGTGCGGCGCGGGCTTTTGGACGGGGTTCCGGTGTCGTGGAAGGACCTGTTCGACACGGCGGGCGTGGCGACGGAGGCGGGATCGGCGTTGCTCAAGGACCGTGTGCCATTGAGGGACGCCGAAGTGCTCCGGCGTGCGTCGAACGCGGGGCTCGTGGCGCTGGGCAAGACGCATATGTCGGAATTGGCGTTCTCCGGGCTGGGGCTTAATCCGGTGACGGCCACGACGCCCTGCGTCAACGATCATGCCGCCGTCTCGGGCGGGTCTTCCTCGGGTGCGGCGGGGTCTGTAGCCTTTGGCCTCGCGCCGGGTGCGATCGGGTCGGACACCGGCGGGTCGGTGCGCATCCCGTCGGCGTGGAACGATCTTGTCGGGCTGAAAACCACCGCGGGGCGTATTCCGCTGGACGGTGTTGTGCCTCTGGCGGCGGCGTTTGACACCATCGGACCTCTGGTCAAGACGGCGGAGGATGCCGCAGAAGTGTTTGCCATTCTCGACGGGTCGCCTGCGCCGGATATGAAAGGCGCGACGCTCAAGGGCAAGCGTTTGCTCGTGCTTGAAAACGTGGTCTTCGACGACATTCGCGACGCGCCTCTGGATGCGTTTGAGGTGTCGGTGCAGAAATTCCGGGAGGCCGGGGCGGAGGTGACGCGCGCGGAGGTGTCTGCGGTCACCGAGGCGATGGATCTCTCCGGCATTCTTTTTACCACCGAGGCCTATGCCGAATGGCGCACCTATATCGAGGCCAATCCCGATGTGATGTACCCGCGCATTCTCGAACGGTTCCGCTCGGGCGGGGCGTTTAATGGCGCGGATTTCGTCGCCGGGTGGAAGAAACTCGCGCATCTGCGGGGGGCGTATCTCAAGGCCACGGCGGGCTATGATGCGGTTATCCTGCCGACCGCGCCGATCCTGCCGCCCGATGCCGAACGGCTGATGACGGATGCTGAATATTACGTCACCGAAAACCTTCTGGCGCTGCGCAATACGCGGGTCGGCAACCTGATGGGGCTGACCGCGCTGACACTTCCGACGGGGGTTCCGTCCTGTGGCGTGATCCTGCAAACGCCGCCGATGAGCGAAGCGCGGTTGTTGCGCTTGGGCAAGGCGGCGGAGACCGCGCTGACCTGAGTGTTCTGGCCTAAAAGCCACAACCTGTGCGCGAGGGCCACAGACGCCCCCGTCTTTTTCTGGACCAATCGGCCCGGCCCGGTTATCTTGACCCCAAACACCCGGGCGAAAAGATCCGGAGACACAGAGGCAGTAGCAGTTTCATGATGTTCCCTGAGCGGTTTTCCAACCTGCCGGAATACGCCTTTCCGCGTTTGCGGAGCCTTCTCGACGTGCATGCGCCGGGGGGCGAGGTCATGCATATGACCATCGGCGAGCCGCGCCATGCCATGCCGCCCTTTGTGGGGGAGGTTCTGGCGGAGAATATCGCGGGCTTTGCGAAATATCCGAACAACAATGGCACGGATGAGTTGCTGGATGCGATTGCCGGGTGGCTCAAGCGCCGTTTCGGTGTGACGGTCGATCCCGTCACCGACATCATGGCGCTCAACGGCACGCGCGAGGGGCTGATGAACGCCTGTATCGCGCTCTGCCCGGAGACCAAGAATGGCAAACAGCCGGTCGTGCTCACACCCAATCCGTTTTATCAGGTCTATGCCGTCGCCGCGACGACCATCGGGGCCGAACCGGTGTTCGTACCTGCGACGCGCGAGACCGGATTTTTGCCGGATTACGCAGGGCTTCCGAGCGAGGTTCTGGACCGCACGGCGATTGCCTATATCTGTAGCCCGTCGAATCCGCAGGGTGCGATTGCCTCGCGCGATTATTTGCGCGATTTGATTTTCTTGGCGGAAAAACACGATTTCAAGGTGTTTTCTGACGAGTGCTATTCCGAGATTTACCGTGACGAAGTGCCCGTCAGTGCGTTGGAAGTGGCGCGCGAGATGGGGGCGGACCCCGAACGTGTGGTGATTTTCCATTCGCTGTCGAAACGCTCGAACCTTCCTGGATTGCGCTCTGGCTTTGTGGCGTCGGGGCCGGAAAACATGCTCCGCATTCGTCGGCTGCGCTCTTATGCAGGCGCGCCTTTGCCCGGCCCGATCCAGGCGGTCTCCGCCCGCGTCTGGGCCGACGAGGAGCACGTCATCGCCTCGCGCAAGCTCTACGTCGAAAAGTTCGACATGGCCGACGAGGTGTTTTCGGGCATTCAAGGCGCGGAGGCGCCGCAGGCGGGGTTTTTCCTCTGGCTGCCGGTGACGGACGGCGAAGAGGCGGCGATGAAGCTCTGGACGGAAACCGGCATCCGGGTTTTGCCCGGTGCCTATCTGTCGCGCGAGGTGAACGGGGAGAACCCCGGCAAGCATTACATCCGGGTCGCCTTGGTGGCCCCAAAAGAAGAGACACAGCGCGGGCTGATCCAGCTCCGCGACTGTTTGTACGGTTAAGGTTAAGAGGCAGGCATGGCATCCTATCAGGCACGTGGTCGCGATCCGCTGTTCGACAAAAACACCCAGATCTTGCTGGAACGCCGGGGGCAGGAGCTGATCGGGCTCGGCCTTTTGCTGGTCGGTCTGATCTTTGCGCTGCTGCTGGGAAGCTATACGCCGGAGGACCCGAGCTGGCTGTCGGCGACGGAAGCGCCTGTGAACAATATTCTCGGGCGTTTCGGGGCCTCGATTGCCTCGCCTCTGATGATCATCGTCGGTGTGGCCTCCTGGGGTTTTGCGCTCGGGTTTGCGGCCTGGGGGCTGCGGTATATTTTCCATCGTGGCTCGGAGCGGGCCCTGTCGCGGGCGGTCTTCGTGCCGATCGCCATTGCGGTGGCGGCGGTCTATGCCTCGACTCACGCTTCCAGCGCACCGCAGAGCTTTGGCGGGCTGTTCGGCGATACGGTTCTGGCGGCGCTGATCCAGATCGTGCCTTTCGGTGCGGCACTCAGCCTTAAGGTTCTGGCCTTTTTGTCGTTCTTTGCGGCTCTGGCTCTGGCGCTTTTCGCCTTCGGTTTCACGCGCTCGGAGATGGTCGACATCGGTCGCTATCTGCTTTGGGGACTGGTATCGCTTTATGCGCTGATGCTGCACCTGATGGGGCGCAGCGCGCGCGGTTCGGTGCATCTCGGCCAGCGCATGGCGGAGAAGGCGGCGGCGCGTCGCGAGGCGCGTCGGGAAGAGCAGCGTCAGATTGCCGAGGAACAGGCGGCCTTTGACGCCCAGATGCAGACGCAACAGGCCGCGCACCACGGGTCGCGGGTGATCCGTGCCGATGTGCGCGAGGCGCATATTTCCGCATCGGTTGCGGCGCCGGTCGCGGCACCGATGCCCGCGCCGGAGGTGGAGGCCAAGCCGTCGCTCTTTGCCAAGATGCCGACGCTTTTGAAACGCAATGCGGTGGAAGACCCGGAGCCCGAGCTGATCGAGCGGGATCTGGCCCCCGATGTGGAAATGCTGCCGGGGCAGGACGACCGCATCCGTTCGAAGATCGCCAATGTGATCAACTCGCGGGCGCGTGCCGGATCGCGGGCGATTGTGCCGGGCGCGACCCGTGTAGAGCCGCCGATGAGTGCGGCGCAAAAGGCCGTGGCGAAATACAAGAAGGGCCCGCGCCCGATGATCCTCGACACCACGCCTGCGGTTGCGACACCGATGGTCGAGATCGCGGCGCCGCAGCCGCATGAGGCGTCTTATGACGGCTATGAGGCCGACGGGTACGAGGCGGATTATGTGCCGCTCGAAGCCTATGAAGGGGCCTATGAGGACGGTTATGACGATGGTTACGATGCGGGTTATGAACCGGTGGAAACGCCGGAATATATCGCGCCCCAGCCCGCCCGGTTCGAACATGCGCAACCCGCAGCCCCCGAGGCGAAACGCGTGGTGCAGCACCCGGTGCGCAAACCTGTCGTGCCGTCGAAACAGGCCCAGGCAGAGGCGCAGCCCAGCCTGAAATTCGACCCGAAAGAGGCCGAATACGAGGTGCCGCCGCTGTCTCTGCTGGAAAACCCGGTCAATATCGTGCGGCATACGCTGTCCGACGAGGCGCTCGAAGAGAATGCCCGGATGTTGGAGAATGTGCTCGACGATTACGGTGTGAAGGGCGAGATCGTGTCGGTGCGGCCGGGGCCGGTCGTGACCATGTACGAGCTCGAACCCGCGCCGGGTCTCAAGGCCAGCCGGGTGATCGGTCTGGCGGACGATATTGCGCGTTCGATGTCGGCGCTGTCCGCGCGTGTCTCGACCGTGCCGGGACGCTCGGTGATCGGGATCGAATTGCCGAACGAACATCGCGAAATGGTGTCCTTCCGCGAGATCCTGTCGGGGCGCGATTATGGCGATGGCAAGCATTCGCTGCCGCTGGCGCTTGGCAAGGATATCGGCGGCGATGCGGTTGTGGCGAACCTTGCGAAGATGCCGCACCTGCTGATTGCCGGGACCACCGGGTCCGGGAAATCCGTGGCGATCAACACCATGATCCTGTCGCTCCTCTACAAGCTGACTCCCGCAGAATGCCGGATGATCATGATCGACCCGAAGATGCTCGAACTCAGCGTCTACGATGGCATTCCGCATCTTCTGAGCCCGGTTGTGACCGACCCGAAAAAGGCCGTTGTGGCGCTCAAATGGGTCGTCGCCGAGATGGAAGACCGTTATCGCAAAATGTCCAAGATGGGCGTGCGCAACATCGACGGCTACAACGGTCGCGTCAAAGAGGCGCTGGCGAAAGGCGAGCTGTTCTCCCGCACGGTGCAGACCGGGTTTGACGAGGAGACCGGCGATCCGATTTTCGAGACCGAGGAATTCCAGCCCGAAGCGCTGCCCTTCATCGTCGTTGTCGTTGACGAGATGGCCGATCTGATGATGGTGGCGGGCAAGGAGATCGAGGCCTGTATCCAGCGTCTGGCACAGATGGCGCGGGCCTCGGGGATTCACCTGATCATGGCGACGCAGCGTCCGTCCGTGGACGTCATCACCGGCACGATCAAGGCGAACTTCCCGACCCGGATTTCGTTTCAGGTGACCTCGAAAATCGACAGCCGCACCATTCTGGGCGAGCAAGGCGCCGAACAGCTCTTGGGCATGGGCGACATGCTCTACATGGGCGGCGGTGGCCGGATCACCCGTTGTCACGCGCCGTTCGTGTCGGATGAGGAGGTCGAAAAGATCGTTTCCTATCTCAAGGCCTACGGTCCGCCGGATTACGTCGGCGGTGTGGTCGAAGGGCCGGATGACGAGAAATCCGCCGATATCGACGCGGTTCTGGGCCTTGGCACCGGCGGCAATACCTCGGGCGAGGATGCGCTTTACGATCAGGCGGTGGCCATCGTGATCAAGGATCGCAAATGCTCGACCTCCTACATCCAGCGCAAACTGGCGATCGGCTATAACAAGGCCGCGCGTCTGGTGGAGCAGATGGAGGACGAGGGTGTGGTGTCGCCTGCGAACCATGTCGGCAAGCGCGAGATTCTGGTGCCGGAGCAGTAAGCTCACGCGGAGTTCCGCGACCTGTGAAGTCAGGAGAGGTGGAAGTCGCGTCGGGAGCGGCTATATCTCAGGCATGAAACAGATTCTCAGTGCCCCTGTGCGGGCCTCCCTCAAGGCCCTCGCGCCTGCCCTTGTCGCCCTCTCCTTCGCCGGTCCTGCGGCGGCGGAGAAACTGCCGCTCTCGACGATTTCGAGCTACCTCAACGGTCTCGGAACGGTCGAGGCGGAATTCACCCAGATCAATGACGACGGCTCGCGGTCGCAAGGTGCCGTGACGATCAAACGCCCGGGGCGGATGCGGCTCGATTATGGCGGGGGAGACGATGCGCTTGTGCTGGTGTCGGGCGGTCAGGTCGCGGTGTTCGATCCCGGCTCCAACGAGCCGCCGCAGCGGTTTCCGCTGTCGCAGACGCCGCTGTCCCTGATGCTGGCGCGCAATGTCGACCTGAGCAAAGCCAAGATGGTTGTGTCGCACACCGAACAGAATGGCGATACGGTTGTGCGGGCGCAGGACCCGGATCACCCGGAATACGGCTCCATCGACATGATTTTCAGTGCGACCCCGGTGCTTAAGGCCTGGGTGATCCATGACGAAACCGGCGGGTCGACCACGGTTCAGCTCACCAGGATGAAACTGGGCGGTTCGGTGTCGGACGGGGAATTCAACATCCGCACGGAAGCCAAGCGGCGCGGCACGCCGCTCGACTGATCCGGTTCAGATCTTGCCGCAGGCGGTGAGCTGCTGGCGGTAGACCTCGGCGCGGTCGGCGACGGAACCGGCGACCCGCACGAGCCAGGCTTTGGAATTGTAGCTGCCGCGGGCGTATCCGCTGCGGCCCTCGTGATAGGCGAGATATTGGTTGCGGGCGTCGTATTTCGAAATGCCGAGGCGTTCGGAAGTTTCTGCCATGTACCAGCCCATGAAATCGGTGGCGTCCTCGATCCGGGTGCGTTTGGCGCCCCTGCGGTTCTGCTCCACGCGATACTCGTCCCAGGTGGCATCGAGCGCCTGAGCATAGCCGAAGGCCGAACTTTGCCGCCCCATCGGGATCACGTTGAGCACGAACTGGTGCGGCGTGCGGGCATCGCCGTCGAATTTGCTTTCCTGATAGAACGTCGCCATCTGGACATACACCGGGATGCCCCATTTGCGTTCGGATTTCTTCATCGCGCGCAAATAGGTCGGGCGCTGGTCCAGAATGGAACATGCGTTGTCGAGATTTCTGGGCGCACTGTTGTAACCGCCGCCGCAGGCGGACAGCAGGAAAAGGACCGCAAGTGCGCGAAGACGTCTGCTCATAACTGCCTCTCGCTTTATCTTTCCAAGGAGCATAGCGGATTTGGGCTGGCTGTGAAATGGCATTCCTGTGAACGGGGGCGTTTCGGAAACGCTCAGATCAGGAGCGCCAGAAGGATCGGCAGGTAGATCACCGACAGCAGAGTCGAGGAGACGACGAGGGCGGCGACCGCATCCGAATCCGCGCCGTATTTTTCCGCGAGCATGTAGGAGGTGACGGCGACCGGGGTAGCGATCTGGACGACGAGCACGGCGAAGGGCACCGGATCGAGGTTGAACCAGAGCCCGGCGAGGGCGGCTATGCCGGCGCAGAGCACGACCTTGCCGACGGCCATGACGGCGGCGCGCCCGAGCCCGTGCGGATGCAGCCGTGCGACGGCGACGCCCAAGGTGATGAGCATCAGCGGGATGGCGATCTGGCCCAGAAGCGACAGCGTGTTCATCGCAAAGGTCGGGAGCGTCCAGCCCTGCCAGAGGAACAGCGCGCCAAGCGCCGTGGCCCAGACCAGCGGTTCCTTGAACGCCTTGCCGAGAGAGCCGCCGCCTGCGGTGACATAGACCCCGAAGGTGAAGGACCAGAGTGCCATGGCGGCGAAGACGACGACGGCATAGCTCAGCCCGGCCTCGCCAAAGGCGAAGAGCGCGAGCGGCAGGCCGAGGTTGCCGGTGTTGCCGAAGATCAGTGGTGCGAGGTAGGTGCGGCTGTCGAGCCCCATCAGTTTGACCACGAGCCAGACGGCGATTGTGACCCCGCCATAGGCGACGATCGAGGCCAGCGAGAGGGCGGAGAGCGCGGCGGGTTCGATGTCGGCCTTGACCAGCGCGGTGAAGATCAGCGCGGGGACGGAAAGCGTCATGGTAAGTTTGGTGACGAACTCCAGCCGGTATTCGTGGCCGGTCTTGACCCAGGTGAACCCGATCAGCGCCAGCAGGAACACCGGCGCCACGATTTCGAGCACTGTCAAAACAAGGTTCACAGACTGTTTCCCATTTCCCGGGCTGCCCCCCGTGGACAGAGACCGTTTTAAAGGTCTACTAACCAAGTATGAGGGTTGCAACGTCATGATGTCATCACGCGCCAAATATCATCTGGGACAGGTTGTCCGGCACCGGAAACACAGTTTCCGTGGCGTGGTGTTCGATGTCGACGCAATGTTCTCCAACACCGAGGAATGGTATGCCGCCATTCCTGAGGATGTGCGCCCGAGCAAGGATCAGCCGTTTTACCATCTGCTCGCGGAAAACGATCAGAGCTTTTACGTCGCCTATGTGTCGGAGCAGAATCTCGTGGCGGATTATTCCGGGGAGCCGGTGCAGCATCCCGATCTCGACGACCTGTTCGGCCCGTTCGAGGATGGCGCCTATCCGTTGCATTTCCAGTTGAACTGAGCCGTCGGGCGCGCAGAGCGAAGAGGCGTTCAGGCCATCTGACCGATCGACATGCGAAAGCAGAGGCGGTTGTGATCGCTCTCCCGGACATATTCCAGCTCATGCGCCAGTTCCCTGATCAGAAACCAGCCAAAGCCGCCCTCGGGCAGATCGGCGATGTCGCAATTGAGATCGGCGCGGCGACCGAGAGGCGGTTCGCCGCCGGGCATCATCTGGCCATTGTCGAGGATGGTGCACCACAGGCCCTTCGGGGTCTGGGACAGGTGGATTTCGATCATGCCGTCGGAGCGATCCGCATAGGCATGTTCGACGATGTTGTTGAGCGCCTCGGCGAGGACGATCTCGAGACTGGCAAGCTCGTCCGGGCCATAGTGGTCCGTGCTCAGCCCGTGTTTGATACTGGCCAATCCGCGGCGCACTGCGGCTTCGGTTGCCGGGAGGATGAGTCTCAACATATGCTCTTTCGGTTCGGGCGGGGCCTCCCAGGTCTCCTGACGTTTGAGATTTCCCTCAGGACGCATTTGCGATGCCCTCGACCGCAGCGGCGACGCTGGTGTGAATGGTGAAAACGGTATCCATGCGGGTGAGACGGAAGACCCGTTGCACGGTGGGGTGCAGCGCGGCGAGTTCGAGGTGTTGCCCGTTGCGCACGGCCTTGAGGGCCGCGACCACGGCACCAAGACCGGAACTGTCGAGGAATTCGACATTTCCGAGATCAAGGAGAATGCGCGCCGGGCCACTGTCGCTCAGCGCGCGCATCTCGTCCTTGAACTGAATGGCGCAGGCCGCGTCGATGCGGTTTTCGACGACGCTCACGATTCGCACGTCATCAAAATCCTGATGGGTCAGTTTCATATGCCGTACCTTTGTTCTTATATCGGGTTTGATCCTACGGGGGAAACCTTACCAATGGGTTTGCGCGAAGCAGGAAAAGGGAGAAAAACATGCCGGATTACGACGGTTTGTCGGCACGGGTCGCCGCACTCTGTGCCGGGGAGACGGATGATGTTGCGCTGATGGCCACCGTGGCCTGCGAAGTGCACCACTCGGATGACCGGTTCCACTGGACGGGTTTCTACCGTGTTGTTTCCGAAGGACTTTTGAAGATCGGGCCGTATCAGGGCGGGCATGGCTGCCTGGTGATCCCGTTCGAGCGCGGGGTTTGCGGTGCCTGTGCGCGCACGAGGACGGTGCAGCTTGTCCCGGATGTGGAGGCCTTCGAGGGCCATATCGCCTGTGCGTCTTCGACGCGCTCGGAACTTGTTTTGCCGGTGCAAAATGCGAAAGGGCAGCTTCTGGGCGTGTTCGATCTCGACAGCGATTTCCCCGATGCGTTCACCGAGGAGGATGCCGGGCGGCTTGGCAGGATTCTCGACAGCGTCTTTGCCAATGTGATCCGGGCGTGATACCCGCGGGGGGAGACGAAAGAGACCGCGATGAGTGACACTTACAATCCCCCGCAAGACCCGCTGAACATCCTGCATCTGGATCACGAGATTCTCGTGGTGGACAAACCCTCCGGGCTTTTGTCGGTGCCGGGCAAGGGCGAACACCTTGCGGATTGCATGATGTCGCGGATCAATGCGGCCTTCCCGGAGGCTCTGCTGGTGCACCGTCTGGATCGGGACACCTCCGGGGTGATGGTCTTTGCTATGACGCCCCATGCGCAGCGGCATTTGGGGCTTCAGTTCGAGAAACGTCAGACCAAAAAGACCTATGTCGCCTGGGTGCATGGCCATATCGCGGAGAAAACCGGCACCGTGGACCTGCCGCTGATCGTGGACTGGCCGAACCGCCCGAAACAGATGGTCTGTCACGAGACCGGTAAACCGGCGGTCACCGATTGGCGGGTGGTGCGCTATGAGGGCAATCAGACACGCGTGCGGCTGATGCCCAAAACGGGGCGTTCGCATCAGCTCAGAGTGCATATGCTGGCCATCGGCCACCCGATCATGGGAGATCCGTTCTATGCGGAGGGCGAGGCCAGGGATGCGCCGCGTCTGATGCTCCATGCCGAGCAATTGCGCTTTCGCCACCCGGACGGTGGGGCGGGATTGTCCTTTACCGCGAAATGCCCGTTTTGAACAAATCCGAGTAAATTTGTCGCGGTACTTGAAAACAGGGTGGAAATCCAGAATTTAGAATGTATCTAAGTTACCAGACGACGCACTTACATTCAGAGGAGATGACCATGGGTCTTCGTATCAACGACATCGTTCCCGACTTTACCGCCAAAACCGATCAGGGTGAGATCAACTTCCACGACTGGATCGGCGACAGCTGGGCCATTCTGTTCTCCCACCCGAAAGACTTTACCCCGGTCTGCACCACCGAATTCGGCGCCGTGGCGCAGCTTTCCGCAGAATGGGAAAAGCGCGGCGTGAAGGTCATCGGCCTCTCCACCGACCCGGTTGAAGAGCACGGCCCGTGGAAAAAAGACATCGAAGCCTTCTCCGGCGCGCCGGCGGGTTTCCCGATCATCGGCGACACCGATCTGGCCGTGTCAAAACTCTACGACATGCTGCCGGCCGACGCTTACCTCGATGAAAACGCCACCGCGGCCGATGCGGCCTCCGTGCGGGCGCTGTTCATCATCTCCCCGGACAAGAAACTGCAGCTTTCCATGCTCTACCCGATGTCCGTGGGCCGGAACTTTGCCGAAGTGCTCCGCGCGCTCGACGGTGTGCAGAAGACCTACGGCAAGCCGCTTGCCACGCCTGCGAACTGGACCGTGGGTCAGGACGTGATTGCCGCTCTGTCTCTCTCCGATGAGCAGGCCGCCGAGAAATTCGGCGAGGTGGACATCAAGCTTCCGTACCTGCGTTTCGTGAAAGCCTAAGGCTTTCGGCGTAAGCCATTAAAAATCGCCCCTGTTCGCCCGTGGCCCAATTCATTAGGCTGCCCGCGAACAGGGGTTTTTCATGTTTTCAGCACTGCGCCGCACCAGATCCATCTCTCGCATCGCACTCGATCCGCCCGCGCCCATGGCCGACCGGCACGGCATCGCAGTGGTGCTCATCGTGCGCAACGAGGAGCGCCATATCGGCGAATGGGGGCGGTTTCATGCCAAGGCCGGCGTGCGGCATTTCTACGTCTATGACAACGGCTCGACGGACGGGACGCTGGTGCAGCTTGTGGCCGCCGTCGGGGTACAGAACGTCACGGTGATCCCGTGGCATCAGAAACTGCGCGACGGGGCGGGGGCGGAAATCCACAATCAGGTTTTGGCCTATGCCCATGCGGTGGCGAATTTCGGCGATCAGTTCCGCTGGATGACGTTCATCGACGTGGACGAATTCCTTGTGCCGAAATCTGCGGAGACCTTACCGGAGTGTCTGGCGCATCTGGAGGGCGCGGCGAATATTTCGCTGCCGTGGCATATGTTCGGGCGCAACGGGTTCGAGGAACCGCCGGAGGGCGGGATCGTGGCGAATTACACACGGCGGCACCCGGAGCCGATGAGCCCCCTGAAAGGCATGTGCAATTTCAAGATGATCGTGGATCCGTGCCATGTCACCGCGATGAAAGTGCATTCGATCGAGACGGATGGGGCGAGCGAGAGCGTGAATGACAGGGGCGAAAAGGCCTCCGCTTCTGATCGCAAAAAGCCGGGCTTCTATTCCGCCGATCACATCCAGCTCAACCATTATTACACCCGCTCGAACAGCGAGCTTCAGGCCAAGATTTCACGCGGCTCAAACATGACCCAGAACGAGGCGGATCATGTTCGACGCGTGATGCGCAAGGTCGATCAGATCGAGGCGGAAAGCGTCGAGGACCTAGCGGCGAAACGGTGGTTTGCAGGCGCCTGAGCGGGGTCAGTGACCGGTGGTCGTGGTGTAATGCTGCGAGCGATTGCCGATGGCGGCACCGAGTTTGCCCGAAAGGTTGCCCGCCCTTTTCGCCAGTTGCAGCAGAGAGCGTTGCGGCGAGACGGGCAATGTCAGCAGCAGGTAGAGAAGCTGAAGGCTCTTGGCGGGAATCTTCAGGAACATCTTGTACCGCCGGCTCGGCTTTTCGATGAGCTGGCGCTGGAAATTGGTGTTGGCCTGATCTCTGGTGCGACGATACTGGTAGAGAAAGCTGAGGCGTGCGGCGGGTACGGTTTCGTAGGCGAAAGCGTCGTTGATCCAGCCGACGGTGAAACCGCGTGTTTTAACCTCTTCCAGAAACTGTGTGTCCTCGCCGCCGGAAAACCGCAGATTTTCGTCGAACCAGATGTTTTCGTTGCGAAACAGCCGGGTTTCCGCGATCCAGTTGTTGGTGGCGATGACGGCGCGCCCGGGCGTGTTGAGCGTGGCGGTTTCTGCCGTGCGGTCTTCCCGCTTCTGGTAGAAGGCGCGCAGGTTTTCGTACATCAGGGACTGGAAGGAGGAGAGGGGCTCGACCGGCGGCGCGATGCGCAGCGGCGCGCCCAGAAGCACAGCGTCGCTATGCCGATACCCGTCGATCAGCTTCACCAGCCAGTCCTGTGCCACGGTCTCGTCGTCATCGACGAACACCAGAAGATCGGCCTCCTGCGACAATGACACTTTCGCGGCGCGATTGCGCGCGATGGAGATGCCCGCCTCGGTTTCGAGCACATAATCGAGTTCAAGGCCATTCGGCAGCACCGCAGTCGCCTCGATCAGGTCGCGGGTGCGCGGCGTGTCATCATTCTCGACGATGAGGCACCGCGCCGTGCAGTTCTCAGGGAGCTTCATCGCGCCCCAAGAGGTAATCAGCGCCTGGACCATCTGCGGACGCTTGCGGGTCAGCGCGGCGACCGTGATGCGGAGATGTCTGTCGAGGCGGGTGTCTGTCATTGGGTTTTCGAATGTGGGTCTGAGGCAATCTATGGGCACCGTATTACACCTTTTCTCAGGTGATGAAAGTTGGCTCACAACCACAGGTGGTAAACTTGTGGTGTCCATGGCGGGAGTTCGCCGAGTGGCAAAAGCTGTGATGTGCGTCATGCGCATGAAAAAAGCCCCACCTACGGCGGGGCTTTTCGATTTCTCGAAAGGGGAACCGATTATTCGGCTTCTTCCTCTTTCTTGACCTCTTCGCCGGTCTCCTGATCGACCATTTTCATGCCAAGGCGGACCTTGCCACGGTCGTCGAAGCCCAGAAGTTTGACGTAAACTTCCTGACCTTCTTTCAGAACGTCCGACGGGTGGTTCAGGCGACGGTTCTCGATCTGCGAGACGTGCACGAGGCCGTCACGCTTGCCGAAGAAGTTCACGAACGCGCCGAAATCGACCAGTTTGACGACCTTGCCTTTGTAGACATGGCCTTCTTCCGGCTCGGCCACGATCGAGTAGATCATGTCGTAAGCCTTCTGGATCGCTTCGCCATTGGCGGAGGCGATCTTGATCACGCCGTCGTCGTTGATGTCGACTTTCGCGCCGGAGGTTTCCACGATCTCGCGGATGACCTTGCCGCCGGAGCCGATCACTTCACGGATCTTGTCGGTCGGGATCTGCATCGTTTCGATGCGCGGGGCATGGGCGGAGAATTCACCCGCGCCGGACAGCGCTTTGTTCATCTCGCCCAAGATGTGCATGCGGCCTTCTTTCGCCTGAGCGAGAGCTTGCTTCATGATCGCGGGGGTGATGCCCTGGACTTTGATGTCCATTTGCAGCGAGGTGATGCCTTTTTCGGTCCCGGCCACTTTGAAGTCCATGTCGCCGAGGTGATCCTCGTCGCCGAGGATGTCGGTCAGAACGGCGAACTCACCGTCGTCTTCGAGCACGAGACCCATGGCCACACCCGCGACAGCGGATTTGAGCGGCACACCGGCGTCCATCATCGACAGCGAGCCGCCACAGACGGAAGCCATCGAGGAGGAGCCGTTCGATTCGGTGATCTCGGAGACCACGCGGATCGTGTAGGGGAAGTCGGTGGCGGCGGGCAGAACGGCCTGAAGGGCGCGCCATGCCAGTTTGCCGTGACCGATTTCACGACGGCCCGGGGAGCCGACACGACCGACTTCGCCGACCGAATACGGCGGGAAGTTGTAGTGCAGCAGGAAGTTGGAGCGGAAGTTGCCATGCAGCGCGTCGATGATCTGCTCATCGTCGCCGGTGCCGAGCGTGGTCACGACGAGGCCCTGAGTTTCACCACGGGTGAACAGAGCGGAGCCATGGGTGCGCGGCAGCAGGCCGGTTTCGCAGGTGATCGGGCGAACCTGATCAAGCGCGCGACCGTCGATGCGTTTGCCCTCTTTCACGACGGAAGAGCGCAGCACGTTGGATTCGAGTTTCTTCAGAGCGGAGCCGAGGTTTGCATCCGAAAGTTGCTCTTCGGACAGACCGGCTTTGATCTCTTCCTTGACGGAAGCGACGGCAGCCACACGTTCCTGTTTGTCGAGGATCGCGTAGGCGGCTTTCATCTTGTCTTCGCCCGCGGCTTTCACGGCCTCGAAGAGGTCGGAGTAATCCGGGGACTGGAAGTCGAAGGGCTCTTTCGCGGACTCTTCGGCCAGGTCGATGATCAGGTCGATCACCGGCTGGATCTGTTCATGCGCAAAGGTCACGGCGCCGAGCATTTCCTCTTCGGTCAGCTCGTAAGCCTCGGATTCCACCATCATGACGGCGTCTTTGGTGCCGGCGACAACGAGGTCCAGACGCTGGTCCGGGTTGTTGCGCAGATCCTGCATGTCGTCGACGGTCGGGTTCAGGATGTATTCGCCATCTTCGAAACCCACGCGGCAGCCGGCGATCGGGCCCATGAAGGGCGCGCCGGAAATGGTCAGGGCGGCGGAAGCGGCGATCATCGCGACGACGTCGGGGTCATTGACCAGATCGTGCGACAGAACGGTGCACATCACCAGAACTTCGTTTTTGAAGCCCGGGGCGAACAGCGGGCGGATCGGACGGTCGATCAGACGCGCGGTCAGCGTCTCTTTTTCGGTCGGGCGGGCTTCGCGTTTGAAGAAGCCACCCGGAATTTTACCGGCGGCGTAGTATTTTTCCTGGTAGTGAACCGTGAGGGGGAAGAAATCCTGGCCCTCTTTCTGGGTCTTGGCGAAGGTGACGTTGGCCATCACGGAGGTTTCGCCAAGGGTGGCGATGACGGTGCCATCGGCCTGACGGGCAATCTTGCCCGTTTCCAGCGTGAGGGTTTCTTCGCCCCACTGGATCGATTTTTTCACTTCGTTGAACATCAAGTGTATCCTGTTAGGGAGCGCTCCCGAGCCCTCTCGGGTCTCCCGTTTATCTGGCGGCCCCATTGCCGCCGACCCCATATCTTACCTTCACAACGCCGGGGTCTGTTGCGTTACGTCTCAGATGGTCAAGGCGCATACAACAAAATGCGCTCTGCGCCAAGTCGCGAGTTGTGCGTGAAACACAGGAAAACGGGCGGCACATGGCCGCCCGTTCGCATTTTTTACCCTTTTCGGCGCCGTTTATTCGGCAGGCGTTTCCAGAGGGCGGAATTCGCCGCGATCTTTGGTCAGAAGGCTGACAACGAGGATCGCGATGAAGGAGGCGACGAAGCCCGGGATGATCTCGTAGAGACCCTGCCCCATGAAGCTCTTGTTCAGCCCGGACATGATCCAGAACGCGACGGTGCCCGCCCCGACGACGAGGCCTGCGACGGCGCCCGCGCCGGTCATGCGTTTCCAGGTCAGGGACAGGATCATCAGCGGTCCGAAGGCGGCGCCGAACCCGGCCCATGCGTTGGACACGAGGCCCAGGACGTTGGAGGACGGGTCAGAGGCGATCAGGATGGCGGCCACGCCGACGAGCGCCACACAGATCCGGCCGACGTTGACCAGTTCGTGGTCCGATGCCTGACGGCGGAAGAAGACCTTGTAGAAATCTTCGGTCAGGGACGAGGAGGACACAAGAAGCTGCGACGAGACGGTGGACATGATCGCGGCCAGAAGCGCGGCGAAGAGGAAGCCGGTCACCAGCGGGTGGAACAGCAGTTCGGAGAGCACGATGAAGATCGTTTCCGGGTCCTCGAGCGTCAGCCCGTTGCGCTCCATATAAGTGCGGCCGAAGATGCCGACGCCGATGGCACCGATCAGCGAGATCGCCATCCAGAGCATCGCGATGTTGCGGGCCACGGGCACTTCTTTGACGGAGCGCACGGCCATAAAACGCACGATGATATGCGGCTGACCGAAATAGCCCAGACCCCAGGCGACCGTAGACAGGAAGGTCAACAGCGTCAGCCCGTGGGTCATCGACAGGTAGTTCGGGTCCACCTCGGTCGCGAGACGTTCGGCGGCCTGTTCGACGCCATTGCCCTGACCGGTGGTGAGGATCACGATCGGCATGATGATCAGGGCGAACATCATGATGCAGCCCTGCACGAAGTCGGTGAGCGACACGGCGAGGAAACCGCCGAAGACGGTGTAGATCAGCACCACGCCCAAGGTGAGGATCACGCCGGTCATGTAAGAGCCGTCAAAGGCGGAGGCGAAAAGCTTGCCGCCGCCGACGAGGCCCGAGGCGGTGTAAACGGCGAAGAACAGGACGATGATCACCGCGGAGACGACGCGCAGCGTGGTGGCTGCGGTCGGGAAGCGGTTCGACAGGAATTCCGGGATGGTGAGGCTGTTGTCATAGCGCTTGGTCTGTTCGCGCAGACGCGGGGCGACGACGATCCAGTTGATGAATGCGCCGACGAAAAGCCCGATGCCGATCCAGGCCTCAATCAGGCCGGAGGCGTAAAGCGCGCCGGGCAGGCCGAGCAGAAGCCAGCCGCTCATGTCGGAGGCCCCCGCCGAGAGCGCCGCGACGGCCGGGTGAAGGTTGCGCCCGCCCAGAACATAGCCTTCGGCCGTGTCCGTGGATTTGCGCCACGCATAAAAGCCGATGGCGAGCATCAGCGCGAAATAGAGGATCAGACTGACCCATACTCCCAATTCCATGACGTTTTCCCCTTGTTGGAATTTTGTCGGGAGAATGCAGATGTGACATTTTGAAACAAGAAAAGACTGTAGCGCCCATTAAATAAGGTGAATTTGGGTTGTTCGGATTTTTTGCACGAAAAAAAATCCTGTACGAATGCGGAACATTGGGAAATTTGACTATTTGGCAGGGCGTGCGATTTTTCGGTTTCCCTGCGGTTGGCCGCTGTGGCATTTCTTAAGAACAAAGGCTGGGTGGGCCAACGAATCTTTTTTGTCGCCAGAATGAAAAGAGCGTCGCCCATGTTGCATGCCCGAATGACATCCCTTTTGAAAGCCCTGTTTCTGAGCCTCTGTGCCGTGATCGCAGGCGGTGAAGCCGGCTTTGCGGCGGGCAATGAGATCGCCTCACGGGCCGCTCTCGCGAATGAGACGCCACAGATCGAAGGGAATGGTCCGCGCATTTTGGCGCTGGGCGACTCCATGATGGCCTGGCATCTCGTCTCGAAAAGCTCCATCGCCGATGTGTTGTCGCAAAGCCTCGGTGAGCCGGTGGAAAATCGGGCCATGGGCGGCGCGCGTATCCTGTATGGCCTGCCGATTTCGGGCGCCATCGGCATGAACATCACCAAGCAGTATCGCGGCGACGCGGTGGATTGGGTGGTGATCAACGGCGGTGGCAACGATTTGTGGCTGGGCTGCGGCTGCGGAGCCTGCGAGCGTAAGATGAGCCGAATGATTTCCCGGCAGGGCACCACAGGCGCGATCCCCGATCTGGCGCGTGAGATTCGCAAGAGCGGGGCGCGGGTGATCTACCTCGGCTACCTGCGCAGCCCGGGGGTGGAGTCCGTGATCGATTCGTGTCGCGAGCTTGGCGATGCCTTCGAAGCGCGGCTGACGCAGATGGTGCGGGCGATGGACGGGGTGTATTTCCTCGATGTGTCAGAGCTTGTCCCGGAGGGCGACCGGTCCTTTCATGGCGCGGACATGATCCACCCGTCCAAGAAGGGCTCGCGAGTGATCGGGCAAAAGCTGGCGGATGTGATCCGTCAGGTGGACGACACGCGCTGAGCGGCTTTCAGCAGGGCGCAGGGTTCAAAAGCGCGACCAGCGCCTTCGGGTCCTGGGGCCAGATCAGAGTGTCATGGTTCGATGGGATCGGGGACGGTGCCGAGACCAGCAGAACGATCCGGGCGCCGCGTTGCGACAGCCGCAGCCCCAGGACACCGGCATGAAGCTCGGCGGCGGGCAGCGCGAGAAAGGCGGCCGTCACATGGGCCAGCCTGCTCAGTACCACGATGGCCTCACCCGGACTTTCGACCCGATACACCTGTGCGCCGGGGGCGATCTCGAGCAGCGCGAGACGCAGGCTCTCCCCGAGTGATCCATCCTCGGCAAGGATCAGGAAAACCGCGTTCTGAACGGCGGGGGCGGCAGTGTGGGAGAACATATCTGGGCAAGCCTGTCTTGAAAAATCATCCTCAGAATGAACCAAAAGGAGGTTTCGCGAATTAAACTACGACATAGCCGGAGGATATTTGCGTGACCGTCGAGTGTAAAAATTGCCCTTTGCGGCAGAAGGAGTGTTTTCAGCCCTTCTCGCCGCAGGAGCTGAGCTTTACCCAAGGGTTCAAAAGTGGGGAGTTGAGTGTGGATGCGGGCACGACGATTCAGATCGAAGGCTCCGAGACGCCGCATCTCTACACCGTTCTGAGCGGCATGGGGGTACGCTACAAGACACTTGAGAACGGTCGGCGTCAGGTGATCAACTTCATCCTGCCGGGAGATTTCGTCGGTCTTCAGGCCGGGGTGATGGGCGTGGCCGGGCATTCGGTCGAGGCGACGACGCCCATGGTGCTTTGTACCTTCCGGCGCAGCGATCTCTGGCGCCTGTTTCAGAACCATCCGGGGCGGGCCTATGACCTTGTCTGGCTGGCGGCCTCGGAGGAGGCGTTTCTCGGGCAAAGCCTTGTCACGGTCGGTCAGCGCAAGGGGCTCGAACGCGTGTCCTGGGCGCTATTGAAACTGTTTGACCGGTTGAAACATCTTGGCCTGGCGAAAGGCAATCGCGTGCCCTTGCCCTATCGGCAACAGGATGTGGCGGACGCGTTGGGTCTGTCTCTGGTGCACACCAACAAGACGCTGGGCGTGCTGCGCAGCCGCCATGTTGCGCGTTGGAGCGATGGCGAATTGCAGATACTCGACCGGGAGACATTGCAGGGCTATGCGTTGGTCGAGGAAGAGGATGTGGGACAGCGTCCGCTGATTTGAGGGCGGCGGAGCGTTGCGAGATGAAAAAAGACCCTCCGAAGAGGGTCTTTTGAAAAACATAACGAGGGTGCGCCTTGGCGCAGCCGCGGGCTTAGCGACGCAGGCCCAGACGCTCGATGAGGGACTGGTAGCGAGCTTCGTCTTTGCCTTTGACGTAGTCGAGCAGCTTGCGGCGCTGGGCGACCATCATCAAAAGGCCACGACGGCCGTGGTTGTCTTTCTTGTGGGTTTTGAAGTGCTCGGTGAGCGTCGCGATGCGCGAGGACAGGATGGCAACCTGAACTTCGGGGGAACCGGTGTCACCTTCTTTGGTGCCGAATTCCTTGATCAGGCGGGCTTTCTCTTCAACCGTGATCGACATCGGGGTCTCCTTTCGAAAACAAAGGGTTATGGCGCAAGCCGGGATGTCGTCCAGCAGGGCCCTTGGAGAATCTTCCCGGCGCTGATAGCTCGGGAATGCGCGCGTTTAACCGGATTCTTTTGAAAAAGAAAGCTTTTTCCGGTCGTTGTCCGGTCTACTGTCCGGTCTCGACCCGCTGCGTTTCACTCAGGATCTCGCCGGCCAGTTGCTTGGCCCAGTCGCCGATGATCGGCACAACCTCCATCTGGTTGAGCATATAGCCGACGATCGACACCACGATGGAGGCGCCGACGACCGAGCCGAAGCCGAAAGCCAGCCCGCGCAGGAACTGAAACCACATCATCCGCAATTTGGAATTCTGGATGCGAATGAACCTGTGATTGTTGAGCCGGTCGATCTCTTCCGTCAGCGCTCTGATGTCCTGCGACAGCTCGTTTTCCTGGTCCGACATGTCCTGCCCCATCCCTGCGAGTCACCCGTTCTGCTCACGCATCCGGCTCTTCAGACAACACATCCGATGAAGGCGGGCGCATATGCTGTTCATAGGACGTCCGGTCTTTGTCCAAAAGCCGTGATTCAAGAATTTTGACCGAAGATGTGCACCATGATTTTTGCAAAGCTTTTGAATATTGAAAATTAACATTTCTTAACAGTTGTTTAGATAAAATTTTCTCGAGATTTTCTTTCCCCTTTTGGCTCAAAAAAGTATTATTCATGCGGGTGTGTGAATTAGAGGTGTGGGCACATGTTATGGGCTTTTGCATTGCTGGGACTTGTGCCTGCCGCACTCGCTTTGAGCGAGGTGGCGATGATCGGGGACGATTCCGACGCCTCTTCCATGACAGAGAGCGATCTGCCTGAGGATGACACAGCCGATGAGGCCGCCGATGCCCCCGGTGAGGGGGACGTGCTGACTGACGCCTTGGGCGGCGACACGCAAGCCGATCTGCCCGATGACGGTTCCGAGGCCTCTCCTGACGATGAAACATTTTCCGACGTGGAGGGGGCGGAGGATGCGGGCGAGGATTACGCGGTTGCGAGCGGGTCCGGCGAAACGCTTTTCTCCGGTTTCACCGAAGGTGAGGATCATGTCACGCTGACGCTGGCCGATGGCCTGGTGGGGGATTTCATTGTCGAACCGCTGACCGACGAGGCGGGCAATGAGATCGGTACGAGCCTGTCCTATGCCACGGATGAAGATGAAACCACCCTCTCTTTCCTCGGTCATGACACCCTTCCGGTGGGCGATATCTCCGTCGAAGTGCTGGACCCCGAAACCGGGGAAAGCACGCTCTATGCCCTGAGCGAACTGGGCGATTTCGGAGCGATCGACCCGAACGATCCCGACATCCCTGACGAGGCCGGCCCTGACGGCGATCCCAATGATTACGTGCTCGCGGTGAACGATCCGGGCATCCCTGACGAGGCCGGTCCCGCGGGTGATCCGGAAGATGATGTCCTGACGCCGGAGGGGGATGAGGATATGGCAACGGGTGCACCGACCGGTGACACGGTGGAGCATGTGCTGGGCGATCAGGGAGAAACGCTGGTTCTGGCCGATGACGTGATGCAGGGCGGCACGGATGCGACCTTGACTCTCGATGAAGACGGCCTGCCGACGATAGAGACCGATGGCACGCTGAATATCGTGACCGGCGGGGCGGGCGACGATGTGATCGCGACCGGCGACGATGCGGCGATTGTCGATGCGGGCGCAGGCAATGATACGATCTATGGCGGCGATGGCACGGCGATCCTGTCCGGTGGTGCGGGCGACGATGTGATCTATGCCGGGAATGACGCGGGATCGTCCTATGTGCTCTCGGGAGATGAGGGGGCCGATACGCTGTATGGCGGCGATGGTGACGACACGCTCTTGATGGATGCGGAAGATACCGCGACCGGCGGGGCGGGCGCCGATGAATTCTGGCTCTATTACGATGCCAATGCCGATGTCGGCCATGCCGAGATCACCGATTTCAACGAGGGAGAGGACATGCTGCGCGTGACGCTCGACCCGAGTGAAAGCTATGACGGTACGCTCGATGTCGAGGTGAGCCAGACCGCCGACGGGCTGTCGAGCCAAGTGATCGTCAATGGCGATGTGGTGGCGGTGCTGTATGGCTCACCCGACGTGACCTTGGGCGACATCGTGGTCGAGATCAGCCCCACGGCGCTTTCCGCCGCCTGATCAGGGCCAGAGTTCCGGCTGCTGCGTATAGGCAATGTAAAGCGGGTGCTTCGGGTGTCCGGCTTTGGAGAGGCCGAGGTGATAGAGATCGCGTCCGGTGCCGCGCAAAATCCGCTCGACCTCGGCGCCCCGGTCCAGATGCGCGCCATGGGTGCCCCAGGCGCATACGACCTGATCCGCCCAGAGCGCCCAGTCGTGAATCGCCGCGTCGTTCTCTGGCCCGACCGGATCGCTTGCTGCGCGCATTTTCTTCGGATCGGTGTCGCGCCACGCGAAGATATTCGTCACGCAAAACGACCCGAACCCAAGGGCGCGGGCCCGGCGTTCACAGCGTTCCACGGTGGGATCGTTCTGCACTTCGGTGGCGGTCGAGGGATTGAGCATGACGAAAAGCGCCTTGCGCCCCTCCGGCTCCCAGACCCGGACCAGCGAGTAACGATAGCGTTCGCAATCGGAATAGACGGCGGTGGAGGGCGCATCGCCCTTGGTATGGGTGCGTGTGATCATGCGCTCTGAATGGCCGCTCTGCCCGGTGAAATCAAGCGGTCAGAGGTTGAACACCCGAGACGGGTGCAATTCGCCGGATTTGTAGATGCCGACTGCCACAGGCTTGCCCTCGAACGAGGCCCAGACTTCATCGCCGTATTCCACCCCGTTTGCCGGGTAGACCATGCCTGGGTTGCCGTTGCGCAGGCGCGTTGCGCCCTCGGGGGTACACATCACCTCGTCGAGATCGGACAGGCCCTCTTCGACCGGGCGCAGATAGGCGTCGAGCGCTTCGGTCTTGGCCATTTCGTCGATCTCGGCGATGGAAATCCCGTCCTCGGCATCCCAGGGTCCGGACCATTCGCGGCGCAGCCATTCGACATGGCCGAAACAGCCCAAAGCCTCGCCCAGATCGCGGGCAATCGCGCGGACATAGCCACCCTTGCCGCAGGTCATCTCAAAGAGCGCGTGATCTTCATCGACGCGCTCGACGAATTTCAGTTCTTCGACATAAAGCGGCCGTGCGGCAATCTCGAACTCTTCATCGTCGCGCGCCAGCTTATAGGCCCGTTCGCCGTCAATCTTCACGGCGGAGAATTTCGGCGGCACCTGCATGATGTCGCCTTCGAACTGAGGTAGGGCATCGAGAATCTGTGCATCCGTCGGGCGCGTATCGCTCTCGGCGATCACTTCGCCCTCGGCATCGTCTGTGTTCGTCGCCTGCCCAAAACGGACCGAGAACCGGTAGCATTTCAGTGCTTCGGTGATGAACGGCACGGTCTTGGTCGCCTCGCCCAAGGCCACTGCCAGAACGCCGGTCGCATCCGGGTCGAGCGTGCCGGCATGGCCCGCCTTCTGGGCGTCGAACGCCCAGCGTACCTTGTTGACAACGGAGGTCGAGGTCATGCCAGCGGGCTTGTCCACGATCAGCCAACCGTGAACTGCGCGCCCCTTTTTGCGTCGGGCCATTGAATGTCTCCGTTATTCTTCTTCGTCGGATGCGTCGTCGTGATGAATGTCGCGCTGAACCCGTTCGTCAGAGAACATAATGCGCGTGGCATCCATCCGGTCGAACGTATCGTCGAACTCGAATTTCAGCTCCGGCGTATGCTTGATCCCAAGCGCCTTGCCGATCTGATGGCGAATCTCACCCTTGTTGCGACGCAGCGCCTCCAGAGCGGTGCCTGCCGATTTCCCGCCCAGCGGCAGGATATAGGCGGTCGCGATCCGCAGGTCCGAGGTCACACGCACCTCGCCTACCGTGATCGACATCGCGGTGAGATCGGGATCGTGGATTTCGCCACGGGACAACATCTCGGACAGACGACGCCGAATGGCCTCGCCAATGCGAAGGGTGCGATGCGAACCCGAAGGTCCGCCGGAATGAGAACGTTTTGCCATAGGCGCGAGATAGTCTTGATTGGCCTTTCATGCAAGCGGGCTTTGCCAAATCCGCTTGGCCGCGCTAAAGCTCGCGCGACTGAATTAGGAGTGCAGAACATGAGCGAGCTTCCCGGCATTGTCATCACCGGTGCGTCCGGCCGTATGGGCCAGATGTTGATCAAAACCGTTTTGGCCTCGGACAAGTGCAAACTCGTGGGGACGGTCGAGCGCGCGGGCAGCGATTGGGTCGGGCGCGATGTGGGCGAAGCCATGGGTGGCACGGCGATCGGGATCACTGTCACCGACGATGCGCTGGAAGCCTTTGCCAAGGCGCAGGCCGTGATCGACTTTACCGCGCCTGCCGCGACGGTCGCATTCGCGGGGCTGGCGGCGCAGGCACGTTGCGTCCATGTCATCGGCACCACGGGCATGTGCCCCGAAGAACTGAAAAAGATCGAAGCCGCCTCCCGTCACGCCACGATCATCCGTGCGGGCAATATGTCTCTGGGCGTCAACCTTTTGACCAAGCTCACGAAAATGGTCGCGGCCGCGCTGGATTCCGATTACGACATCGAGATCATCGAAGCGCATCACAACCGCAAGGTGGACGCGCCGTCGGGCACGGCATTGATGCTGGGCGAGGCTGCGGCTGAAGGCCGTGGCGTGAAGCTCGAAGAGGTGCGCGATTCGGGTCGCGACGGAATCACGGGTGCGCGCAAGAAAGGCGACATCGGCTTTTCCTCCATCCGTGGCGGCGACATCGTGGGCGAGCATGATGTGATGTTCGCAGGCGAAGGCGAGCGGATCATTCTGCGCCATGTCGCCTCGGATCGTTCGCTCTTTGCCAAGGGTGCTTTGAAAGCCGCGCTTTGGGGGCAGGGGCAGAAGCCGGGCGAATACGATATGCTCGACGTGCTGGGCCTCTGATCTTTTTCTTGGCCCAAATACTCAAAACAAAACTCGCGGATTTCCGCGGGTTTTTCTTTAGAAGTCGATGGCGAGGCCCTTTTTCTCCCAATCGCCATAGCGCACAGGTTCCGGCCCGTCGCGTCCACCCAATTCGGTGGGCATGGCTTTGACTGCCTCTTCACGGGCTTTGCGCCGCTCTTCCGCTTCGGCCAGCGCGCGCTGGGCGGCGGCGGGCAGGTGGGAGATGTCGCGCATTTCGGGGGTCTTTGGAGTGTCGTCGCTCATCGGAAGCTCCTTTCGGATGATCTTGTCCGGCTTGGCCTTGTGATATACGGGGTTGAGCTATGAAAACAAGATCATCCGATGTTGCGGGGCTTGCCGCCCGCCGGGCCGCTCTGGCCCTTCTGGATGCCGTTCTCGTGGAGAAGCGGCTCCTGTCCGAAGTGCTGTTGCAGCGAACTAAGGATTTGTCACCGGAGGATCGTGCGCGCGCGCAGCGTCTGGTGACCGAAGCTCTGCGCGTCATCGACCGCTGCGACCGGATGCTTGGGCCGCATCTTGCCAAACGTCCCGCGCCGCATGTGATGGATGCGCTGCGTCTCGGCGTGTTCGAGATTTGCGCCATGGGCGAGGCCGCGCATGGGGTTGTGAACGCCTATGTCACGCTGATGCAGGAGCGCCCGAAATCGAGCCATTTCAAAGGGCTGGTCAATGCGGTGCTGCGCAAGATCGACGGGGAAAAGGCGAAATGGGGCACGCTGCCCGCGCCGATGCTGCCGAAATGGCTGCGCAAGCCTTTGGTGGCGGATTTCGGCAAGGCGGCAGTCAGCGCGATGGAGGTGGCGCAGGCCAAGGGTGCGCCGCTTGATCTGACCGTCAAACAGGACCCCGAGGCTTGGGCCGAAAAGCTCGGCGGCGAGGTCTTGCCGACCGGATCGGTGCGTTTGAGCGGCGCGGTGCAAGTCACCAAACTGGACGGGTTCGAGACGGGCGATTGGTGGGTGCAAGATGCTGCCGCCAGCCTGCCTGCGCGAATCCTTGCGCCGGAAAAGGGCGCGCGCATTCTCGATATGTGTGCCGCCCCCGGTGGCAAGACGATGCAGCTTGCGGCCATGGGGGCCGAGGTCACGGCGCTCGATATCTCCGAGTCGAGGATGAGTCGAGTGCAGGAAAACCTTGCTCGCTGCGGTCTGTCGGCGGAAATCGCCATCGGCGATGCGCTGGAATACGAAGGGGCGGATTTCGACGCGATCCTGCTCGACGCGCCCTGTACCGCCACGGGGACGATCCGGCGGCACCCGGACCTGCCGCATGTCAAGGACGGCTCGGATTTTCCGGGGCTGTTCGAGTTGCAGGAACATCTGATCGACCGGGCTTTGGGGATGCTCAAACCCGGTGGAAAGCTGGTCTATTGCACCTGTTCTCTGCTCATCGACGAGGGCGAGGAACAGGTGCGCGACGCGATGGAGCGACATCCCGATCTCAGGCTCGATCTCGACGCGCTCAAGATCCCCGGCATTGATCCGGAATGGATCGGCGCGGAGGGGCTGCGCACCCGTCCGGATTACTGGGCGGACCGTGGCGGGATGGATGGATTCTTCATCACGGTGCTTCGACGGGGATGACGGCCCGGGATTTCCCGATGACATCCCGGGGTGTGCCCGCTATCTTCGCGGACAACGAAAACGAACCGACAGGCTGGGGCAGGCAATGTCGCAAAGCGAGGACTGGCGCGCGAAGAACGTCCGCCGCATGAACCGGTTTCATGCGCTGCGTGTGGCGCGTGCAAAACCCGCGATGGGATTCGTTTCGCAACCCGAACCCAAATCCATCGGCTCCTTTGCACGTGGTCGTCAGTTGATCGGCGGGAATTTCCTTTTTGCCGGATATCTGGTCGAGGCGCCGAATGCCTCGATCTGGGACATCGAGGCGCCCGCATCCGGTTTTGTCGAAGAAATTCATGGCTTTGCCTGGCTCGATGATTTGGCGGCCGTGGGCGATTACAACGCGCGGCATCGGGCGCAGGATTGGATCAAGGGCTGGATGGAGCGCTATGCGCGCGGCAAGGGACCGGGCTGGACGCCGGATCTGACCGGGCGGCGGCTCATTCGCTGGATCCATCACGCGCTGTTTTTCCTGTCGGGGCAGGAAACGGAGGTGTCGAACGCCTTCTATAAAACGCTCGGGCAGCAGACGATCTTTCTCGCGCGGCGTTGGCAGACGGCCAGCCCCGGCTTGCCGCGGTTCGAGGCGCTGACGGGGTTGATCTATGCCGGGCTGTCGCTTGTCGGCATGGAGGAGCATGTCGCGCCGGCGGTGAAGGCGCTCTCGAAGGAATGCGAGAGCGAGATCGACCTCGAAGGCGGTATTCCGACCCGCAATCCCGAAGAGCTTCTGGAGGTTTTCACGCTTTTGACATGGGCGGCTGCGGCCTTGTCAGAGGCGGGGCGGATCGCCGAGGAGGCGCATCTGGCGGCGATCGAACGCATCGCGCCGACATTGCGCGCGTTGCGCCATTCCGATGGCGGGCTGGCGCGGTTTCATGGTGGCGGACGTGGCGCCGAAGGGCGGCTTGATCATGCGCTGGCGGCCTCTGGTAACAAGACGCCGCCGGGGCAGGGACTTCATATGGGGTTTCTACGGCTGTCGGCGGGGCGGACTTCGATCATCGTCGATGCCGCTGTTCCGCCACGGGTGGAGGCCTCGTTCAACGCCCATGCCTCGACGCTGGCGTTCGAACTGACCTCCGGGCGGCGTCCCCTGATCGTGAATTGCGGCGCGGGCGGCAGTTTCGGGGCCGATTGGCGGCGGGCCGGGAGGGCGACGCCGTCGCATTCGACTCTGGGGATCGAGGGGTTCTCCTCGTCCCGTCTGGGTGCCAAGCGGATGATTGGCGGGCATCTGCGCGAGTTGTTGGTCGATGTGCCCAATGACGTGCGGCTTGAGTTGCGCGCCGGTGAGGATGGCGGCGGGTTTGTGGCTGGGCACAACGGCTACGGGCGCACCCACGGGCTGACCCATATCCGCCAGATCGAGCTGTCGAAAGACGGGCGGGGGATCGCGGGCGAGGACACTCTGGCGACGATCACCGAAGCCGACGAGCGGCAATTCGACCGGATGATGGACAAGCTCAAGCTTCAGGGCATCCCGTTTCAAGTTCGGTTTCATCTCCATCCGGACGTGGATGCGGAGATCGACATGGGGGGGGCTGCGGTGTCTCTGGCGCTCAAATCCGGAGAGATTTGGGTGTTCCGCCATGACGGTCGCGCGAAAATGAGCCTTGAACGCTCGGTTTACCTCGAAAAAAACCGCTTAAAGCCGCGTGCGGCGAAACAAGTGGTTCTATCTGCGGCGGCAATGGATTATGCGACCCGTGTCCGTTGGACATTGGCCAAGGCGCAGGAGACGCCGACGACGCTCCGCGATCTTGAGATGGACGACGAGACCCTGATCTGACCGCCACAAAGATGGACTGCCACCATGACCGATCTCTATCCCGTGAAGCGCGCGCTTCTTTCCGTATCCGACAAAACCGGCCTTGTTGATCTGGGCAAGGCGCTGGCCGCCAAGGGGGTCGAGCTTTTGTCCACCGGCGGGTCAGCGAAGACGCTGCGCGAGGCGGGGCTCGATGTGAAAGACGTCTCCGAGGTGACCGGGTTCCCGGAGATGATGGACGGGCGTGTGAAAACGCTGCACCCGCGTGTGCATGGCGGGCTTCTGGCGCTGCGCGACAATGCCGAACATGTGGCCGCGATGGATGAGCACGGCATCGGTGAGATCGATTTGTTGATCGTGAATCTCTACCCGTTCGAGGCCGCTCTGGCCCGCGGGGCCGACTATGACGAGATGATCGAGAACATCGACATCGGTGGTCCGGCGATGATCCGTGCGGCGGCGAAGAACCACGGGTTTGTCACCACTGTGGTGGATGTCGAGGATTACGATGCGCTGATCGCCGAGCTTGACGCCAACGACGGCCAGACCTCCTACGCTTTCCGCCAGAAAATGGCCCAGATTGCCTATGCCCGCACCGGCGCCTATGACGCCGCCGTGTCGAATTGGATGGCCTCCGCGATTGGCGAAGTGGCCCCGCGTCGTCGTGTGGTTGCTGGTCAGATCAAACAGACGCTCCGTTATGGCGAGAACCCGCACCAGTCGGCGGCCTTCTATGTCGATGGCTCTGAGCGTCCGGGTGTGGCGACCGCTGTGCAGCATCAGGGCAAAGAGCTGTCCTACAACAACATCAACGACACCGATGCGGCGTTTGAGCTGGTCGCCGAGTTCGATCCGGCGGAGACGCCGGCTGTGGCGATCATCAAACACGCCAACCCCTGTGGTGTGGCGAAGGGCGCGACGCTTCTGGAGGCCTATAACAACGCTTTCGATTGCGACCGCACCTCGGCTTTCGGGGGCATCGTGGCATTGAACCAGGTGCTCGATGCGGAGACCGCGAAAGCCATCGTTGAGATTTTTACCGAGGTCGTCATCGCCCCCGGTGCCACCGACGATGCGAAAGAGATTTTCGCCGCGAAAAAGAACCTGCGTCTTCTGACCACCGAAGGCCTGCCGAACGTTTTGGCGAAGCCGAACACGATCCGTCAGGTTGCGGGCGGTTATTTGTTCCAGGATAAAGACGCCGGTTTTGTCGGCGTGGACGATCTGAAGGTCGTGACCGAGAAAGCGCCGACGCCCGAGCAGATGCAAGATCTGCTGTTTGCGTGGAAAGTCGCGAAGCACGTCAAATCCAACGCCATCGTCTATGTGAAAAACCAAGCCACGGTTGGCGTGGGGGCCGGTCAGATGTCGCGTCTCGATTCCGCGCTGATCGCCGCCAAGAAAGCCGAGCGTATGGCCGAAGCCATGGGCCTGCCGGAGCCGCTCACCAAAGGCTCTGCTGTGGCCTCCGACGCCTTCTTCCCCTTTGCCGACGGTCTTCTCGAAGCCGCTGCGGCCGGTGCGTCCTGCGTGATCCAGCCGGGTGGTTCGATGCGCGACCAAGAGGTCATCGACGCCGCCAATGAGGCCGGTCTCGCCATGGTCCTCACCGGCATGCGCCACTTCCGTCACTAAGGTCAAACCATGCGGACCACGATCCTCGCAGCGCTGATCACTTTCGTGATCGACCAGCTTTCGAAATGGGCCGTGGTCCAGGGCATGAATCTCAAAGAGGTGGGGCAGATCGACGTTCTGCCCCCCTATCTCGTGTTCCATATGGCATGGAACCGGGGCGCCAATTTCGGGCTTTTGTCCGGTCATGGCGATCTGCTGCGCTGGGGCTGGGTGGCCCTGGCGGTGGTGATTTCGACATGGGTCATGTTCTGGGTCCGTCGCGAACGGTTTTCCACGTTGGGTCAGATCAGCGCGGGGCTTTTGGTCGGCGGTGCACTGGGCAATGCGATCGACCGCATCGTTTATGGCGCCGTGGCGGATTTCCTCAACATGTCCTGTTGCGGGTTTGCCAACCCCTATTCTTTCAATGTCGCCGATATTGCGATCTTTGCCGGGGCTTTCGGTCTCATCCTTTTCACCGGGGAGACGAAAAACCGGGCGTGACCTTGGCGCGCCCATCGTCTACACATGCTCTGACGCGATTTGGCGGAGGAAGGTTTTCATGGTCTCGAATGTGCTCCGGACGGGTTTGTGCCTGATGGCTTTGAGTGCCCTTGTGGCCTGTGGCCAGTCTCGCGACCGCATGGCGAATCAGGTGAAAACCGGACCCGATGAGTTTTCTGTCGTTCCGGCCAAGCCGCTTCAGGAGCCCGCGAGCTACAGCAGCCTGCCGGTGCCGACGCCCGGCGGCGCGAACCTGACCGATGCGACGCCGAATGCGGACGCGATTGTCGCGCTGGGCGGGCGTGTGCCGACGGGCGCTGTCGATGGCGGCATCGTCACTTATGCCTCGCGATATGGCGTCGATCCGACGATCCGGGCGGAGCTGGCCGAAGCGGACGCGAAAAAGCGCAAAGGCCGGGGCAGCTACGAGCGCGCTTACAAGCGTTTTGCGCTCGACGCCTATGAGGAATGGCTGCGCCTGCGCGCCCTTGGCGTCAAGGTGCCGAGCGCTCCGCCGGAGAAGTGAGCCTCGGGCAAGGACCAAGGGCACTGGCAAAGCGTCATGATTGACGCCACGCCCCTTGCCAAACCCGATCCTTTTGCTTCACATCCGCGTCAGCCCCTGTTGTCCTGCGCGCCGTTTGCGGCAACAGTAAGCCAATACTGACGCACAAGGGTGTTTTCATGAAATACGCTGTCTCAGCGGCGCTGATTGCGCTGAGTTCCCCGGCACTTGCTGCCGAGGTGAGCCATTACGAGTTGGAGAATGGCATGGAGGTCGTGGTGCTCGAAGATCACCGCGCGCCTGTGGTGGCCCATACGGTCTGGTACAAGATCGGCGCGGCCGACGAGCCGATGGGCAAGAGCGGCATCGCGCATTTTCTCGAACATCTGATGTTCAAGGGTACGGACGATCTCGCCGCCGGTGAACTTTCGGAAACCGTGACGCGGAACGGCGGTTCGGACAATGCGTTCACATCGTGGGATTATACCGCCTATTATCAACGGGTCGCGGCCGACCGTCTGGGTCTTATGATGCAGATGGAAGCCGACCGGATGCGCGATCTGGAGATGACCGAGGACGACGTGAAGACCGAGCGTCAGGTCATTCTGGAAGAGCGCAATCAGCGGATCGACAACGACCCGGGCGCGTTGTTCCGCGAACAGACGCGGGCGGCGCAATATCTCAACCATCCCTACGGCATTCCGATCATTGGCTGGCGGCAGGAAATGGAACAGCTTTCACGCGACGACGCGTTCAATTTCTACCACCGCTATTATGCGCCGAATAACGCCATTCTCGTGGTGGCGGGCGATGTCGATCCCGATGAGGTCTATAAGCTGGCACAAGAGTGGTACGGCCCGCTGGAGCCGACGCCCGGTCTGGGCGAGCGGGTGCGCCCGCAGGAGCCGCCGCAACTGGCCGAACGGCGTATGACCATGACGGACGCGCGGGTGGCGCAACCCACGGTGATGCGCAGCTATCTCGCCCCGGAACGCGATCCCGGCGATCAGACCAAAGCCGCTGCGCTCGAAATTCTCGCCTCGCTTCTGGGCGGCAATTCCACGACCTCCTATCTTGCGCGCAAACTGACCTTCGAGGATCAGACCGCGATCTATGCCGGGGCCTATTACGACGGGGCCAGTATTGACGATACCACCTTCGGTCTGGTGATCGTGCCCTCGCCGGGGGTGCCGATGCAGGAGGCGGAAGATGCGCTCGACGCCGCCGTGGCGCAATTCATCGCCGATGGCATCGACCTCGACCAGTTCGAACGGCTGAAAACCAAGCTGCGCGCCAATCTGATCTATGCCGAAGACGATGTCGAAGGCCAGGCGCGCCGCTATGGCGAGGAACTCGCTCTGGGCCTGTCGCTTGAGGACATTGAGGCCTGGCCGGACATTCTTCAGGCGGTGACGCCCGAAGATGTGATGGCCGCCGCCCATGAGGTGTTCGACCGCCGTCGCGCCGTGACCGGCTGGCTGATGCCCGAAATGAATGAAGGAGCGGACGGATGAAACGCTTTGCTGCGGCGCTGGTGGCGCTGATCTGGTTCACCCTGCCGGTGCAGGCCGCCGTCGATGTGCAGACGGTGGAGACCCCCGGCGGGATCAAGGCCTGGCTGGTGGAGGAACATTCCATCCCCTTCACCGCACTGGAAATCCGCTTTCGTGGTGGCACCTCGCTGGATCGCGAGGGCAAGCGGGGCGAGGTCAATCTGATGATGGCGACGCTGGAAGAGGGCGCAGGCGAGATGGATGCGCAGGGTTTCGCCAAGGCGCGCGACGATCTGGCCGCCAGTTTCAATTTTAACGCCAGCATGGATACCGTTAGCGTTTCCGCCCGGTTCCTGAGCGAGAACCGGGACGAGGCCATGGCGCTTTTGCGTCAGGCGATCATGGAACCGCGATTCGACGCCGATGCGGTGGAGCGGGTGAAGGGGCAGGTGGCCTCGATCCTGCGCTCGAAAGCGACCGATCCGGGCGATATCGCCTCCGAAGTGTTCTACAAAATGGCTTTCGGTGCGCATCCCTATGGCAGCGACGATAACGGCACGTTCGAGAGTGTCGAGGGGCTGACGCCCGAGGATATGTTCGCCGCCAAGGACCGGGTGATGACCCGCGACCGGCTTTATGTCGGGGCGGTGGGCGATATCACCGCCGAGGAACTTGCCAGCCTGCTCGACGATCTTCTGGGCGATCTGCCTGAGACTGGAGCGGCGCTGCCGGAGACTGTCGAACCGGCGCTGATGGGCGGGCTGACGGTGGTGCCGTTCGAGACGCCGCAATCGGTGGTGCTTTTCGGGCAGAAAGGCATCAAGCGCGACGATCCGGATTTCATACCGGCCTATGTCGCCAACGAGGTTCTGGGCGGTCACGGGGATTCGCGGCTGATGGAAGAGGTGCGCGAGAAACGCGGGCTGACCTATGGTGTCGGCTCCTACCTCGTGTCTTTCGATCATGCCGAGATGATCCTCGGGCAGTTTTCCTCCGGCAATGAGGTCGTCGCCGAGGCGGTGAATGTGGTGAAGGACGAATGGGCGAAATTCGCCGATAAGGGGCTGACGCAGGAAGAGCTCGACCTGACCAAGACCTACCTGACCGGGGCCTACCCGCTGCGCTTCGACGGCAATGGCACGATCGCCCGCATCCTTGTGGGGATGCAGATGGACGGGCTGTCGCCGGATTATATCAAGACCCGCAACGATCTGGTCAATGCGGTGACGCTTGAGGACGTGAACCGGGTAATCAAGCGGCTTTATAACCCCGAGACCCTGACCTTCGTCGTGGTCGGATCGCCCGAAGGGCTTCAGACAAACTGAGATTTCCTCATGGTCGAATCGGGAGGGTCCATGCTACCTCTGGTGTCATGAACTCTCCCGCACGCAACATAAGCCAGGATCAGCCCCGTCCCGTCATTCGTCAGCTCGACGAGGGCGCAATCAACCGTATCGCCGCCGGTGAGGTGGTGGAACGGCCCGCCTCCGCCGTCAAGGAACTGGTGGAAAACGCCATCGACGCAGGGGCGACGCGGGTCGAAGTGGACTATGCCGACGGCGGCAAGACGCTGATCCGGGTCAGTGATGATGGCTGTGGCATGAGTGCGGAGGATCTGCCTTTGGCGCTGTCGCGCCATGCGACGTCGAAGATCGACGGGTCCGATTTGCTCGACATTCATACGTTTGGCTTTCGCGGCGAGGCTTTGCCGTCCTTGGGTGCGGTCGGGCGGTTGAAACTGACCTCCCGCGTGCAGGGCGGCGAGGGTGTCAGCATGTCCGTGTCCGGTGGCAAGGCGGAGCCGGTGAAACCGGCGGCGCTCTCGCGCGGCACGGTCGTTGAGCTGCGCGATCTGTTTTACGCCACGCCCGCACGCCTCAAATTCCTGCGCACCGACCGGGCGGAGGCGCAGGCGATTTCCGATGTGATCAAGCGTCTGGCGATGGCCGAGCCCTATGTCGGATTTACGCTCCGCGATGTCTCGGGCGGTGGCGAAGGCCGGGTGACCTTCCGCGCCGACCCCGAGAGCGGCGATATGTTCGATGCGCTGCATGGACGGCTCGCGACCGTGTTGGGCAAGGATTTTGCCGAGAACGCTTTGGCGATTGATGCGGAGCGCGAGGGGCTGACGCTTACGGGCTATGCCGCTTTGCCGACCTATTCGCGCGGTTCTGCAGTGGCGCAGTATCTTTTCGTCAATGGGCGGCCTGTGCGCGACAAGCTTTTGGTCGGTGCGCTGCGGGGGGCCTATTTCGATTTCCTGTCCCGGGACCGACATCCGGCGGCCTGTCTGTTCATCGACTGCGATCCGCATCTGGTCGACGTCAACGTCCATCCCGCGAAATCCGAAGTGCGGTTCCGCGAGCCGGGGATCGCGCGCGGGCTGATCGTCTCGGCGCTGCGTCATGCTTTGGCGGAGGCTGGGCATCGGGCCTCGACCACGGTGGCGAATGCGACCTTGGGCGCGATGCGCCCGGAGGTCACCGAGCCGCGCGTCTATCAGATGGACCGCCCGTCGCAGAGCTATTCTGTGCCCTATCGGCCGTCCTCCGGGGTGATTGAGCAGAGCTACAATTGGCAAGCGCCGGAGCGCGCGGAGCCGATGGAAACGCCCGGTTTCGCGGAAATGTCTGTGCCCTCGGCGCGGATGGAAGAGATCGAAGCAGCCCCCGTGACCGAGGCTTTGCCCTTGGGCGCGGCGCGGGCGCAGGTGCATGAGAATTACATCATCGCCCAGACCGAGCGTGGCATCGTCATCGTCGATCAACACGCGGCGCATGAACGCTTGGTCTACGAGAAACTCAAACATCAGATGGCGGAGCACGGCGTCAAGGCGCAGGCGCTTTTGATCCCGGAGATTGTTGAGCTCTCCGTGAACGATGCGCAGATGCTTTTGGACATGGCGGACGATCTTGCCAAGCTTGGCCTCGGCATCGAACCGTTTGGCGGGGGCGCGATTGCGGTGCGCGAGACGCCCGCCATTCTGGGCCGCGTTGATGCCAAGGCGATGATCGAGGACATTCTCGATGAGCTCTCCGATCTGGGCGACAGTTTCTCGGTTCAGGCCCGGATTGAAGCGGTTCTGTCGCGCGTGGCCTGTCATGGCTCGATCCGGTCGGGTCGCCGGATGCATGCCGAAGAGATGAACGCGCTTTTGCGGGAGATGGAGGCGACGCCCCATTCCGGGCAATGCAACCACGGTCGGCCCACCTATGTGGAGCTGAAACTTTCCGACATCGAACGGCTATTCGGACGCACATGACACTCGATTTCAACGATCCCCTGACGCTCGCCGCCGTGATTGGCGGGGCGGTGCTTCTGGTCTTTTTCGCTCTGCTGATCGTGGTGCTGAAACGCTCCGGCGAGGCGGCGAAAATGGCTTTGCCGATTGCGCAGCAAATGAACCAGCTCGGTCAGCGGGTGCAGATGCTCTCCGACGGACAACAACAGCTTGCCGGTGGCCTGACCCATGTGTCGGAGGCGCAGGTTGCCTCGCAGGCGCGGATGCTGGAGCTGATGGAAAAGCGGCTGGCTTTGGTGACCGAGACGATGAACGTCAACCTTCAGGGCTCGGCGCAGCGGACGGCGAAAAGCCTTGGCGCGTTGCAGGAGCGGTTGGAGACCATCGACAAGGCGCAGGCCAATATCGAGAAGCTTTCCGGCAATGTGTTGTCGTTGCAAGACATCCTGTCGAACAAGCAGACGCGCGGGGCGTTTGGGGAGATTCAGCTCAACGATATCGTGGGCAAGGCGCTTCCGAAGGACAGCTATAGTTTACAGGCGACTCTTTCGAACGGGCGGCGGGCGGATTGTCTGATCCACCTGCCGAACCCGCCGGGACCGATTGCCATCGACAGCAAATTCCCGCTGGAGGCCTATGAGGCGCTGCGGCGTGCGGAGACTCAATGGGAGTTGAACGAGGCCGCCAAACTCATGCGTCAGGCGGTGAGAAAACACATCGCCGATATTTCCGAAAAATACATCCTCGAAGGCGAAACGGCGGACGGGGCCCTGATGTTCCTGCCGTCCGAGGCGGTCTATGCCGAGCTTCACGCCAATTTCCCGGAGCTTGTGCGTGAAGGCTTCGACAAACGTGTCTGGATCGTCTCGCCGACCACCTGCATGGCGACGCTCAACACCATGCGGGCGATTCTCAAGGATGCACGGATGCGCGAACAGGCCGGGGCGATCCGTAAGGAACTGTCGCTTTTGCACGGCGATGTCGAGCGTCTCGGCACCCGCGTCGGCAATCTCGACCGGCATTTCGGACAGGCGGCGAAAGACCTCGAAGACATCAAGATCTCTGCCGAAAAGGCTGGCAAGCGCGCGCATCGTCTCGACAATTTCGATTTTGAGGAACTGGCGCCGGATGCGCCCTCCGTCGCCCCCGCGACCCTTGTGCAGAAATCGTGAACGCCCCTTCTCAAACCTGACTCTTTGACTTAGGTCATGTGCTGAAACGCATGTAAGATGCACACTCAATCAGATTATTGGAGGACCCCTGTCATGGATATCAGCCCGCACAAAGTCGCCTATGTCATCGTGCGTGCGCGCGAACTTGGGGCGAAAGTCGGTCGTTGGGACACGCCGTCCGACGATGCAGATGGCGATACGATCCTCGAATCCCGCCCGTCCGACGGGACCGGGCGCGAGTTGCAGAGTTTCATTCGTGGCCTGAACGAGGATGAGAAAGCCGCACTTGTCGCGATCATGTGGATCGGGCGCGAGACCTTCGACGATTACGCCGAAGCGTTCGAGACTGCGAAACAGGAAGCCATCGGGCCGACCGACAAATACCTCTTGGGCATTCCTCTTTTGGCCGACTATCTGGAGGACGGTCTGGAAAGCCTGGGCGTGGATACCTCCGAGATCGAGGACGAGATTTACCGCAAGGTGTGAGAGCGCTTTAAGGCGAAACGGCAAGGCGCTGCGCTACCGCGTGGCGCTTTTTTGTTCGCAGGTGTGGCAATGGCTCGCTTTACACAGAATTGTGTGCGGCGATGCACGTTTTCATTTGTGGATATAACCTTAGGTAAGAGGCAGCGGGCAGAGAGATCGCACAGATGGTACGACAGCCCGCAGCTCTGTCGCGGCACGACGCCTCCGGCAGAGGCCGATTGAATTTTAAAGGAGACCTCCCCCATGAAAGCTCTCAGATTCTATGCCGCGAAAGACCTTCGCATCGAAGAGATTGACGATATTCCCCAGCCGGGGCCCGGGCAGGTTGCGATCAAGAACAAATATGTCGGCATCTGCGGTACCGACCTGCATGAATATGTCGCCGGGCCGATTTTCGTGCCGGTCGAGCCGCATCCTTTCACCAAGGCACAGGCTCCGCAGGTTCTGGGCCACGAGTTCAGCGGCGAAGTGACCGCCGTGGGTGAAGGTGTGACTCATGTGAAACCGGGCGACCGCGTGTCGGTGCAGCCGCTGGTGATGCCGCGCTCGGGCGATTATTTCGCCGACCGCGGTCTGTTTCATCTGAGCGAAGATCTGGCGCTTGTCGGTCTGAGCTGGATGTCCGGCGGCATGGCCGAAGCCGCTATCGTCAACGATTACAACGCGGTGAAAATCCCGGACAACATGAGCTGGGAAGAGGGCGCATTGGTCGAGCCGACGGCCGTGGCCGTCTATGCCTGTGAACGTGGCGAAGTGACGGCGGGCGACAGCGTGCTTGTGACGGGCGCCGGTCCGATTGGGATGCTGGCGATGCTCTCGGCGAAAGCTTACGGCGCGACGAAGATCTTCCTCTCGGACGTGAACGAAACCCGGTTGAAAATGGCGAAGGAAATCTTGCCTGAGGTGATCACCTTCAACCCGATGAAGGACGATGTCGTAGCCGAGATTCGCGCCCGGACCGAAGGGGGCGTCGGTTGTGACAAAGTGATCGAGGCCTCGGGCAACGAAGCCGCGCTCAACACCGGTCTTCAGGCCGTGCGCAAACAGGGCACGATCGTTCAGGTGGGGCTGCACACCAAGGACAGCAAGCTGCATTGGCATGACGTGACCTTCAAGGATGTCGATGTGCGCGGCGCTTGGGCCTATCCGACGTCGTATTGGCCGAAAGTGATCGACCTGATCGCGTCGGGTGCGATTCCGGCGGAGAAAGTCGTGACCAGGAAAATCGTGCTGGACGAGGCTGTGACCGAAGGGTTCGACGCCTTGCTCGATGCCTCTGGCGAACACGTCAAGATTCTGATCGACGTGTCGAAGTGAGCGTTGCGGGCGTGCCCTTTGGGGCGCGCCCAATCCCATGCTGAGCGCAGACATAAAAAAACCGCCCGAAAATCGGGCGGTTTTTTTTGTAGTCGCTGCTGAAGCTCAGCCCTGACGGGCTTTGAAGCGGCGCTGCGTCTTGTTGATCACGTACACGCGGCCTTTGCGGCGCACGACGCGACAGTCGCGGTGCCGGTTTTTCAGCGAGCGGAGCGAGTTGCGAACTTTCATGTTCTTCTCCTTGTCGCGGCGCCTGCGTGCGCCTGTTAAAACCAGTCGACTTTGGAAGAATGGTGGGCGTAACAAGGTTCGAACTTGTGACCCCTTCGATGTCAACGAAGTGCTCTACCACTGAGCTATACGCCCATTCTTCCTCGGGATTTCCACGTCTTGCAAATCACGCTTCGAAGCGTAAAGAACAAGACGCGGGGCATTTCCCGCGTCAGTCCGGCAGCGTATAAAAGGAGTCGGGTGATTGTTCAAGGGCTTTTGGCAGAGAATTTCCGTGTCTATAGTTTTTGAGGAAAAGGAGCCCCGATGAGCAAAGCGCCCTATCTGTTGCAAAGACCGGAGCGGAGGCGCTCCCCCGTGGTTTTTGCTTCGCCGCACAGCGGGCGCGACTATCCGGCGGAGATGATTGCGGCTTCCGTGCTCGATCCCTTGCAGTTGCGCTCTTCCGAGGACGCCTATGTGGATCGGTTGTTTTCCGATGTACCGTCTTATGGGGCCGTGCTCCTGTCCGCTGTCTATCCCCGTGCCTGGGTCGATCTCAACCGGCGTGCCGATGAGCTCGATCCCGCGCTGGTCGAGGATGTGGCGCGTGTCGGGCTCAATCCGCGCATTGCCTCCGGGCTTGGTGTCGTTCCGCGGGTCGTGGCCGGGGGGCGCAGCATTTACCGGGGCAAGATCCGGCGGGCGGAGGCCGAGGCGCGGATCGACACGGTCTGGAGACCCTATCATGAATTGCTTAAGGCGGTGCTCGACGAATCGCGGTCGCTGTTCGGTCAGGCGATTCTGATCGACTGTCATTCCATGCCACGCGAAGCGCTGAATGCGATCCGGACTGCGCGGGGCAAGCGACCCGAGGTGGTGATCGGTGATCGTTATGGGGCCTCGGCGGCGCCGGGGATCGTTGCGGCGGTGGAGGCGGCCTTTCGGGCGCAGGGCTTTGTCGTCTCGCGCAATGTGCCCTTCGCGGGCGCCTATGTGGCGCAGCACTACGGGCGCCCCTCGTCTCGGTGCCACGCGATTCAGGTGGAGATCGACCGTTCTCTCTACATGAACGAACGCACACTTGTACCGCGCTCCGATTTTCCGGCGTTGCGGACCCGTATCTCTGCGGCGGCACGTTCGATTGCGGAGATCGGGATCGAAGGACTGCCGCTCGCCGCCGAATAACGTGCCGGTTTACCGAAGCGCCCGACCTTTCATGATCGCATCCGTGCCGAAACGGCGGCGAATCTCGTCACTGGCACGCTCGGCCTTGGCGCGTTTGGTGGCGTCGGGATCGAGCAGATCGGGCGAGAGATCGGCCTGATCGGCAGGGCCCAGTTCGGAAATCCCGACGCCGATGAGCCGAAAAGGCCCCTGCGGCAGTTCGGGCGTCATCAGATCGCGCGCGGTGCGGTAGACGCGGTCGGCGATATTCGTCGGCTCATGCAGGGTCACGCGCCGGGTCAGGGTGGCATGGCTCGCACGCTTCAGTTTGAGCGTGACGGTGCGTCCGGCGATGTCTTTCGCCTTGGCCCGGTCCGAGACCTTCTGCGCCAGCCGCCAAAGATGACCTTCGAGCAGGTCGGCGGCTCCGATGTCTTCGGAAAAGGTGGTCTCGTTCGAGATGGATTTCACCGGGCGATGAGCGGAAACGCGGCGGCTGTCCTGCCCGCGCGCCAGATGCCAGAGCCGGTCGCCCATTGCGCCGAACCGGTGATGCAGATCGTCTTTCTCCCAGCGCCTGAGATCGGTGAACGTGCGAATCCCGGCTTTCTCAAGCGCGGCCTGTGTGGCCCGTCCGACTCCCCAGATCAGGCTCACGGGTTTGTTGGCAAGGAAATCCATGGTTTCCGCTTCGCCGATCACCGAAAACCCGCGAGGTTTGTCGAGGTCGGAGGCAATCTTGGCGAGGAATTTGTTGTGCGACAGGCCGATGGAGCCGGTGAGATGCAATTCGTCGCGCATCCGATTCACCAGGCGCGCGAGCATGACGGCGGGGGGATGACCATGCAGTTTCGTGGTGCCGGTGAGGTCCATGAACGCCTCGTCGAGCGACAGCGGTTCTACATCCGGGGTCAGCTCCGCCATCATATCGCGGATCTCGCGTGAGGCGGCCACATAGGCGTCCATCCTCGGTTTCACCACGACCGCCTCCGGACAAAGTGCGAGCGCCTTGAACATCGGCATGGCGGAACGCACGCCCTTGATCCGGGCGATGTAACAGGCGGTAGTCACCACGCCGCGCTTGCCGCCGCCGACGATCACCGGCTTGTCGCGCAGCTCTGGGTTGTCGCGTTTCTCGACGGAAGCGTAGAAGGCATCGCAATCCATATGCGCAATCGACAGGGTGAAAAGCTCGGGATGCGACAACACCCGCGGCCGCCCGCAGTTGGGGCAACGCAGGCCATGATCGAACGTCGAGAGGCAGTCACGGCACAGACAGGACATGGTGGGAGCGGGCATGTTTCGCTTTCTTGATCCGATGCTATTCTATACCCATCTGCGAGAGGGGGCCATGTGCCCCGGCATATCAGTTTGGGGGAAGGTTACTCATGAATTCCATTGATCCGGCACAGTTTCTGACCGGTGGCAATATCGTTACGCTGGCGTTGGCGCTGTTCATCGTTCTTCTGGTGCTCAAAGGCGTGCGGATCGTGCCGCAGTCAGAGAAATTCGTGGTCGAGCGCTTTGGGCGGCTGCGCACCGTTTTGGGGCCGGGGATCAACTTTATCGTGCCGCTCATTGATGTGGTAGCGCATAAGATCTCGATCCTCGAACGCCAGCTTCCGAATGCGATGCAGGACGCGATCACCTCCGACAACGTGTTGGTGAAGGTCGAGACCTCCGTGTTTTACCGCATCATCGAGCCGGAAAAGACGGTTTACCGTATCCGCGATGTGGACGCGGCGATTGCCACGACCGTGGCCGGGATCGTCCGCGCCGAGATCGGCAAGATGGAGCTCGACGAGGTGCAATCGAACCGCTCGCAACTGATCGCGACGATCAAGGTGGCGGTCGAAGATGCGGTCGACAACTGGGGGATCGAAGTGACGCGGGCCGAGGTGCTGGACGTCAATCTCGACGAGGCCACCCGCGCCGCGATGTTGCAGCAATTGAACGCCGAGCGCGCGCGTCGCGCGACGGTGATGGAAGCCGAGGGCGAGAAACGCTCCGTCGAGCTGGCCGCAGACGCCGAGCTTTACGCCGCCGAACAAAAGGCCAAGGCGCGCCGGATTCAGGCCGACGCCGAAGCCTATGCCACCGAGGTCGTGGCCGGGGCGATTGCCAAGAACGGCATCGAGGCGGCGCAATATCAGGTGGCCCTGAAACAGGTCGAGGCGTTGACCGCATTGGGCGAGGGGACCGGCAAACAGACTATCGTTCTGCCCTCGGCAGCGCTTGAGGCCTTTGGCGATGCGTTCAAGCTTTTGAAAGGCAAGGCGTGATGGAGCACATGGTTCTGTTGCTCGAATGGTGGTTTTGGGGGCTGGTGGCGATTGCGCTTATGGCGCTTGAAATCATCGCGGCGGGCTTTTTGTTCCTTGGCTTTGGCATCGGGGCTGCGGTGGTGGCGCTTTTGCTGTTTCTCGGCTGGATCGGGGCGAATGTGTCGCTTTTGACGCTGATCTTCGCGGTCTGTTCGATGATCGCCTGGCTCGGCATGCGGAAGATTTTCGGCCTGCGCAAAGGCCAGGTGAAAGTCTGGGACAAGGACATCAATGACGATGTCTGAGGATTTTGGCCCCTTCGACGGGGCCAAAATCGCGATTTTGCGAGGCGGGCATGTGCTGACGCTGTTGCGCGACGATCACCCCGACATTCCCTATCCCAACCACTGGGACCTGCCCGGCGGCGGGCGGGAAGGGGTGGAAAGCCCATTTGAGACCGTGGCGCGCGAACTATTCGAGGAATTGTCCGTCGAGATCGCGCCGGAGCGGGTGATTTATCATCGCGAGGAGGCCGGTCATACCAATCCCGGGGGCCGGGTGCATTTCTTCGTGGCGCGGTGGGAGACGCTGACGGATGGGGAGATTTGTCTGGGCGACGAGGGCCAGAGTTGGGCTTGGATGCCGGTGGGCGATTTCGTGACGCGGGGCGATGTGGTGACCGGCCTGCGGGGCCGTCTCGGACGGTATTTGGCGCAGAGCGGGAACCTTGCGTGACGCGAGGGCGTTGACCCCGTGACTGGAATAGAAACGCAAAGGAAAGCTCATGGCACAGAATGAGTCCTACAACCAAAGCTCGGGCGGCAACGGCGGGCTGTATTTTATCCTTGGCGCGATTGTCGTGGTGCTTGGCGTGATCCTCTATGTGATGCTGGGCGGTGACACCTCGCCGATGACGCAAGGGGCTGATGGCGCCTCGGTCACGATCAACAACGACGCGCCGGACAATGGCGGGTCGCTGAATGTGACGACCGAGGAAAGCGCCCCGGAGGCGCCGGCTTCGGAATAAGTCGTCATTCGATGAAACAAAAAGAAACGGCGTCCTTTCGGGCGCCGTTTTTTGATGTCTGGTTTGTGTGCGGAGTTTTTGCGGCTCAGGCCGTGGCGATTTCGTTCTGAATGGCGAGCGCCGCCTTGCGCGGGTCGTCCGCCTGCCAGACCGGACGCCCGACGACGATGTGGTCGACCCCGTCCTTGATCGCCTGTGCGGGCGTGGCGACGCGTTTCTGATCGCCGAGCGCGGCACCCACCGGACGCACACCCGGAGTGACGATCAGCTTGCCCGCCGCTTCGGGGAGCGCGCGGATCATCGCGGCTTCCTGCGGCGAGGCGATGACGCCATCGGCACCCGCGAGAAAGGCCTTGCCCGCACGTTCCTGCACCAGATCGCGAATTTCGCCGTCCTTGATCAAAGCGCCATCGAGATCGGCGCGGTCGAGTGAGGTCAGGATGGTGACGGCGAGGATTTTCATATCCGACCCGGAAGCGCCCTCTTTCGCGGCTTTCACCACATAGGGGTCGCCATGCACGGTGAGGAAATCCATGTCATGCTGCGCCACGCCGCGCACGGCGTTTTCCACCGTCGCGCCGATGTCGAAGAATTTCATGTCGAGGAAGATTTTCTTGCCCTGCTCCTGCTTGAGCTCGTTGGCGAGGGCAAAGCCGCCGCCCGTCAACATGCCAAGCCCGATCTTGTAGAAGGACACGGCATCACCGATGCGATTGGCAAGGTCGAGTCCCTGTACGACATTCGGGACATCAAGAGCAACGATCAGGCGGTCATCGGCGGTCTGGGCAGTCATGGGCACATCCTCTCTGGTTCGCCCCTCCTTGCGCAGACAGGCCCGTCGGGTCAAGAGGCTCAGGCGCTCAATCGGCCTTGATGGGCTGCGATTTCTGCGACGTCCTTCAATCGGGCGACATTGGCCCCGCGTTTGCGATGACGCAGCGCGCGGGCGCGGAGCGCAAGGCCGCGACTGACGGTCGCGTAATCCGCGCTGATCGGGGCGGTGAACTCGACGGGAAATGTAATCCGTTCGCCCGCCTCGTGAAAGATGACGCGGGCCTGATAGGCCTGAAGCGCTGCATTATATATGAGGCCCTGAATTTCTGCGCCGTAGCTGTGCATGGCATTTCTCCGTAACTGCTCCGGCATGTTTGCCGTTTGAGGGGCAACGCCGGGATCGCTAAATTTGTTCCAATTATGCAACAGGTCCTCTTGCGGGGCCTTGGCGCGATGCCCATCTAGGGATGGAAGGCCCCGACCCTCATGCGTGCCGCCAAGCGGGCGCGGAAATTCACCCGGGGCGCTTGGAAGAGGAGAGACGGTATGAACATGGAGAAGTTCACCGAGAGGTCGCGCGGGTTCCTTCAGGCCGCGCAAACGATCGCGATGCGGGAGAGCCATCAGGCTCTGAAACCCGAGCATCTTTTGAAGGCTTTGCTTGACGATGAAGAAGGCTTTGCCGCCAACCTGATCAACAAGGCAGGGGGCGATGCAAAAGCCGTCATGGCCGCCAATGAGGCTGCCGTGAACAAATTGACGAAGGTCTCCGGCGATGCCGGGCAAACCTATCTCGATCAACAGACCGCGAAGGTTCTCGATGAGGCCGAAAAGCTTGCCAAAAAGGCAGGCGACAGTTTCGTGCCGGTCGAGCGGCTTTTGACCGCGCTGGCGATCACCCGCTCGGGGGCGAAAGACGCGCTCGATGCCGGGGGCGTGACGGCGCAGAAACTCAATACGGCGATCAACGACATTCGCAAGGGCCGGACGGCCGATAGCGCCTCTGCCGAAGACGGTTATGAGGCGCTGAAGAAATACGCCCGTGACCTGACCGAGGCCGCCGAGGCCGGGAAAATCGACCCGATCATTGGCCGCGACGAAGAAATTCGCCGTTCGATGCAGGTGCTCTCGCGCCGGACCAAAAACAACCCGATCCTGATCGGGGAGCCGGGCGTGGGGAAAACCGCGATTGCCGAGGGGCTTGCGCTTCGGATCGTCAATGGCGACGTGCCGGAATCTCTGCGCAACAAGAAATTGTTGGCGCTCGATATGGGCGCGCTGATCGCCGGCGCGAAATATCGCGGGGAATTCGAGGAACGTCTGAAATCCATCCTGAAAGAGATTGAGGCCGCCGCGGGCGAAATTATCCTTTTCATCGACGAGATCCACACCCTTGTGGGTGCGGGCAAAACCGATGGCGCGATGGATGCGGCGAACCTGATCAAACCGGCGCTTGCGCGGGGTGAATTGCACTGTGTCGGTGCGACGACGCTCGATGAGTACCGCAAATATGTCGAGAAAGACGCGGCTCTGGCCCGCCGGTTCCAACCCGTTGTGGTCGAGGAGCCGACGGTGGAAGACACGATTTCCATCTTGCGCGGGATCAAGGAGAAATACGAACTTCACCATGGGGTTCGGATTTCCGACAGCGCCCTCGTTGCGGCGGCCACTTTGAGCCATCGCTACATCACCGACCGGTTCCTGCCGGATAAGGCCATCGACCTTGTCGACGAGGCGGCATCGCGTCTGCGGATGGAGGTGGACAGTAAGCCCGAGGAACTCGACGCGCTCGATCGTCAGATCCTGCAGCTTCAGATCGAAGCCGAGGCTCTTAAGAAAGAGGATGACGAGGCGTCCAAGCATCGGTTGTCGAAGCTCGAACAGGAGCTTGCGGATCTCATGGAGCAGTCGGATGCGATGACGGCGAAATGGGAAGCCGAGCGGCAAAAACTCGAAGGCACGCGCGATCTGAAAGAGAAACTCGATCAGGCCCGCGCCGCTTTGGAGATCGCCAAACGCGAAGGCAATCTGGCGAAAGCCGGGGAGCTGTCTTACGGCATCATCCCGCAGCTTGAGAAACAGCTCGCGGAAGCCGGAGAGATCGAAGCCGAGGGCGATCTCATGGTCGAAGAGGCTGTGCGCCCCGAACAGATCGCCGAGGTGGTCGAACGCTGGACGGGTATTCCGACGTCGAAAATGCTCGAAGGCGAGCGGGAGAAACTTTTGCGGATGGAAGATGGCCTGCACAAACGGGTCATCGGTCAGGAAGCCGCTGTGCATGCCGTCGCCAATGCGGTGCGCCGGGCGCGGGCGGGTCTCAATGACGAAAACCGTCCGCTTGGGTCCTTCCTTTTCCTCGGGCCGACCGGGGTCGGGAAAACAGAGCTGACGAAAGCCGTCGCAGAGTTCCTCTTTGACGACGACAATGCGATGGTCCGCATCGACATGTCCGAGTTCATGGAGAAACACGCGGTCGCGCGTCTGATCGGTGCGCCTCCGGGTTACGTTGGCTATGACGAAGGCGGTGTTCTGACCGAAGCCGTGCGGCGCAGACCCTATCAGGTCGTGCTGTTCGATGAGGTCGAGAAGGCCCACCCGGATGTGTTCAACGTGCTGTTGCAGGTCCTCGATGACGGTGTGCTGACCGATGGTCAGGGCCGCACCGTGGACTTCAAACAGACGCTGATCATCCTGACGTCGAACCTTGGGTCGCAGGCGCTGAGCCAGTTGCCGGAAGGGGCCGACAGTTCGACGGCCAAAGGGGATGTGATGAACGCGGTGCGGGCGCATTTCCGCCCCGAGTTCCTGAACCGTCTCGACGAGACGATCATCTTCGACCGTCTGGGGCGTGGCGATATGGGCGGGATCGTTGAGATCCAGCTTGCCCGGCTCGAAAAACGTCTGGCGAAACGCAACATTTCGCTGGCGATCGACGAGGCCGCGAAACAATGGCTGGCCGATGAAGGCTATGATCCGGTGTTCGGCGCACGTCCGCTGAAACGGGTGATCCAACGCGCGCTGCAAGATCCGCTGGCCGAGCTTTTGCTGGCGGGCGATGTCAAGGATGGCGACGTCATTCCGGTTTCCGCCGGAGTCGATGGCCTGATTATCGGCGAGCGCACCGTCGGGTCGAACAGACCTGCGCCGGAAGATGCTGTCGTTCATTGAACGACGGCACAGTAAGGAAAATGAGGCGGCCTTTCGGGGCCGCCTTTTTCATGGGGACCGGATCAGGGCTTGATGTAGCTGTAGCCATCTTCCTGCAACTCGACGAGGCGGGCGACGCCGGAGGGCACGATTTGCGCCTCTTCGAGAAGCTCCAGAGGACGGTCCATGTTTTTGCTCATGTTGCGCAGGGTGTTCTCGCAGGCCGAAAAGGTCACATCGGGATATTCCAGCGCCATCATTTCGATCCTGTCGGCCACCGGGCTCTGACCTTTCAGGAACATCTGAAGCCCCGGCCCATAAGCCACGATTTCCAACACGACATCGTCGCCGATCGACTGGAAATAGTTGCGGGCATTGTTGGCGTTGTTGAGCGCCATGTTCATCAGGCGCATGTCGCTGTCGTCGATATGAAACGCGATCTTGTGGGTGATGCCGTCCGCCATGGCCATTCCTGTGGTGAGCGCGAGAACCGCGCTGGTGATGAGTGCTTTGAGCATAGATATATTCCTCCCTGTTTATGCGTCGAGTGAGGCACAGGAATGTGACCCTGTCACGCCGCATCGCAGCTAAGATTTTAGCGCTAACATGCCCCGGTTTGCGGTTGTCTTCTGTGTGCCTTCTGTCAGGGTCGGGCCAAACGGAATGCAAAGGGATAAGGTAATGACCTTCTGGCATTGGGCGATGATGGCGCTTCAGGTTCTGGCGCTGGTGTTCGTGGTTGTGATCGGGGTGATGGTCTTCGTCGCTCTGGCGCTTTACGTGCTCGACAAACGGCAGACGCGGGATGCGATCCTGCGCAATTATCCGGTGATCGGGCATTTCCGGCACTGGTTCTCGACACTGGGTGAATTCTTCCGGCAGTATTTCTTTGCCATGGATCGCGAGGAGATGCCGTTCAACCGGGCGCAGCGCGACTGGATTTACCGCGCCTCCGACGGCAAGGGCAATACGGTGGCCTTCGGCTCGACCCGCTCGCTTTCCATCCCCGGCACGCCGATCTTCATGAACGCCGCCTTCCCGCCGCTCGACGATCAGTTCGCGGTGACCGAACCGATGCTGATCGGGCAATATTGCCGGGTGCCCTACACGGCGAAGTCGATCTTCAACATCTCCGGCATGTCCTACGGCGCCATTTCGAAACCGGCGGTTCTGGCGCTTTCGAAAGGTGCGAAGGAGGCGGGGATCTGGCTCAACACCGGCGAAGGCGGGTTGTCGCCCTTTCACCTCGAAGGCGGTGCGGACCTGGTCTATCAGATCGGCACGGCGAAATACGGCATTCGGGACGCGGAGGGCAACCTCGACGATGACAAGCTTCGCGCGGCCGCCGCACATGAAAAGGTGCGGATGTTCGAGATCAAGCTGTCCCAAGGCGCGAAGCCCGGCAAGGGTGGCATCCTGCCCGCCGCCAAGATCACACCGGAGATTGCCGCGATTCGTGGCCTGCGTCCGGGGGAAGACGGGATCTCCCCGAACCGGCACCGTGAGGTGGACGATTTCAACGACCTTCTGGATTTCATCAACCACATTCGCGACGTCACCGGCAAGCCGGTCGGGTTCAAATTCGTGGTGGGTTCGTCGCGCCCCTGGGAAGAGTTCTTTGCCCTGATCAAGGAGCGGGGCGAGGAAAGCGCGCCGGATTTCATCACCATCGACGGTGGCGAAGGCGGGACTGGGGCGGCCCCGATGCCGCTCATTGACCTCGTGGGCATGCCGATCAAGGAAGCGCTCATCCGCATCGTCGATCTGCGCGACAAATACGGGCTGCACGATCGCATCCGCATCGTTGCGGCGGGCAAGCTGGTGAACCCGGCGGATGTCGCCTGGGCGATCTGTGCGGGCGCGGATTTCGTCTGTTCCGCGCGGGGCTTCATGTTCTCGCTCGGCTGCATTCAGGCGCTCAAATGCAACAAGAACACCTGTCCGACCGGTATCACCACCCATGATCCGCATCTGCAACGCGGTCTCGTGGTGCAGGACAAGTACAAGAAAGTCGCGGCCTATGCCACGGCGACGATCCATGAACTGGAGATGATCGCCCACTCGGTCGGCGTTTTGGAGCCGCGGCAGATGCGACGTCGGCATGTGCGCATCGTGCAGGCCGACGGCACCTCCGTGCCGCTCGACCGTCTTGTCCCGAGCTATCACCACGACCAATACGCGGGCGAAAGTTACAAAAGACCAACGCATCTGTGAGATAAGTTTGGTTTGAGCATGGTCCCGCCCGGTTTACCCTAGGGGAAATCAGATCGGGAGGGACCCATGACGTCCAGATTCAACCTGCCATATTCCGAGGTCACGCCGGAGCTGGCCTATCTCAACCGTCGCGCCGTCATGGCCGGCATGGCGGGCGCGGGCCTTCTGGCCGCCTCCGGGGTGCAGGCGCAAGACATGCCGAAGTTCGAGATCGAGGGTTTCGACACCACGGAGACGCCGAACACCTTCGAAGAGATCGCCAACTACAACAATTTCTATGAATTCGGCACCGGCAAGGACGACCCGGCCCGCTATGCTGGCAGCCTGACCACCGATCCCTGGTCCGTCGAGATCGACGGCATGGTCGAGCGGCCCGGTTCTTATGGGCTGGGCGATATCCTGTCGAAGGTGGACATCGACGAGCGCATCTATCGCTTCCGCTGTGTCGAGGCCTGGTCGATGGTCATCCCTTGGAACGGGTTCGAACTCAATCAGCTTCTCGATCTGGCTGGCGTTGAGCCCTCCGCGAAATATGTCCGTTTCGAAACGCTCTATCGTCCGGAGGAAATGCCGGGGCAACGTCGACCCATTCTCGACTGGCCTTATGTCGAGGGGCTACGGCTCGATGAAGCGATGCATCCGCTGACGATCATGGCGACGGGGCTTTACGGACAGGAACTGCCGAACCAGAACGGTGCACCGCTGCGTCTGGTGGTGCCGTGGAAATACGGCTTCAAGTCGATCAAATCGGTGGTCAAGATCACCCTGACCGGTGAGCAGCCGATTAATACGTGGAAGGCCGCGAACCATCGCGAGTATGGCTTCTATTCCAACGTGAACCCGGAGGTCAGCCACCCCCGCTGGTCGCAGGCCACCGAACGGCGCATCGGCGGCGGCGTCTTTGCCTCCCGCATGGCCACGGTGAAGTTCAATGGATACGAGGAACAGGTCGGTGCGCTTTATAAAGGCATGGACTTGAGCAAGGAATATTGATGGACCGCCTCAATCGCTTTGCCCGCCGCATTCCGACCTGGCCGCTCTATCTTGGCGCGCTGATCCCGCCCGCGTGGTATTTCTATGCCGGAGTGAGCGGGCAGCTTGGCGTCGACCCCGTCAAGGCGATGGAACACAAGATCGGGCTTCTGGGGCTTCAGGTCCTGATCGCCTCGCTCTGCATCACGCCGTTGCGCCGCTATGCCGGGCTGAACCTGATCAAGTTCCGCCGCGCCTTGGGGCTGATCGCCTTCTTCTATATCGTGCTGCATCTGCTGGTATGGATCGTGCTCGATGTCCAGATCCCGTCCCAGATCATCGCCGACATTTACAAGCGGCCCTATATCACCATCGGCATGGCGGCCTTTGTCCTGATGATCCCGCTGGCGGCCACCTCCTATAACGCCGCGATCCGCAGGCTCGGGCGCAATTGGCGGCGACTGCACTGGCTTGTCTATCCGGCGGTTGTCCTTGGCGGCGTGCATTTCGTCATGCTGCGCAAAGGCTGGCAGTTGGAGCCGCTGCTCTATCTCGGGGGAATCGCCCTTCTTCTGGTGTTGCGTCTGCCGTTTGCTGCACGAAAACGCAGCCGAGGGGTGATTCCCCAACAGTCACGCGGCTGACTCGTCTCCGATTCACGGTACGATTCACAGTGTGATTTGCGGCGCCACTCGACAGGAGTGACAAATGTTGCGCAGCCTCATGTGGATAAGCGGTTTTCGTTTCGTGGGGGGGGCTGCTCTTCAGGGGGTAGAAATCGCGGAAAGTCGCGGGGCGCCAAAAAGTTCGACGTAATAAATCGTTAAAAATCAAGCTGTTGTCTGAAAGTTTCGTGTATTCGTCATTTTTCTTTCAAAAACTGCTTGCGGGTTCTGAGCACTCGCCTTAGAACCCCCTTCACCGGCGGCGCAGACAGCGCGGCACGGGACGCCAGACGGAACGGACGGGACGCCAGAGAGGGGTTCTTGAGGGGAAGCGAGGCAGAAAATTTTGAGGCAGATCTGGGCGGGCGCGCCGCAAGTTAGGGCGCACTGGTCTGGTTTTTGTCTCTGGCTCTTTGAAATTGATAGATGAACGAAGAGATATGTGGGCGGTTTGGTCTTAACGACAAGAACGTCTGTATATCGCACTCCTAGGACTTGGGTTCGATGATGGAGTGTCAGCTTCACTGTTTGTCGGCTTTCGGTATCTTTGATACCAAGCACGAGAAACAGTTTCCTGGAACCCTAGCCGGTTTCAGGAGTGATGTGCAGAGGTTCGACGTCAAGGTTAGCATAGTAATATGCTTTCAACTTGAGAGTTTGATCCTGGCTCAGAACGAACGCTGGCGGCAGGCCTAACACATGCAAGTCGAGCGAAGCCTTCGGGTTTAGCGGCGGACGGGTTAGTAACGCGTGGGAACGTACCCTTCACTACGGAATAGTCCCGGGAAACTGGGTTTAATACCGTATACGCCCTTCGGGGGAAAGAATTTCGGTGAGGGATCGGCCCGCGTTAGATTAGGTAGTTGGTGGGGTAATGGCCTACCAAGCCTACGATCTATAGCTGGTTTGAGAGGATGATCAGCAACACTGGGACTGAGACACGGCCCAGACTCCTACGGGAGGCAGCAGTGGGGAATCTTAGACAATGGGGGCAACCCTGATCTAGCCATGCCGCGTGAGTGATGAAGGCCTTAGGGTCGTAAAGCTCTTTCGCCTGTGAAGATAATGACGGTAGCAGGTAAAGAAACCCCGGCTAACTCCGTGCCAGCAGCCGCGGTAATACGGAGGGGGTTAGCGTTGTTCGGAATTACTGGGCGTAAAGCGCACGTAGGCGGATTAGTCAGTCAGAGGTGAAATCCCAGGGCTCAACCCTGGAACTGCCTTTGATACTGCTAGTCTTGAGTTCGAGAGAGGTAAGTGGAATTCCGAGTGTAGAGGTGAAATTCGTAGATATTCGGAGGAACACCAGTGGCGAAGGCGGCTTACTGGCTCGATACTGACGCTGAGGTGCGAAAGTGTGGGGAGCAAACAGGATTAGATACCCTGGTAGTCCACACCGTAAACGATGAATGCCAGTCGTCGGCAAGTATACTTGTCGGTGACACACCTAACGGATTAAGCATTCCGCCTGGGGAGTACGGTCGCAAGATTAAAACTCAAAGGAATTGACGGGGGCCCGCACAAGCGGTGGAGCATGTGGTTTAATTCGAAGCAACGCGCAGAACCTTACCAACCCTTGACATCCTGATCGCGGTTACGAGAGATCGTTTCCTTCAGTTCGGCTGGATCAGTGACAGGTGCTGCATGGCTGTCGTCAGCTCGTGTCGTGAGATGTTCGGTTAAGTCCGGCAACGAGCGCAACCCACATCCTTAGTTACCAGCGGTTTGGCCGGGGACTCTAGGGAAACTGCCCGTGATAAGCGGGAGGAAGGTGTGGATGACGTCAAGTCCTCATGGCCCTTACGGGTTGGGCTACACACGTGCTACAATGGCATCTACAGTGAGTTAATCTCCAAAAGATGTCTCAGTTCGGATTGGGGTCTGCAACTCGTCCCCATGAAGTCGGAATCGCTAGTAATCGCGTAACAGCATGACGCGGTGAATACGTTCCCGGGCCTTGTACACACCGCCCGTCACACCATGGGAGTTGGGTCTACCCGACGGCCGTGCGCTAACTCTTCGGAGGGGCAGCGGACCACGGTAGGCTCAGCGACTGGGGTGAAGTCGTAACAAGGTAGCCGTAGGGGAACCTGCGGCTGGATCACCTCCTTTCTAAGGATGTTTCTAGCAGATTGGCTTGCCACTCTCGTGAAACACTTAGCAGCTACACGTCCTCAAGTAGCGCTCTGCGCGGTAGGACACTAAAATGTAGCATAGATCAACAATAGTTGATCAAACTCGGCCAGGCCGTCCTCATATCTCTTCGTAAAGTATCACAGACCTACCGGTCTGGACTTGGGTCGGTAGCTCAGGTGGTTAGAGCGCACGCCTGATAAGCGTGAGGTCGGAGGTTCAAGTCCTCCTCGACCCACCACTAATTCGCTGAAACAGCGAGTATGGGGCCTTAGCTCAGCTGGGAGAGCATCTGCTTTGCAAGCAGAGGGTCATCGGTTCGATCCCGATAGGCTCCACCATTACCACTAAGATTACATCAGCAAGCACTGAGATCAGTGTTTGCTCGTCTAATCTTAGACGACAATTGACATCGTATAGAGAGATTAAATGCAACATCGTTGATCGCCCAAGTGAGGGTTGATCTCGGTCGCTTCCGCAAGGAAGGCATTCAGCGGACCACATTCCCGGTCCAACGTCTGTATCGCGGCTGAAAAGATGATGTTGCCCAAGTCAAGTAAACTAACCAAGTTGCGGTTCTGCGGAACTGCAGCGCGTTTCCGATCCCATACAAGATCGGAAGCGGGAAAGTATGCTTTTGGTCCTGAAAGTATAGCTTCGCGTCTTTACCAGCTCGCGTTGCTCGCAAACTTCGTCCTCAAGTCGCCGACAGGCGGTAGGACATCATGTAGTTTTGCTCTTTCTGGATCAAATCAAGCGCGAGAAGGGCGTTTGGTGGATGCCTTGGCAGTAAGAGGCGATGAAGGACGTGATACTCTGCGATAAGCTATGGGGAGCCGAGAATAGGCTTTGATCCATGGATTTCCGAATGGGGGAACCCACCTGACAGTTCGATATAATAGCTTAGGCTGCTTATATCTTGCTGAAACAGGTACTTTTAACCTGAACACATAGGGTTTTAAGAGCAAACCCGGGGAACTGAAACATCTAAGTACCCGGAGGAAAGGACATCAATAGAGACTTCCCTAGTAGCGGCGAGCGAACGGGAACCAGCCGAGCACGATGAGTGACTAGAACAGATTGGAAAGTCTGGCCATAGCGGGTGACAGCCCCGTATAGGAAGCTTTGAGTGACGTATTAAGTAGGGCGGAACACGTGAAATTCTGTCTGAAGATCGGGGGACCACCCCCGAAGGCTAAGTACTCCTTACTGACCGATAGCGAACCAGTACCGTGAGGGAAAGGTGAAAAGCACCCCGACGAGGGGAGTGAAACAGTTTCTGAAACCGGACGCCTACAAGCAGTCGGAGGGACCTCGAGTCCTGACGGCGTACCTTTTGTATAATGGGTCATCGACTTGGTCTTACGAGCAAGCTTAAGCCGTTAGGTGTAGGCGCAGCGAAAGCGAGTCTTAATAGGGCGCATGAGTTCGTGGGATCAGACCCGAAACCGAGTGATCTAGGCATGACCAGGATGAAGGTAAGGTAACACTTACTGGAGGTCCGAACCCACACCTGTTGAAAAAGGTCGGGATGAGTTGTGCCTAGGGGTGAAAGGCCAATCAAACTCGGAGATAGCTGGTTCTCTGCGAAATCTATTTAGGTAGAGCGTCATCCGAATACCCCGGGGGGTAGAGCACTGGATGGGTAATGGGGCCCCACAGGCTTACTGATCCTAACCAAACTCCGAATACCCGGGAGTACTAGATGGCAGACACACTGCGGGTGCTAACGCCCGTAGTGGAGAGGGAAACAACCCTGACCTCCGGCTAAGGCCCCTAATTCATGGCTAAGTGGGAAAGCAGGTGGGACGACCAAAACAACCAGGAGGTTGGCTTAGAAGCAGCCATCCTTTAAAGATAGCGTAACAGCTCACTGGTCTAGATAAGTTGTCCTGCGGCGAAGATGTAACGGGGCTCAAGCCATGAGCCGAAGCCGAGGATGCCGTAAGGCATGGTAGCAGAGCGTGGTGTGATATAGCTTCATGCCTCTTTCGATCCTCAAGGGGATCATTAGAGGCTCGAAGCTTTCTGTGAAGCGGGCGCGTGAGCGATCCCGTGGAGAGATCACCAGTGAGAATGATGACATGAGTAGCGACAAACAGGGTGAGAGACCCTGTCGCCGAAAGTCCAAGGGTTCCTGCTTAAAGCTAATCTGAGCAGGGTAAGCCGACCCCTAAGGCGAGGCCGAAAGGCGTAGTCGATGGGAACACTGTTAATATTCAGTGGCCAGAGAGAAGTGACGGATCGCAAAGGTCGTTCATCCTTATCGGATTGAATGGGCGGCTCAGCGGTCCCTGGAAATAGCCTCTCATTAGATCGTACCCTAAACCGACACAGGTGGACTGGTAGAGAATACCAAGGCGCTTGAGAGAACGATGTTGAAGGAACTCGGCAAAATACCTCCGTAAGTTCGCGAGAAGGAGGCCCAGTTTCTACGCAAGTATTGGCTGGGGGCACAAACCAGGGGGTGGCGACTGTTTACTAAAAACACAGGGCTCTGCGAAGTCGCAAGACGACGTATAGGGTCTGACGCCTGCCCGGTGCCTGAAGGTTAAAAGGAGGGGTGCAAGCTCTGAATTGAAGCCCAGGTAAACGGCGGCCGTAACTATAACGGTCCTAAGGTAGCGAAATTCCTTGTCGGGTAAGTTCCGACCTGCACGAATGGCGTAACGACTTCCCCGCTGTCTCCAACATCGACTCAGCGAAATTGAATTGCCTGTCAAGATGCAGGCTTCCCGCGGTTAGACGGAAAGACCCCGTGCACCTTTACTACAGCTTCACACTGGCATCAGGCACAACATGTGCAGGATAGGTGGTAGGCTTTGAAGCAGGAACGCCAGTTCCTGTGGAGCCTTCCTTGAGATACCACCCTTGTTCTGCTTGATGTCTAACCGCGACCCATTATCTGGGCCCGGGACCCTGTGTGGCGGGTAGTTTGACTGGGGCGGTCGCCTCCCAAAGAGTAACGGAGGCGCGCGAAGGTTGGCTCAGAGCGGTCGGAAATCGCTCGTTGAGTGCAATGGCAGAAGCCAGCCTGACTGCAAGACTGACAAGTCGAGCAGAGACGAAAGTCGGCCATAGTGATCCGGTGGTCCCGAGTGGAAGGGCCATCGCTCAACGGATAAAAGGTACGCCGGGGATAACAGGCTGATACTGCCCAAGAGTCCATATCGACGGCAGTGTTTGGCACCTCGATGTCGGCTCATCTCATCCTGGGGCTGGAGCAGGTCCCAAGGGTATGGCTGTTCGCCATTTAAAGAGGTACGTGAGCTGGGTTTAGAACGTCGTGAGACAGTTCGGTCCCTATCTGCCGTGGGTGTAGGATACTTGAGAGGAGTTGCCCCTAGTACGAGAGGACCGGGGTGAACGATCCACTGGTGGACCTGTTATCGTGCCAACGGTAGTGCAGGGTAGCTATGATCGGAAAGGATAACCGCTGAAGGCATCTAAGCGGGAAGCCCCCCTCAAAACAAGGTATCCCTGAGGGCCGTGGAAGACCACCACGTCGATAGGCTGGAGATGTAAGTGCAGCAATGCATTCAGTTGACCAGTACTAATTGCCCGATAGGCTTGATTTGATCCAGTAAAAGCAAAACTGCTCTTACTCGAACGAAATCAAAAGCATACACAACACTTACTTGACTTGGACATAAGCTCATTATTCGGTTTGGTGGTCACAGCGTCAGTGAAACACCCGATCCCTTCCCGAACTCGGCCGTTAAGCACGATTGCGCCAATGGTACTGCGTCTTAAGACGTGGGAGAGTAGGTCACCGCCAAACCTAATAATCAGCTTATTAATCTCTCATACGATGCTTAACACACATTCGACCCTGTCGCGGGATGGAGCAGCCCGGTAGCTCGTCAGGCTCATAACCTGAAGGTCGTAGGTTCAAATCCTACTCCCGCAACCAA
>NZ_LRUC01000010.1 GCF_001550095.1 Celeribacter ethanolicus | reverse complement strand
CCCATTCGGGAACCGCAAATTCTGCGCTCGCAAACATCAGTTTTTCAACAGAATCGGCGGAGAGCCGCCATTCGCTGCACAGCAAACAAATGACCGCATGCGCAACGAAGCGAAAAACGTGGATAATTTAAAGCACAGCATCCCATGAAACGCGGTTTGTAAAAGCAAAGCGGCAGAGGCTATGCTCTGCCGCTTCACCTTCCGGTGGTGCATCAACGAATGCTGATCGGCTCTATCGTCGCCTGATCGCGCTCAGTCGGACCACCGAAAACGCCATCTTCCATACGTTATAGAGAGATGACGTCATTCCTGGACGTTTTGCGGCAAGGCTTGTCGCGTGTCCAAAGTTTTGTCCGCTACAAGGTGTTCAAAAAAATGATGCCAACCGAGGTCGGATTTATTCTTTTGAGTAAGCGTCATCATCGCAGAGCTTTGCGCGCCTGCGGGGGTCTTTTTGAGTGTCATGTTTGGCCCTCCATCGTATTCCGAAAACATCCCGGAATTTCATCTTGAGCCCATGAAATCGGCTCAAGTGCTTTTCTTGTCGAAAGCAGGTGGAGCGTCAGTTGCGTCCTTGCCTGCATCGCGCGCCAGTCGTGCGGCCTTGAGGCTGGCCGTCAGGTCGGCACGTCGTGCTGCCTCCGTTTCGATGATCTCGCGGGCCGCCGCAGCCGTACGGTCATGCGGCGTGGCTGGCTTGCTCGTCGTTTGGCGAAACAGGGAAGCGGCCTTGTCTTTATGGGGCATGAAGCCTCCTTGATCGAGGGACCCGGCGATGAACGCCGGGTCCGAAACCGGTCAGATCAGGCGAGTGCCAGATTGGTTGCGGACTCGCGTCCGTCGCGTCCGGCTTCGACATCGAAGGTCACGTCTTGACCTTCATCCAGCTGCGCGATGCCACCGCGTTCCATCGCCGAAATATGGACGAAAATATCGCGACCACCGGATTCCGGTGCGATGAAGCCGAAGCCTTTAGTTTGGTTGAACCATTTCACAGTGCCATTGGCCATTGTGATGTCTCCTTGAGTATTTTGCAGCCCACGTGAATGCGGTTGCCCGGCACAGTCTGATCGAAATGGCAGACTGGAACCGATAAGGGAGACAGGATGCAGATGGAAAAAACGTTGCTCCTATTGGGTACAGGACGAGGCTCCGAATAGCAAAGGAAAAGAAATAAAAGATTTTTTGTGCGCAGCGCGCCCCGTCTCTCGGAATTGTCTTATAGCGGCACATCAGCTGATCTGATCACTCCAGACTTCGAACCCCGTCAGGACGTTCTCGCCGAAAGAATGGGTCAGAGGCACGTCCGCGGCATCGCGCCCCTGCGCGACCAGAACGCGCCCAATGCGCAGCATGTTGTTGCGCGGATCGAACACCCACCAGCGCCCATCGAGCCAGACCTCCATCCAGGCGGCGAAATCGCCCGGCGGATAGGGCGGCTCCATGCCGATGTCGCCGAGATAGCCGGTGCAGTAGCGAGCCGGGATGTTCATACAGCGGCAAAAGGTGATCGCCAGATGCGCGTAATCGCGACAGACGCCCTGCGCGTCGCGATAGGCCTGCGCGGCGCTGCGGGTGGCATCCGCAGCAAGGTAATCGAAACGGATATGTCCATGCACGAAATCACAGATCGCCTGCACCCGAGCCAATCCGGGGGGCGTGTTTTGAAACAACTGCCAAGCCGTGTCGGATAGCGTGTCGGTGTCGCAATACCGGCTGCCCAAAAGATAGACGAGCACCTCGTCCGGTAGGGCCTCAACGGGGGCCTGTGCGCCGATTTCGGGGCGCGCATCGGGCAGGCCGCTATCCCGGATGATCGTCTGCGTCTCGACGGTGAAACGCCCTTGTGGTGCAACCAGCCTCGTGCACCAATTGCCGAATCCGTCACGATAGCCGCTCATCGGTACGCGAGGCATGGTGGTGAGGTGATCGGGGTATTCCAGATCGCTGACCCGTGAGAAATGGACGTTCAAAAGAGCGATTATCGGGGTCGGTTGCGGTAGCTCGAACTGGAAACGGCAGCCGAGTTTGATGCGAAGATCAGGCGGGGTCATGACATGGCTCCTGTCCGGTGTCATCAAACTCTACGGGTGTCAGGAAGGACACCTGCGTCGGCTTCATGATTTGCGATTATGGCGCGACCATGCCTTGCGCAATTCGGAGCCGACGGGGGCATAGGACTCATCGAAAATCGAGCGACGCGGTTTCGGTGCCTCGCCAGTGGTCGGCTTAGTGGTCTTGATCTGGGGCTTTTGTGTGATGGGTGTTTTCTCGGCGTCGGTTTCGGTGCCGTGAGCAATGTGTTTTGTCATGTTGAGTGTCCTTTCCGGGAGCAACCTGCGGATGCGGAAAAGACGCCACAGACATGTGGCAGCCTCCTCGGGATCGGCAACTTGGGACCAGTTCGTTTGGTGTGTCGTCCGGATACGAGGAGAAACTGGGGGCATATTGCGCACCGCAGCGATGGCGCGGGTCGTCGCCCGCCTGTGAGAATTTCCTTGTAACCTCAATAGATATGGGGGATCGCGCACCGCATTACCAGTGAAATGACATGCGAGCGGCGCAACTTGTCCCCAAAGTCACCGTGGGATGGCAAGACGCAGCCCCACTTGCCCAAGTTTCAGAAAATAATAGTGATTGTTTTCCATAGCTAAGGCGGGTTTCGAGGCTTTCTCAGAAAAATGCCTCGTATTTCGGTGGCAGAGCATCTATCTATGCCTCATACGTCTGGCCCGTGGCGCATTTACCGAATGGCCCGCAGATGTGTCGATGTCTCTCTGTAATCCGCGCGAGGCAGACGACGCGATTGATTGCTCAATCGCAAAATTTATCACCTGACCAGAACGATGGGTCCGCAGCACGGTGCAATAAGCCCGTGCGACGCAGGTGCATGGTGGAGACATTCCCCTGCGCCGTGCCCACGTCCGGTCATTTCTCTTGAGTTCATCTGAACCAAGTCACCCAAAAGGGCGGATGCCGTTGGCCGCACGCCACGCACTGCCCAAAACCGCGCTCCCGTCTTCACGGCTTCGCGGTTTGCATCCGAGAAGGAAGAAGATCTTGATAGAAATTTACTGGGGCACCCCCCTGTCGCTCGTCACTTCACCCGAGGGCGACGTGCATAAATTCGGCACCATCGAAAAAGCGCGCCACTGGCTTCACCGTAAATGGCCCGTGTCAGACGACGCGCGGCAACGCGCGCTAGAGACAATTGAAGCGGCAATGGATTGCATGGCCCCTGTCGGCGAGGCGCGCAAAGCGTTTATGATGGCCGCGAAAACCGCAGGTTTCTTGCCTGTGGTGGCAACGCAGACAGTCGCATAGCCGAGTTATCCCTCAGGTGTCTGCTTTCGGCTCCCACCGGACATTTTCTGCTCAATGCGTGAAGGTCGGGTCAGGGCCGGGTGCGACACGTTGTACGAGAAAAATGCCTATTTCCTAACTTCCATAGGCCTCTTTTGTTCTATTTTTGTTTGCGTGAGAAAAAGTTTCTAAGCCATTGTTTGTATTGTGAGCGAGCTTGACTTAAAATCCTTAGGCCGTATAGGCCGTGCCGGTTCGAGTCCGGCCGCGGGTACCAGGGTCTCCGGAAGACCGTCTGAGCAAAGGGATGCGCCGTGCAATTCACGTCCGAAGTCATCATCGCGACCTATAACAAGCCGGACTATCTGCGCCTGTGTCTCAAGAGCATTGCGGAGCAGAGCCAGCGTCCCACCTCGATCTGTCTGGCCGATGACGGCTCCGACGCCCGGATCGCCCCGGTGATCGAAGCTTTCCGTGAGGCCCATCCTGATCTGCCGCTGCGCGGGTCGTGGCATGAGGATCTGGGCTTTCGCAAATCCGTCGCGCTGAACCGGGCGATTGCTGGCTCGACCTGCGACTATCTGGTGTTTCTCGACGACGATGTGATCCTGCACCCCGAGGCTCTGGCGCGGCATTTCTCCTGTGCCACGCGCGGGCGCTATCTCACCGGCTCGCTGATCCGTCTCGATGCCGATCTGACGGGGCGGCTTCTGGAGGCGCAGAGCTATGGCTGGGCAGAAGGCCGTCTCGCGGGCTGGACTCCGAAAGGCCGCTCGCAATGGCTCAAATCCATGCCCTTTCCGTCGGCTGTCATGGCGCTTTTCGACCATCTCTCGCCGGTCGCACCGAATTTTCAGGGGGCCTGTGCTTCGGTCTGGCGCGAGGACGTTCTGCGGGTCAACGGCTTCGAGGGCAACATGTCCTATGGCGGGCTCGACAAGGAGATCGGCGTGCGGCTGCGCAATGCGGGCATTCGTGGTCGCCATGTGCGCTACACCGCCCCGGCCTATCACCTCGATCACGGGCGTTCCTATGCCGATCCGAAGGTCAAAAGCGCGAACCGGGACTATATTCTCGCGCTGCGCAAATCCGGTGAAACGCGCGCCGTGAACGGCATCGCCGAGCTGGACGCCGTCTGAGCGGTCCGACAAAAGTCCGACAGGTGTCCGACGCAAATCCGACACTAAAAAAGCCCTCCGTCTGGAGGGCTTTCTTGTCTTATTCGAACATTTGCGCGATGCGGCTTAGCTGCGAATCCCGGCGAATTTGGCCTGCCACTCTTCGCGCTGCTCGTCGTCGATTTTGGCGAAAAGATTGTCGGGAACGACGAAAGCATGACCGGGTTTCAGCGCCTCAAGCGCCCCCGCAACGTCCTCCGGCCAATCGAGATCCGTCAGCGCCAGAGCGGTCTGGAGCTTGCCCGCCGTGTCGGGGATGAAGGGCGCGGAGAGGCGCGCGTAAAGCCCGATCAGGTTGAGGCCCAGACGGACCTGTGCGGCAGCCTTCTTCGGGTCTTCCTTGAAGGTCGACCAAGGGGCGGCCGATTGCAGATACTCGTTGCCCGCGACCCAGATGGCGCGGAGCGCATTGGCGCCCTTCCGCACGTCAATTGCGTCCATATGGCTTTGATATTCCGCCACTTTCGCGGTCAGGTCGGCAATCAGCGCCTGTTCCTGTTCGCCATATTCCCCACCTTCCGGCACGGTTTCGCCAAACTTGGAGCGGCAGAATTTGGTGATCCGCGAGACGAAGTTGCCCAGCACATCGGCGAGGTCTTTGTTCACCGACACCTGGAAGTTTTCCCATGTGAACTCGCTGTCCGAGCTTTCCGGTGCGTGGGACAAAAGCCACCAGCGCCAGTAATCCGAGGGCAGGATCGACAGGGCCTGATCCATAAACACACCGCGCCCGCGCGAGGTGGAGAACTGGCCGCCGTCGTAGTTCAGATAGTTGAACGATTTGATGTAATCGACCATCTTCCACGGTTCGCCCGCGCCCAGCATGGTGACCGGGAAAGACAGGGTATGGAAGGGCACGTTGTCCTTGCCCATAAATTCCACATATCGAACATCGTCCGCGCCCTTATCGGTCCGCCACCAACGTTCCCAGGCCTCGTCCCCAAGCCCTTGTTTCTCGGCCCATTCCGCGCCGCAGGCAATGTACTCGATCGGGGCGTCGAACCAGACATAAAACACTTTGCCGTCCATGCCCTCCCAGGGCGCGCCCTCGAATTGCACCGGCACGCCCCAGCTCAGATCGCGGGTGATCCCACGGTCCTGCAAGCCGTCGCCGTCGTTCAGCCATTTCTTGGCAATCGACGTGGTCAGAACTGGCCAGTCGGTCTTGCTGTCGATCCAGTCATTGAGTGCATCACGCATGTTCGACTGTTTAAGGTAGAGGTGTTTCGTAACCCTTTCCTCAAGGTCCGTTGCGCCAGAGATCGTCGAATGCGGGTTGATCAGATCGGTCGGATCGAGCTGTTTGGTGCAATTGTCGCACTGATCACCGCGCGCGCTGTCATAGCCACAATTGGGGCAGGTGCCCTCGATATAGCGATCCGGCAGGAAACGCCCGTCTGTCACGGAATAAATCTGTGTCTCTTCAACCACTTCGATCAGGCCGGCCTCGTAAAGCCGGGTGGCGAGATATTGGGTCAACTTGTGGTTCTGCGCCGAGGACGACCGCCCGAAATGGTCGAAGGACAGGCGGAACCCGGCGGCAATCTCCGCCTGAACGTCGTGCATCTCGGTGCAATAGTCTGCGACAGGCTTGCCCGCCTTCTGCGCCGCGATTTCGGCCGGCGTACCGTGTTCGTCGGTGGCGCAGAGGAACAGGACCTCGTCGCCCCGCGCCCGGCGGTACCGCGCGTAAAGATCGGCAGGGAGCTGGGAGCCCACGAGATTGCCGAGATGCTTGATGCCGTTGATATAGGGCAGGGCGGAGGTGATGAGCGTGCGTGCCATGTGGGTCGTCCGGTCGTCCGTTACAGATATCTTCCCGTTTCTCTATCGCGCCTGACCGCAAAGAGCCAGAGGGCAGGGGGTACAGACGAAAAAAGGCGCGCGGGGATGCCGCGCGCCAGTGTCCAACAGGGAGTTGAATCAGAGTGCCGTGTAGCCCGAATCCACGAGGTGATAGGAGCCGGTAATGAAGCTCGCCCGATCCGACAGGAGGAAGGCGACAAGCGCCGCAACCTCTTCGGGTTTGCCAAGCCGTTTCGCGGCATGGCGTGCGCGGAGATTTTCGAGCACCTCTTCGGGCAGGGAGCCGACCACGAGCGGGGTTTCGATATAGCCCGGCCCCACGGAATTGACGCGGATATTGTCGGCGGCCATTTCGAGGGCTGCCGCTTTCGTCATCCCCACGACCCCGTGTTTCGCGGTCACATAGGCGGAAATGTTGAGATCCGCGACGGAGCCAAGGATCGAAGCCATGTTGACGATTGCACCGCCGCCGGTGATCTTCATCGCCTGCGCGCCGTAATGCATGCCGTAGAACACACCCATCAGGTTGATGTCGATCACCTGTTTCCATTTTGCCGGGTCCACATCGGTGATCGGTGACAAGGGGCCGCCGATGCCTGCGTTGTTCACCAGAAGATCGAGCTTTCCTGTCTCAATGACGGCGAAATCCACCATGGCTTTGACGCTGTCGGGATCGGAAACATCCCCTGCGAAGGCCAGAGCCTTGCCGCCGGTTTTCTCTATCTTGGCTACTTCGGTCTTGGCCGCATCGCCGTGCAGATCGGCAACGATGATCGTGGCTCCGCCGCGCGAAAGCTCTTCGGCAACCGCCGCGCCGATCCCGGATGCGGCCCCTGTGACAATCGCGGTTTTGCCGTCGAAACGAAGGTCCATGATCCATTCTCCAATAATATCGGTCTTGTCTTTTCAAAAGATCAGATAAGCTGTTCCGGCACTTTGACGAGGCGCAAATCTGCATCGCAGATATGCGCGAATGTGGAGTTTCGGAAAACGTCGCGAAAAACTTTGTGCCGACGGCTTGCTCTGCGGCGCAGCGAGGCTAGTGTGAGCCGCAACTCGCACTGACACAGGACAGCTCCCCATGAAAATGCGCAAAATTGGCCGCAGCGATCTTCTGGTTTCCGAAATTTGCCTCGGCTCCATGACCTGGGGCAGCCAGAACACCGAGGCCGAGGGCCACGCCCAGATTGATCGGGCCAAGGAAGTCGGTGTGAATTTTATCGACACCGCCGAAATGTACCCGGTGAACCCGGTGCGCAAGGAGACGGCGGGGGATACCGAAGAGATCATCGGCCAGTATCTTGCGGCACGCGGCGGGCGCGAGGACTGGGTGATCGCCTCGAAAATCGCGGGCTCCGGCAATATCAACGAAGAGGGCATTCTGGCCTCGAACTTGGAGGCGCGTCTCGACGCGAGCCTCAAGCGGCTGAAGACCGATTATGTTGATCTCTACCAATTCCATTGGCCGAACCGTGGCTCCTATCACTTCCGGCAGAACTGGCGGTTCGATCCGTCGAAACAGCCCTCTAAGGCCGAGATCGAAGACAATATGCGCGGCGTGCTCGAGGTCATGGCGAGCTTGCAGAAAAAAGGCAAAGTGCGCGAATTCGGCACCTCCAACGAAAGCGCATGGGGCATGTCGGAATGGTTGCGGCTGGCGACCGAAATGGGCGCGCCGCGGATGCAGTCGATCCAGAACGAATATTCACTGATGTGCCGCCTCTACGACCTCGATCTGGCGGAGCTGGCGGTGCATGAGGAGATCACGCTTCTGGCCTATTCGCCTCTGGGGGCGGGTCTTCTGACCGGCAAATACGAGGGCGGCACGGTGGTGCCGAAAGGCTCGCGCATGGATTTGAACGGCAATCTCGGCGGCCGTGTCGCCGAACGCACATGGCCCGCCGAGCGCGCCTATGTCGCGCTTGCGCAAAAACATGGACTCGACCCGACGACCATGGCCGTGGCCTGGACCCTGACGCGGCCTTTCGACACCATGCCGATCATCGGAGCGACCTCTGTCGAACAGCTTGAGAAATCTCTCGACGCGCGCGATATTGTGCTCGACGCGGAGCTGCTCAAGGAGATCGAGACCCTCCATAAGGCACATCCGCTGCCCTATTGAGCCGCTATTGAGGCCCTGTTGAGGATTGATCGAGTATGCGTAAATTCGTTTTGCCGGTGCTTGTCGCACTGGCGTTGACCGCCTGTCAGGCCGAGACGCCGGAGCCGGATGCGGGCTATGGCCTCGCGGGGTATAACCCAAAAGCGTCAGAGAGCGAAAAAGCGGCCTGCGAGGAGCAAGGCGGCGAGTTTCGCGCCGCCGGCCTCGGCGGTTTCATGACCTGTTTCACAACTCCGAAGGATGCGGGCAAGAGCTGTTCGAAATCCACCGATTGTTCGGGCAACATATGTCTGGCCCGCTCGCGCAGCTGTGCGCCGATCATGCCTTTGTTCGGCTGCAACGACATTCTGGATGCCGAAGGGCGGCAGGTGAGCCTGTGCGTGGATTGATCTCTCGGGGATGGGTTGCCGCGCTTTCTCTTGCGGTTCTGAGCGGCTGCATGACCCCGGCGCCGAATGCCGGTGGGTTTCGCGATCCGCAGGCCAACATGTCTTCCATCGCTGCGCTCGATGCGCTGAAATTCTCCGGTCGCTGGTATGAGGTGGCGGCTTTCGTGCCGGAAGGCGCGTCCTGCGTCATCGGCGCGGTGACCTTCACCCGTCAGAAGAGCGGCGATCTCATGGTGACCGAGGGGCCCTGTGCCGATGGTCGCCCGCGTCAGGGGCTGGCACGGCAGGTCGGTCCGGGGCGCTATGCCTTTGCGGGCGATGAGTTCTGGGTGCTCTGGGTGGATGCGGAATACCACACGGCGGTGATCGGATACCCGTCCGGTCAGGCCCATGTGCTGTCGCGCGACATGGTCCTGCCGCCGGATCGCAAACTGGCGGTCCAGGGCATCCTCGAATGGAACGGCTACGACATCTCCCGCCTCCGTCCTGCGCGCCGGAAATGATCTGACGGCAAGCGGTTTCGCGCCCCTTCACGCGGTGTGATGGGGCAGGCCAAAATTTTTGACTAGGCGGTTCGGAAAAACCCGCCTATAGGCCCTTTCATGATCATGGAACGCACATATTTCGAGCACGCGAAAAAGATTCTCGCGCTGGGCCTGCCCTTGGCGGGCTCTCAATTGGCGCAATTCGCGGTGCATATGACCGATGTCATCATGATGGGGTGGTACGGGCTCGATGAGCTGGCCGCCCTCGTGCTGGCCTCGGGCTTCTGGTTCATCCTGTTCATTCTCTTCGCGGGATTTGCCTTTGCCGTCATGCCTTTGGTTGCCACGGCGGCGGGGCGGGGCGATAGCACGACCGTGCGCCGCGCCACCCGCATGGCGATCTGGCTCTCGCTGATCTCGGGCGTGGTGATCTATCCGATCTTCGGGTTTTCCGACGACATTCTCGTCATGCTCGGTCAGGAGCCGCATATCGCCGCGCAGGCCCGGCCCTATCTCGCCGTCGCCGGGATCGAAATGTTCCCGGCGCTCATCGTTGCCGTCTTCCGCAGCTATTTCTCCGCGCTCGAACGCACCCGCGTCGTGCTGTTTGCGGTGGTCGGAGCGGTTCTGCTCAATGCGGGTCTCAATTACATCCTGATCTTCGGCAATTTCGGCGCACCGGAGCTGGGCGTTCTGGGCTCCGCCATTGCCTCGCTGATCGTCAGCATCTGCATGATGATCGTGTTGGCACTCTATGCCGCCAAGGCGACGCCGGAAAACGATCTGTTCCGCAATCCGTTCAACCCGGATTGGGCCATGTTCTCCACCGTGTTCAGGATGGGCGTGCCGATCGGCCTGACCTCGCTCGCCGAGGTGGGCCTGTTCAATGCCGCCGCCCTGATGATGGGCTGGATCGGCACCGAGACGCTCGCCGCGCACGGCATTGTTTTGCAGCTCACGGCCATCGTCTTCATGGCCCAGATCGGCCTGTCGCAGGCGGGAACGATCCGCGCGGGCAACGCCATGGGGCGCGGTGATGAGGCGGATCTGCGCAAGGGCGCGCGTGTCGTCGTCGTCATGTCGCTGGTGATGGCCGGTCTGGCGTCTCTGCTGTTCATCCTCGTGCCGGATTTCCTCATCGGGCTGTTCATCGCCCCCAACGAACCCGCCCGCGACCAGGTGCTCGCCATTGGCGGTACGCTCATCATCATCGCGGCGGCGCAGCAGTTCTCCGACGGCGGTCAGGTCGTGGCCCTGTCCCTGCTTCGGGGCCTGCACGACACGGCGGTGCCGATGTGGCTCGCCAGTTTCAGCTATTGGGTGCTGGGCCTGCCCGCCGCCTATATCTTCGGCTTTGTTCTGAACTGGGGGGCGACGGGGGTCTGGATGGGCTTTGTCTTCGGTCTGACCGCCGCATGGGTGAGCATGAGCTATCGGTTCTGGAAATACAAATCCCACATCTCGCGGGGCGCGGGGGCGGCTTAATCCTTTTTCAGGATCCGGTCGGCCTTCTTGCGCACCAGAACCGTGCGCAGGTCATGCATCGCCAACAAAAGCGCATCGGTCACGTTCTCCAACTGCTCGTCTGTCGCCCGGGTCTGCACCCAATGGGCGGTCAGGTTGAGGTAGTCGATGGCGCGGTGGATGTCGTCAATGTCGCGTTGCGCCAAAAGCGCGACGCGTTCCGCCATCCACTCTTCGATCACGCGCAGATCCTCGGGCGTCAATTCACGCCCGCCATGCGGCTTGATCTCCCCGTTTTTCACGTTCACCGCCGCGATCTGTTCCATCTCGATCCGGCGCTGACGGTTTTCCGTGTCCACCCGGAACACAAAGGCGCCGTTGTCACGGACACGGAAGTAATATTCGGGGAGATCGACGCTCATTTCAGCCCTTTGCAGAAGGCTTGGATGCGGGTGCAGGCCTCTTTGAGGGCCTCGTCCGAGGTGGCGTAGGAGACGCGGAAGTTGGGCGAAAGACCAAAGGCCGCGCCGAACACCACGGCGACGCCGTTTTCTTCCAAAAGGGCGGAGGCGAATTCCTCGTCATTGGTGATCTTGGCCCCGCCCGCCGAGGTCTTGCCAAGGCAGCCCGCGATGTCCGGGTAGACGTAAAATGCGCCCTCGGGTGTCGGGCAATGGATGCCTTCGGCCGCGTTCAGCATCTCGACCACCATGTTGCGGCGGCGCACGAAGGCTTCGTTGTTGGTGGCGATGAAATCCTGCGGCCCATTGAGGGCCTCGACTGCGGCATATTGCGAGATCGAACAGGGGTTCGAGGTCGATTGCGATTGCACCTTGCGCATCGCTGCAATGAGTTCCACCGGACCCGCCGCATAGCCGATCCGCCAGCCGGTCATCGCATAGGCCTTGGACACGCCGTTCACGGTCAACGTGCGCTCGTAGAGACCCGGCTCGATCTCGGCGGGGGTGCAGAATTCGAACCCGTCAAACGCGAGGTGTTCGTACATATCGTCCGACATCACCCAGACATGCGGATGTTTCATCAGCACGTCCGTGAGCGCTTTCAGCTCTTCTTTCGAATAGCCCGCGCCCGTCGGGTTCGAGGGCGAGTTGAAGATGAACCATTTGGTCTTCGGCGTGATCGCGGCGTCGAGTTGGTCGGCCGTGATCTTGAACGCGTTCTCCAGCTTGCCCTCGATCGCGACCGGCGTGCCGCCCGCGAGCAAGACCATATCCGGGTAGGACACCCAGTAGGGCGCGGGGATGATCACCTCGTCGCCCGCGTTCAGCGTCGCCACCAGCGCGTTGTACAACACCTGTTTGCCGCCCCCCGACACAGAGACCTGCGCGGGCACATAATCGAGGTTGTTGTCGCGTTTGAACTTGGCGCAGATCGCTTCTTTCAGCTCCGGCAGCCCGTCCACGGCGGTGTATTTCGTTTTGCCTTCCTCAATGGCGCGGATGCCCGCCGCCTTGATGTTCGCGGGCGTGTCGAAATCCGGCTCACCGGCACCGAGGCCAATGACATCCTTACCCGCGGCCTTCAGCTCGCGCGCCTTGTTGGTCACGGCGATGGTCGGGGAGGGTTTCACACGGGAGAGCGTTTCAGAGAGGAAGGGCATGGTCATGAGTCCATTTGCGTTAGATCGCCGTAGTGATAGCGTCAAAACCGGCTCGCCGCCAAGACGTCCCCTTGCGATAAAGCCGCAATGCGTGCAAAAAGCCTGCGATCACCGGAGAGCGCGGGAAGAAAACCATGACCGAGACCATCGACATTCGCCGCAAACGTCTGAAAATCCGGGCCTGGCGGCGTGGGATCAAGGAAATGGACCTGTTGATCGGCGGCTATGCCGACGACCATCTTGCGACCATGACCGAGGTCGAACTCGATGAATTCGAACGGCTGATGGACGAGCACGATCAGGATCTTCTGTCCTATGCGACCGGCCTGAAACCCGTGCCCGAGGCGATCAGGCCGATGCTCGACAAACTCATCGCCTCTGCCGATCACGCCTCCTGGGGCATCAAGGGTTAAGGCCCGCTTACCGGAACCGGCGCCGACTTCACGCAATTTTTCCATCAATTTGCGACGATTCGAGAAATTTGCGCGATTTAACTATATTTTGGGAAATTCGCGGCAATCTGCCTCCGATGAGCCTTTGGCGGAGTGACAGATGAGCATGCATTCAACATTCGTAAAACCGGTCGAAACCCCCTTCATGTCGCAATATCTTGAGGCGCTTTCGCTCGTCGAAAGATTGCACCGGCTGTTGCTCGACGTGATCAAGGATGAATTCGAACGGGTCGGTATTCTCGAAATCAACGCGGTTCAGGCGCTTTTGCTGTTCAACATCGGCGAGAACGAAGTGACCGCCGGGGAGCTGAAATCCCGCGGCTATTATCAGGGCTCGAACGTGTCCTACAATCTCAAGAAACTGGTGGATATGGGCTATATGCACCATCAGCGCTGCGAAATCGACCGCCGCTCCGTCCGGGTCAAGCTCACCGACAAGGGCAACCATGTGCGTGTCACCGTCGCTGATCTCTTTGCCCGCCACGCCGAAGGGCTTCAGGGCAAGGGCGTGATTTCGTCGGAGGGTATCGAAGACATCAACAGCTCGCTGCGCCGGGTCGAACGCTATTGGGCCGATCAGATCCGCTATATCTACTGAGGGGGGGCGCGCCTCTCTCCCCCGTCACTTCGCCAGAGCCCCCGTCTCCTCGAGCCATCCGACCGACACCGTCTGCAATTCCTTGAGCAATTTTCGGGTCATCGCGTGCTCGTAATCCTCATAATTACGCGCCCGCTCGACAAAGGCCCCATGGCCCTTGAGTACGGCCCCCCGGAAATAGCTTTCCAGCATGTTGAGCTCCGCCTCGACTGCTTCGGCACTGGCCTGATCCGATCCCGTCGAGACGATCAGCCCGTTGATGGTAACATCCGCCAGCTCCGGTTCAAACCGCACCCGCTCCGGTTTGTTCCCTGCGTTCGAGCGTCCGTCTGCGGAGAGATCGAGCGTCAACCGCCAACAGTCCTGCCGCTCCCGCAACAAGACCCCGCCATGGCGCATCGCCTCGCCAAGCGCCGTGCCGATGCCATGCGGCACCCGCTCTGTCGCCCGCAACGTGGCTTGTACCTCGGCCAGATCTTCGGTGCTCCGGATCGGCCGCCACGCCACAAGATCGCGCGGCGCATCGTCCGCCGCCCATTCGTAAACCGCGATCCAGACCGGCGCGCCTTCCATCGCCAAAAACGCCCGCTGAACCTCGGGTGCCGCGAGCGCACTTGCCAGCCCTTCGATCTGGAGATGCCATTCCACGGTATCCACAGACCCCGACACATCGAGCCCAAGCGCCAGCGCCTGACGACAAGTCTCCGCCTCTGCGGTTCCCGCGCCCAACAGCGCCAGTGCGATGAGGCTCGATTTTACCAATGCCCGGTGTTCCCCATTGAGGCCCATGGCTCGGCGGGGGCAAGGCTCTCGCCCTTTTGCAAAAGCTCGATCGACACATTGTCCGGCGAGCGCACGAAGGCCATATGCCCGTCGCGCGGTGGCCGGTTGATCACCACACCCGCGTCCATCAGTTTCTGGCAGAGCGCGTAAATATCTTCGACCTCATAGGCCAGATGGCCGAAATGTCGGCTGTCCGACGGAAGCCCTTCGTCGCCATCCCAGTTATACGTCAGTTCCACCGGGCATTCCGGCTGACCTTCGGGGGCCATGAAAATCAACGAAAACCGCCCGGCCTCGCTTTCATGGCGTTTGGTCTCCTTGAGCCCCAAAAGCTCGAAAAACGCCATGGATTTTTCCAGATCCTTCACCCGGACCATCGTGTGCAGATAGCGCATAGGACTTCCTCCTGTCTGTCTTTGTCCGAACTCTAGCCTCTCATTTGGCAAATTCCACGTTTTTGCGCGCTTGCCGCTTGGCGAACCCCCTTTGCATTTGTATGACTGGACTCCCGGAACCCACAACATCTTGGGGGATGCGACGTGCAGCAATACCACGACCAGCTCAAAACCATTCTGGCCCATGGGGTCGACACTACGGATCGCACCGGCACTGGCACGCGATCCTATTTCGGACTTCAGGCGCGCTACGATCTGGCCGATGGGTTTCCGATGGTCACCACGAAAAAGCTGCACCTGCGCTCGATTATCCATGAACTTCTGTGGTTTCTGTCGGGTGACACTAATATTCGCTACCTCAAGGAGAACGGGGTTTCGATCTGGGACGAATGGGCCGACGAGAACGGCGATCTCGGGCCGGTCTACGGCGCGCAATGGCGCAAATGGCCGGGGCATGAGCGCGGGTCGATTGACCAGATCGAGAACCTTCTGGCCGCGATCCGCAACAGCCCCGATTCCCGCCGCCTCATCGTCTCCGCCTGGAACCCGGCAGAGGTCGACAACATGGCGCTGCCGCCGTGCCACACGCTCTGGCAGGTGAAAATCCTCGGCGGCAAGATGCATCTCCAGCTTTACCAACGCTCCGCGGACATGTTCCTCGGCGTGCCGTTCAACATCGCCTCCTATGCGCTTCTGCTCGCCATGCTGGCGCAGGTCACGGGCTATGAGCCGGGCACATTCGTGCATTCCATCGGCGACGCGCATATCTATGCGAACCACATGGATCAGGTGGAGCTGCAACTCTCGCGGACGCCGAAAGCCCTGCCGAAACTCCGGCTCAACCCGGATGTGACAAACCTGTTCGACTTCAAATTCGACGACATCGAGATCCTCGACTATGACCCCGATCCGGCGATCAAGGCGCCGGTGGCGGTCTGAGGGCGCGCGCATGATCACACTCATCGCAGCCCGCGACCGCAATGGCGTCATTGGCAAGGACAACACCATCCCTTGGGAGGCCCCGGAGGACATGCGGTTCTTCATGCGCGAAACCATGGGGGGCGCGGTCATCATGGGGCGTCACACCTGGGACAGCCTGCCGTTCAAGCCTTTGAAAAATCGCCTCAATCTCGTTGTGTCCAGTCAAGGTGTCGATCATGAACATGTCTTCGCCACGGTTGAGGAGGCAATCGCCTTTGCCCGTGCCGAGGGCCGCGCCCGGATCTACGCCATGGGGGGCTTCGGGATTTACAAGGCCATGTTGCCACTGGCCGACCGGCTCGTGATCACCGAGGTGGACACGGAAGTCGAGGGGGCTGACACATGGTTCCCGGCTTTCGATCCGATGGACTGGCGCGAGGTCTCCCGCATGGTGCTGCGCGAAGCGGCACCGCGTTGTGACGTTGTGGAGTGGGTGAGGTAAATCTTCTTCTGCGGCGCGGATTGTTTTGGATGGGTGGACAATCTGCCGGGGGAGCGAAGCAAAACTTGCCGCCTATGCCGCAGAGGGCTAGGCTTTTGCCAAGTTCACCATGGAGTATGAGTGATGAAAAACGCCGTTCTCGCCGCCATCGCAACCCTTGTTGCCGCACCGGCCTTTGCCCAAGGCACACAGCCCTATAGCTACACCGTGCCGACCGTCGCCTACACCGGGGCCAGCGCCAATTACTGCCCTGCGGGGTTGCAGCCGGTGATGGGACCCGATGGCATAAGCTGCGGGCGTCCGACCATGGCGGGACCTGCCGCCGCCGCGCCGCGACCGATGCCTGCGAAACCCGCAGCCCCGGTCGAGGCCTCTGCCGTCACGCCCACGCCGCCCGCCGCCTATGAACCCGACACGATCATGATGGGTGGAAACTGACAGTCGCGAAGAGCCCAGTTTCTGCGCTTCCGTGCGGATTTTAGCGCGCTGAGTGTCATTTTCATGTTACATTTGATGCATGAGCATTCGAATGACAGGCCTTTTGACGGCAGTGACCGGTCTATGCGCCAGTTTCGGCGCCGGATTGGATGCGCAAAATCTGATCGGGGAGGTTCTGTGCGGCGCACAGGACGAGATTCACGCGAAACTCACCCGCCAGTTCGGTGTAGTGAAAACGGGTGCGGGGCTGCGCGGGCCGGAAGCGATCATGGAAATCTGGACCAACCCGACGACCGGCGACTGGACCTTGGTGCAAAGCTATGCCGAGGGACGTGCCTGTATTCTGGCCATGGGAGAGGCCTGGGAGATGAGCGGGTCTGAGACCGGTGAGACCGGGCCTGCTCCTAGTCTTCAATCTCCGAAAGGATGAACGCCGCAACCGCACGACCGAGCACCTCATGGGCTGCGGCATCGAAATGCACGCCGTCGAGATCGGAGACGGAAATCACCTCATTGGCGTCGAACACCGCCACATCGCGCGCCTCCGCCTCGGCGCGCATCGCGGCTTGTACCGCCTCTGCCTTCTCCGCCGCCCCCGCGTAAGTCTCGGCCAGACAGCCGGCGCCATGGGGACGCGGTGGCAGGATCAGGATCGGCTCGAACCCACCGTGCCGTGCCTGCATCTCTTCGGAAAGCGCCACATCGAGGTGGAAACCGCAGGCTGCGGCAATGTCCTCGGGATCGGCTTCGAAATGCGCCTTGAGATCGTTGGTGCCGAGCATGATGGTCATCGCATCAATCGGCCCGTGGCTCTCCAATGCGATGAACAGCCCCAGACGCCCGTCCATATGCGGCCCCATCTCCGGGTCGGGGAAGGCGAATGTCCGCCCCGGCAGGCCCTCTTCGACCAGATCCCAGCCCAGAGTCTCCGCCATCGCCACCGGCCAGCGCCGGGCAAGACGCGGCAGGTCGGAGGGACGGCTGCGCATCGGTTGCGTGCCATGGGTGTTGCTGTCGCCGAAGGTGAGGATCGAAGGCATTGCGGTCTCCATATGAAAAGCGGCCCCGGGCATATGCGCGGAGCCGCCGAATTTCAATCACATGTCCGATCTCGGATCAGAGCGCCTGAAGCTCGGTCGCCGAGGCGCGGCCGTCACGGCCTTCGCGCAGTTCGTAGCCGATTTTCATGTTGTCCGCGAGGCCGGTCATCCCGGCGCGCTCAACCGCGGAAATATGGACGAAAACGTCCTTGCCGCCATCATCGGGGGCAATGAAGCCGTAGCCTTTGGTGGTGTTGAACCATTTTACGGTGCCGGTGGGCATATCCCGTCTCTCCTTGTCGTTTCATCCGCCGCAACGTGCGACGGGCCGGTGCAGCCAGGTCTTCCAAGTCTTCCTGCTGCCCCATAGATAAAGGAGCGGTCGTTCGAAAGTCAGCAGTCACGCTTTCGAGTGTGAAGAAAGTGCGTATAAAGGCAAGCGACAAAATCGTAACAGTCGGGGCGGACAGGCGAATTTGCCTGAAAAGCCGCCAAAGCGCCACAAAATGGACCACTGAGGAGAGCGAAATGACGCTGATTTATGGGATCAAGACCTGCGATACCTGCCGAAAAGCGGTGAAAGCGCTGGGGGAGGAGCTCACGGACATCCGGGAAACGCCGTTGTCGCGGGCACAACTTGAGCGATTCCATGCGGCCTTTGGCGAGGCGCTGGTCAACACCCGTTCGACCACATGGCGCGCTCTGTCGGAGGCGGAGCGCGCCCGCGATCCGCTCGATTTGCTGACGGATCATCCGACCCTGATGAAACGTCCGGTGATCGAGCGCGACGGCACGCTCTATCTCGGCTGGGGCAAGGATGTGCAGGCCGCACTTCTTTAATCCCGCCGCAGGCGCGCCTATGTAGAGGCGACAGGCAAATCAGGAGCAACAGATGCGCAACGCGGCACTGGTCTTGGGCATTTTGGGCGGCGTGCTCGCCATGCTCGTCGGGTTCTTCAGCTACGGCTACACCGAAGCGATTGACCATTGGGGCGAGGTCGAGGGGCTGTTCGAACAGGTCCGAAACGTCGATCTGATCCGGGCGACGAGTTTCTTCGCGCCGATCCTTGCCATCGCCGGCGGTGCCATGGCCCGCGCCCGCGCGCTTTGGGGCGGGGGGCTGATGTTGCTGGCCGCAGCCCTGATGTACAATGGTTTCGGCTTCAACGTCTTTACCATGTTCCCGCTGGGCTTCTGCGTCTTGGGCGGTCTTCTGGCACTGGCTGCCGGCAAGCCCGACGAGCCGAAAGCGCATTTCTAAATCCCGAAGACCAGCGGCGCCAGAAGCTCCATCACCGCGAAAATCACCAACCCGGCGAGGATGTTGAGCCAGAATCCCGCCCGGACCATATGTTTCAGCGTCAGCTTTTCATAGGAAAAGATGATCGCATTGGGCGGGGTCGCGACCGGCATCATGAAGGCCATGGATGCCCCCATCGCAACCGGCACGGTGAGCCAGAGCACGTCGATCTGAAGCCCCACGGCAACGGCGGCGAGGATCGGCAGGAAGGTGGCGGTCGAGGCGGTGTTGGAGGTGATCTCCGTCAGGTAGATGATCGCAAAGGACACCACGAGGATCAAAAGCCAGAGCGGCACATGTTCCAGTGCCCCGACCCGGTCGCCGATCCATTCCGCAAGCCCCGTGGCCTCGAACGCCCCGGCAAGCGCCAACCCGCCGCCAAAGAGCAACAGCACGCCCCAGGGCAGGGTGCGCGCGACGCTCCAGTCGACGAGAAACCCTTTGTCCCGGCTGATCGGCAGGGCGAAAAGTGCCAGTGCGGCGGCAATCGCGATGCCCGCATCGCCGATGGGCAGGCCGAGAAAGCCGCGACTGATCCAGAGAAAGGCCGCAACCCCGAAGACCAGCGCCACGAGTTTCTCCGCCCGGCTCATCGGCCCGAGCGCCTTGCGCTCATTGTCGATGACACCGCGCACGGAGGTCATCTCCAAGGTGCGGGAGGGGAAAATCACTCGTGTCAGAAGCACATAGGTCAGCGGCAGCATGATCAACACGACCGGAATGCCGATTTTCATCCAGCCGAAAAAGCCGATCTCGATGCCGTAGTTCTCCGACAGAAGGCTGGCGAGAAGCGCGTTCGGCGGTGTGCCGATCAGCGTGCCGACCCCGCCGATGGAGGCGGCATAGGCGATGGCGAGCATGAGCGAAATGCCGAAGCGGTCGGCTTCTTTATGGTCGCGGGTTTGTGAGGCGATGAAGTCGATGACGGAGACCCCCACCGCATACATCATCACCGCTGTTGCCGTGTTGGAAATCCACATCGACAGAAAGGCGGTGGCCAACATGAAGCCCATCACGATGCGCGAGGGTGTGGTGCCGATGGCCGCGACGATGCCAAGCGCGATGCGCCGGTGCAGCCCCCATTTCTGCATGGCGGCGGCCAGGATGAAGCCGCCGAGGAAGAGAAAGATCAGATGCGAGCCATAGCGTGCCGTGACATCGCCCACGGGCATGATGTTCATCAGCGGAAAGATCACGACGGGCAAAAGCGCCGTGGCTGGCAGCGGTAGCGCCTCGAACAGCCACCAGATCACCATCCAGAGCGTCACCGCAATGAGCTGCCATGCTTCGGGCGTCATGCCCGTGGGCGGCGGCAGAAGCAGCAAAAGCGCCATGGCCAGAGGCCCGGCGATCAGGGCCACGAGGCGCGTCGTGGAAATCCGGTTGTCCGTGCCGGTTTGAGGCAGGTGCGACGGCTCGGTCTGGGCCTTAAGTTCCGGTTTCTTGAGATGACTGGTCATGGGCTCCTCCCAAAGCGCTCTGTATATATGTCTTGCAACCGGAGCGGGGGAGGGGATGCGACAAAAGAACCGCGCGCTCCGGGGGGAACGCGCGGCGGTTTCTCATCGGATCAGGCTCAGGCCAGATCGGGCGCCTGCGCGTCTTTCGACAGTCCGGCGACGATCTCGTCCAGCGCCACGACGGCGGTTTCCTTCTGGCCCAGACGACGCACGGTGACGGTCTTCTCCTCGACCTCACGGGCGCCGACGGCCAGAATGACCGGCACTTTGCCAAGGCTGTGCTCGCGCACCTTGTAGTTGATCTTCTCGTTGCGAATGTCGGCCTCGGCGCGCACGCCTGCAGCTTTCAGTTGCGCGACCACCGCGTTCACGTAATCGTCGGCCTCCGACACAATGGAGGCGACCACGACCTGGCGCGGCGCAAGCCAGAACGGCAGGTGCCCCGCCGAGTTCTCGATCAGGATGCCGATGAAGCGCTCGAACGAGCCAAGCACGGCCCGGTGCAACATGATCGGACGATGTTTCGCGCCGTCCTGACCGATGTAATTCGCATCCAGTCGTTCCGGCAGGTTCGGGTCGACCTGAAGCGTGCCGCATTGCCATGCCCGCCCGATGGCGTCGGTCAGAACGAATTCAAGCTTCGGCCCGTAGAACGCGCCTTCGCCTTCCTGAATCTCGAAATCGTAGCCGGCGGCCTTGCAGGCATTGCCCAGCGATTCCTCGGCGTGATCCCAGCTTTCTTCCGACCCGATGCGCTTTTCGGGCCGGGTCGACAGCTTGATCTCCCAGTCGTCAAATCCGAGATCGGCATAGATTTTCGCAAGAAATTCAATGAATTTCTTGGTCTCCGCCTCAATGTCCTTTTCCTCGCAGAAGATATGCGCGTCGTCTTGGGTAAACCCGCGCACCCGCATGATCCCGTGCAGCGCGCCCGAGGGTTCGTAGCGGTTGCAGGACCCGAATTCCGCGATCCGCAAAGGCAGGTCGCGATAGGATTTCAGACCCTGGTTGAACACCTGAACGTGGCAGGGGCAGTTCATCGGTTTCAGCGCGTTGACGGTCTTCTCGCGGGCATGATCCTCGTCCACTTCGACGATGAACATGTTTTCCTGATAATTGTCCCAGTGCCCCGAGGCTTCCCAGAGCTTGCGGTTCACCACCTGCGGTGTGTTCACCTCGACATAACCGTCACGCTCCTGCTGACGACGCATGTAGTCCTGAAGCGTGGTGTAGATTTTCCAGCCGTTCGGGTGCCAGAATACCTGACCGGGGGCCTCTTCCTGCATGTGGAACAGGTCCATTTCGCGGCCCAGCTTGCGGTGATCGCGCTTGGCAGCCTCTTCCATCATGATTTCCCAGGCTTTCAGATCCTTGCGGTTCTTGAAGGCCACGCCGTAGATGCGCTGCAACATCGGCCGGGAACTGTCGCCCAGCCAATAGGCGCCCGCCACATGGGTCAGCTTGAACGCATCCGCCGGAACTTGCCCGGTGTGCTGGAGGTGCGGGCCACGGCAGAGATCCTGCCAGTCGCCATGCCAATACATCCGAAGCGGCTCGCCTTCGGGAATGCGGTTCACCAGCTCGACTTTGAACGGCTCGTTGCGGGCGTTGTAATAGTCAATCGCCTCGTCGCGGCCCCAGATCTCCGTTTTGACCGGTTCGCGGGCGTTGATGATGTCCTTCATCTTCGCCTCAATCGCGCCGAGATCCTCGGGCGTGAACGGCTCTTCGCGGTCGAAGTCGTAGAACCAGCCATTGTCGCGCACCGGGCCGATGGTCACTTTGACATCGGGCCAAAGCTCCTGCACCGCCCGCGCCATGATATGCGCAAGGTCGTGACGGATCAGTTCGAGCGCGGGGGCGTCGTCTTGCATGGTGTTGATGGCGATGCTTGCGTCCTCGTTGATCGGCCACTGGAGGTCCCAGTGCTGACCGTTGACGGACGCGGAGATCGCTTTCTTCGCAAGGCTGTTCGAGATGCTTGCGGCCACATCGGCAGGGGTCACGCCAGCATTAAACTCGCGCGAATTGCCATCGGGGAATGTGAGAGAAATCGGTGCCATGTCGGCTCTCCTCGTCGGTTTGGCGCCTACCAAGCGCCCGGTTGCGGGTATATAAGTGTCGCGCTTTTCGCGCGCAGATCTGCCTATGTCAATTGCAAACAGGCTTTTAACATCCAATTGTTACACGAGTTTTCTTGATTGTAGCCATTCCGGGCAGCAATCTTTCTCTGTCCGACATCAGGAGATTCACATGCATACTTATGACGAAATCCTTGCCATCGCCGCCGAACGCAAAGGCGGGGCGGAAGAGGTTCTTCGCGACGTTTATATCCCGAAACTTCCGCATGAAATGGCCGAGACCCCCGATGCGGTCTGGCTGGCGGAGATGGCCAAACATATTTTTCAGGCCGGCATGTCGTGGAAGGTGGTGGAGGGCAAATGGCCCGGCATCGAAGAGGCGTTTCACGGCTTCGATGTGGCCTATGTCGCGGGGCTTTCCGAAGACGAGATCGCGGCGCTGACGAAAGACGCGCGTCTGATCAAATCCGCGCCCAAGATCAAGGCCGTGGTCGACAATGCGAAATTCATCGCCAAGGTCAGCGCCGAGAATGGCGGCTTTGGCAACAAGATCGCCTATTGGCCCGCCGAAGAGTATTTCGACCTTCTGGACTGGCTGAAAAAAGAGGGCGCGCGTCTGGGCGGCAACACCGGTGCCATGGCGATGCGCTGGTGTGGCCGCGATGGGTTCATCCTGTCCGATAGCGTCGTGGCCCGGCTGATCGCCGAGGGCGTGATCGACAAGGCACCGACCTCGAAAGCCGCGAAAAAGGCCGTGCAGGAGGCGTTCAACACCTGGCGCGAACAGTCCGGCCAGACACTCAACACGATCTCGCGGGTGCTGGCCCAGAGCATCGACGCCTGAACCGAGCAGATGTGACCCTACGCCGTCTTGGCATCTCTGCGCCCGGCCCTATGCTGGGCGCGAACCAACAGGGAGTGAGCAGGGGAGTACGCCATGACCGATTTTCTCGACACGCCTTCGGGGCGCAAGGTCGCCTATCACCGTTTGCCGGGTGTCGGGCCGGGCATCGTGTTCCTCGGTGGCTTCATGTCGGACATGGAAGGCACCAAGGCCATCGCATTGGAGGCCTGGGCCCGCATTCAGGGCCGCCCCTTCCTGCGCTTCGACTATTCCGGCCACGGCCAAAGTTCGGAAAACTTCGAAGACGGCTGCATTGGCGACTGGGCCGCAGATGCGCAGGCGGCGATCGAGGCCCTCACGGACGGCCCTCAGATCCTCGTCGGTTCTTCGATGGGCGGCTGGATCTCGCTTCTGATGTGCAAACGCATCCCCGACCGTGTCGCCGGTCTCGTCACCATCGCCGCCGCGCCGGATTTCACCGAGGACGGTTTTTGGGCCGGATTCGACGCGATACAGCGCGCCACGCTCAACCGTGACGGCGTCGTCATGATGCCTTCGGGGTATGACAGCGATTACCCGATCACCAAACGTCTGATCGAGGATGGGCGCAGCCAACTGGTGCTGCGCGATGCGCTGCCCTTGCCCTTCCCGGTGCGGTTTTTGCAAGGCACGGCGGATACCTCCGTTTCCACCGAAACCGCGATCCGGCTCTTGGGCCATGTGACAGGCGACGACATCCGCCTCACCCTTGTGAAAGGTGCCGATCATTCCTTCTCGACCCCGGACTGCCTCGCCACCATCGAGGCGGCGATCACCGAGGTGACAGGGCGGATCCCGGCCGGTTCCGTGCGACCCGCTTGACCTTCGCGGCAGGTCGCGCCATTTGAAAAGGGACCAGAATTCTCAGGACCAGCCCTCATGACCGAAAGCCTCGTGCTTTTGCCCGGTTTTCTTGCCGATGGACGTGTGTTCACCGATCAGATCGTCGATCTGAGCCGGGATCATGCGGTGATGGTCGCACCCTTGCAGGGCGAAAGCCTCACCGAGATGGCCGATGCGGTTCTGGCCGTCGCGCCGCCGAAATTTGCGGTCGCGGGCCATGATCTCGGGGCCTCCGTCGCCACCGAAATCTTGCGCCGCGCGCCGGGCCGCGTCACCCGCATTGCGCTGATCTCCGGCTCCGCGCAGGCCGAGCCGCCCAATGCCGCCGCCGCCCGTGAGCCGCGCATGGTCAAGGCCCGCACCGGGCGTTTCGGCGAGGTTCTGCTCGAAGAACTGCCCTCGACCGCGCTTTACGAAGGGCCGCATCGCAACGCCATCCGAGATCATTGGCTCGATATGGCGATGGAGGCGGGGCTCGACGCCTATCTCACCCAGTCGCGCATCCTGCAACGCCGCCCGGATCATCAGAACGTGTTGCGCCGCGCCCGCATCCCGGCCCTGGTCATGGGCGGGGCCGCCGATACGATCTGCCCGCCGCGCCGTCAGGATTTCATCGCCCAACTGATGCCGCGCGCCGATTTCGTGCTGATCGAGAAAGCTGGTCACATGCCCATGCTCGAAGCGCCGCAAACCGTGTCCCGCGCGCTCAAGACCTGGCTCGAGGCCGAAGCCCCCTTCGTTCTGCGCTGATCTCCTTTGCTGGAGAAATACTCAAAAGAAACGGCGCCCTGTGGCGCCGTCTTTCGTTACCCTGCCTTGGCTTCGGTATCTTTCCCGGCCACCACCCGCGGTCCGGAATTGGCGTCGATGAAATCGAGCACCAGAGGCCGGATGTTGGTGCGCCAGCTCTTGCCCGCGAAAATCCCGTAATGCCCGGCGCCGGGTTCGAGGTGATTGGCCTTCTTGCTGTCCGGCAGGCCGGTACAGAGATCGAGCGCGGCGACACATTGGCCCGGCGCGGAAATGTCGTCTTTTTCGCCTTCGACGGTTTTCACCGCCACATCGGTGATCTTGCCAATATCGACCTTTTTGCCCGCCACGGTGAACTCGTTCCTGGCAATCTCAAGCCCCTTGAAAATGCGCTCGACGGTCGAAAGGTAGAACTCCGCCGTCATGTCCATCACGGCGAGATATTCGTCGTAGAACTTGTTGTGCCGGTCATGCTCGCCCGCCTCACCCTTGGCGACGCGCTGAATCTGATCGGCGAAGGCCTTGGAATGGTTGTCCATGTTCATCGCGATGAAACTCGAGAGCTGCAACAGCCCCGGATAGACCTTGCGCCCGACGCCCTTGTACTTGTAGCCGACGCGCTGGATCATCGCCTGCTCGAGCTGGCCCATGGTGACGCGGTTGCCGAAATCCGTGACTTCGGTCGGGGTCGCGTCCGGGTCGATCGGCCCGCCAATGAGCGTGAGCGAGCGTGGCTGCGCCTTCGGGTCTTCCTCGGCGAGATAGGCGGTGGCCGCAAGCGTCAGCGGCGCGGGCTGGCACACGGCGATCACATGGGTGTTCGGTCCAAGATGTTTCATGAAGTCGACGAGGTAGAGCGTGTAATCCTCGATGTCGAACTTGCCTTCGGAAACCGGGATGTCGCGGGCGTTGTGCCAGTCGGTGATATAGATCTCGCAATCCGGCAAAAGCGAAATGACGGTGGTGCGCAGAAGCGTCGCATAATGCCCCGACATCGGCGCAACCAGAAGCACCCGACGCTTCATCTCGGCGCGGCCCTGCACCTTGAAATGAATGAGATCGCCGAAGGGGCGCGGCACCTCGACCTTGACCTCGACAAGGTGATCGCGACCGTCTTCGCCGACGACCGAGCCGATGCCCCAGTCCGGTTTCGCCACCATGCGGGAAAACGCCCGCTCCGTCACCTCGCCCCAGGCGCGCAGCCATTGGAAGGCGGGGTTCGGCATCATGGCCACCGCCGGGTAGGAGCCAAGCGCCAGCGCCGAGGCGCCGAGCCACTGGTTCGTGTTGCGGATCGTTTCCATCATGTCGTAGGTGGCCATGTAGCGCATGTGCATCTCCTTTGGACGTCCAGGGCTGCGTCTGATCCGACCGCGCCTTTCGGGGCGGTCCTCTCGTCTCATGTGGGACTCTGTGCCATCTCGATCGGCCTTCCCACGGGCGCACTCTGACGTTATCGTGATGAATATATTCTTACAGCAAACCGCAGTGCTGCAAGTGCAAAATATTGGGAGGATGCGTGATGACAGGGGACGGAGCTGTTAAAACGCCTGAGAACACAGTTGAAAAGACGTTGGATCTGGACAAACTCAACGCCAATATCCTGAAGATTGAGGAATTGTCGTCCCGGCTGGCTGCTGCGCTTGCACAAAAGAAACCGATTCCCCCCGCCCTGCAGGGGCCGGGGCAGGAGCTTTTCGTCAAGGCCGCGAGTGCCTACATGGCCGAGATGATGAACAACCCGGCCCGGGTCATCGAGCATCAGGTGGGCTATTGGGGCAAGACCCTCAAGCATTACATCGAGGCACAGAACCGTCTTGCGCAGGGCAATCTGTCCCCGCCGCCCGACGAGACGCCGAAGGACCGCCGCTTCGCCAACCCGCTCTGGGAAACGAACCCGTTCTTCAACTTCCTTAAACAGCAATATCTGATGAATTCGGACGCCCTGCATGAGGCGGTGAGTGATCTCGAACTTCTCGACGGGCACGACCGCAAGCGGGTGGATTATTTCACCAAGCAGCTCATCAACATGATGGCACCGACGAATTTCCTCGCCACCAACCCGGATGCGCTTCAGCATGCGGTGGAGACCGAGGGCGAAAGCCTCGTGAAAGGGCTCGAGAATCTGGTGCGCGATCTGGAGGATCACCACGGCGAGCTGGTCGTCAATCTCGCCAACAAGGAGGCCTTCAAACTGGGCGAAAACATCGCCACGACGGAGGGCTCCGTGGTGTTCCGTAACCGGATGTTCGAACTGATCCAATATGCGCCGACGACCGAAACGGTGCACAAGATTCCGCTTCTGCTCTTCCCGCCCTGGATCAACAAATTCTACATTCTCGACCTGCGCGAACAGAATTCGCTGATCAAGTGGATCGTCGATCAGGGCTATACCGTCTTCGTCGTTTCCTGGGTCAACCCGAACGAGGGCTATGCCGAGGTCGGCATGGACCAATATGTCGAGGAAGGCTTCCTCACCGCCATCGCACAGGTCAAGGAGATCACCTCCGAGCCGAAGATCAACGTCATCGGGTATTGCATCGCGGGCACGACCCTGTCGCTGACACTGGCGCTGATGAAGCAACGCAAGGACAGCTCGGTCAAATCCGCCACCTTCTTCACCACGCTGACCGATTTCTCCGATCAGGGCGAATTCGGGGTCTTCCTCGATGACGATTTCGTCGATGCGATCGAGGCGGAGGCGAAGCGGACCGGTCTCATGAAATCGCTCTACATGAACCGCACCTTCTCCTATCTGCGCTCGAACGACCTGATCTATCAGCCCGCGATCCGCAGCTACATGATGGGGGAGGCGCCGCCCGCCTTCGATCTTCTGTACTGGAACGGCGATGCCACGAACCTTCCCGGAAAGATGGCGGTGGAATACCTGCGCGGTCTGACCCAGCGCGACGAATTCGCCACCGTGGGCTATAAGGTCTGCGGCACCACCGTGCATCTCTCCGAGGTCAATGTGCCGCTCTGCGCCATCGGCTGCGAGACCGATCACATCGCGGCGTGGAAAAGCTCCTACAACGGCATCCGTCAGATGGGCTCGAAGAACAAGACCTTCCTCCTTTCCGAAAGCGGTCATATCGCCGGGATCGTCAACCCTCCCTCGAAAGGCAAATACGGCCATTACACCAACCCGGACATGACCCTGTCGCCGGAGGACTGGCAGGCCGGGGCGGAGTTTCACAAGGGCTCGTGGTGGCCGACCTGGGAGGCCTGGCTCAAACCGAAGTCGGGCAAGATGGTGCCTGCGCGGGTTCCGGGCGATTCGGGACGGGAGATTCTCGCTCCGGCCCCCGGCACCTATGTGAAGATGACGGCGACGCCCTGAGATAACCGTCTGGGACTGCGTCGTTTTGGGTATATTTCTGCACTGCAGCATAAATCTCTTGATTTTCTGCGGCGCGGCATGCATATTCTATGGCAAGCGCAGCAAAGGCATGATGCCAAAGCGCGCATCACCAGCGAAAACCCGGAACGGGCCGCTTTCGCACCCAAAGCCAGAAGGATATGTGACATGGCCAAGACCGACGATTTCACCAAGATGATGAAAGACATGATGGGCAACTTCCCGCTCGACATGTCCGCGATGCAGGAAAGCTTCAAAACCCAGGCGTCTTTCGCCGAAAAACTCTCGAAAGTGGCCATCGAAGCCGCCGAGAAATCCACCGAGCTGTCGTCCAAATGGACCAAGGACACCCTGGCGAAAGTCTCCGACATGACCGCCGTCAAGGAAGAACCCGCCGATTACACCAAGGCGCTGACCGAGTTCGCCTCCGTTCAGGCCGAAATGGCCGCCGAGAACATGGCCGCCTTTGCCGAAGTCGCGAAAAAAGTCCAGATGGAAACCATCGAGCTGGTTCTGGCTGCCGGCAAGGACATGGGCGAAGACATGACCGCCGCCGCGAAAAAAGCGACGGACGAGATGACCAAAGCCGCGAAAAAAGCGACTGCGAAGTAAGGCATCCCTTACCTCTCCGCGTTTCTCCTCCTCCCTAGAAACGTGGATCATGAACGGGCCCCCATCTGCGGGGCCCGTTTTCGCATCTGCAAAAGCGGTTCTTCTGGTTGCGGTAACAAAAACATCCTGATTTCTTTTGCTTTTGAAAAATCGCTCGCATAGGCTTGCTGCATTGCCAATACGGCGTCTGCCCCGGATGGGAAGACGCCCTGTTTGTGAACCGCTGACGACGTTTTCCGGGAATTCCGGACATTCGATAAAAACTCCGACGGGACATTCCGGCGAGAAAAACCGGCGGCGTGTTCGCAGGAAACGCCTTAGGGAGGGGAGCCCAAATGGCCGACAAGAAAGATCCTTTGCTGATCAAACGCTATGCTTCGAGACGTCTCTACAACACGGAGACCTCCGATTACGTCACACTCGAAGACATCGCGGGTTTCATCCGCGAGGGCCGCGACGTGCAGATCGTGGACCTGAAATCCGGTGACGATCTCACGCGCCAGTACCTGTTGCAGATCATCGCCGAACACGAAAGCCGTGGGGAAAGTGTGCTGCCTCTGGGCGTGCTGACCGATCTCGTGCGCAGCTACACCACCGACATCCAATCCGTCGTGCCGCAGTTTCTGGCGCAGAGCTTCGACATGCTGCGGCAGGGTCAGGAGCAGATGATGCAGAATTTCGGCACGCAAATGCCGCAAATTCCCGGTTTCGAAGCGCTTCAGGCCCAGCAGGAGGCCTTCCTGAAGGCGATGACCGGCGGCATGGGCAAGAACTGGTCCTCACCGAAACAGGACACGCCTGAAGGGGGCGAAGATCTCGGCGAGATCAAGAAGCAGCTCGCTGAGCTTCAGGAAAAGCTGTCCAAGCTGTCGTGATCGCGCCACATGACCCCGGACAAACCCCGCAACCTGCGGGGTTTTCTTTTTTCTGTGAGCTTTTTTGAGTATTTGGATCAGCAAAGGAAACGGGGGGCATCATGAGCGACAAGGTCGGACGTTTGACGCTTTGGGGTGTCGAGGTGTTTCTCGCCGTCTCCGAGGAGGGCTCCGTGTCCGCGGCTGCCAAGCGTCTCGGTGCCTCGCCCTCTGCGGTGTCGCAACAGATCTCCAATCTGGAGACCGCGCTGGGCACCGAACTGATCAACCGTCGTGAACGGCCGATGTCGCTGACGCCTGCGGGCCGGGTTCTGCGGCGCCGGGCGCAGAGCATCCTGCTCGAAGCGGCCCGTGCGCGTTCCGAGATCGCCGGGCTGGATCTGAGCCATCTCGCGCAATTGCGTCTCGGCATGGTGGAGGATTTCGAATCCTCCGTGACCCCCTTGCTGATCACCCAGATGGCGGATCGTCTCACCGAAACCCGCTTCGAGCTTGAGACCGGTCCGTCGCACCGGTTGCTCGACCGGCTGGAAAACCGTGCGCTCGATGTGATCGTCGCCGCCGAACTCAGTGACGGTGGGGACTGGTCGGAGAGCCATCCCTTGTTGCAGGATCCGTTCGTGGCCGTGGTGCCGAAAGGGCGCCATGCGGCGGTGAAGGAGCTGCCGCTGATCCAGTACACCCGCCGCCATGCCATGGGACGGATGCTCGCCGAACATCTGGCAGTGCAGGGCATGACGCTCACTCATCGCTTCGAGCTCGACAGTTACCGCGCGATGATCGCCATGGTGGCGGGCGGCACGGGCTGGACGATCCTGTCTTCTCTGGGGGTGCTCAACGCCGGACGCTATGCCGACCAGATCGAGGCCATTCCCCTTCCGGTCGCGCCCTTGTCGCGGCAAATCTCGCTGACCGTGCGCCACGACGGCATGTCGGAAATGGCGCGTGAAGTGGCCGATCAACTCGTTCCGCTGTTGCAGGCGCAGGTGGTCGATCCAATGGTTGCGACCTATCCGTGGCTCGGCGGCTATCTCAAGATTCTGTAATGCAAAACGCCTCCCCGGTGGGAAGGCGTCAAAGTCTTGCGGAGCAGGGTGGGCTTATTCCGCCGCGACCCGCACGCCCTTGACCTCTCCGGCCGCGGCCAGAAGTGCGTCGGCGATGAAGTCGCAATCCTCTTCGGTCAAACGCGCCGGAAGCCGGGTGTCGCAGGCTTTCGACAGCATCTCGCGGGTTTTCGGCAGATCGGGCGTTTCGCCCAGGAACTGCCAGTTCCAGAAGGCGCGGGCGTTGTCGGTCGAGAGGCCAAAGACCTGAACGGACACACCGCGCGCTTTGGCGGCGCTCTGGAAGGCCAGCGCCTCTTCGCGGGAGAAGTCCACGAGGTTGAACTGGAGGCTGTCCGGCGCACGCAGCTCCTTGTCGAGCTTCGCGGGCACGGTCAGATGCGGCGAGGTTTCAAGACGCGCGGCGGTGTAATCGTGGTTGCGACGCCCATCGGCGACACGGCGCGGCACCTCTTTCAACTGCGGGCGCACCAGCACGGCGGACATGTTCGACAGCCGGGTGTTGTAGAGCGGCAGTTGGTTTTGCCACTTGGCGAATTCGGCGGAGAGCGCATTGTCGCGCTGTGGGTTGTGCTTCGCCCAGTTGTGTTCGTAAGCGCCAGACATAATCACGGCGCGGGCCATGATTTCGGGATCGTCGGTGATCATGATCCCGCCTTCGCCGGCATTCAAAAGCTTGTAAGACTGGAAAGAGAAACAGCCGATTTTACCGATGGTGCCGATGTTCTGGCCGTCCCAGACGGTGCCGAGCGAGTGGGCGGCGTCTTCGATGAGCGGAATGCCCTTGGCGTCGCAGGCGGCCTTGATCGCATCCATGTCAGAGGTATGGCCGCGCATGTGGGAAATCATCACCGCATCGGCCTCTTCAATCTTGGCGTGGAAATCGTCGAGGTCGATCCGGTAATTGTCATTGCACTCGACCAGAACCGGCTTGCAATCGGCATGCACGATGGAGGAGGGCACGGCGGCAAAGGTGAAGGCCGGGATCAGAACCTTGGCGTCACGCGGCAGGTTCAGCGCCTTGAGCGACAGGAACAGCGCGGCGGAGCAGGAGGCCACGGCAAGAGCGTATTTCGCACCCAGCATCTCGGCGAATTCGCGCTCCAACAGCGTCACGGGCGCATTGCCCGGCGCGGTGTAGCGGAACAGATCGCCCGAGCTCAGAAGCTGTTCGACAATCTCGCGCGCTTCTTCGGGGATCGGTTCGGCGTCGTAGACATTGGGCCCGAGACTCATGATTTCACCTTTTTGAAATTCTTCTTTCAGAATAACTGTAAGTGTTGTGAGGTCGGAAATCTACTCCCTCGCCGGGCGGCAGGCGAAATTTCGCAAAAGCTTCATGGAAATGCGTGCGAAAAAGGGGGCGCATCGGCCCCCTTTGTCTTGGTCTGTGATTTGGCTCACACGTTGAGCAAAAGATGCTCGCGCTCCCAGGGGGAAATGACCTGAAGATAAGCTTCGTTCTCGGCCCGTTTCACAGTGGTGTAGACCCGCACGAAGTCCTTGCCCAAGACCTCCTGCATCTGTGTCGCGCCTTCGAGCAGGTCGAGTGCGGAGGCGAGCGTTTCCGGGATGCCCTCGGCGGAATCGTAAGCGTCGCCGACATATTCCGCCCGCGGTTCGCGCCGTTCCATGAGGCCGAGATACCCACAGGCCAGCGAGGCGGCAATCGACAGGTAGGGGTTGACGTCCATCCCCGGCAGGCGGTTCTCGATGCGCCGCGCCTCGGGGCCGGAGATCGGCACGCGCAGCCCGGTGGTGCGGTTGTCGCGGCCCCATTCGAGGTTGATCGGCGCGGCGAAATCGCGGACGTAACGGCGATAGCTGTTCACATAGGGCGCATGGATCGCAATCGTGGAGGCGAGGTGGTTTTGCAGCCCCGCGATGAAATGCAGGAAGGCCTCGGATTCCGATCCGTCCGGGTTGGAAAAGATGTTCTCGCCCGTGTTGATGTCCACCACCGAATGGTGGATGTGCATCGCCGAACCCGGCTCGTCCTGAATGGGTTTCGCCATGAAAGTCGCGAAACAATCGTGACGTAGCGCGGCCTCGCGAATGAGCCGTTTGAAATAGAACATCTCATCGGCCAGTTTCACCGGATCGCCATGGCGCAGGTTCATCTCGATCTGCCCGGCGCCGCCCTCTTGCAGGATGCCGTCGATCTCCAGCCCCTGCGCTTCGGCAAAGTCGTAAATGTCGTCAATGATCGGCCCGTATTCATCGACCGCCGACATGGAATAGGCCTGCCGCTGCGCCGCGCGGCGACCCGTGCGGCCAATCGGCGGTTCGACGGGTTGGTTCGGATCGGTGTTCTTCGCGACGAGGAAGAACTCCATTTCGGGCGCCACGATCGGGTCCCAGCCCTGTTCGTGATAAAGCTGCACCACGCGTTTCAGCACGTTGCGCGGCGCGACCGGGACCATCTGGCCGCTTTGATCGAGCACATCGTGAATGACCTGAAGCGTGCAGTCGGCGGTCCAGGGGGCAGCGGTCGCGGTCTCGAAATCCGGAACCAGAACCATGTCCGGTTCGGTGAAGGGCGCATCCGCATCTTCCACCCAGTCGCCGTTGATCGACTGCAAGAAGATCGAGTTCGGCAGGTAGAAATGCTTTTGCTTTTCGAATTTCATCGCGGGCATGGCCTTGCCGCGCGCGATGCCGGACAGGTCGGCGACGATGCATTCCACCTCGTCGAGTTTGCGCCCGTCCATAAAGTCCAGCGCCGCCTGCGGCAGTTTGTCGAGAAATTCCATGGTCAAAGCGCCTCCCGGCCGCGGGTCAGAAAATCCACCATCAGATCGGCAAAGCGTTTGTCGTCGGTGGGCAGTGTGTTCTCTTCCTGCGCCCGTTCCATGAGCGCGAGCGGATAGGCCGGATTGCCCATGCGCGAGGAAATGTAATCGGCGATGATCGGATTGCTCAGTTCCGGGTGGGGCTGAATGGTCAGGATGCTGTCGCCATAGACCAGCGCCGCGTTTTCGCAGAACGCGTTGCCGCCCAGAACTTCGGCTCCTTCGGGCAGCGTCGTGACCTGATCCTGATGCCAGGCATTGAGATGGATCGGCCCCAGAGGCGCGATGTCATAGGCCTGCCGTCCGACGGCCCAGCCGCCTTTGAATTTCTCCACCGTGCCGCCAAGCGCCGTGGCGATGATCTGATGGCCGAAACAGATCCCGGTCATGCGTCGGCCGGAGGCATGAATGTCGCGGATCAGCGCTTCGAGCGGTTTGATGAACGGATGATCCTCATAGGCCCCGTGGCGCGAGCCGGTCAAAAGCCAGGCGTCGGCATCCTCCGGGCCTTTCGGGAAATCCATGTGCTCGACGTCCCAGGCCTCATAGGAAAAATCTGGCCGGTCGAAGAGCCGTTTGAACATCAGTGGAAAATCCCCGTGAATTTGCGCGACGGGGTCGGGCGCGTGTCCGCATTGCAGAATGCCGAGTTTCATAAGTCACCAAGAGCTTTGGAATGATCCGACGCTAGCGCTTCGCCGCGCACCCGACAAGAGGGCAGGCGGCAAAGCGCAGAAATTTGATCAAAAACATCGGGGGCCGCTCAGACCGTGTCCAGATAAAGCTCCACCTGCTCCTCGGGGGTCAGCTCCATCCAGTCGCGAAGCTCCTGACGTTTGGTCAGCGTCAGGTTCTGGATCAGTTCCGCCGGGAAGATGCGGCGCATCATCTCCGAGGTTTCGAACTCGGCAATCGCCGTGCCCCAGTCGCCTGGCATCTCGGGCAATTCCTGTGCATAGGCATTGCCGGTGATCGGTGGCGGGGCTGTCATCTTGTCTTCCATGCCGATCAAAGCCGCGCCAAGGATGGCCGCGATCATCAGATGCGGGTTCACATCGCCGCCCGACACCCGGTGTTCGATCCGCCGCGCCTTGTGCGAGCCGCCCGGCACGCGCACCGCCGCCGTGCGGTTGTCATAGCCCCAGCAGATCCGGGTCGGCGCGTGCGCCCCGGGCACCAGACGGTCATAGGAATTGCCATGCGGTGCAAACAGGATGGTCGACGCCGGGATCGCCGCAAGGCACCCGGCAATCGCATGGCGCATCATATCCGTGCCTGCGGCCGTGCCATCGTCAAAGATATTGTCGCCGTTCTCATCGAGCATCGAGAAATGGGTGTGCATGCCGTTGCCGGCATATTCGTCGTAGGGTTTCGCCATGAAGGAGGCGGCAAAGCCATGTTTGCGCGCCAGCCCCTTGACCATCAGTTTGAACAGCCACGCGTCATCGGCGGCCTTGAGCGCATCGGGCGAATACACGAGGTTGATCTCGAACTGCCCGAGACCCGCCTCGGAAATCGCGGTATCCGCCGGGATGTCCATCGCCTCGCAGGCCTCGTAGAGATCGGTGAAGAACCGGTCAAACGAGTCGAGCGCCCGGAGCGCCAGCGTCTCCGCCCCCGGACGGCGTTTGCCAGAGCGCGGCGAGCGCGGCACGCGCAGTTGACGGGAACTGTCATCGACAAGGTAGAATTCCAGCTCGGTCGCCACAACAGGGGTCAGCCCCTTGGCCTTGTAACGCTCCAGCACACGCGCCAGCACCTGACGCGGATCGCCATCGAATGGCCGCCCGTCCTCATGGAACATCCACATCTGCAACAGCGCCGTCGGCCCTTCGAGCCAGGGCATCGGAATGAACCCGCGCTCGGTCGGCAGCAAAACCCCGTCCTTGTCGCCGCTCTCGAATACCAGCGGGCTGTTCTCGATATCCTCGCCCCAGATGTCGAGGTTCAGAACGGAGAGGGGAAAGCGCGTGCCCTCGGTTTCCACCTTGTCGGCATAGCGCGCGGACATGCGCTTGCCACGGGCCTGACCGTTGAGGTCAGCCGCCGCGATGCGGATGGTTTTAACGTCGGGATTCTGGGCAAGCCAGCTGTGGGGGGAAGTCATGAGACACCATTAACGAAAGATTTGCGCCAGCATCCGGGGCCGTTTCTGGCGAGGTTGCGGAAGGTGGCGGTTCAGCCGCTTTCCGATCAGGCCATAGACCGTGATGATGCAGAGCGTCGCCACGACGAAATAGCCCGCGAGGATCGGGTAGGGGATGAACGGGTTGAAGGTCTTGTCGGCAAAATAGGAGGCGTAATAAAGGGCGTCGCCCTTTTGCTGCAAGGCCGGGAAACCGGAGAGGAACACGAGCGTTGTCGAGTGGAAGATGAAAATCGCCTCGTTCGTATAGGCGGGCCAGGCGAGCCGCATCATGGTCGGCCAGACGATCCGGCGGAAGCGTTTGAACCCGGTAAAGCCATAGGCATCGGCGGCCTCGAGATCGCCTTTGGGGATCGCCATCAGCGCGCCATAGAAAATCTCGGCGGAATAGGCCGTGGTGTTGAACCACAAGACGATCGCCGCCCCCAGCCATGCGTTCGTCAGATTGCTCAGCATCGGCACCGATTGCTTGATCGTCAGGAACAGGAAATAGGCAAAGAAGAACTGGATGAACAAGGGCGAGCCGCGGAACACGAAAATGAACCATTCGGCGGGTTTGCGGATCAGCGGATTGGAAGAGGTCTTCGCCAGCGCCAAGGCCTGCGAGGTGAAGAACCCCAGCAGGATCGCCAGAATCCCGAAATAGATGTTCCAGATCATCCCCGATCCGATCAGGGTCACCTGATCGCAGAGCGTGATTTCCGTGGTCGGCAGGCGGCGTTCGCCATAGCCCAGCGACCGGAAGGCATAGCTTGCAAGCGTTTCGGAACAGCTCATGCCGTGGCCCCCGCTTTGCGCATCGCCTCACCGGCGGCGGTGGCCTGACCGCGCGACAGTTTGCGGGTGATCCGGGCGAGCACAATCTCCGAGACTTTCGTAAACAGCAGGTAGAACACCAAAAGCCCGAAGAAATAATACACCCGCCAGTCGCCATGGGGATAATCGGTGAACCGCGCCGTCTTGGTGTTGCCAAGCTCGCGCGCCCAATAGACCACATCCTCGACCCCCAACAGGAACAGCAAAGGCGTGGCCTTGATCAGCACCATCCAGAGGTTCGACAGGCCGGGGATCGCATAGGTCCACATCTGCGGCACCATGATGCGCCAAAACGTCTGGCGCTTGGTCATGCCATAGGCCTCCGCCGTCTCGATCTGACCATGCGGCACCGCCTTGAACGCGCCCGCCAGCACATTGCCCGCAAAGGCGCCGAACACGATGGCAAAGGTCAGCACGGCAAGGCCGAAGCCGTAAATCTGGTGATAGATCTCGGGCGCGGAATTCAGCGGCAGCTTGGCCGCCGGGCAGACGATGAAATCATTGCCCTGCCGGATCGGCTGATCCCAGTCGGGACAGAGCACCTGATGCCGCGTCCATTCGAAGGCCTGATCGAGGGCGATGACGAAAAACAGGAAAAACACGATGTCCGGCACGCCGCGCACGATGGCCATGTAGATGTTCGACAGCCATTTCAGCGGGAAAAAATGCGACCGTGATCCGGCGGCGGCAGCAAAGCCGAAGGCCAGCGCCAGCGGCGCGGTCACGGCCAGAAGCAAAAGCACCGTCCCGAAGGAGGTGTAGAAAGCCATATGCTTCCCGGTCGTCAGGTAACAGCTCAGCCAATGCAGGCGGTCGAGCGTGTCAGGATCGGCGCAATAGGAAAAGATGGGACACCTGTTGGGCAGGGGGACGTGTGGCGGGGCGCGAACGCCCCGCCTCGGAAGGTCCGATCAGAAGGTCGGGCTGTCTTCGAGCCATTCCTTGATCAGCGCGTTCAGGGAGCCGTCGTCCTTCATGGACTGGATCGCCGCGTCGAATTTGGCGCGCAGCTCCGGGTCGGATTTGCGGAAGGCCATGCCGATGCCGCCGCCGAGCGGAACATCTTTGCCCACGAACATCAGGGTGCCTTCGCCGACGACCGGCATCAACGTGTCCTTGTCGGCCAGAACCGCATCGGCCTCGCCGGAGGTCACGGCGGCGACGCTGTCCTCGAAGTTCGGGAATTCAAGCAGGGTCGCACCGGTTTCCACCACATGCGCGGCCTGAATCGTGGAGGCCTGCGCCGCGACGATGCCGCCGTCCACATCCACGCCTTCGCTCATCGCCGCATAGGCGGAGGCCGACGGCGGGGTGTAGTTCTGCGAGAAGTCCACCTTCTCCTTGCGCTCGTCGGTGATCGACATGCCGGCGATGATCGTGTCGTAATTGCCGGAGAGCAGGTTCGGGATGATGCTGTCCCAGTCGTTGGTCACCCAGGTGCACTCAAGCTCGGCACGTTTGCAAAGCTCATCGCCCAGCACGCGTTCGAACCCGGCCACTTCGCCGTTGTCGTCGATGTAGTTGTACGGAGGGTAGGCGCCCTCCGTGCCCAGACGCACGGTCTCGGCGCTTGCTGCACCGGCCAGCAAAGCCAGGGCGGCGGCGGAAAGAAGGATCTTCTTCATGTGGTACTCCCCAATAGTCAGCGCAGATTGTGGTTAGGCCGGAACAGTCGCGCTCAGGAACTGTTTCAGGCGTTCGGATTTCGGGGCGCCGAACAGGTCGGAGGGATGTCCCTCTTCCTCGATCAGCCCCTGATGAAGGAAAATCACATGGTCCGAGATGTCGGAGGCCATGCGCATGTCGTGCGTCACGATGATCATCGTCCGGCCCTCTTCCGCCAGCGCCTTGATCACCTTGATCACTTCTTGTTCAAGCTCCGGATCGAGCGCCGAGGTCGGCTCGTCGAACAAAAGTGCGCGCGGCTCCATGCAGAGCGCCCGCGCAATCGCCGCGCGTTGCTGCTGCCCGCCGGACATCTGTGCCGGGTAAACGTCGCATTTGTCGCCGATGCCCACCTTGTCGAGATACATCCGCGCCTTTCCCTCGACCTCCTTGCGGTCGCGACCCAGCACCGTGATCGGCGCTTCCATGACGTTCTCAAGCACGGTCAGATGCGCCCAGAGATTGAATTGCTGGAACACCATCGACAGGTTGGTGCGGATGCGCATCACCTGTTTCGGGTCAGACGGGCGACGATGCAGCCCCTCGCCCTTCCACGAAATCGGTTCGCCCTCGAACAGAATTTCGCCCCGCTGGCTGTCCTCCAACAGGTTGGCGCAGCGCAGAAGCGTGGATTTGCCCGAACCGGAGGAGCCGATAAGCGAGGTCACATGGCCGCGCGGGGCGGTCATGGACACGCCCTTGAGAACCTCGAGATCGCCGTAGGCCTTGTGCAGGTCACGGATCTCGATGACGGGCGTCGCGGGATTTGAGTTATTGGTCAACATTGCCAAGAGTTAGGGCTAAACTTTCAGCAGATGCAACAATGAACGGCGAAGTGCCGTGGGGTTCTGCCCGAGTTTTGATCAAATCGCGGGGCGGCGCACAGCCCTTGGGCGAAAAGCGCGTGCTTTGTCCCGTTAAAGGGCAGTAAGGCTCATGAAACGGGCAATTCGGGAGATCATGCAGGCAGAAACGCGCGGCGACGATTCCCCGACGTCAGGCGGGTTACTGTCGCGCCTCGATCCTTTGGCGAGCCAAGGCGCTGTCGCGATCGTTGATACCCAGAAGGTTCGACACCAGCCGCAAAAGCGCGTCTTCACCCTCGTCACGCTTGCCATCGGCGAGAACCACGGACCAGAGCCCCTCCAGCACGCCGATCCGTTCTTCGAACGGCACCGCCTCCTTGATGGCACGGGTGAAGCGCACGGTGTCGGGGGCTTCCGACTCCAACTGCTCCGCCTCGCCCCGGAGCTTCGCCGCCTCGAACGGCGACAGCGCGTAGCGGCTCATCAGAACTTTCGCGATCCGTTCCGCCTCTTCCGGGGCATAGCGCCCATCGGCGCGGGCCACCCGCACCAAAAGTGCGGCCAAGGCCAGACGCGCGTCCGCATCGGGAAGCTGGGCAGGCTGCGGTTGCAGCAGGGTTTTGAGAAAATCGCCGAACATGAGACCGATATAGGGCAGGGCGCGGCGGCGGGGAAGCCTCCGCGTGTATCACGTTTTAGCGTGGTGGCACGCGCGCGCCCCTGCGTCCAGCCTTGCGGCTCAATATTTCTTCGGCACGTAAAGCTCTGGCGGCAGCACGGCGCGTTCGTAATCCTTCTTGTAGATCCGTTCCGGCAGGTGGATCTCATCATGCGGGATCTCGTGATAATCGAACAGCGACAAGAGGTGGTCGATGCAATTCAAACGCGCGCGTTTCTTGTCGTTGCCTTCAACGATATACCATGGCGCTTCCGGGATATTGGTGCGGAAGAACGTGTCTTCCTTGGCCTTGGTGTAATCCTCCCAACGGATGCGCGATTGCAGGTCCATCGGCGAGAGTTTCCACTGTTTCATCGGGTCGTGAATGCGCATCAGAAAGCGCATTTGCTGTTCCTCGTCGGTGATCGAGAACCAGTATTTCACCACCTTGATGCCGGAGCGCACCAGCATCCGCTCAAACTCCGGAACGTCCTGAAAGAACTGTTCGACCTGATCCTCATCGGCAAAGCCCATGACCCGCTCGACACCCGACCGGTTGTACCACGAGCGGTCGAACAACACGACCTCGCCCGCGGCCGGAAGATGCGGCACGTAGCGCTGGAAATACCATTGCGATTTCTCGCGATCCGACGGCGCCGGAAGCGCCACCACACGCACCACGCGCGGGTTGAGCCGCTGGGTGATCCGCTTGATCACGCCGCCCTTGCCCGCCGAGTCGCGCCCTTCGAACAGCACCACGACCTTCTGTCCGGTCTCCTGCACCCAGTCGTGGAACTTGATCAGCTCCGCCTGAAGCCGCAGCAATTCCCGGAAATAGATCGACCGTTCGAGCATATCCGGATGCTCTTTCTGGTAAATCTTCTTGATCTCCCGCGACAGGATCGAATCCTCGAGCTCAATCTCCCATTCCTCGTCCAGCGTGTCCGCGAGTTCCGCTTCCAGCCAGTCCTGGGCATCCTTGTCAAAGCTCATGATACGCTCCTGCCTCCCGTCTCTTGAAATCCGCCATCGGCGGCGCAAATGCCTCGCCGCTTTAACCACTCATATATGACGGTTTCTTAATGGAAAAGGATCGGCAGCAAGGACGCGACCAAAAGTGCCGCCATCGTCCAGTTAAACGCCACCAAACGCCGCGGATTGGTCAGAAAACGGCGGATTTCCTGCCCGAGCCAGGCCCAGAGCGAAATCGCCGGCAGGTTCATCAGCAGAAATCCGAAAGCGACGATCCCCGCAGCAAGCCATGTCGTGTCCTGCGCGTAATTGGTCTGCGCGCTGATCGCCATGATCCAGGCTTTCGGATTGACCCACTGGAACGCCGCCGCCTGCAAAAAACTGAGCGGCTTGCCCGTCGCTTCTTTCTCTCCGGGGGCTGCGGCATGCGCGATCTTCCACGCCAGCCACAGCATATAAAGCACCGCCACGACCATCATCACCTGCCGCAGCACCGGGAAGGTCTCGAAGGCTTCCGCAAGCCCAAGGCCCACGATGAACACCATCAGCGTGAACCCGAAGGCGATGCCAAACATATGCGGCAGGCTGCGGCGGATGCCGAAATTCGCGCCCGAGGCCAGCAACATAAGATTGTTCGGTCCCGGTGTCACCGAGGTGACGAAGCCGAAAGCGAGAAGCGCGAGAAAGAGCGTCATATCCATGCCGGTGAGTTTCCATGCCAGAACACATACCGGTGAAATTAGCCTTCCTCCGGCGCAATGACCGTGCAAAGATCGTTCTGAAGATCAAAAAATTGCACGAAATCACGGCCATGGATCGTATTGACGAAGATATATTGCGCGAACTGTCGCGCGACGGGCGGCAAAGCAACCTCGAACTTGCCGAGCGCGTCGGCCTGTCGCCTTCCGCCACCTCGCGTCGGGTCAGTGAGTTGGAACGCTCCGGCGTGATCCGAGGCTACCGCGCCGTGACCGATCCGCAAAAGACCGGACGCGGGTTCGTGACCTATATCGCCGTTGGCCTCTCCGCCCATAGCAAGGAGGCGCAAAAGGGCTTCGAGCGCGCCATGGAGGCGGCGTTCGAAGTGAAGGAATGCCATAACATCGCGGGCGCCTTCGAATATCTCCTGCGGATCGAGACCTCGGGGCTTGAGGCCTACAAGCGCTTTCATACGGAGGTCCTGGCGACCGTGCCGAACGTGGCCTCGATCACCTCCTACATCGTGATGGAAAGCCCCAAGGACCTGCGCGGCTGAACCGGTTTTGAGTATTTGCGGCACAAAGGAAACGGGCGCTCGGTGCTTTTCCTGCGTGCACCTTTCTGCCAGCGGCAAAAACATGTGCGGTCCGGTGGCAGGCGTGTTAGGTCGGGGCAACAGGAGACCGCCATGTACCGACCGAACAATTCCGCCATCGACGATCCCGAGGTTCTGCGCCATGTCATGACGGAGATCGGCTTTGCGGCCCTTGTCACGCCGCATGAGGCGGGGATCGAGGTCAGCCATGTGCCGGTTGTGGTGCGGGAGGAGGGCGGGGCGTCGGTGATCGAGACCCATCTGGCGCGCGCAAATCCGCACTGGAAACTGGCGGGCGCGCGCTCCGTTCTGATCTTTCAGGGACCGCAGGCCTATATTTCGCCGTCGTTTTACCCGTCGAAACAGGAGCATGGCAAAGTCGTGCCGACTTGGGCCTATATCGTGGTCCATGCCCATGGCGCCTTCGAGACGTTCAATGACGCGGAGGGGCTGGGCGCACATCTCGATGCGCTGACCGACCGGCACGAGGCGGGCCGCGCGGAGCCCTGGTCGGTGGCGGATGCCCCCGTGCCTTATGTCGCCGCTCTGAAACGCGGCATCGTCGGGCTGCGTTTCGTGCCGGAGCGGTTGGAGGGCAAGTGGAAGGTGAACCAGCACAAGAGCCTTGAAGACCGGCAGGGCACCTATGCGGGACTGATGGCCTCGGGCGAGCAGGGCGTCGATCTGGCGCAGGCTCTGGCGAGTTTCCCGGAGGGGGAGTGACGCAGAACCGGCTTGCGCCCCCGTCCGCGCATTTGTAGAGCGCTGGCAGTTTCATTTTTTCAGAGAGAGCCTGTCATGACCGCCCCCCGAAACGTATTGCTGTTTTCCTATGGCACCCTGCAACTCGAGCCGGTGCAGCTTTCCTCTTTCGGGCGCCTGTTGAACGGCGAGACGGATGCGATGCCCGGGTTTCGCAAGGAGATGATCGAGATCACCGATCCCGAGGTGCTGGAAAAGAGCGGTGAGCGGTTCCATCCCGTCGTGATGCCGTCGGCAGATCCGTCGGATCGGGTCGAGGGCATGGTGTTCGAGATCACCGAAAGCGAGCTTGCGGCGGCGGATCGCTATGAGGTGTCCGATTACACGCGGATCGAAGTGGGGCTCTGCTCCGGGAAAACGGCCTGGGTCTACGTCAAAGCCTGAGGCGGCTGAAGCAACGCAAAAGGCGCCCAGAGAGGCGCCTTTTTCGAATCCGGTTTGAGCGAGGGTCTTACCCCTCGATCTCCATGATCATATCGACCCGCGTGCCATGGCGGCCGCCTTCGAACTCTGCCGACAGGAACGCCTCGACGATGTCGAGCGCAAGCCCTTCGCCGATCACCCGCGATCCCATGGACAGCATGTTGGCGTCGTTGTGCTGGCGCAGCATCTTGGCGGAATAGGCCTCCGAGCAGACGCCGCAGCGGATGCCCTTGACCTTGTTCGCGGCCAGCATGATGCCCTGACCCGTGCCGCAAAGGATGATGCCCAGATGGCAATCGCCGGAGGCCACGAGTTTCGCTGCCGCTTCGCCGTGTTTCGGGTAATGCGTGCTCTCCGGTGTGGTCGGGCCGATGTCCACCGGCTCCCAACCGAGGCTTGCCACATGGGCGGCAATGGCCTGACGCAGCTCGATGGCGGCGTGGTCGGAAGACAGCGCGATGCGTTTGTTGTCAGTCATTTGGGACGGTCCTTACACCAGACGGGAGTTTTCTTTCGCGGCGCGGATGAAATCGCGGAACAGCGGCGCGGGGGCGAAGGGTTTCGACTTCAGCTCCGGGTGATATTGCACGCCGATGTACCACGGGTGATCCTTGGCCTCGACGATCTCCGGCAGGCGCCCGTCCGGCGACATGCCCGAGAACACCAGCCCGCAGGCCTCCAGCTTGTCCTTGTACTTGATGTCCACCTCATAGCGATGGCGATGGCGTTCCTCGATCTCGGTCGAGCCGTAGATTTCCGCCACTTTCGAGCCTGGCTTGAGGCTCGCGGTATAGGCGCCAAGCCGCATCGTGCCGCCCTTGGCGTCATCCGCCTTGCGCTGCACGGTGTGGTTGCCCTGCACCCATTCCTTGAGGTGGTAAACCACCGGCTCGAACCGTTTCTTGCCGGCTTCGTGGTCGAATTCCTCGGAGCCCGCGCTCTCGATCCCGGCCAGATGCCGCGCCGCTTCGATCACCGCCATCTGCATCCCGAGACAAATTCCGAGATAGGGCACCTTGCGCTCGCGGGCGAATTGCGCCGCCTTGATCTTGCCTTCCGTGCCGCGCTCGCCGAAACCCCCGGGCACGAGGATGGCGTCGAAGCCTTCGAGATAGGGGGCGGGGTCTTCGTGCTCGAAGGTCTCCGCATCGACCCACTCGACCTTGACCTTCACCCGGTTGGCCATGCCGCCATGGGTGAGGGCTTCGCTCACGGATTTATAGGCGTCTTCGAGCTGCACGTATTTGCCGACGATCGCGACCTTGACCTCGCCCTCAGGGTTGAAGATCCGGTCCGCCACATCATGCCAGACCGACAGGTCCGGCTTCGGCGCGGGGGCGATGTTGAACGCGTCCAACACGGCCTGATCCAGCCCCTCGCGGTGATAGGCCAAAGGCGCTTCGTAGATGGATTTCAAATCCGGGGCCGCGATCACATCCTCCTTGCGGACGTTACAGAACAGCGCGATCTTCTCGCGTTCCTTTTCCGGGATCGGATGTTCGGAGCGGCAGACCAGCACGTTCGGCTGGAGGCCGATGGTGCGCAACTCCTTGACGGAGTGCTGCGTCGGTTTGGTCTTCAACTCGCCGGAGGCCGCAATGTACGGCAATAGCGTCAGATGCATGAAGATACACTGACCGCGCGGGCGGTCCTGAGCGAACTGACGGATGGCCTCGAAAAAGGGCAGGCCCTCGATGTCGCCCACCGTGCCGCCGATTTCGCAAAGCATGAAATCGACCTCGTCGTCGCCGATCTCGATGAAATCCTTGATCTCGTTGGTGACGTGCGGAATGACCTGAATGGTCTTGCCGAGGTAATCGCCGCGCCGCTCTTTTTCGAGAACATTGGTGTAGATGCGCCCGGAAGAGACGGAATCGGTCATGCGCGCCGAAACACCCGTGAACCGCTCGTAATGGCCGAGGTCCAGATCGGTTTCCGCCCCGTCATCGGTCACGAAGACCTCGCCATGCTCGAACGGGCTCATCGTCCCGGGGTCGACGTTCAGGTAAGGGTCGAGTTTGCGCAAACGCACCGAGTAGCCGCGCGCTTGCAACAAAGCGCCGAGGGCGGCCGATGCGAGACCTTTCCCAAGCGAAGAAACAACACCGCCGGTGATGAAGACATAGCGTGCCATGGGCTGGAGAGGCTCCCGTGATAGTCTGAATTCTTGTCTTACGCCGCTCCAAAAGCCAATTTATCCGATCTTATCGACCGGTTGGCCCCTGCTCGAAACAACGTGGTTCACGGGATTTAAGAAATAACAGATTCGGCCACCCCGCGCAACCAAACCGCAACATGTTGAGGGGAATTTCCCCTCAACTCTCAAGGTTTTGTTAATCTTTGGAAAGATCAGTCGGCGCGCGGCGGCGCAACCGGCGCATCTGTCGACGCCGGCGGCAGAAGATCGGCACCCGACGGCAGGGCCGGGGGCGTGGTGTCTTCGGTCGGTACGGTTTCTTCGGTGGTGACCCCATCCATCACGGAGGTGGCTGCCGCATCCTTGCGCGCCAGAACCGTCAGGGTCACCGAGGTGATGATAAAGCCGATGGCGAACAGCCAGGTCAGCTTGCTCAGCGCCGTGGCCGCAGCCCGGCCCGTCATGACGTCGCCGCCACCGCCCATGCCAAGACCGCCACCCTCGGATCGCTGCAAGAGCACAATGCCGATGAGGCAGAGCGCGAGGATCAGGTGGATGACGAGAATGACATTTTCCATGGATCAGGCCTTTGAGGTCGTACGATGGGGCTACTTAAGGGGTCTCATGATCTCGCGCAACCCTGATCTGGCCCGATGGGCCGGACAAAACCGCCGGGACTTGTGTTTCCGGCAGGCTTGCGCATTCTGCCCCCATGACCGAGACATTTTTCATCCGCCCCGCCACGCGTCAGGACGCTTTGCCGATTGCCGAGGTTCAGGTCGCCGTCTGGCGCTCTGCCTATCGCGACCTCTTGCCCGATGCACTCATTGACCGGATGACAGTGCCGGATCGGGAAAAAGGCTGGGTGAAAATCATCGACAGCTATGAAGCTTCGGGGCGAGGGGCGGTTTTTGTTGCGGTGCAAAACGATACTGTCGCGGGCTTTCTCTCCTGTGGCGATCAGCGCAACGCCGATCTCGTCAACGATTTCGCCGGTGAATTTTCGGCGATTTACGTCGCCTCCCCGCGCCAAGGCCTCGGCTCTGCGTTGATGGCCAGGGGCGCTCAGGCGCTTCGAGCCATGGGGCATGAGGCCGCCGCCCTTTGGGTGTTGACGGAGAACATGCCGGCGCGCGCATTCTACGAGGCTTTGGGCGGGAAACAGGTCGCCGAGCGGATCGACTCGCGCCCCGAAGCTGGGATCGACGAGGTCGCTTATGGCTGGGATACGCTCTCTGTTCTCGCCGCGCGGGCATAATCCGTCTCGATCTCCAAAAGCCGCTGCTTGCGCCACAATCCGCCGCCATAGCCGGTCAGCGATCCGTCCGTGCCGATCACCCGATGGCAGGGAATGAGAATCGCGATTTGGTTCGCCCCGTTGGCCCGCGCCACGGCCCGGCTCGCCGTGGGCCGTCCTATCTCGTCCGCAAGCGCGCCATAGCTGCGGGTTTCGCCCGCCGGAATCTCGCGCAATGCGTCCCAGACCTGTCCATAAAACCCGCTGCCGTGATAGGCCAGCGGGACGGTGAACACGGTCCTCTTGCCGTCGAAATACGCCGTCAATTCCCGCGCCGTCTGGTCATGGATCGCCGTCCGCCCGAACCCAAGCCGTCCCTTTGCCGCCTCCGCGAGTTTCCGCAGCTCGGTCGGCAGCGCCTTGCGGTCCATGAATTCCAGAAGATGCAGGCGGCGGTCATCCGCCACCGCGATCATCGGCCCCAGTGGCGTGTCGATCCAGTCGATGCTCAACAGCGGATCGGCACTCAGCGTACCGGGGGCCATCCCCAAAAGTGCGCCCACCCGCGCCCGGAATGCCGAGGCCGACGAGAACCCCGCCTCAAGCCCGGCTTCCAACACCGTACCGCCCTCGCTCATTACTTCAAACCCCCGCCGGAGCCGTTCCAGCCGAGCAAGCTCCAGAAAGCTCATCCCGAAATGCCGTTTGAACGCCCGGCGCACCGTGCCCCGGTCGTATCCCATCGCGGTTACGTCCGCCTCGCACCAGCGATGCTCCGGGCGTTCCCCGAGCGCGGTGAGCAACTCCTCGATCACCGGCTCCGCATCCGTCGCGGCCTTCAGGGGCTGGCAGCGTTTGCAGGGCCGGAACCCCGCCTCGATGCAGGCCCCGAGGCTGTCGAACCAGCGGCAGTTCTCGGGCTTCGGTTTGCGCGCGGGGCAGGTGAAGCGGCAGAACACGCCGGTCGAGGTCACACCCACCCAGGCGCGGCCCTCGTAAGACGGGTCGCGGGCGAGGAGCGCTTGATAGAGCGTGTCGGCGTCGGGAAGATCGAAAAGTGTCATGCGGGAAAGTGTAGCGGCAATGCGCGCGCCTGTCCGCCGGGAAAGCGGCGTCGATTTTCGCTCTCGTGCGGTGCGTGTCGGGGGCCGACAAAAGTCCGACGCAAATCCGACGCTTTGCCGACCGGTCCAAACAGCGCAGTTTTCGGTTTCATCGCCCGACACGGATCGCTATACAGCTCCGGGCTTCATCCAATCCAAAGGACTCATTATGGCTAATGTCGTCGTTGTCGGCGCCCAGTGGGGTGACGAGGGGAAAGGCAAGATCGTGGACTGGCTCTCGGAGCGCGCGGACATCATCGCGCGGTTTCAGGGCGGTCACAACGCTGGCCACACGCTTGTCATCAACAACCAGGTTTACAAGCTGAACGCGCTGCCCTCGGGCGTTGTGCGCGGCGGTAAGCTGTCGGTGATCGGCAACGGGGTCGTGCTCGACCCGTGGCACCTCGTCAACGAGATCGCCAAAATTCGTGAGCAAGGCGTTGATATTTCGCCGGAAACTCTGATGATCGCGGAGAACACCCCGCTCATCCTGCCGATCCACGGCGAGCTGGACCGCGCCCGCGAAGAGGCCGCTTCCAAAGGCACCAAGATCGGCACCACCGGTCGTGGCATCGGCCCGGCTTACGAGGATAAAGTGGGCCGTCGCTCCATCCGCGTCGCCGATCTCGCCGACGAAGCCACGCTCGAAGCGCGCGTCGACCGCGCCCTTCAGCACCACGATCCGCTGCGCAAGGGGCTTGGCATCGAGCCGGTGGACCGTGAGCGTTTGCTCAATGATCTCAAAGCGATCGCCAAGGAAATCCTGCCCTATGCCGGTCCGGTCTGGAAGGTGCTGAACGAGCAACGCAAAGCCGGCAAGCGCATCCTGTTCGAAGGCGCCCAAGGCGCGCTTCTGGACATCGACTTCGGCACCTATCCGTTCGTGACCTCCTCGAACGTGATCGCCGGTCAGGCGGCCACCGGCGTCGGCATCGGCCCGACCTCCATCGACTATGTGCTCGGCATCGTGAAGGCTTACACCACGCGCGTGGGGGAAGGCCCGTTCCCGACCGAGCTTCTCGACGAGGACGGCAACCGTCTCGGCACGCGCGGTCATGAGTTCGGCACGGTGACGGGCCGCAAACGCCGCTGTGGCTGGTTTGACGCCGCCCTCGTGCGCCAGACCTGCGCCACCTCCGGCGTGACCGGCATCGCCTTTACCAAGCTCGACGTTTTGGACGGCTTCGAGACGCTGAAAATCTGCGTCGGCTACGAACTCGATGGCGAAGTGCTGGATTACCTGCCGTTCGCCGCCGAAGATCAGGCCCGCTGCACGCCCGTGTACGAGGAAATGCCCGGCTGGTCCGAGTCGACCGAAGGCGCGCGGAGCTGGAACGATCTTCCTGCCAACGCCGTCAAATACGTCAAGCGCGTCGAAGAACTGATCGACTGCCCGGTGGCGCTTCTGTCCACCTCGCCCGAGCGCGACGACACCATCCTCGTCACCGACCCGTTCGCCGACTGAGGGGCGTGGTCTGATGGCGCTGTCCTACAAGGCACGCAGGCGTCTGGCGCTTCTGGTGCTGGTGCTCGGCCTGCCGCTCTATATCGTGATGGCCGTGACCCTCATGAACTGGATCGACCGGCCGGGGCTTTGGATGGAACTGGCGGTCTATGTCGGGCTCGGCGTGCTTTGGGCCTTTCCGCTCAAGGCGGTGTTCAAGGGCATCGGTCAACCCGACCCGGATGCCTCCGACGACCGTAACGTATAAAAAAGGCCGCCTCTCGGGGCGGCCTTTTTCATTGTCTTTAAACGGTTTTATTGCGGCTTGAACCGCGTCGTGTCTGCCACTGTGAACTGGCCCCGGCTTTGCTTGCGGATCTTGCCCTGACGCAAAAGCTGCCCGAAGGAGCGCAGACGTTCCTCGACCGGCACATCCTCCGGCATCGCCGCTTTCGCCAGATGCATGATCTGCGGCCGGGTCACCGTTTCGCGGCCCTGGACGAAACTCGAAAACGCTGCGGCGGCTTCGAGAATATCGGTAAGGCTCTCGGCCCCTTGGGCTTCGGCAAAGTCGGCGAAGGTGACGCCGGTGTCGGGCGCGGTTGTGCTGATCTCTTCGACCGTGTCGAGCGCTTCGGTTTCCTGCACCGCCAGAGCCGCGCGGGACACGCGGCGCGGGCGTACCGGGGTGATGTTGGCACCATTCGGCAGGTCTTTCGGCGTGTCGATGCGTTGTTCGGACACCAGCATCAGCGGCGGCAGTTGCCGACGCGTCTGACCGGCACCCTCGGGACGGCGGGGGCGCACGACGCGGGCGAGATCTTCCTTGTAGACCTCGGCTTCGTCTTCCTCGGCGACATCGCCTTTTTCGCTTTTCTCGGCGCGGATCGCGGTCACGGCGGCTTTCAGATGCTGGATCGCGTTGCGGCGGCGGGTGTTTTCGCCCTTGGCCATCTCGCGGTCGGCCTCATCCATCAGGCGCGACATCGAGGCATCGGAGGTGTCGAAGACATTGCGCGTGTCGCTGTCGTCCTCGGTCTCGTCCCCCTCGGCGAAGAGCGCGGCGGGGGCCTCGTCTTCGATGTCTTTCTCGATCTCGCCGTCTTCCTCGACCTCGGCGGCGATGGCAACCTCGGCCAGCTCGCGCATCAGCTCGTCTTCGTCTTCGGCATCGAGAGACGAGGAACCAAGCTCACGGCGCAGGGTTTCGGTCAGCGCTTCGGGTGCCTCGTTGGAAGCGGCCTCTTCAACCGGTTCTTCATTCGCAACCGGCTCTTCCTCTGCGGTTTTCGCCTCGAAATCGGCGCGGCGCATCTTCACCACACGAGCGCGAACACGCTGGAGCGGTTCGTTGATGGCGGGGCCGGCCTCGTCCTCGGCGGTCTCGACCGGACGCGTGGCTTCGGCGATGTCGGCGGCGAGATTGGGGTCCATCTCGTGCCGTTCGGCATCGTTGTCCGCCGCGTTGGCGATCTCATCGGCGATTTCGCCTGCCTCTTCCGCTGCCTCCTCCGAGACTTGCAGAGAGGAGAGCACATTGCCGAGCGTGACGTCTTCGTCCGTTTCCGGGGACAGGTCCGTAGCCATCTCTTCGATCGCCGGGGTGTCTTCGTAGGGCTCTTCCCCGGTTTCGCTCGCAGTTTCGATGCCTGTGATCGCGTCCGCGATGGCGTCCGTGCTCTCTTCAAGGGCCTCGTTCTCTGCGCTGTCGGCAATGTCGCCGTTCATTTCCGCGATGATTGCGGCGGCTTCCTGAAACGGTGCGGCGATGCGCGAGGGTTTCCCGGCGTCGGCCTCTTCGGGGGCGTCGGAGGGGGGGGCATCTGCGAGCGTGACTTCGGCCAGATCGTTCCCTGCCTCGACCACGTCCTCGGTGGCCGCTTCGGCCTCCGGTGTCACGACTTCGTCTTCCGCTGCGCTTTCTTCGATCTCCGGTACGATTTCGGAAACCGGCGTCGCCTCTGCCACGGGGACGTCGTCCCGCGCCGCTTCGGTCTCTTCGACGAGTTCTTCCTCGAAACGCTCATGCAGGGCGGTCCCGGCAAAATTCATCGCGGCATTCTGATCCTCGGCGAAATCGGCCTGATTGCGTTGCGCCACGGCCGCACGGATGCGTTCGAGCTTGTCGGCAATCGAGCTTCCGGCCAGAGTTCCGGCCAGAGCTGCCTTGGAGCTCGCCGGTTGCGGCTTGGACGTCTCGACTGGCGCAGGTTCGGAAACGGTGTCGCGGGCCGGAACGCTCGGTTGTTTCGTCTCAGGCGCGGGGGCTTCTGCGATGACCGGTGCGGCAGCGGGCTGCGACGTATCCGTCACGGGGGCAGCCATGGGCCGGGCACGCTGATCCTGCTCCATTTGACGCAGCACCAGACCGCCTTCCTGCATGCGGGCCTCCACCCGACGCTGGATTTCCTTTTCGGCAATGGAGCTCAGCATCTGTGGATCGGGGGTCGGCGGTTCCGCGCCGAAATAGCGATCGTCTGCGGCGAGGTCGCGGAAATATTCCGCGATGGACCGCATCGTGTTGAACGGATCGTCAAATCCCTCCAGCGTACAGGAGAAAGTTCCGTAGGATACGGTCAGAATTTTACTGTCACTCACCATGCCAATACTCACTTTCTGCACTTGCTCAGCAGTCTCTTGTTTACCATGAATTGGTTCGCAAATCGGAACAAAACCGGGAAATGGTCGTGATCTTTTCCTGTCCAAAATATGGCAAAGAGGTTAACGAAGTGGTCATGAAATCCATTGAACCCATTCTGAACACTCGAAAAAACGTCACTTTGCTGGGCGGCGGAGCCGTGCGGGCCGATCGTCTCACCGAGGCGCTGTCTTTCGCGCCAAAGCTCGTTGCCGCCGATGGCGGGGCGTCCAAGGCGTTGGCGCTCGGGCATATGCCGGATTGCGTGATCGGAGATTTCGACAGTCTGGGAGCGGAGAGTCGCGCTCGGATCGCAGCGGAGCGATTGTTTCACATTCCCGAACAGGACAGCACGGATTTCGAAAAGGCACTGATGCGGGTGCGCGCGCCGATGATCCTTGGCGTCGGTTTCACCGGTGCACGGATCGACCATGAGCTGTCGGTCTATGCGACATTGGCGCGGTTCCCGGACCGGCGCTGCATCATTCTCGGCGAGGACGACCTCTGTTTCATGGCCCCGCCCGCGTTGTGTCTGGCGACCCGGCCCGGAGATCGCGTTTCGCTCTTTCCGATGGGGCCCGTGTCGGGGCGGTCCAACGGGTTGTGCTGGCCGATCGAGGGGATCGGTTTTGCTCCCGACGGGCGGGTCGGCACGTCGAACAGGGCCGACGGCAGGCAGGTGGATCTGTGGTTCGATGCGCCGGGCATGATGGTGATTCTGCCGCGTGATATGTTGGGGCAGGAGCTGATCGCCCGGCTCGTGGCGGCGCCTGACTGGGGTTAAACCGCGTTGGGGTCGGCGGGGATCGCAGGTTTGCGCCGGTTCACTCGCTCGCGGTGGATGATGTAGAGCCCCGAGGCGACGATGATCGCAATGCCGAGCCAGACCACGGGGGCAGGGAAGTCGCCAAAGACGAGAAGCCCTGCCAGCGTCGAGAACACAAGCTCCAGATAACCCAGAGGCGCGACCGTGGCCGAAGGCGCATGGCGAAGGGCGAGCGTTAGCCCCTGGTGAGAGATGGTCGCGGCGACACCGACCCCCGCCAGCCAGAGCCAGTCCCACCCCGTGGGCCAGCTCGGATCGAGCGGCCCGCCCGTCCCGTCGAAGATGACGAGGAGCGGCCATGCGACGATCAGCGCCGCAATGGCGGTCGAGGCCTGAAGCGCGACCGGGTCGTAATGACGCAGCGCACGCGTCACCAGCATGTAGCAGGCGAAGAAGAACCCGGCCGCCAGCGGCAGGAGCGCTGCGCTGCCAAAGGCCAGAAGCCCCGGGCGTACCACGATCAGCACGCCGACAAAGCCGGTGACCGAAGCGATGAGCCGTCGCGGGCCAACCTCTTCGCCGAACAGGGCCCAGCCGAACAGCAGCAGGATGAAGGGCTCGATATAGGTGATCGCCAGCGCATCGGCCAAAGGCATGATCGACACGGCCCAGACGAAAGAAAAGGTGGCCGCCAGCGTGAGCAGCCCGCGCAGGAAGATCAGAGCGGCGTCGCGTCGTGACATGACAAGCGGCAGGCCAAGCCAGAGCGCGATGGGCAGCAGAATCGCGCCTTGCACAACGAACCGCCCGGCGGTGATCTGACCGACCGCATGATGCGCCGAAGCGAGCTTTGCGAAGACGTCGATGACAGGTGCCACGGCGCAAAAGCCGAGCATCATCATCATGCCGAACAGGGGGCGGTCTTCTGCGGAGGTCGGGCGCTGTGTCATGCGCCCTTGTCGGTGGGATCCGCGCCCGGCGCAAGGGCTCAGGCGTCCGGACGGGTCAGAATATAGAGCGCGCCTAGGGCGATCAGCACCGCCTGCAGCGCGATCCAGGGCCAGGACACGCCCATCAGTGTTGTCGGCAGAAAACTCAGCATCATCATGGAGATTGAAACCCATTTGATCCGTCGCGGGATCGCACCGGTTTCCTCCCATGCACGGATCGGCGGGCCGAAATGCGCATGATCGAGCAACCATTGCCGCAGCCGTGGCGAGCCCTTGGTGAAAAAGAACGCGGCAAGGATGAGAAAGCCGGTCGTCGGCATGACCGGCAGCACTGCACCGATGGCGCCCAGGAGCACGCAGAGCCATCCGAGGGCGAGGTGGAGATATTTCGACATCCGGTCCGTCATCACGTTTTCTAACACATCCCCCTTACTCGATCATTTACGTCGTAGAGCCGCGCTGTCCAGCCGCAAGCCCCGGATTTCGCCTATCCAAATGGTCGCACGCGGCCTATAAATGCCGCTGAACCTGCCATGCCTGAACGTGTTGCGCCTGAGTTGCGCCCTGGGGAAATCGTCATGTCCGATACGCTGTCGCCGATTGATACCGCCAAATTCGTGGCCGCCAGAAAGGCGCTGGATTATGTCGAGGACGGCATGAAGCTCGGGCTTGGCACCGGATCGACGGCGGCCTGGATGGTGCGGCTTCTGGGCGATATGGTGCGCGAGGAAGGGCTCAACATCATCGGTGTGCCGACCTCGTCGCGCACGGCGGAACTGGCCCGGCAACAGGGTATCCGGGTGGTGTCTCTCGACGAGGCGAAATGGCTCGATCTGACGATCGACGGCGCCGACGAATTCGACCCGGAACTGAACCTGATCAAGGGCGGCGGCGGCGCGCTTTTGCAGGAAAAGATTGTCGCCACGGCGTCGGATCAGATGATCGTCATCTCGGACGTGTCGAAACGGGTGGAGACGCTCGGGCATTTCCCGCTTCCGGTCGAGGTGATCCCGTTTGGCTGGCAAACCACCAAGGCGCTGGTGGAGGAAACGCTGGTGGCGATGGATGTGCTGGGCCAGCAATCGACGCTTCGGATGAGCGGCGATGCGGCCTATGTGAGCGACGAGGGCAATCACATCATCGACTTGCACCTCCAGCGCATCGGCAACGCGCGGCAGCTCGCACTTGTGCTCAATCAAATCCCTGGCGTGGTGGAAAACGGGCTGTTCATCGACATTTGCGACAAGGTGATCATCGGCCATGGCGACGGACGGGTGACGGTGCGCGATATTATCTCCGGCGAGGAGAGCGAGGATCAGGTCGAATTTGAGGAGAGCGAAAACATTTTCGCCGATCTGGACTGAACCTGCCGTTCCTGTGATTTTGCAAAGACCCCGTGCAGCTTGCGCGGGGTTTTCCTTTGGCTCCAAAGCCCCTACATCTACCCACGACTTTAGAATTCTTCCAAAAAGGCGGGACAGATGGATTTCGACTATGATCTCTTCGTGATCGGTGGTGGCTCGGGCGGGGTGCGGGCGGCGCGTCTGACGGCGGCTGGCGGGCAGAAGGTCGCCATGGCGGAGGAATTCCGCATGGGCGGCACCTGTGTCATTCGCGGCTGTGTCCCGAAAAAGCTGATGGTCTTCGCCTCGCAATATGCCGCCGCCGCCGATGAGGCCGGGAAATACGGCTGGGACATCAAGCTCGGCAAGTTCGACTGGAAGAGCTTTCAGGCAAAGCTCAAGGCCGAACTGTCCCGTCTCGAAGGCATCTACACCAGGAACGCGGATGCGGCGGGTGTCGAGATTCTGCATCAGCGTGCCACCGTCAAGGATGCGCATACGGTCACTTTGGCCGATGGCACCGAGAAAACGGCGAAACATATCCTCGTGGCCGTGGGCGGTACGCCCTTCGTGCCGGAGCAGACGCCGGGGATCGAGCATGCGATCACCTCGAACGAGATTTTCGACATTCCCGAGTTGCCGAAGAAGATCCTGATCGTCGGAGGCGGTTATATCGCCTGTGAATTCGCATGTATTTTCAACGGTCTGGGCTCCGAAGTGACGCAGGTCTATCGCGGCGCGCAAATTCTGCGGGGCTTCGACGACGAGGCGCGCGGCCATATTGCCGAGTTGATCTCGGGGCAGGGGATCAACCTGCATGTCGGAACCGATATCGAGCGGCTTGAAAAGCGCAAGGACGGCATCTGGACCAAGACCACCGATGGGCGCGAGGCCACGTTCGACGTGGTGCTCTACGCCACCGGGCGCAAACCGGCGACGGCGGGGCTTGGTCTTGAAAACGCCGGTGTCGAGCTTGGTCGCCATGGCGAGATCAAGGTCGATGCGTACAGCCAGACCAACATTCCCTCGATCTTTGCCGTGGGCGATGTGACCGACCGCATTCAACTGACGCCGGTGGCGATCCGCGAGGCGGTGGCCTTCCACGAGACCGTGTTCAAGGGCAATCCGATGACGCCGGATCACAGCAATGTGCCTTCGGCAATCTTCACTCAGCCGGAATACGGCGCGGTGGGTCTGACCGAAGAGCAGGCGCGCGAAGAAGGCCCGGTCGAGGTCTATACCGCCGCTTTCCGCCCGATGCAGAACAGCTTCATCGACAAGAACGAGCGCGTGATGTTCAAGCTCATCGTGTGTCAGACGACGCGCAAGGTGCTTGGCTGTCACATCATTGCGCCGCATGCGGGCGAGATGATCCAGCTTGCCGGCGTGGCGGTGAAAATGGGCGCGACCAAGGAAGATTTCGACGCCACCGTGGCGGTGCACCCGACCATGGCGGAAGAGATTGTCCTGATGAAAACGCCGACCCGCGTTCATAACTGACCGGAACGGGCGAGAAAGGCGGGGTGCGACCCTCTCGCACCCTTGAAAATCCGCCCCGGAAGGAACAGGTTGAAACCGAGCCTCGACCCGACGGCATTTTGCCTGCCGGGTCGGACCCATACGTATAAAGAGGAAATGACCTTAATGGCCAGCAACAATGGCGGTCCCTGGGGCGGCGGCGGTGGCAACCGACCGACGGGACCCAGCGGAGGAGACAACCGCGGCGGTGACAACCGGGGCAACGGGCGGGACAACAACGGTCGCCGCCCCGGCGATCAGCCGCAAATTCCCGAGATCGACGAGATGCTCAACAAGGGCAACGAATACCTGAAGGTCCTGATGGGCGGCAAAGGTGGCGGCACGGGCCGTTCCGGCGGCTCTGGAGCCGGCGGTCCGGGGTTCAACAAGGGCACGATCGGTCTTGTCGTGCTGGGCGCCATCGGTCTTTGGGCCTTTTCCTCCTTCTATACCGTGAAACCGGAAGAACAGTCGGTCGAACTGTTCCTCGGTGAGTTCTACAAGATCGGTCAGCCGGGTCTGAACTTCGCCCCCTGGCCGCTTGTGAGCTACGAAAAAGTCATCGTTACGGGCGAACGCACCGAGAATGTCGGCTCCGCCGGTCAGGGCAGCACCGGCATGATGCTGACGACCGATGCCAATATCGTCGATATTGATTTTCAGGTGGTCTGGAACATCAACGATCCGGCGAAATACCTGTTTAACCTCAGCGATCCGCGCCAAACGGTGCAGGCGGTGTCCGAGGCTTCGATGCGCGAAATCATCGCGGCCTCGACCTTGGCGCCGATTCTGAACCGTGACCGGGGTCTGATCGCCGATAATGCGATGACCCTGATCCAGTCGACGCTCGACAGCTATGACAGCGGCATCACCGTGATCCGCGTCAACCTCGACAAAGCCGACCCGCCGGGTGAGGTGATTGATGCCTTCCGCGACGTGCAGGCTGCAGAGCAGGAACGGGATCGTCTCGAACGTCAGGCCGATGCTTACGCCAACCGGGTTCTCGCCGGTGCGCGCGGGACCGCGGCGCAGATTGTCGAAGAGGCCGAAGGTTATCGGGCGCAGGTGGTCAATGCCGCCGAAGGTGAGGCCAGCCGCTTTACCGCCGTGCTTGAGGAATACAAGAACGCGCCGGATGTGACCCGTAAACGTCTCTATCTCGAAGCCCTCGAAGAGGTCTATGGCGGGATGGACAAGATCATCCTCGACGAAAGCGGCAACGGTCAGGGCGTTGTGCCCTACCTGCCCTTGAACGAGTTGAAGAAATCGACTGAGGGGGCGAACTGATGAAGAAACTTCCCATTCTTTTCGCCGTCCTTTTTGTGGCGCTGGTTCTGGTGATGTCCTCGCTGTTCATCGTGGATGAACGCCAAAAGGCGCTGGTGCTGCAATTCGGCCAGATCAAATCCGTCAAGGAAGAGCCGGGTCTCGCCTTCAAAATCCCGTTCATTCAGGAAGTGGTCTATTACGACGACCGTATCCTGTCGCTCGAGACCCCGGAAATCGAGGTCACGCCTTCGGATGACCGTCGTCTTTTGGTCGATGCCTTCGCGCGTTACCGGATTGCCGACGTGGTGCGTTTCCGTCAGGCCGTGTCCACCGGCGGTGTGCGGTTTGCCGAAGATCGTCTGAAAGGCATCCTCAACGCGCAGCTTCGCGAAGTGCTCGGTGCGGATACGGTCACCTCGAACACGGTGATCTCCGCCGACCGTGCCGAACTGGCCCGTCGCATCCGCGATCAGGCCCGTGCAGAGGCCGCCTCTCTCGGCGTCGACATCGTGGACGTGCGTCTGAAACAGACCTTCCTGCCGGACCAGAACCTTGAGGCCACCTTTGCGCGGATGCGTGCGGAACGTGAACGCGAAGCTGCCGACGAGCGGGCGCGGGGGGAAGAGGCCGCGCAGCGCGTGCGGGCGCAGGCCGACCGGACCGTGGTCGAGCTTGAATCCGATGCGCGCCGGCAGGCCGAGATCACCCGCGGTGAGGCGGATGCGGAGAAAAACCGCATCTATGCCGAAGCTTACGGCGCGGATCCGGATTTCTTCGAGTTCTATCGTTCGCTCGACGCGTACCGTGCGGGTCTGCAAGGGTCCAACACTACCATGGTGATGTCGCCGGACAGCGAGTTCTTTGACTATCTTAAGTCCGATCAGGGCAAGTAAATGGCATTTCTGATCCTCGCTGTGGGATTGGTGCTTTGTGTGGAGGGGCTGGTGCTTGCACTGGCCCCTTCGCGTTTGGAGGACGTCGTGCGCGCGTTTGCGGAAGTGCCGCCCGCGACATGCCGCGCCATCGGCTTGGTGGCTTTGGCTCTGGGCGTGCTGCTGGTGGCGCTGGGGCGGCGCTGGCTCGGCCTTTGAGGGGCGGGCGTGTCATTCCCGTCTTCCGTCACCCTCCTGCCGGAATTCCCCGCAAACCGGAGGCCTTTCTCCTTGTCACACCCCGCTCACATGCTGTTGACTGGGCGCGACAGGGTTTGAGTTGTGCCGCATGGCCCCTATCTGTACCCCGAAAAGGCAGTTGTCGCGTGGGGCCGAGATCCTCGCGCATCCATACGGAGGACCGAATACCGATGACACAGGCTCGCGCCGTTTCCCTTCCCCTGGGCATGTCCCGCACCGATCTGCGAGCGCTTTTCCTCGCCCTGATCGCCACGGTTGCACTGATGTTCCAATCCGTCGCCGCAGAGGCGCGCGGGGCGCCGGAAACCTTTGCCGATCTCGCCGAAAAGGTCAGCCCCGCCGTGGTGAATATCACCACCACGACCGTGGTCGAGGCCTCCACCGATCAACAACCGATCGTGCCGGAAGGCTCACCGTTCGAAGATTTCTTCCGTGATTTCATGGATCGTAACGGTCAGGGTGGCCCGCGCCGGTCGCAGGCGCTGGGCTCCGGATTCGTCATTTCCGAAGACGGCTATATCGTCACGAACAACCACGTGATCGAAGGTGCCGACGAGATCGAGATCGAGTTCTTCGAAGGCTTCACCCTTCCGGCGAAACTGGTGGGCACCGATCCGAAAACCGACATTGCCGTGCTCAAGGTCGACAGCGACAAGCCGCTGAAATTCGTACCCTTCGGCGACAGTGATGTGGCCCGTGTGGGCGACTGGGTCATGGCCATGGGCAACCCGCTCGGTCAGGGCTTCTCCGTCTCCGCAGGCATCGTGTCGCAACGCGGTCGGGCTCTGTCGGGCGCTTATGACGATTACATCCAGACCGACGCCGCCATCAACCGCGGCAACTCCGGCGGGCCGCTGTTCAACATGGACGGTCAGGTGATCGGCGTGAACACCGCGATCCTCTCGCCCAATGGCGGCTCCATCGGCATCGGTTTCTCGATGGCCTCGAATGTGGTCTCCAAAGTGGTCGATCAGCTCAAGGAGTTCGGTGAGACCCGTCGCGGCTGGCTGGGCGTTCGCATTCAGGACGTGACCGACGATGTGGCCGAGGCCATGGGGCTCGACGCCGCCAAAGGGGCGCTGGTCACCGATGTGCCGGAAGGCCCGTCGAAAGAAGCTGGCATCGAAAGCGGCGACGTCATCCTGTCCTTCGATGGCAAGGATGTGAAAGACACCCGCGAGCTGGTGCGTACCGTGGGTGAGACCGAAGTGGGCAAGGCCGTGCGCATCGTGGTGTTCCGCGATGGCAAGACCCAGACCCTGATGGTCACATTGGGCCGTCGCGAAGAGGCCGAAAACACCGCTTTCCCGGAGGACAATCCCGCCGCAGAAGCGCCGGAAACCGTGCAGATGATGGGCATGACCCTGCAACCGCTCGACGACACGCTGCGTGAACAGCTTGGCGTCTCGGCGGGCACTGACGGTCTGGCCGTGGTCGAAGTGGACGAAACCTCCGAGGCCTATACCAAAGGGCTGCGTGCCGGTGACGTGATCACCGAGGCCGGTCAGCAGAAGGTGACGAGCCTCAGCGATCTCGAAGCGCGTGTCGACGAGGCCAAGGAAGCCGGGCGCAAGACCGTGCTGCTTCTGGTCCGCCGCGCCGGCGAGCCGCGTTTCGTGGCGCTGGGGGTTGGCGAGTAAACCCGCCTCTCATCTGTGAATGACAAAGGCGGCCCCCCGGGCCGCCTTTTCCTTTGTCGGATCTCCTTTGCCGTCTCGTGGCCGTGTCACTCCTCGCGGGGCACTTCCTTGAGGCCCAACTGACGCGCGGCGGCGATGGAAAGCACCTCGCTGTTCACCCCTTGCTCGAGCTGATAGGCGCGGATCGCGCGACGGGTGGCATGGTCCATCTTGCCGTTCACAGCCCCCTGGAAATACCCGCGCACCTGCAACGCGCGCTGGACCGAGGCAATGAATTCGGGCGTCCAGTCCTCCCGGCAGAGGGTCTCGAACCACAGCTCCTTGCGTTCCCGCACGATTTCCTGACGGGTTTCGGTGCGGTAAACTGCCGGGTAGGCGACTGCGCCCGAGCTGTCGATCTGCGGCGGCTGCACCATGACATGTTCGGTGACCGTTTCGATGATCGCTGGCGTCACATGACGGGCGTAACAGGCCTCCGGATCGGCCCCCGGCGGTGCGCCCGGCGTATCGGCGGCGCGCAGAATCTCGGTGTCGGGTGCACTCATCTGACAGGCCGACAAAAGGGCGCTCATCAGGACAAGCGTCAGGCGCAACGGGGGGCTCTTTCGGGACATGGCTCTGCTCTTGTGACGCCTCTCGTGGGCTTTCGGCAATGTTAACGCGGGTTTGCCGAATTCCAAAGGGGGAATGCGGTTGCATCCGGAGCCCTGTCCGCAGAGAGACTGCGATCCTGTGCCTGAAAATGCGCCGATGCGGGATTTTCTCCGTTGCGTGCCATCCGGACCGCTGGTCGCGACGGAATGCCCCTTTTCTCCGGGCAAGCCGCACGATAAGCCTGTGGCGACGCCAAAGCTGCGAAAAGAGGATGAGCCAATGGTCAAGATCACCTATGTCGAATTCGGCGGCACCGAACATGTCGTGGACGTGCCCGTGGGGCGCACCGTCATGGAAGGTGCGCGCGACAATGGCATTCCGGGCATTGACGCCGATTGCGGCGGTGCCTGCGCCTGTTCCACCTGTCATGTCTATGTGGCGCCCGACTGGGTCGAGAAACTCCCGGCGAAGGACGATATGGAAGAAGACATGCTCGATTTCGCCTTCGAACCCGATCCGGTGCGCTCGCGCCTGACCTGCCAGATCAAGGTCACGCCGGAGATCGACGGTCTCGTGGTGAACCTGCCTGAAAAGCAGATCTGATGCTGAGACTGGTCGCCTTGCTTATGCTGGCGGCCAGTCCGTTTGTTGCCAGTCCGCTTTGTGCCGCCCGGATTACCGGGGCGCATTACGCGGAGCCGACTACGGCCTATGGCCACGGTGCGGTGAAGAACGGTGAATATGCCCGCATGGTGGTCACGCTGGATGACGGCACCACGCGCGAAGCCTTTTTCAAAAAAAGCGTGTTCGAAGATACCGCGCCGCGCCTCCATGATTTCGATGGTGACGGGCGGCCCGAGGTCGTGTCCGTGGTCAGCGGCTTTGCGACGGGCGCCTGGGTTCAGGTTTGGACGCTCGACGGCCAAGACCGCCTCGTCCCCGCCAAGGCCAGCGCGCCGATCGGTCAGCCGCATCGCTGGCTCGCCATCGCCGGGATTGCTGATTTCGATGGCGACGGGGTGGATGAGGTGGCCTATGTCGACCGTCCGCATTTGTTCAAAGAGCTGGTGCTTTTGCCGGTCGATCTGACGGGGGAGGGGATGCTCGTGCCCACAGCCCGGCTGGGCGGGCTGACCAACCATCATCTCGGTTCTGACCGGATTGAGGGCGGTGTGCGCGCCTGTTCGGGGCAGGCGCCGGTGATCCTGACCGCCGATGCGGATTGGACGCAGATCATGGCAACCCGCTGGGAAAACGGCGGCTTGATGGCAACGCCTGTGGCCCGCTACGCGGGGGCTGCGAGCTTTGCGTCCCATATGGCGTGCAACTGACGCCTTTCGGAAACTTCCGCCGCTGATCGACCCGCGCCCTGGCTGGAAACCTGTCGTTTTGCCTCTGGCGCTGCGGCCTGCGACACGGCAAGACTTCGCGTCGGAACCAAGAAAAGGCCCGCTATGACCTCGCATGTCCTGACCGTCACCTGCCCTTCGAAACGCGGTATCGTCGCCGCCATTTCCGGCAAGCTCGCCGAACTGGGATGCAACATCACCGATTCCGCACAGTTCGACGATCCCGATACGGATCGGTTCTTCATGCGTGTCAGTTTCGTCTCCGAAAAGGGGCTGACGCGCGCGGATCTTGTCGCGGAATTCACCCCCGTTGCAGAGACTTTCGAGATGACATGGGCGGTGCATGACGAGGCGAAAAAGATGAAGGTCGTGATCATGGTGTCCCGTTTCGGGCATTGTCTCAACGATCTTCTCTACCGCTGGCGGATCGGCGCGCTGCCCATCGACATCGTCGCCGTGGTCTCCAATCACATGGAGTATCAAAAGCTTGTGGTGAACCATGACATCCCGTTTTATCAGGTGCGCGTGACCAAGGAGAACAAGCCGCAGGCCGAAGCGCGCCTTTTGGAGATCGTCGAGGAGAGCGGTGCGGAGCTTGTCGTTCTGGCGCGCTACATGCAGATCCTCTCTGATCGGCTTTGTCAGAGAATGTCCGGTCGGATCATCAATATCCACCACTCTTTCCTCCCAAGCTTCAAAGGCGCGAACCCGTATAAACAGGCGTTCGAGCGGGGCGTGAAACTGATCGGAGCAACGGCGCATTACGTGACCGCCGATCTCGATGAGGGGCCGATCATCGAACAGGACACGATCCGCGTGACCCATGCGCAATCGCCCGAGGATTACGTGTCTCTGGGCCGTGATGTGGAGGCGCAGGTGCTGTCGCGTGCGATCCATGCGCATATCCATCACCGGGCGTTTATCAACGGCAACAAGACGGTGGTGTTTCCGGCGTCTCCGGGCAGCTATGCCTCGGAGAGAATGGGGTGAGAGCCAGTCCGGCTTTGCCGGATTGAACGCCCGCGCGCACATGCGAGGGCCGGGTAAGAAGCACTTAAGCGTTGCGGTTGAGAAGAGGGCTGCCCCTCACTTGGCACGGGGTCCCCGCGCCAAGCTAACCCCGGGATATTGGGGGACAAAAGAAGCACGCGCCCTCATCCGTGCCAACGCTTTTCTGAGGCCTCGGCGTACCCCTTTGTCCCATGATCTGGAACAGAGGGCTTCTTCCGTCACGGTCATCGGCGTCCCCGCCTGTACCGTGGTTCCAGATAAAAGCACCAAGGTTAATTTGGGCTTAATGGGATTTCTTTTGTCCTCAAATATCCCGGGGGAGTGGGGGCCGGCCCCCACGGATAATGAGTGTGTGTGGGCGTGAGCGTTATGGCTGCGAAACGGCACAACAGAAAAGGCGCGCCGTTCGAGCGCGCCCCAATATCTGTCGCGACAGCCTTGCTCGGGCTTTTACACCGAAGTTCCAAACCGGAGGGCCATTCGAGCCTTTGGTGCAGTTCGCAGCATGGTTATGCCACGGGTAAGGTTAACATCGGTTTAACCGCGGCCAGATTATTTAACCGGATCACTTCAGCGCCCGCCAGCCGATGTCCGAGCGGTTGAACCCTTCGGGCCAGTCGATGCTCTCGATCATCGCATAGGCGCGATCCCGGGCTTCCTGCAAGCTGTCGCCGCGCGCGGTGACATTGAGGACACGCCCGCCGGAGGCGACGATCTGGCCGTCTTTCAGCGATGTTCCCGCATGGAAGACCATGTTTTTCGAATCCTCGGGCAGGGCATCCAGCCCCTTGATCATAGAGCCTTTTTCATAGCTGCCCGGATAACCGTTCGCGGCCATCACAACGGTCATCGCGTGATCGTCGGCCCAGTTCACCCTGGCCTGATCCAGCGTGCCTTCGGCGGTCGCGAGCATCAGGTCGAGCGCCTGCGCGCCCAGACGCATCATCAGCACCTGACATTCTGGATCGCCAAAACGGCAGTTGTATTCCACAAGGCGCGGCTGGCCGTCCTTGATCATGAAGCCGGCGTAGAGCACGCCCTGATAGGGCATGCCGCGCTTCGCCATCTCGGCGACGGTCGGTTTGACGATCTCGTCCATGGCTTTCTGAATGACGCTGTCGGTCATCACCGGCGCGGGGGAATAGGCGCCCATGCCGCCGGTGTTGAGGCCGGTATCACCGTCGCCCACGCGCTTGTGATCCTGCGCCGTGCCGATGGGCAAGACGTTTTCGCCGTCACACAGGATGAACCAGGAGGCCTCTTCGCCCTCCATGAATTCCTCGATCACGACCTCCGCACCTGCGCCACCGAAGGCACCGCCGAACATGTCGTCGATGGCCTCCAAGGCGGTCGACTCGTCCATTGCGACGATCACGCCTTTACCGGCGGCAAGACCGTCGGCCTTAACCACGATCGGCGCGCCTTGGTCGCGGATATAGGCCTTGGCGGCCTCGGCATCGTCAAAGCGCGCATAGCCAGCGGTCGGCGCGCCCGAAGCGTCGCAAATCTCTTTGGTGAAGCCTTTCGAGGCCTCAAGCTGGGCCGCCGCTTTGGACGGGCCAAAGGTCAGGATGCCCGCCGCGCGCAGATCGTCGGCGACGCCTGCGGCCAGGGGCGCTTCCGGGCCGATGATCACGAAATCAATCGCGTTTTCCTCGACGAAGGCCACCACAGCCGGACCATCGTTAATGTCAAAAGACGCGCATTCGGCGATTTTCGCGATGCCCGCATTGCCCGGCGCCACGATCAGCTTGTCGCATTTCGGGTTCTGCATCACCGCCCAGGCCAAGGCATGTTCACGCCCGCCGCTGCCAAGGATCAGAATGTTCATCGCGCCTCTCCGCTTCACCTTTGGTTGCGCGCGTTCTAAGGTCAGCGCGAGTTTGACACAAGCACGAGCAGCCGCCGGAGACAGAAGATGTCCGATCTTTTCGAGGATGACAGCCCGAAAGGCACTTCCAACGCCCCGGAGTTTACCGTTTCCGAGCTTTCGGGCGCGGTGAAGGCGATGATCGAGGGCGAGTTCGGCTATGTGCGGGTGCGCGCCGAGGTGGGGCGCGTGTCACGACCGCGCTCGGGGCATTTGTATTTCGATCTCAAGGACGAGAAATCGGTGATCAATGCGGTGAGCTGGAAAGGTCAGGTCGCGCGGATGGAGGTTCAGCCCGAAGAGGGGATGGAGGTGATCGCGACGGGGCGGATGACGACCTTCCCCGGCGGGTCGCGCTATCAGATCATCGTCGACAATGTGGAGCCTGCGGGGGCGGGCGCGCTGATGGCGATGCTGGAAAAGCGCAAAAAGGCGCTGGCTGCCGAGGGGCTTTTTGATGCGGCGCGCAAGAAACCCCTGCCGTGGCTGCCGGAGGTGATCGGGGTGGTGACTTCGCCCTCGGGGGCGGTGATCCGCGATATTTTGCACCGGCTGAGCGACCGGTTTCCGCGCCATGTTTTGATCTGGCCGGTGGCGGTTCAGGGGCAGAAATGCGCGGAAGAGGTTGCGAACGGGATCAGGGGGTTCAATGCTCTGCCGGTTGACGGCGACATCCCGCGCCCCGATCTTATCATCGTCGCGCGCGGCGGCGGATCGGTCGAGGACCTTTGGGGCTTCAACGAGGAAATCGTGGTGCGCGCCGCCGCCGCGTCCGAGATACCGCTGATCTCTGCGGTGGGCCACGAAACCGATACGACGCTGATCGACTTTGCCTCGGATCGTCGCGCGCCCACGCCCACCGCCGCCGCCGAACTGGCCGTGCCGGTGCGACGCGAATTGTGGGTGACGGTGCAGGAACTGCGTGCCCGGATGGAGCGGGCTTTGAACAGTGGTGTCGAGCTTCGGCGTCAACGGCTGCGCGATCTGAGCCGGGCTTTGCCGCCGAAAGAGCGCTTGCTCGATGGGCCACGGCAGCGGGTCGATCAGATGGATTTGCGGCTCACGCAGGCGCTGATTAACAGCGTGCGCAACCGGCGGCTCAAGCTTTCGGAAGCGGCGACGGTTCTGCGTCCCGCGATGTTGCAGAGCCGGATGCGGGCGCAAGGGGATCGGCTGACGTCTCTCTCGACACGTCTCGCTCCGGCTCTGGCGCGCGGGACGGGGCAACACCGGCGCGATCTCGATCGGCTCGCGGCACGACTCTCTCCCGCCACTATTTCGCGCAATACGGCTCAGGCGCGTCGCGATATGACGCAGCTTTCGGATCGCTTCGCCCGCGCAGCCCAAGGCCAGACGCATCGTTGGCGCGCGGCTCTCGATCAGCGGGCGGGGCTGCTCTCTGCGCTGTCCTATGAGGAAACCCTGAAACGCGGCTACGCGGTGGTGCGCGATGCGGAGGGGGGGGTCGTCACCTCGTCGAAAGACGCGGGCCGTATGCATGAGGTGCAGTTTGCCGACGGGCGTGTGCGGATCGGGAGCGGTGTTGCGACCCCGCCCAAACCCGCCAAACCGCGCGCCCCGAAGGGAGCGCCGAAGGACAAACCGGAGCAGGGCAGCCTGTTCTGAGAAGGGCGGGATCAGACCCCGATATGCGGTCCCATGCAGGCCAGCGGGCCGTCGGAGGTCCAGGCCTCGTAAAGCTCGGTGCCGCTTTCGCCCTGGAACACGGCCTTGAGCTTGTCGCTCTCGATGAAGAATTGCCAGCATTGCGGCATCAGCCCGTCCTCATAGACGAAACAGATGTTCTGATCCTGCTCGTACCAGATACCTTCCTTGCAGGTGTCCTGATCGAAGGCCCAACGCACCCGTTTGCCCGGCAGGTATTGCTCTGCGCCATAGGGCTGACCGTCCTCGGCGAAGGTCAGGGTCTTGCCGGTGGCATAGGCCTCGAATTCCGCACCGGACAGCGGATCGGCGATCAGGGGCGCGGCGCAGAGGCACAGGAGCGGGGCGAAGAGCAGGCGAGTCATCATGCGGTAACCATGTCATATCGGCGGGTTTTGCACCATTCACGTTCTTAACAAATGGTTAAGCCTCAGGGGGGCTCCCGCGCATTGGAACGAGCCGCGCCACACGCGGGTCCATCACCTTGCGCCACAAGGGCGGGATCAGCGCCAGCGTCGCCATCGCGGGAAGAGATCGTGGTAGTTGTGGCATCTCGTCGGTGATTTTAAGTGCCGGATAGGGCTTCATCGGGTGCGCATGGTGATCGGAATGACGCGGGGCATTGAGCATCAGAAGCGAGGTGAACCATTGCGGGCTGTTCCAGCTATGCTCCGGGCCAACGGGGTCGTATCTGCCCTCTGAAATTTCGCGCCGACGGAGGCCATAATGCTGCACGTAATCCGACAGCATGAGTTGGGCGGAGGCATATCCCGCCAGAAGGATGTATTTGAAAACGCCGGTCAAACCGCCAATGACGAAGGCCAGCCCCAGACAGGCGACAGCGCCCCCGAGATAGAGCGCATAGGGGTGCAGATCGGTCGATCCGGCGCGTTGGCGCATGGCGTTTTCGGCGCGCAGTCCGGCTTTGAAAGACCCGAACCAGGCGCGCGGCAGAAAGCGGTAATAGCTCATGCCCAGAGGCGCGGAATTGGGGTCCTCGGGCGAGGCGGCATAGCGATGATGGACCCGCACATGCGCGGTTGCGTGATGGCCGAACAGGAGTGTGATATAGACCCATGTGCCGAGACGGCGCAGCGTCCGGTCGGAGCGGTGAACCATCTCATGGGCATTGGAATTCGACACCTGTCCGAAGAACAGCCCCATGCCGAAGAACACGAAGACCCTTTCCCAAAATGCGAATTGCCCATTCGACAGCGCCCAGACCGCGAGCGGCAAAAGCGCGAAATGCGCGAGCGCCAGTATCGCGGACAGCGCGTTGGCGTCGGGAAATTCGGCCTCCGGGTTTTCCGGCTGCGTGGCCAGCGCGATGAGTTGATCCAGCGCATAGGCCAGCGCCGTCATGTAGAGAAATCCGGCCACGGCCCAAACCCCGCCGAACAGGGCCCCCAGCGTCAGAAGCACGACGGGCGCGAGCGTGGTGACGGCAAAAAAACGAACGATATGCGTGGTTTTCTGCATTCCGGCGGCTCCTGTCGGGTTAAAGTGACTATAGAACGGGGAATTTTTCGCTGCAAAAGCGAAAACAGTGAAAGGCAGGGGCGATATGGAGATGTGGCTTTGGGGTGTCGCGACGATTTTCGCGCTGAGTTACGTGCCCCTGTCGTCGCAGCCGCCCGCGCTCTGGCGCAGCGGGATCAAGACCCTGCCGGTTGCCCTGCTTGCCGTGATCGCGGGTCTGTCACATGCGCCGCTTTTGCTGATTGCCGGGCTGGCGCTCTCGGCCTTTGGCGACTGGGCGCTGTCGCGGCCCGGTGAGCGGGCGTTTCTCATCGGGCTGATCGGCTTCGCGCTTGGGCATCTCTGTTACCTCGGGCTGTTCGTCGGGCATGTGGAAAATCTTGCGCTCTGGACCGTGTTGCCCTTTGTCGCGCTGGCACTTTCGACGGAGGTCTGGCTCACGCCACACACCGGCGCGCTCAAGGCCCCGGTGCGCATCTATGTGCTGTTGATCTGCGCCATGGCGGTGGCGGCGGTGAACCTGCCCGCAGAACTGCGTTTCGCCAGTCTCGGCGCGGTGGCTTTCGTCGCCTCCGACCTGATCCTCGCGATTCAGATGTTCCGGCTGGGGAAGATGCGGGCGCTGAGCACATGGGCAGGATATGTGCTCTGGCTGCTCTATGTTGCGGCACAGGCGCTGATCCTTGGCGCCTTTGTCCTTTGAGCGTGCGCTGGGGGCTTTCTTCTTGGGGAGAGACTCATTAAGTGACGACAGGAACGGAGGCCCCATGTCGCTTTTTTCGAAACTCAAATCCCGTCTGATGAAATCCTCGTCGAAGATCGACGAGGGGTTGGAAGCCATTGTCGAGGATGGCGGCGCGGAAAGCGGTATCGAGGAGGCCTTTGTCGAGGAAACGTCCGGAACGCCGAAGGCCGAACCCGCACCGGTTCCTGAGCCTGAGCCGGAGGTTGTTCCTGAGCCGCACCCCGATCCGGAAATCGTGCCTCAGCCGCTTCCGGAGGACCAGCCTGTCGATGTGCCGCAGGAACTGCCGGTCACGCCGGAGCCGGATGTGAGGCCTGCGCCGGTCGAAATGCCTGCGGAGCAGCCGACTGAGGTGCCGTTTGAAATTCCGACCGAAATTCCCGTCGAGGATGTGATCGAAGCCCCGGCTGAGACGGTCAAACCGGGTTTCCTCGGGCGGCTCCTGGGCCGGAAAGAGCAAAAGACCGTCACCCGCCGGGTACTCGATGACGACATGCTGGAACAGCTCGAAGAGCTGTTGATCACCGCTGACATGGGGGTCGAGACCTCCATGCGCGTGACCGCCGCCATGGCGGAAGGTCGTTATGGCAAGAAGCTGTCGGTCGAGGAGATCAAGCGGCTGATGGCGCGCGAAGTGGCGCGGATCATGGAGCCTGTGGCGAAACCGATGCCGCTTTACCGGAAAACGCCGCAGGTGGTGCTTGTCGTGGGGGTCAATGGCTCCGGCAAGACGACGACCATCGGCAAGCTCGCCTCGCAGTTCAAGGCGGCGGGCAAGTCGGTTGTGATCGCGGCGGGCGATACCTTCCGCGCCGCCGCCGTCGAACAATTGCAGGTCTGGGGCGAGCGCGCCGGTGTGCCGGTTTTGACCGCGCCCGAGGGATCCGATCCGGCGAGCCTTGCCTTCGATGCGATGACGAAGGCGCAGGAAAGCGGCGCGGATCTTTTGATGATCGACACGGCGGGGCGGTTGCAGAACCGGCAGGATCTTATGGAGGAGCTGGCGAAAATCGTCCGGGTGATCCGCAAGAAGGACGAAACCGCGCCGCACAACACTCTGCTTGTGCTCGACGCCACGACAGGGCAGAACGCACTTTCGCAGGTCGAGACCTTCCAGAAACTCGCGGATGTCTCCGGCCTCGTGATGACGAAACTCGACGGGACCGCGCGGGGCGGCGTTCTGGTGAGCCTGGCCGATAAATTCGGTCTGCCGATCCATGCGATCGGGGTGGGCGAACAGATCGACGATCTTGCGCCCTTCGATCCCGAGGAATTTGCCGCGGCCCTGATGGGTCTGGAGGTTTGATGCTCGAAATTCTGCACGCAATCGGCCCGAACAGTTGGGTGTCGGGCGGCGATCCCGTGGCCCGGCGCGAGGCCATGCAGGAATTGTTCTTCGATTATCCGGTCTGCCCGGAGGAAACCGGCGAGGACTGGCCCGAGGATCGCGAACTCTATTCCGAGATGGTTGTGGTCGATGGGCCGCGCCTTGTCGGCACGGCGATGCTTGTCGTAGATCCGGAGCGCGAAGATCGCCCGGCGCGGATCTGGGGCATGGGCGTTTTGCCGGAATATCGCACCGATTTCGTGGTGCGCACGCTTGAAGAGGCGCTGATCAACGCGGGCTATCTCGATCCGGCCTATGCGTTTATCGAAGCGACCGACGGCATGCTGGTGCCCAACCCCTATTCCGATATGCCGGGGCTGATGCGCGGCGACGGCCCGCGCGCCGCCTGAATTTCGGGCAGCCCGAGCGGGGCCGTGCACCGGGGCGGGGCGATCCGTTGCCAAAGCGGGCGGAGAGGTTAAGCTCCGGGGAAACATCTCAGGGAGTCGTTCATGAAAATCCTTTCCGCTCTGGCGCTTGCCGCTGTCTCATTCTCCGCACCTCTGACCGCCGCCTTTGCCGCTGACCTGCCCGATCTGGGCGGACGCGAGATCGTCGTTGTGACGGAAAACGCCTATCCGCCCTTGCAATTCATCGACGGCTCGGGCGCGGCCGTGGGCTGGGAATACGATGCGATGGTGGAGATCGCCAAGCGGCTGAACGCGACTCTGGACTATGAGAACATTTCCTGGGACGCGATGATCCCGGCGGTCTCCGAAGGCCAGTACGACATGGGTATGACCGGCATCACCATCCGCGAGGATCGCGCCGAAATGGTCGATTTCTCAGATGCCTACATGCGTTCCGAGATGGTCATGCTGGTGCGGGGCGATGAGACGCGGTTCACCGATGCCGCCTCTTTTGCCGCCGATCCGGACCTGTTGTTTGCCGCCCAACCCGGCACCACGCCGTTTTACGTGGGCGTCTATGATGTGCTCGACGGCAACGAGGCGAACCCGCGGGTGAAGCTGTTCGAGACCTTCGGTGCCTGTGTGCAGGCGCTCCGTGCGGGGGATGTCGATCTGGTGCTGACCGATGGCACGGCGGGCCATGGTTATGTCGCGGCCTCGGACGGGGCGCTCAAGATCGTGGGCGAGAAACTCGGCACCGAGGATTTCGGCTTCATCTTCCCGAAAGGCTCCGATCTGGTCGATCCGATCAACGCGGCGATTGCCGCGATGAAGGACGACGGCACGCTCGACGCGCTCAATACCAAATGGTTCCTCGACTACAAGATGGGTGAATAAGGCGTGCGACCTGCGAAGACCCGATTGCGCAAACCGGCGGACGGGTCGAAAGACTTTCCCTATTGGCTTGTGGCGCTGATCCTCTTGGGCGGTTACCTGTTTTACCGGGTGATCGCCGATGATCTATACGCCAAAGTCCTGACAACATTGTCGAAAGGCATCTGGGTGACGGTCTTCGTCACGCTTGTGGCCTTTGCTCTGGCCATCGTTTTGGGACTGTTGCTCGCCACCGCCTCGCTGTCGCGTTTTATCGTTCTGCGCCAGATCGCGCGGTTTTACACCGAGGTGGTGCGCGGTGTGCCGATCCTTGTTTTGTTGCTCTATGTGGCCTTTGTGATTGCGCCGATGGTGGTCACGGCGGTGAATTCCATCACCGTGCCTTTGGGCTTCGATCCGCTCCGCACGCGGGATTTTTCCCTGATGTGGCGGGCGATCATTGCGCTGACCATCGGCTATTCCGCCTTCATCGCCGAGGTGTTTCGCGCCGGGCTTTTGTCCGTCGACAAGGGCCAGATCGAGGCCGCCGAGGCGCTCGGTCTCAACGGCTGGCTGCGCTTTCGCCTGATCATTTTCCCGCAGGCGCTGCGCACGGTGCTTCCACCATTGGGCAATGATTTCATCGCCATGATCAAGGACAGCTCACTCGTGTCCGTTCTGGGCGTGACCGACATCACGCAATTGGGCAAGGTGACCTCCGCGGGCAATTTTCGCTATTTCGAGACCTATAATGTGGTCGCGCTTCTCTATCTGATGATGACCATCTCGCTATCTCTGGCGCTCCGGCGACTGGAGCGACACCTGCGCGACCGGTCCTCCTGAGCGATGCGCAGGTTGCTGTGCAGTTTCACGCTCTGGACTTGTCAGGGGGCGAGGGATAGCAGGAAGGCATGAGCGATTTCATCCTGTCCCTCGAAGGCACCGAAACGGGCCATCACGCGGCGCTGATTCTGGCGCTGATGGCGGCGTTCCTGCATGCGCTGTTCGGTGCGTTGCAAAAGGGACGGCACGATCCCTGGCTGTCACGCGGCGCGATGGATTTCTTCTATTGCATCATGGCGGCGCCCTTCGCGCTGTTCGTCGTGCCATGGCCGGAACCGCATATGTGGATCATCTTTGCGGGCATGTTCCTGATCCATATGGGCTACAAGATCGCGCAGGGCTACACCTACACTAAGGGCGCCTATACGGTCGTTTACCCCGTGGTGCGCGGCTCCGGGCCGCTCTTTGCGGTGATCGGTGCGGGCTTCGTGTTCGGCGAACATTTCACGCTGGTGCAGTGGCTCGGCGTCTTGGTGCTGATCTCCGGCATCTTCGGGCTGGCGCTCTACAACCTGCGCACCATCACGGTCGGGCGCGATACCATGGTGCCCGCCCTGATGCTCGCGGTTCTGACCGGCGCTTTCGTGGCGCTTTACACCACCTATGACGCTTACGGCATCCGGTCCACCGCTGATCCGTTCACCTTCCTCGCGTGGTTCTTCTTCCTCGACGGGCTGGTGATGCCGGTGGTGGCCTTTCTGCGCTACAAGAATATGGAATACAAACCGGCGCTCGGCCCTCTGGCGGTCAAGGGCTTCTTCGGCGGCATCGTGGCCTATTTCTCCTTCGGCTGTATCATGTTGGCGACCCGGCTCGACAACGTGGGCGAGGCCGCCGTGCTGCGGGAAACCTCCACCGTCTTTGCCGCGCTCATCGGCTGGATTGTGCTGGGCGAAAAGGTGGGGCCGAGAAGATTGTCCCTCATGGCCTTGATTGCGCTCGGCGCGGTCATAGTTGAGATGGGTGGCTGAGAGGTAAACGCATGTCCGAGACTCCTGAGAAGCAGATGAAACCCTGGATCAAGCCGGCTCTGGAAATGGGGCCGATCCTTGCGTTTTTTGCGGGCTATATCGCACTCAGGGATCATACGTTCCTGATCGGAGGGGCGGACTATTCCGGTTTCGTTGTCATGACGGCCGTATTCATCCCGCTTCTGGCACTGTCGACCCTTGCGCTGTGGAAACTCACCGGCAAGCTGTCGGCGATGCAGATCATGACGCTGGTGCTGGTCGTGGTGTTCGGCGGGCTGACGATCTGGCTCAATGACGAGCGCTTCTTCAAGATGAAGCCGACGATGATCTACATCATGTTCGGCGCCATTCTGGGCCTCGGCCTGTTGCGCTCGAAAAGCTATCTCTCGCTGGTTCTGGGCGAGGTCATGCCCTTGGATGCCGAGGGGTGGCGCAAGCTCGAATTCCGCATGATGCTGTTCTTCTTTGGGCTGGCCGTCGCTAACGAGGCGATCTGGCGCACGATGACCACGGACGCTTGGGTCAAGTTCAAGACCTTCGGCCTGCCCATCGCCATGCTTGCGTTTTTCATGAGCCAGTCAGGGCTTATGGCACGGCATTCGACCGAAGAGAAAGCCGCCGACAAGGATGCGGCGGAATAGCTCTCAGCTTCCGGTCAGCGTATAGGGCAGGTACGCCACCGCCAGCGCTGCCTTGCCGGTGAGGCTCAGCCCGTCGATCAGGATGTCCTGCCCGGGCGCGCCCGAGACGATGCGTTCCACCAGTTCTCCCGAGGCGATCATCGCCAGAAGTGCGGGCGAGCGCATCAGGGCCATATGGCCGAGCGGATCGCCTTTCGGTGCGTGGGACGTGTCGATCACCACCACGCCAAGCCGTCGCAGCTCTTCGATATTCTCTGCTTCGCCGACCCGTGGATGCCCACCGGTCAGCACCGCCGAAAGCTTGAGTGCGCGGTCCCGGCGCGAGGCAAAGACCGCCAGATCCACATCATGGGGGCGCAGATCCATCACCTGACGGCGGAAAAGATCGACGTCGATGTCGGGCTGCACCAGAACCACGCCATTGAGCCGCGACAGTGTGCGCCGGTCATTTTCGAGCGCCAGCCGTTTCACCGCCTCCATCGCCAGAAGCCCGCCCATGGAATGCGCGAGCAACATGACATTCTCGGCGCGGCTCCGGCTCAGCAGGCGCAGGGTCTCGGCCAGCGCCGTGCGGGCGTAGAGCACGGAATCGCGGTCGTAGGCATAGCGCGACAGCCGCCCGGCGGAGGGCCATGAGAACAGGACCATCGGTTGGGTCAGGTTGAAATCCGTGGCGATCTGTGCCGCGCGAAACACCGCGCCGGGATAGGAGACGTTGTAGCCATGCACGAAAAGCACGACATTGCGCTCTCCCTGTGGGAGGCTGGCGAGCCGGGTGTCGAGGCGGTCGAGAAACGCGCGCTCCGCATCGAAATGCGTGCTCTCGGTGACGAAGAACTCGCGTTTCGGGTCGAGCCGGGTTCTCGGAAATGAAAACTCTCCCGGCTTGCGGTCCTCCGGGACGGAAATCCCGTAGTCGCAATAGAACATCTTGTCCGACCTCTGGCTGTCGAACTCGATGCCTTGCGTGGCGGAGACCTGCCGGTTGGTCACCACCAAAAGCTCCCGCTGCCGCGCGACGGGGATTTCTGCGAGATCCGGTGGGATGGTCATCTTCGGGGGGGAACAGCCGCTCAACGCGAGCGCGCCGCCCCCCAGAACCATCTCCCGCCGGGTGAGAATCACTTTTGTCCCCCTTGGCCGAACAGCACCTTCTGCGCATCCTTGTCCTGCGCCGCGTCCGTGCGTTTTTCCGCGGCCAGAGCGCGCCCGCGCTGCACGGCGGGACGCGAGGCGATGCGCGCGATCCAGCGTTTCAGATGCGGTTTGTCATCGAGCGTCTGTTCCTGTTTCTCCCACAGAGAGGCCCAGGGCCAGATCGCCATATCGGCAATGGAATAGAAGTCGCCCGCCACGAATTCCTCTTCGGCCAGCCGCCGGTCGAGCACGCCGTAAAGCCGGGCGACCTCGCTGCGATAGCGGGTCTTGGCATAGGGCAGATCGTTCGGAGGCTCCATATTGGGCGCATAGCTCAGGAAGTGGTGTGCCTGGCCGGCCATCGGGCCAAGCCCGCCCATCTGCCACATCAGCCATTGATCGACCACGGTGCGGTCGCGTTCGCCGCCGCCATAGAACTTGTCATGCTTGCGCGCGAGATATTGCAGGATCGCGCCGCTCTCGAAAATCGAGATCGGCCGCCCGTCGGGGCCTTCCGGGTCGACAATTGCGGGCATACGGTTGTTCGGCGCGATCTTGAGAAACGCGGGGTCGAATTGTTCGCCCTTGCCGATGTTCACGAGTTTCACCTCGTAAGGCAGGTCCATCTCCTCGAGTGCGATGGAGATTTTCCAGCCGTTCGGCGTCGGCCAGTAGTAAAGCGTGATGGGGGTTTCGATCATCTGTCAGGGCCCGTGCAGTCATCCGGTTGTTGGATGCGCGTCAGGATGACGCTTTGCGCGAAAAGGACAAGGGCGAAGCGACAGATTCTTGCGCACGCCATCGTGATCGGGGCGGGGCCTGGAGTGTGAGCGACTGCAATTCGTCCTGCAACAGCGCGAGCGGCAGACGCTCTGGCGTGCGCAGGGCCACACGGTAGAGGTCGAACAGCCCCGCGCGCAGATAGGGCGACCAATGGCACACGCGCCGGTCGGGGGCGGGAATCGGATAGCCGAGCCGGTCGAGCACAGCGCGTGCCCGGACATTGTCGATGGCCAGATCGCACCAGTTGCGCCGCAGCGCGCCAAGCCCGGCCCCGAGCGCACGCGACGCTCCGTGATCGGGCCGCAGGGCCATCTCGAACATCAGGTCGTAGAGCCGGTTTTCCCGTGAGGTGACATTGAGGATTTCCACCGTGCGCCCGGCCTCGCTGTCCAGAGCATGGTACGCGACGGAACGGAATTCTGCCCCGGCCAGCAGGATCGCGCGCCGTACTGCCACGGCGGGCAGACGGGGCAGGGCGGAAAGGATCACCCGCGCGCCGAGCGAATGGCCGATGAGTTGCACGGGGCGGTCCATCTTCCAGATCAGACGGGCCAGCGCCTCCCCGGTCTGACGCGCCATGTCATAGGCCTGCCAGATCGTGCCGCGCGCCTCCCAGCCGAGCGCGATGCACAGGCCTTCCTGTGCCGTCCCGGTGCCAAAGCCAAGCGCGCGCGGCCAGCTCAGCACCTTGCGGGAGGTGAGCCCGGGGTCGAGGGCGAGGATGTGGTCGTGCGGATCATGCGCCGGCACATGGGGAGAGAACTTGTAACCATGGATACAGATCACCACAGGCGCGCCCGCAGGCGTGGCGTCGAGGGCCTGACGCAACCGCTCACGGGTGTCGGGCGGCAAGAAGGGACCGTCGGCATTGATCTTCACAAGGGGCATGGGACCCGCCTTTGATGGCTCTGCTCGCGCGCGAAGATGCGCCGGGAGTGTCACGATGCTGCGACAGGGCGGTGAATCTTTGTTAACGGGGGCGGGCGCAGTTGACAGAATGTCGCAGGATTTGTACCCCACGCCCCATGTGGCGATTTGTTCTCCGGATTGCGGGCCACGTTAAAAACTCCGCTAAAGAGGTCAGGACGAGACGCCGGGTTGGTCAGAACCCGCCGTGCCCCAGCCCTTGATCGAATGGGGATTAGGAATGGCGAAAGGGATCACATGACCAAGGCAGACCAGTCGAAATCGAACCAGTTCAAAGACACTTGGAAGACCCGGACCAAACTCATCCACGATGGCGTCCGTCGTTCGCAATATGGGGAAGTGTCGGAGGCGTTGTTTCTGACGCAGGGCTTTGTCTACGACACGGCGGAGGCGGCGGAAGCGCGTTTTGTCGATCAGGGCGAGGACGAATTCATCTACGCCCGTTACGGCAATCCGACGACGCGGATGTTCGAGGACCGGATGGCCTCGATCGAGGGCTGCGAGGACGCCTTTGCCACCGCTTCGGGCATGGCCGCCGTCGCGGGCGCACTGATGTCGGTCCTGAAGGCGGGCGATCATTTGGTGTCCTCGAAGGCGCTGTTTGGTTCTTGCCTCTACATCGTCACCGAAGTGCTGCCGAAATTCGGGGTGGAGACCACGTTGGTCGATGGCAAGAACCTCGACGAATGGAAGGCGGCGATCCGGCCCGACACCAAAGCGGTGTTCTGCGAGAGCATTTCGAACCCGACGCTTGAGGTCATCGACCTCAAGGCGGTGTCTGAACTGGCCCATGCGGTGGGGGCGCTGGTCGTGGTGGACAACGCCATGTGCACGCCGATTTTCTCCTACGCCAAGGAGAGCGGAGCGGATCTGATCATCTATTCGACCACGAAACATGTGGACGGGCAGGGGCGCTGTCTGGGCGGCATCATCGCCGGTGACAAGGAACTGATCCGCGGCCCGGTGGAGATGTATATCAAACACACCGGCGGGGCGATTTCGCCCTTCAACGCCTGGATTCAGCTTAAGTCCCTCGACACGCTCGACCTGCGCGTGCGGCAACAGGCCGCGACGGCGATGAAGCTCTGTGAGGCGCTCGACGGCCATCCCGCGCTCGCTTCCGTGCGCTATCCGGCCTATAAGTCCCATCCGCAATACGATCTCGCGATTTCGCAATCGGAGGCCGCCGGGACCGTGATCACCGTCGATCTCAAGGGCGGCAAGGACGCGGCGTTCAGATTTCTCAATGCGCTCGAGGTGTTTACGCTCTCGAACAACTTCGCCGATGCGAAATCCATTGCAACCCACCCCTGCACCACCACGCACAAGAACGTGCCGGTGGAAAAACGGCCGGAGCTCGGCCTCACGGACGGGCTGGTGCGGCTGTCGATGGGGCTCGAGGATACGGATGACATCATCGCGGATATCCTGAACGCGCTCGAAGCGGTTTGAGGTAGGGTTTGATCCTGGCGCAAGTTTCCTTCGTATTGGTAAATCCTTGAGAACCTCCTATATGAGGGCCAAATGGAAGGGGTTTGCGGATGAACATGCAGACGAGCGATCTCGAAAAGAACGACAGGGCGGCCGCCGAGGCCGCTCTTGCGATCCTGCGCGACTGGGCCAAGGGCGCGTCGCCGACCGAAGTGGCAGAGCTCGACCCGGCCATTGCACGGCTTCTGCCCGAGGCTGACGATTTCGCCAATTACCCGGCGCTGCGCCGCGCCTACCCCGAAGATTTCGAGGTCTCGGAGGCCTATAAGGAAGGCCTGCCGGATTTGCAGAACGGGCCGGAAAGCCTGATCAAAGGGGCAAAACGGCAGATCCAGCATGTCGGCATCTCGAATTTCCGCCTGCCGATCCGGTTCAAGACCCGCGACGACGGAGATTTGACGCTCGAAACTTCCGTCACCGGCACCGTGTCCCTGGAGGCGGAGAAAAAGGGCATCAACATGTCCCGGATCATGCGCTCGTTCTACAAACACGCGGAGCGGAGCTTTTCTTTCGATGTGATCGAGGCGGCGCTCAGGGATTATCAGAGCGATCTCGAAAGCTTCGATGCGCGTATCCAGATGCGGTTTTCCTTCCCGGTGAAACGCCGCTCTTTGCGCTCGGGTCTTGCGGGCTACCAGTATTACGACATTGCCCTAGAACTGGTGGAGCAGGGCGGGAAAATGAAAGAAATCATGCACCTGGACTATGTCTACAGCTCCACTTGCCCCTGTTCGCTTGAACTTTCCGAACATGCCCGCCGCACGCGGCATCAACTGGCCACACCGCATTCGCAGCGCTCCGTGGCGCGGATTTCGGTCGAGGTGAAGAACCGGCAGGACACACTCTGGTTCGAGGATCTGATCGACCTGTGTCGCCGTGCGATCCCGACCGAGACCCAGGTCATGGTCAAGCGCGAGGATGAACAGGCCTTTGCCGAGTTGAACGCCGCCAATCCGATCTTTGTCGAGGATGCCGCGCGGCTGTTTTCCGAAGTGCTCGAAAACGACCGGCGCATCGGAGACTTCCGGGTGATCGCTTCGCATCAGGAAAGCCTGCATTCCCACGATGCGGTGTCGGTGCTGACGGAGGGCGAGACTTTCGCCGCGCAAAGTCTCGACCCGAAGCTGTTTTCGACCCTGTTCCACATCGGCTGAGTCGCAAACACGGGCCTGCGACCTCTTTACGTGACGGGTGCGCTTGACTTGCCGGCCAAGCCCGGCCAAGCCTTGGCGCCATGACGGATTTGAGGCCAGTGGGATATGTGATCGGAACGCTCGTCGGCCTTCTCGGCCTGACGATGGCGATTCCCATGGCGGTGGACCTCTCGACAGGGTCGGGCGAATGGCATGTGTTCTTTCGTGCCGGTGTCATCACCTTCGTGGTCGGCGCGGCCCTGGCGCTTGCCACCCAGAACGGGCAGCAACAGGGCCTGTCGATCCAGCAGATGTTCCTTTTGACCACGCTGATCTGGCTCATCCTGCCGCTGTTCGGTGGTATTCCCTTCATGCTCGGCGCGACCGAGGCGAACCTGACAGATGCGTTTTTCGAGGCGATGTCGGGCATGACCACCACCGGTTCCACGGTGTTCTCCGGCCTCGACGACCTGCCAGCGGGCATCCTGTTGTGGCGCTCGATGCTGCAATGGTTCGGCGGCGTCGGCATCATCGTCGTCGCCATGGTGTTCCTGCCGGAACTCAAGGTCGGCGGCATGCAGGTGTTCCGCTCCGAAGCCTTCGACACCGACGGCAAGGTCCTGCCGCGCGCGGGGGAGATCGCGGCGCGGATCTCGGTCATCTACATTGCCCTGACGGTGGCCTGTTTCCTTGGCTATGTGCTTGTGGGGATGAACATTTTCGATGCGCTCAACCATGCGCTGACGACGCTTTCGACCGGCGGGTTCTCCACCCGGGACGCCTCTTTCGGGGCCTTTCAGGGACCGGCCGAATATGTGTCTTCCTTCTTCATGATCCTCGCTTCTCTGCCCTTTGTGCGGTATGTTCAGTTGATCGCGGGCACGGCCAAACCCTTTTGGCGCGACACGCAGATTCATGCTTACCTGATCATCATTTTCGGTCTGACCATCGCGTTCGCCGTCTACCGTCTGGTGGTGAATCAGGACCATTTCGAGCATTCCTTCCGCGAAGGTCTGTTCAACGTCACCTCGATCATTTCCGGCACGGGCTATGCCTCGACCGACTATCAGCTCTGGGGGGCTTTCCCGGCGGTGGCGTTCTTCTTCATCGGCCTGATCGGGGGCTGCGCGGGTTCGACCGCCTGTTCGGTCAAGGTCTTCCGCTATCAGCTCCTCTGGGCCTCGATGCGGGCGCAAATCCGCAAGATCCACAGCCCCAACGGCGTCTTTACCCCGCGCTATCAGGGCCACCCGGTGACCGAGGACGTGCTGTCCTCCGTCATGGCGTTCTTTTCGTTTTTCATCGTCACGCTGGGCATCACCTCGGTGCTGCTGGCCGCCACCGGGCTGGATTTCATCACCGCCGTTTCAGGCGCTGCGACCGCACTGGCTTGTGTGGGCCCCGGGCTTGGCGACATCATCGGACCCTCGGGGAATTTCGAGACGGTGAACGATCCGGCGAAATGGATCCTGGCCGTCGCCATGCTGATCGGACGGCTCGAAGTCATGTCGGTTTTCGCTCTTTTCACGATCCGGTTCTGGCGGGCATAATCCGTTCAACCGCGCGTTGAAAGGGATGGCCATGGGTGACGACAGTGATCCGCATGTGATGAGCTTCTACCGGGTGCGGCAGGCGCTGGGCGTGATCGCCTTGTTTCTGCCGGCCGTGCTGATCGTCGGAGGCATGGGGCTCGAACATGCTTTGCGTGACAGCGTGTCGAATTTCTTCTTCTCGCCTCTGCGCGAGGTGTTCACCGGATCGCTCGCCGCTATTGGCGTGTTCCTGATCACCTACAAAGGCTATCCGCGCCGCTCGGACGAGACCTTCTCCGATCAGGTGCTGGCCTCGGTCGCGGGGATGTCCGCGCTGCTCGTGGCCTTCTTCCCATCGCTGGCCGATTGCATCCCGCCGGAGGGCATGGCGCAGTGTATGCCGCCGGAGGAAACGGTGACACAAAAGCTGATCGGTGTTGGCGGGTCCTCCTGGGTGCATAATATCTCGGCGCTGGTGTTTTTCCTCTGCCTAGTCGTCTTCTGCCTCGTGCAATTCCCCAAGACCGAAAGCCGCGTGCGTCCCTATATCTACAAGGCCTGCGGCTATGGCATTCTCGTGGCTCTGGCAGGGATCGCCGGAGCTTTTGCCATGGCGCGCTGGGGCGGGGCGGAGGCGTTTGTCGCGGCGCATAATCTGGTGTTCTGGGGCGAGGCCTTGGGGATCTGGATCTTTGCGCTCGCCTGGCTGACCAAGGGCAAGGCGGATCAGGCGGCGCTCAACCTGTTGCGGCGTGCGGTGGCCTCAGAAAAATGAAACCCCGCCGGAGGAGGCGGGGTTTCGTGGATCGTTTCAGTGGACCGTTTTGCCGGGGCTCAGTTCCAGCAGCTTACCAGAACCGTGAGGTCCCGTCCGATGCGCACCAGATCGGTGTCGGAGGTGGCGCTGTCGGAGGCCGAGACGGTGACGCCATGACCCGACAGGAAGCCCGCGATCTTTTCCATGTCATAGGCAAAGGCCACATCCTCGGGCAGGCTGCGGGCCTGGGCCTCGGGGATGGCGTCTTTGGCCGCGAGCATTCCGATCACAGCCCCGGAGGAGTTCAGAAGCGGCCCACCGGCCTCGCCCGGAAGCGTGGTCATCGCCAGACGCAGAAGGTCCTCTTCGCCCGACAGGCCTTTGTGTTCGGCCATGAGGCCATAATTGAGCGTCGGCGCATCGAGGCGACCGGCATAGGCATAGCCCGACACCGAGACCTCGGATTGCAGACGCGGCAATTGGCTGTCGAACTTGGCGACGCTCAGGGGGGCAAGGGTTTCGACCGGGGTCAAAAGCGCCATGCCGTCCTCGGTCGCGGTGACGGTGGCCTCATAGCCGTCGTCAATGGTGATCTTGGCGCAGGAGGCGACAAGTTCGGCGGAGGTGAGAACCGCGCCCTTGTCATCGACGTAAAAGCCGGAGCCTGCCTTTTCGGGGCGGCGAATGTCGAGCCCGGCCAGAAGGTCGATGTCCTGCGCGGCCCCTTCGCCGTAAGCGTCGGGCAGAACGCCGTCGAGCGTGGCGAAGCTGGATTTCATCGCGTCCAGCGCCATCTGGTGCCGGGTTTGATCATCGGTGGTCTTCGGCGTCGGCCAGATCAGGGTCCAGCCCTTGACCGCGCCGTTCACCAGACGCGCCTCGGTGTGCGACGTGATCTCTGCATTGGTGCCGGTGAGGCTGAAAGAGCGGTTGTCACGCGTGCGCGGTCCGTCCATGGGCACGATTTCAAGCGTTTGCATGATTTCGTAAAGCCCGCCCAAAGTGGCCTCGTCGCCGGTTTGCGAAATCAGCATGACCTGAACGCCGGAGCCGTCCTTGGATTTGTATTTCGCAAAGGGCGGTGCGTAGGCGTCGAATTCCACAAGCCCCAGAGGCAGGGAAATCGTCACCCCCGCCACCTCGTCGGCCACCGGCGCCATGCCGAGGCTGTCGATCACGGCCTGATAGGCCCCGAGGGCCTCGGCACGTTGCTGCGTGGTCAGCACGCCGGTGATGTCATAGCCCTTCATCGCCTGCCAGTCGGACATGGCGCGGCGCGTGCCGGGGCCAAAAGCGCCGTCGATGCCGGAATTGTAAACGCCCGCGAATTTCAGCGCGGTCTGAAGCGCCTCGCGGTCTTCGCGGCTGAGCGCGCGTTCGGAGGCTCGGGCCTGGGCCGGGGTCTCGTCGGGGAGGGCCATGGGCAATGCTTCCGTGGGCATCTCTTCGGCGGGCATGGCGGTCTCGGTCGCTCCGGGGGCTGAGACTTCCGGTGTCGTCGCAGGGGGCAGGGTGGAAAGCGTCGCGCCCACCGGCCAGAACGGCTGGCGATACTGGCCGCCGTCGGTCAGGTAGCTGTCGCCGGGGATCAGCCCCTGCGCGCGCAGCGTCAGACGGGCCGCTTCGGCCTCGGCCTCGGTCGCATAGGGACCAAGCGCGATGGCGTTCCAACGACCCGGAAGCTCGAAGCCCACGACATTCGGCAGACGTCCGGCATAGCCGCGCGCGGCCTCGGTGGCCTCGGTGAGGGAGGGTTGCGCTTCGATCTGAATCCATTGTTCGGCATGAAGAGCCGTGGACAGCAATAGCGTGGCGGCGAGCCCCAGCGGGGCAACGGCGAGAGACCTTTTCATGAAAACCCTTTACATGTCTTGCGGGCCCTTCGGCCCTTATATTGCGGCTTAAGAAAACAGGTTTGACGTGAAGGTCAACATGCTGTGGGGCGGCAAGAGGGCAAATGGCGGGCTTGTGATGTAAAACTGCCGGGAAATTGGCGCTCGGGGGCGTCGCGGCCCGCCTTGTCATTGACGCCCCCGCCGGGCCTCGCTAGGGATGAGCCCGCGTTTGAACAGCAGAATTGGCGAAAGACCCCATGTCCCTGTCCCCCTCCGAAAATGTCGAGAAACCGCGGTCGTTTCAGGAGATCATCCTGAGGCTCCAGAGCTACTGGGCCTCGCGAGGTTGCGCGATCCTGCAACCCTATGACATGGAGGTCGGTGCGGGGACGTTCCACCCGGCGACGACGCTGCGCTCTCTGGGCTCGAACGCCTGGGCGGCGGCCTATGTGCAGCCGTCGCGCCGCCCGACCGACGGGCGCTATGGCGAGAACCCGAACCGCTTGCAGCATTACTATCAGTACCAGGTGCTGATCAAACCGTCGCCGCCGGATTTGCAGGATCTCTATCTCGGGTCCCTTAAGGCCATCGGCATCGACACCGATCTGCATGACATCCGTTTCGTGGAAGACGATTGGGAAAGCCCGACGCTGGGCGCCTGGGGGCTTGGCTGGGAAGTGTGGTGCGATGGCATGGAAGTGTCGCAGTTCACCTATTTCCAACAGGTCGGCGGACATGATTGCAAACCGGTTTCGGGCGAGCTGACCTATGGTCTGGAACGCTTGGCGATGTACGTTCTCGGCATCGACCATGTGATGAACATGCCGTTCAACGATCCGCAATCGCCGATCCCGCTGACCTATGGCGATGTGTTCAAACAGACCGAGGAAGAATATTCCCGGCACAATTTCGACGTGGCCAACACCGAGAAACTGCTGTCGGATTTCGTCAATGCCGAGAAGGAATGCCACGCCATTCTGGATCAGGCGCAGATTGATCCGAAGACCGGCAAGCGCATCGTCATGGCGCATCCGGCCTATGATCAATGCATCAAGGCGTCGCATATCTTCAACCTGCTGGACGCGCGCGGCGTGATTTCGGTGACCGAACGGCAGGCCTATATCGGGCGCGTGCGGGCCCTGGCCAAGGCCTGTGCCGACGCCTTCGTGCAGACCACGGCGGGCGGCTGGACGCCGGACACCGCGCCCGAGGTCGAGAGCGCATGAATGGCAAGCTGATCGCAGGGTTCATCGTCGTGCTCGCACTCGTGTTCGGAGCGGGTCTGTATTACACGCAGGTCTATGCATATTACGACCGGCTGGATGCCTCGGCGCCTGCCGCCGCGATCCGTGCGACCAGCTTTGAAGGCCTGTCCGAGGACATTCTGGCCGAGGATTTCGAAGGGATCGACGCCGACACCTCGCCGCTCAAGTTCCGGGCCTGTTTCACCACGCCGCTTTCCGTGGCGATGATGACCGAGACCTTCCAGCCCTACGACCGCCCGTCGCCGCTGATCGCGCCCTCGTGGTTTTCGTGTTTCGACGCGAAACGTATCGGGGCCGATCTCGAGGCGGGGCGTGCCATCGCCTTTCTGGGCGAAGAGAATATCACCTATGGCTTCGACCGTGTGATTGCCGTTTATCCCGACGGCCACGGCTATGCCTGGACCCAAGCTAACCGTTGCGGGGAGGCCGTATTCGACGGCAAACCCGCGCCTGCGGGCTGTCCGCCCGCCCCTGAAGGAAACTGACCCATGGCTGACTTGCTGATCGAGCTTTTCTCCGAAGAAATCCCGGCCCGGATGCAGAAACGTGCCTCCGAGGACCTGAAATCTCTGGTGACGAACGGTCTTGTCGAGGCCGGTCTGACCTATGCCTCCGCCGGCGCGTTTGCGACGCCGCGTCGTCTGGCGCTGTCCGTCGAGGGGCTTCTGGACGCCTCGCCCACCACGGTCGAAGAGCGCAAAGGTCCGCGTGTGGACGCACCCGAAAAAGCGTTGGAAGGCTTCCTGCGCGGGGCCGGGGTGACGAAAGACGATCTTGAAATTCGCGACGAGAAAAAAGGTCAGGTCTATTTCGCCAAGATCACCAAGCCGGGGCGTCCGGCCGCCGAGATCGTGGCCGAGGTGCTTGAGGCCACCGTGCGCAATTTCCCTTGGCCAAAATCCATGCGCTGGGGCGCGGGCAGCCTCAAATGGGTGCGTCCGCTGCATTCGATTGTCTGCCTGATGACCCGCGAAGATGGCGCCGAGGTTGTGCCCCTCGACATCGACGGCATCACCTCCGGCAACACCGTCTGGGGCCATCGTTTCATGTCCGCAGGCAGCTTCAAGGTGACGTCTTTCGACGATTACGCTGCCAAGCTGAAACAGAATTTTGTCGTGCTCGATCCGCAAGAGCGCGCCGATCACATCTGGCACGATGCCACCAACCAGGCCTTTGCGCAGGGGCTGGAGGTCGTTGAAGACAAAGGGCTTCTTTCTGAGGTGGCCGGTCTGGTCGAATGGCCTGTTGTGCTGATGGGCGAGATTGGTGAAGATTTCCTCGGCTTGCCGCCGGAGGTTTTGCAGACGAGTATGCGCGAGCACCAGAAATTCTTCTCCGTGAAGAACCCGAAAACCGGACGGATCGAGAAATTCGTCACCGTCGCCAACCGCGAGACCGCCGACAATGGCGCGACCATTCTGGCAGGGAACCAAAAGGTGCTGTCCGCGCGTCTGTCGGATGCGAAATTCTTCTGGGAAAACGACGTGCGCACGGTCGAACGCGAAGGCATGGAAGCCATGTCCGCGCCGCTCGCCAACGTGACCTTCCACAACAAACTCGGTTCTGAGGCCGAGCGCATCGCCCGCATCGCCGCTCTGGCTGCCGACATCGCGCCCATCGTCGGCGCCGAGGCCGGTGAGGCGGAACTGACCGCGAAAGTGGCCAAGGCCGATCTCTCCTCCGAGATGGTCTACGAATTCCCCGAGTTGCAGGGTGTCATGGGCCGCTATTACGCCAAGAAAGCGGGTCTGTCCGACGCCGTGGCAGACGCCTGCCGCGACCATTATTCTCCGCTTGGTCCAAGTGACGATGTGCCGACCGAACCGGTGTCCGTGGCGGTCGCTCTGGCCGACAAACTCGACAAGCTGACCGGCTTCTGGGCCATCGACGAGAAGCCCACGGGCTCGAAAGACCCGTTTGCGCTGCGTCGCGCGGCGCTTGGGGTAATCCGGTTGTTGATCACCAATGACGTGCGCATGAGCCTTGATCGTTTTATTGATGCCCAGCTTCTGGCACATAAAATCGCCGCGGCGGATGAGAATGACGGTATCATCGACACGCTGAAAGAAATCCTCGACGAGATCGCCGAACATGGCGTCTTTGGCGCGGCCTTTGACGCGATTTCCGACAAGCTCACGGAAACGCAGAAAGACGAGGTCAAAACCGTCGCGGGCTCCGTGCCGGACACGTCCGACGATCTCCTTTCTTTCTTCCACGACCGTCTCAAGGTCTTCCTGCGCGACGAGGGCATTCGCCACGACGTGATCGACGCCTGTCTGGCGATGCCGGGCAATGACGACATCACGCTGCTGGTGAAACGCGCCCGTGCGTTGCAGGCGATGCTCGACACCGAGGATGGCACCAACCTGATCCAGGGCTTCAAACGCGCCAACAACATCCTGACACAGGCCGAGGAAAAAGACGGTGTCGAATATTCCTTCGGCCCGGATGTGAAATTTGCCGAAACGGACGAAGAAAAAGCGCTGTTCGCCGCTTTGGATACCGCGTCCGAGGAGATCAAACCGGCGATGAAGGCAGAAGATTTCACCGCCGCCATGTCCGCCATGGCCGATATGCGCCCCTCCGTTGATGCGTTCTTCGAGGCGGTGCAGATCAACACCGACAGTGACATCGTGCGGCGCAACCGGCTCAACCTTCTGGGCCGGATTCGCGAGATCTGCCTGTCGGTGGCCGATCTGACCCGGATCGAGAGCTGATCCGTTCACAGATCCTCCGTTGTCGTGTTAACCTAGCGGCAACGGTTTCCCGCGAATTCTGAGGACCGTTAAGGTTAACGGTTGCGCTCACGTCCTCTTGGGGCGTAGCGTGCCGCCAAAGGGAGGTGCCGCAGTGCAGCAAGAGAGCGACATCCTCGGGTTCACCCGCATTCGCCGCGTCGCTCCGATCGCGGTCAATACCCATGGCGGGCGGGCGAAATGCCTGCAACGGCTCATTCGTCTCGATCTCCCTGTGCCGGAAACCGTCGCCCTGTCCTTCGATGCGGTACATCGCCTTGCGGAGGGGCAAGCCTTTGACAAAAAGGCGCTTTTGCGTGTCTTCGGTGATACACCCCTGTTGTCCGTGCGGCCTTCGTCTGAGGACCCGGATTGGGGCGGACCGGGCGCGATCCTCAATATCGGGATGAATGACGCCCGTCACGCGGAGCTCACCGAAAGCCATGGGGCGGAAGCGGCGGATGCGCTGTATCTGCGGTTCGTGCAGGCCTTTGCCGTGCATGTCGAACGTCTCGACCCGGAACTCTTCGAATTCGACGCCTCCGTGCCGGTGCATGAGGCGCTGAAATCCGCGCTCGAGGCGCATGAGGACGAGACCGGCGATCCGTTTCCACAAGACCCGGCTCATCAGCTCGGCCAGGTGCTGCGCTCCATGGCGCGGGCCTGGGAGGGCACGACCGCGCGGCTTCTGCGTCAGGCGAAAGGCGCGCCCGCCGATGCCGGGCTCGGGCTGATCGTGCAAAGTATGGCGCTGGGCCTTGGACCGGGGGAGAGCGGTGCGGGCGTGGTGCAACTTGTCGACGAGCAGACCGGCGCACCGGTGATCAAGGGGCGCTACCTGCGTCAGGCCCAGGGGCGCGCCGCGCTCGGCAAGGGGGCCAGCGGCGTGCTCTATCTCTCGAAGGACGAGCGGGGCGAGTCTCTCGAGGAGGCGCAGCCGGACCTGTTCGCCAAGCTCGTGGAGATGACACGGCTCTGCCGGGTGCGTCTGCGCGAGGAGATGCAGGTCGAGTTCACCATTTCCGAGGGCAAGCTTTTCGTGCTCGACGCCGTGCGTGTGCCGCGTTCATCGCGCGCGGCGTTGCGGATCGCCGTGCAACTGGCCGAGGACGGGATCATTCCGTGTGAAGAGGCGATCCTGCGTGTGCCGGCGCGGTCGCTGACCGAATTGTTGCACCAGCAGGTCGATCCCACGGACAGCCGTGATGTGCTGGCCAAAGGGATCGCCGCCTCACCGGGCGGGGCGGTCGGGCGGATCGTGTTCAACTCCACCGATGCGCAGACCTATGAAGCGCGCGGGGAGCCCTGTATCATGGTGCGGCGTGAAACCACGCCGGAAGACATTCGCGGCATGCATTCCTCGGTCGGAATCCTGACCGAGCGCGGTGGGGTGACCTCGCATGCGGCGGTGATCGCGCGGGGCATTGGCATGCCCTGTGTGGTTGGCGCCTCAATCCGGATCAATTCCCGCGAACGCACGCTGACGCTCGAAGACGGGCGCAAGCTTGAAGAGGGCGATGTGATCACGCTCGACGGGTCCGCAGGCGAGGCGTTGCTGGGGGCGGTGCGGCTTTTGCCGCCGGTGAAGGACCACTGGTATGTGACGCTGATGGACTGGGCCGATGCGATCCGCGATATCGGGGTCCGCGCCAATGCCGACACGCCGTCGGACGCTGCGGTGGCGCGTAATTTCAAGGCCCAGGGCATCGGGCTCTGCCGGACCGAGCACATGTTTTTCGAAGGCGACCGTCTGACCGTGATGCGGGAGATGATCTTTGCCGCGAAACATGAGGATCGGGCGGAGGCGATCGCACGGCTTTTGCCGATGCAAAGGTCTGACTTCATTGAGCTTTTTCGTATCATGGAAGGCTTGCCGGTCTGCATTCGCCTGTTCGATCCGCCGTTGCACGAATTCCTGCCTTCGGACCGCGAAGGGGCCAAGGAACTGGCCGAGGCGCTCGACTTGCCGCTCTCCGACGTGACCCGCCGGATCGAATGGCTGTCGGAATTCAACCCGATGCTGGGGATGCGGGGCGTTCGGCTTGGCATCACCTTCCCTGAGATTTACGAGATGCAGGCCCGCGCGATTTTCGAGGCCACCATCGAGGCGTCGAAACACGGCGCGCCCGTGGTGCCGGAGATCATGATCCCGCTGGTCTCCGCGAAACGCGAAGTCGAACTGGTGAAAACCCAGATCGACGGGGTGGCCGCTGCCGTGCGCAACGAGACCGGGGCGGAGTTCACCTATCGGCTCGGCGTCATGGTCGAGACCCCGCGTGCGGCTCTGCGGGCCGGTGACATTGCTCAGAACGCGGCTTTCCTGTCTTTCGGCACCAACGACCTGACGCAGATGGCCTACGGCCTGTCACGCGACGATGCCGGGCGCTTCATGAACGCCTATGTGCAACAGGGCGTGTTCCCGGAGGATCCGTTCCACACGCTCGATTTCGAAGGTGTCGGCGAGCTGTTGAAAATCGGCGCTGAACGGGGGCGCAAGGTGCGTCCGGAGCTGACCGTGGCGGTCTGTGGCGAACATGGCGGCAACCCCGAATCAATCGCCTTTTGCCGGGCGGCGGGGTTCGATTACGTGTCCTGTTCGCCTTTCCGGGTGCCCGTCGCCCGCCTTGCTGCGGCGCAGCTTGTCGCCGCAGATGCAAAATAATCACAGTCTTTTGACAAAGTGCTGAAAATAAAGGCGAAGCCCCGCCTATTTCTGGCGAGGTGAAGGCCGGTTTCTGCCTTTGGCTTGACGCTCTGGAAACCGCTCGGGACGCCCTGGGGTGGACCTCTGGGCGTTTTCCCCCTATGTCCGCCCCTCGAAACCACCCGTGAGGCCCCGCTTTCGGGGCGCAATGGAGGGATAGCCCTTATGACATTCTCAGCTCGGCTCAAGGCGTTCGCGCTTCTGGCCTCGCTCGGTTTTTGCGCGCTGACCGGCGCGGCGCAGGCCGAAGTGACGGTGAGCCACTCGAACGATCCGAACCCTGTGCTCGGCATGGAACTGAACGCGCTTCTCGATCAGGAGCGCGACGGTCTCGAAACGGCAGGCACGGACGCGATCCAGCGGCTCCTGCAAAGCTTCAAGCCGAAATCCTCCATCCCTGCGGTCGACTATAGCAAGGCTTTCCTCGACAGTCGTCCGGTCGCCACCGGCGACACTGAATGGCAATGCCTCTCCGAGGCGCTGTATTTCGAAGCGCGCGGCGAAAGCGTTAAGGGCCAGTTCGCCGTGGCCGAAGTTATCCTCAACCGCGTGTCCTCCCCTGCCTTCCCGAACACGGTCTGCGGCGTGGTGCATCAGGGCACGGGCAAGAAATACCAATGCCAGTTCACCTATACCTGTGACGGCTATTCCGACGTGATCCGCGAGAAAGCCGCCTATGAGCAGGTCGGCAAGGTGGCCCGGCTCATGCTCGACGGCGCGCCGCGCGCGCTGACGCAGGGCGCGACCCATTATCATACGCGCGCGGTGAGCCCGCGTTGGGCGCGCAGCTTCGCGAAGACCGCGCAAATCGGTGTCCACATGTTCTATCGGATGCCGCGAGCGTAACGTTCAACGCGCAAAATCACGGAATTGTTTCAGACCCCGCCCGTAAAACGGCGGGGTTTTGCCGTTGGACGTCGGGGCATCTGCCGAAGGCAATTCGGTCTTGGCCCGCCGCCGTCAAAACGGTAGCAAGGGCCGAACTTACAAAAGGGACCGTCAATGTCCGAAATTCGACAGGCTTTCGAGCACCCCGAAGCCCGCGCCCTGGCCACCTCCGATGCCGTCCCTTTGGACCGTATCTCTCTGCGCGATCATGTGGTGGAGGTGGAAATCGGCGCATTTCAGGCCGAGCGTGGCGTGCGCCAGCGGGTGTCCTTCAACATCGTGGTCGAGCTGACGCCGGTCACCGGGCCGATCGACGACGACGTGGATCGCATCCTGTCCTATGACCGGCTGACCGAGGCGATCCATACCGAGCTTGAGGCCGAGCGTCTCAACCTCCTGGAAACCCTCGCCGAGCGGATCGCCGAGCGTATTCTGACGGAGCCGCGGGCCTTCCGGGTGTTCGTGCGGGTCGAAAAACTGGATCGTGGCCCCGGTGCGCTTGGCGTCGAGATCGTGCGCAGCGTCGATCAGATCGGCCGTGCCGTGGCGATGGATGCCCCGGTGCCGCATCCGCTGATCGTGCATCTCGGGCCGGAGGCTCTGGCAAGTGCACGGCTTTCCGCATGGATCGACGCGCTCGAGGTCGATCCGCGTCCGGTGATCCTGACCGTGGGGCTGCCGTCGGGCGACTGGCCGACAGCGGCACATAAGGCGGCGCAACGCCGGATCGACCTTTTGGCGATGGAGCAGAATGCCTGGGTTCTGGCCGGGCGCGATGCCCGCTGCGTGGTGCGGGCCACCCGCACGGAGCTCGACTGGGCGATGAAACACGATCAGATTTCCGTCTGGGCGCCCTCGAAACTGGTGCTTGATGCGGTACATGGGCCGAAGGGCGGCATCGCGGAAATGGTCGCCTGGCTGGCTGAGGAATTGTCCGCGACCGAGGTGCTGAGCCTCGGGTCGGTGGGCATCGAGGGGGCGCAGCTCCGCGACCCCGATGCGGCGGTGGAGCTGTCCTGAGATGGCACAGGCGTTTTATGACCGACCGATCCCGAGCTGCGATCCGGCCCGGCCCGAGGTGGCGTTGACGCTGGCGGGGGGCTGGTGCTGGTTCAGCCATGTCGAACGGCTGCGCCGGGACGCGCCGTCGGAGATTTTGCCGGTGTCCGAACTTTCAGACGAGGCCCGGGCACGGCTGACGGCGCCGCGCACTGTGCTGGCCGGGCTCGATCTGACTGCCCCGTCCGTGATGAGTATTCTCAACGTCACCCCCGACAGTTTCTCCGACGGCGGCAAGTTCAATCGTCCCGAAGCGGCTTTGGCACAGGTGCAGGAGATGATTGCGGCAGGGGTCGAGATCATCGACATCGGCGGCGAAAGCACGCGGCCCGGCGCGGATTACATCCCAGTTGACGAGGAAATCAGCCGCACTGCGCCGGTGATTTCTGCAATTCGGCAGATCAGTCCGGTGCCGATCTCCATCGACACGCGCAAGGCGCCTGTGGCGGAAGCGGCGCTCAGGGCGGGCGCGAGTCTCGTGAACGATGTCTACGCTTTTACGCATGATCCCGATCTGGCGCGGGTCAGCGCGGAGGCCGGCGCGCCGGTCTGTCTCATGCATGCGCAGGGCGATCCAGAGGTGATGCAGGACGATCCGCAGTACGACAACGTGCTGCTCGACGTCTACGATTTCCTTGAAGACCGCATCCGTTTGGCCGAGGCGGCGGGCATTGCGCGCGCGCAGGTTCTCGTCGATCCGGGCATAGGGTTTGGCAAGACGGTGGCGCATAATCTGGCGCTTCTGGAGCGAATCTCGCTGTTTCACGGTCTTGGGTGCGGCATCCTTCTGGGCGTGTCGCGCAAGGGGTTCATCGGCAAGATCGGCAAGGCTCCCGTGGCCCAGGAGCGCGCGCCCGGCACGATTGCGGTGTCGCTTGCGGCCCTCGGGCAGGGCGTTCAGATCCACCGGGTGCATGATTTTAAAGAGACGAAACAGGCGCTTGCGCTTTGGCAGGCGGCGACAGGGACAGGGGAGCGCCATGACGCGTAAATTCTTTGGCACGGATGGGGTGCGCGGGCGCGCCAACAGCCATCCGATGACCGCCGAAATGGCGCTGAAACTCGGGGCCGCCGCCGGGCGGTATTTCCGCCGGGGCAGCGGGCGTGAGCACCGGGTGGTGATCGGCAAGGACACGCGTCTGTCGGGCTATATGTTCGAAACCGCGATGACGGCGGGGTTCACCTCGACGGGCATGAACGTGTTCCTGCTGGGGCCGGTGCCGACGCCTGCGGTCGGGATGCTGACCACCTCGATGCGCGCGGATGTCGGTGTGATGATTTCCGCCTCGCACAACCCGGCCGAGGACAATGGCATCAAGTTTTTCGGCCCCGACGGGTTCAAGCTTTCGGACGAGGCGGAAAGCGAGATCGAGCGGCTGATGGAAGAGGGTGTCGAACCGGCGCAGGCCGACAATATCGGGCGGGCCAAACGCATCGACGACGGGCGGTTCCGCTATAACGAGCGGGTGAAATCGACCCTGCCGCGCGGCATGAGCCTTCAGGGGCTGAAAGTGGTGATCGACTGTGCCCATGGCGCGGCTTATCGCACCGCGCCGGAGGTGCTTTGGGAACTGGGGGCGGAGGTGATCCCCGTCGGCACCGCACCGAATGGCAAGAATATCAACGATCACTGCGGTTCCACCTATGTGCAGACCGCCGCCGAGGCCGTGGTGGCCCATGGGGCGGATGTCGGCATCTGCCTCGATGGCGATGCGGACCGGGTGATGATCCTGGACGAGCGCGGGCAGGTGGCCGATGGCGATCAGCTCATGGGGCTGATGGCGAAAACCTGGGCCGATCAGGGGCGGCTTGCGGGCGGGGCGCTGGTCGCGACGGTGATGTCGAATCTCGGGCTTGAGCGGTTTCTGGAGGCCGAGGGCTTGCGGCTTGAACGCACTGCCGTCGGCGACCGCTATGTGGTCGAACGGATGCGTGCGGGTGGGTTCAACCTTGGGGGAGAGCAATCCGGCCATATCGTGATGACTGATTACGCGACCACGGGGGATGGCTTGCTGGCGGGGCTTCAGTTCCTTGCCGCCATGGTGGAGAGCGGTCGCAAGGCCTCTGAATTGGCGCAGGTCTTCGAACCGGTGCCGCAGCTTTTGAAGAACGTGCGCTATGCGACCGGGCAACTGCCCCTGGAAGAAACGCAGGTCAAGGCGGCGATTGCCGATGCAGAGGCCAAACTCAGCGGAAACGGTCGGTTGCTCATTCGCAAATCCGGAACCGAGCCGCTGATCCGGGTGATGGCGGAAAGTGTCGATGAGGCGGTTCTGAACGCAGCAGTGGACAGTGTCGTGGCCGCAGTCGAAGCAGCAACACAATAAGCGCCAATGTTCGAATTGGACAAGAAAGGCGGCTTATGGGGCCGCCTTTTTCATGTTGTGACAGGGTTCGTGCTGGCTTAGCGACCGAGCGGGATGATGATCCCGGTTGAAATCACGCCGTAGATCCCATCGTCATAGCCGGTCGCGGCATTGAGGAAGACGGATTTGTAGCTCACCTGTAGAGAGGGGGCGAAGCCCGTGTAGCCGTCGCCGAAGGAGTGGATATAGGCCCCGACGATCCCGGCCTGCGCCTGCGGGCCGATGTCCCACATTTTCGCGGCGGACAGATGCAGAGAGGTGTCCGAGCGGCTGTCGCGGTAGGCGCCGAAGGTGTAGTTCAGCCCATAGGCACGCTCGGCCCAAGTGAACATCAGGCCGGGGTTGAATTCATTGAAATCGTCACCGTCCTCCTCGCCCCAGTCGCCGTAATGATGCGAGGCAAGAGGGAGGACAGCGTAATCGGGAGCCAGATCGCCTGCGACGGCGGGGCTGGTCATCAGGAACAAGGCGGCAAGGAGCGGTTTGATCTGCATCGGTCTCGTGGATTTGATGTGTGTCTTGGCCTTTTGTACGAAGACCGGACCCGAATTAAGGCCCTGTTAAGGCTTTTACGAGGTCAGGAGCCGCCGGTGAAGGGGGTGTAGGCGAGCGACATGGCGGCGTTCATCAGGGTCCAGATCACGCCTGCGATCTTCCACCCCTTGCCCGCGTCACCTTTGGGCTTGGCGAGCCAGACTGCGCGGGCGACGAACAGCAGGTAGATGCCGAACAGAGCAAAGACCACAGGGATCAGCCCGTAAAGCGGCGGGATCGCGATCAGAAGCACATAGACCGGCACGAAAAACAGCGCGGCCAGGTAATTGCCTGCCCAGAACGTGTCGCCCAGACCCTCACGACCCGCCAGAAGGCTTTTCCAGAAGCCGAGCGTGAACATGCGGGCGCGTTCTGCCTCGATCTCGCTCTCATTGGCAGGGGTGAGATCGGCGGGGATATGGTCGTCGTGTTCGGGTGTGGTCATCGCAATCTCCTTTGGCTCATCTGGTCACGATTGCCTGCGCGCCGCAAGTCAACGCCGCGCAAAAAGACGTTTCACCACCGGCCATTGCGAGATCGCCACGCCTCCGAGGATCAGCGTCAAGGCGATGATCAGAGAGGGCGGCAGCGGTTCGCCCAGAAGTTTCGACCCCAGGACGACGGACCAGACCGGGACCTGATAATTCACCAGCGTCATGAAGGTCGGCCCGGCGGAGCGGATCACCAGGACACGCAACTGGTTCATCGCGGCGGTGGAGATCACGCCGAGGAAAATGAGCGCGACAAAGGCTTTGAGCGGCGGCAGACCGGGCGTGCCTTCGGCTATGAGAGAGAAGGGCAGGGTGATCAGCGCGCCGCTGGCCATCATGATCGTGGTCAGTGCGGTGGAGTTGATCGGAGGCAGGCGACGAATGGTGATCGAGTTGAGCGCATAGCAAAGCGCCACCGTGAGACAGGCCATGCGCCCCCAGAATTCGAGATCGGCACCGGAACTGTGCAGCGCATCCTGACCGACCAGAAGAAAGACGCCGAGAAAGCCGAGCGCGACGCCGATCACGGAACGGATTGTCAGCCGTTCTCCGGCCACCATGAAATGCGCCATGGGAAGGACCACCAGCGGCACGGCGGCCATGGAGGTGCCTGCGAAACCGGAGGTGACATATTGCTGTCCCCAGTTCAGAAGCAGAAACGGTACGCCGGAGGAAATCGCCCCGGCCCAGATCAGCGCAACCGGGTGTGGCGGGTTCTCCGGGTCCGTGCCCATTTTGAACCCGTCCACGCCCCAGAACGCCGCCATGATGATGGCCGCGATGGCGAGGCGGAACGTGGCCAGCCAGAAGGGGGAGATGCCGGTGAGGGCAATCTCGATCACCATGAAGGTGGAGCCCCAGACAAAGCCGAGGATGCCGACCATGATCCAACTGGCCGGGGTGATATTGGGGAGCGGAGACATTCTGAGCCTTTTCAAATGCAAAAGACCCCGACGCATGCGCCGGGGCCTTTCGTCTCGGATGACGTAGCGCTTAGTTGCGCGACTTGTCCACCATCTTGCCGGCGGTGATCCACGGCATCATGCCGCGCAGTTTCGCACCGGTTTCCTCGATGAGGTGTTCGTCATTGGCGCGACGCGAGGCTTTGATCGTCGGCTGACCGACGGCGTTTTCAAGCATGAAGTCACGCACGAATTTGCCTTGCTGGATGTCGGAGAGAACCTCTTTCATCGCCTTCTTGGTCTGCTCGTAGGGCAGGATGCGCGGGCCGGTGACGTACTGGCCGTATTCGGCGGTGTTGGAGATGGAGTAATCCATGTTCGCGATGCCGCCTTCGTAGATCAGGTCCACGATGAGTTTCACTTCGTGCAGACATTCGAAATAGGCCATTTCCGGCGCGTAACCGGCTTCGACCAGGGTTTCGAACCCGCAACGGATCAGCTCGACAAGACCGCCGCAGAGCACGGCCTGCTCGCCGAAGAGGTCGGTTTCGCATTCTTCGCGGAAGTTGGTCTCGATGATGCCGGAGCGGCCGCCGCCGATGGCGGAGCAATAGGACAGACCGATCTCAAGCGCTTTGCCGGTGGCGTCGGTGTCGACAGCCACGAGGCAGGGCACGCCGCCGCCTTTGGTGTATTCGCCGCGCACGGTGTGACCCGGGCCTTTCGGCGCCATCATGATCACGTCGATGCCCGGTTTCGGCTCGATCAGGCCGAAATGCACGTTCAGACCGTGGGCGAAGGCGATCGCGGAGCCTTCTTTGAGGTTGTCGTGGACGTATTTCTTGTAGGTCTCGGCCTGAAGTTCGTCGGGCATGGTGAACATGATCACGTCACACCAGGCGGCGGCTTCGGCGATGCCCATCACGGTCAGGCCTTCGGCTTCGGCTTTCTTCGCGGAGGGGGAGCCTTCACGCAGTGCGACGACAAGGTTTTTCGCACCGGAATCGCGCAGGTTCAGCGCGTGGGCGTGGCCTTGCGAGCCGTAGCCCAGAATGGCGACTTTCTTGTCCTTGATGATGTTCACATCGCAATCGCGATCATAATAGACGCGCATGGGGCGTTCCTTTTTCTGTCTTGTCCAAGTCACTTGCGTGGCTGAGGCTTTATTGCGCATGAAAAGACGTTTTTGACAACAAAGTTTGATCTAATTTGCAATTTGTGTAATAAAATCATTCTCAATAAATCGACATAATGAAAATATCATGCAAGTTGACGATGCCGACCGCAGAATTCTGCGCCAGATTCAGGCCGAACCGGAGGCACAGGCCTCCGATCTGGCCGAGCGCGCGGGCGTGACGCCTGCCACCTTTGCCCGCCGCCTCGACCGGATGCGCGAGGCGGGCGTCGTCAAGGCGATCCGCGAGGAGGTCGACTGGCGTGCCTTGGGCTATGCGGTGGAGGTGAGCCTTCGGATCACCCTCGACAAGACCGAACCACGGGCCTTTGACGAATTCATTCAGGCGGCGCGTGAGGTGCCGGAGGTCATCAACATTGGCACTTTCCTCGGTCGGGTCGATGCGCGGCTTCTGGTGATCGCACGCACCATGGCGGATTACCAACGGATTTACCGCGACAAGATCCTGACCCTGCCGCATATGACCGACATTGAGGCGCTGATGCAGGTGGCGACGATCAAGGACAGCCAATCGGTGCCGCTATGATCGAGCTCGACGACATCGACCGCAAGCTGATCCGGGCGCTCTGTGAGGATGCGACGCAATCGGCGGGCGCTCTGGGGCGCGAGTTGGGTCTCAGCCAGCCCGCGACCTGGCGGCGGATCAGGCGGTTGCGAGAGGGCGGTGTGTTTGGGCCGCGCCGGGTGGACCTCGATCTCGAGGCGCTGGGCTTTGGCGTCACCGTGTTTCTGGGGGTGAAACTGGCGACGAAGGGACGGGTGAGCCTCGAAGATTTCGAACGCGGCGTGCGCGCGATCCCGGAGGTGCAGACGGTGCAGCACGTCTTGGGAGTTTTCGATTACCGCCTCAAGGTCGTGGCGCAGGACCTGCCGGATTTCGAACGCGTGCTCCGGCGCCGGATCATGACCCTGCCGGGGGTGGGGAATGTTGAGGCCAATGTGGTGCTTTCCGACGAACGCCGGCCCGGACCGCTTTGATGCATGAGTTTGACGCATGAAAAAGGCACCCGAAGGTGCCTTGCAGATCATGTCCGGTGCTGGATTTCCTCCGGTGGAAGTTCGGCATAGCCGGTGATCATCGGCGTCACGAGGTTCTCACTTTTGCGCTTCTTGTACCAGAAGATCGCAGCGATATGGCCCAGAACCATGAGCAGCAGCAGGAAGGACAGCGGCTCGTGATAGGACAGCGCTTTGCGTGCGGTCTCGATCGGCACGTATTGCGCGAGAGGACCGACGTTGATGTAATCCTCCGGGTCCGACAGCATGCCGGTGAGGACCTGCATGGCCAGCACGATCAGCACGCCGACGACGAACAGCGCTCCGACCGGGTTGTGCCCGTAACTGCGCGAGGGCGTCGCGGAGGGGAGTGTCCGGGCATAGGCGATGACCTTGCCCGGACCTTTGACGAATGTAGCGAAACGTGCGGTGTAAAAGCCGAAAAAGCCCCAGAGCACACGCAGCACCACGATCGCGGCCACGGCGTAGCCCGCGTAGAAATGCAGTGTCATCTGGTCGGGGCCGAATTTTCCAAGCCCGAAGGCGGTGAAAAACGCGATCACCAATGCCCAGTGCAGTACACGCACCACCGGGTCCCAGACATAGGTTTTTTCAAGCTGTTCCGTCATATCCCGCCGCGCCCCGATCAGAAATCGGCCGCGCGATAGTCGTCGTGGCAGGCCTTGCAGGTGCCGCCAAGTTTGCCCACCGCCGGGCGCAGCGCGTCGAGACCGGTGCCGGCCACGTCATTGAGTTCGACCACGGCCTGATAGAAGGCCATGCCTTTTTCCTGAACGCCGGCCATGTCGGACCAGATCGCGGCCTTGGCGCGGGTTTCGCCCGGCAGGTCCTCGCTCGAGGTGCCCGGCACGTAGAGATCGGCGGTGTGATAGCCGGTGAGCGTCAGGATGTCCTTGGCGGACTGGCTGGCGGTTTCGGCGTCGTAATCGATCTTGCCCTGAGCCATGCCGCCGAGCGTGGCCATTTCATAGCCGACAAGCGTGTAGAAGGCGCGACGGGCCTTTGCCACGTCAGAGGGGGCCTGCGCGACGGCGCCGGTTGCGGCGGTGGCCGCGATCACGGTGGAAATGAGAAGTTTACGCATTGGATAGGGGTCCCTGTCTGGTCACAAAATAAAAAGCGTACAATCCGCACGATGGCAGAGATCATGTCACAGCATTGCGTAATTTGAATGTGACAATCTATCCTTAGCTCTCGGGAGGGGCTCCAAAAGCGGGTCAACTTTTTGTTATGATTGAAAATGTTTGCGCAAACACAGACTGTTTGCGCAAACGAAGCGGGGTGCCGACGGTCAGGCGGAAAGAATCCGGCTGACCATCTCGGTGGTGTCGCGCGACAGGTTCGGAGTGGCCAGAATGCGCTCCAGTTCGGTACGGATCATGCCTTGCCGGTCGGCGTCGTAGCGTTTCCATGTCTCGAAAGCGCCACTCATCCGGGCGGTGATTTGCGGGTTTAGGGAATCGAGTCTAATCAATTGATCCGCAAGCAATTTATAGGCTCTCCCGCTGTCATGATGGAACCCGGCGTGGTTCGCGGACAGCGCGCCGAACACCGCGCGGAAGCGGTTCGGGTTCTTGTTGGTGAAGGCCGGATGGTGGCTCAGCGCCTCGGCCACCTCGGCGGCTTTCTCGGGGGCGGCGGAAGCGACCTGCATGGTGAACCATTTGTCCAGCACGAGACGATCATCTTTCCATTGCGTTTCAAAGGTTTGCAGCTCGTTCGTGCCTAGCCCGGCGGAGAGGAGCGCCTGAAGGGCTCCGGCCTGTTCGGTCATGTTGTCGGCCTGCGCAAAGAGCGATGTCGCGGCGGCGCCACCGTCCAGAAGCGCCAGATAGGACAGGGCGGCAAGGCTCAGAGAGCGGCGACCGGAGCCCTCGGCATCCGGCGTGAACGTGCCGGGTTCCGTCGGTCGGAACAGCGTCGGCAAAGCGTCGGACAAGTGTCGGGCAACGGTGTGGCGCAGGCTTTCGCGTGCGTCGTAGATTTTCTGCGGATCGGGGGTGATCCCGGCGTCGAACAGGGTCTGCGCCAGATCGTCCTGAGACGGCAGGCCAAAGACCAGAGCGCGGAACGCGGGGTCCTGCGTCTCGTCGGTGAGCACCGCCCGGATCGCGTCGAGATAGGCCGGGGCGGGGGCCGCATCCCGGACAATCATCGCGATCAACGTGTCCTTGGCGAGCATCCGGCCCATTTCCCATGTCTGGAACGGGTCGGTGTCATGCGCCAGAAGGAAGGCGCGGGTGGCGTCGTCAATCTCGCGCTCCAGAATCACCGGCGCGGAGAAATCCCGCAGCACGGAGGCCACTGGACGCGCGCCCAGGCCCTCGAAGGTGAAACTTTGCTCAGCCTCGGTCATCTCGAGCACGGTGGTCGGTACCACCTCGTCACCATTGGGGCCGATGAGGCCGACGGCGATCGGAATCACCTGCGGGTTTTTGGCGGTCTGACCGGGCGTCGGCGGCGTGGTTTGCGTGAAGCTCAGCGTCAAGGTGCCATCGTCCCAAGCCTCGCTCATTTTCAGGCGCGGTGTGCCCGCTTGCGAATACCATTGTTTGAATTGTGCAAGATCACGACCCGTCACCTCTTCGAAGGACGCCAGCCAATCCTCGATGGTCACGGCCTCGCCGTCGTGGCGGTCGAAATAGAGATCGCAGCCCTTGCGATAGGCCTCGTCACCAATAAGGCGACGCAGCATGCCGATGATTTCCGCACCCTTCTCGTAGACGGTGGCGGTGTAGAAATTGTTGATCTCGACAAAGCTTTCGGGGCGCACCGGATGGGCCAGCGGGCCGTTGTCTTCACGGAACTGGCGGGCGCGCAAAATCATAACCTCTTCAATGCGTTTCACCGCGTGAGAGCGCATGTCGCCGGAGAACATCTGGTCGCGGTAGACCGTCAGACCTTCTTTCAGGCAAAGCTGGAACCAGTCGCGACAGGTGATGCGGTTGCCGGTCCAGTTGTGGAAATACTCATGCGCGATGATGCCTTCGATGCGTTCGAAATTGGCATCGGTCGAGGTCTCTTTCGAGGCCAGCACACAGGAGGAGTTGAAAATGTTCAGCCCCTTGTTTTCCATCGCGCCCATGTTGAAGTCATCGACGGCCACGATGTTGAAAATGTCCAAATCGTATTCGCGCCCGTAGGTGTCTTCGTCCCATTTCATCGACTTTTTGAGGGCTTCCATGCCGAAGGCGCATTTGTCCTCGTCGCCGGGGCGAACCCAGATGTTCAGCTCGACCTCTTTGCCGGATTTTGTGGTGAAACTGTCGGGATGGTTGATCAACTCGCCCGCCACGAGGGCGAAGAGATAGGAGGGTTTCGGCCATGGATCGTGCCAGACAGCGACCCCGTCGCCGCGCTCCACCGGGTTGCCGTTCGACAAGAGTACGGGCTGGTCGCCCTCGATGCGCACCGTGAAGACCGCCATCACATCGGGGCGGTCGGGGTAGAAGGTGATCTTGCGAAACCCTTCGGCTTCGCATTGGGTCGAATACATGCCGTTCGACATGTAAAGCCCTTCGAGCGCGGTGTTGGTTTCGGGGGAAATCTCCACCTCGGCCTCCCAGACAAAGGGCGCGTCGGGCACGTCCGCCTCGATGCCCCCCTCGACCTTGCGTGGGGTGACGGGCGCGCCGTCAATCGCGGCGGAGATCAGCTCAAGCTCTTCGCCATGCAGAAAGAAGCGCGTGTCGGAGGCCGCCGGGTTGGGCGCAAAGGCGATTTTCGAAATCACGCGCGTCGCGGTCGGATGAAGCTTGAAGGTCAACTCCACACTGTCGATCCGATAGCCGAAGGGGGTGTAATCTTTGAGGTGAATCGTTTGGGGGGCGGCGTCTTTCATCGGGCGACTCTTTCTGACTGTGATCCGCAGAAGGTAGGCCGCACGGGGCGGGGCTGCAACGCCGGACAGGGGAATTTGCGGCCAGAGCGCCGCGTGTCCATGCGGCAAGACGGCGGCCTTTGGCTTGTGTCCCGGGGGCAGCCGGGTAGTCTGCGCAATGAAATCCTACAAATTCAGGTGATTCCCATATGACGCGCGTCGATAAAGCTGGCCTCAAGGTCACTCAGGAGCTTGCCCAATTCATCGAGACCGAGGCTCTGCCGGGTACGGGCGTGACGGCGGAGGCGTTCTGGGACGGTCTGGCGGGGATGGTGCGCGATCTGGGGCCGAAAAACCGGGCGCTGTTGGAAAAGCGCGAGGAGATTCAGGCGAAGATCGACGACTGGCATCTGGCCCGCAAGGGGCAGGACCATGACGCGGCGGCCTATACGGCATTCCTGAAAGAGATCGGCTATCTGGTGCCCGAGGGGCCGGATTTCGAGATCGAGACCACGAAGATCGACCCGGAATTCGCGACCAAACCGGGGCCGCAGCTTGTGGTGCCGATCACCAATGCGCGTTACGCTTTGAACGCGGCGAACGCCCGTTGGGGGTCTTTGTACGATGCGCTTTACGGCACGGATGCGCTGGGCGATGTGCCGTCTGGTAAGGGCTATGACGCGAGCCGTGGGGCGCGGGTGATTGCCTGGGCCAAGGCGCATCTCGACGCGGTGGTGCCGCTGGCGGGGGGCTCTTGGGCGGACGTGACGGGGCTGACCGTCAAGGGCGATCTGTTGCTTGTGGAGGGCGCGATGGGTGAGACGGGTCTGGCCGACCCGGCGCAATTCGCGGGATCGAGCGCGGGCCATGTCCTGTTGCAAAAGAACGGGCTTTATATCGACATCGTGATTGATCCTTCGACGCCTGTGGGCGAGCAGGACAAGGCGGGGATTTCCGACATTTTGCTGGAGGCCGCCGTCTCCGCCATCATGGATTGCGAGGATTCCGTGGCTGCAGTGGACGCCGAGGAAAAGGTTGGCGCCTATCGCAACTGGCTTGGCCTGATGAAGGGCGATCTGACCGAGGAGGTTACGAAAGGCGGCAAGACCTTCACCCGTGCGCTGCATGGCGACCGGGTGTTCACCGCGCCCGACGGGGCGGAGATCACCCTGCAAGGCCGTGCCATGATGTTGGTGCGCAATGTCGGGCATCTGATGACCAACCCGGCGATTGTCGACCCGGAGGGGCATGAGATCGGCGAGGGGATCATGGACGCGCTGGTGACCGCGATGATCGCCATGCACGACCTGCAAAAAACCACCGGCCCGCGCAATTCGCGCGAGGGCTCTGTCTATGTAGTGAAGCCGAAAATGCACGGGCCGGAAGAGGTCGCTTTTGCGGATGAGATCTTCACTCGCGTCGAGGAGATCCTCGGGTTGGAGGCGAATACCGTCAAGCTCGGCATCATGGATGAAGAGCGCCGCACCTCGGCGAACCTCAAGGAATGCATCCGCGCCGCTAAGCATCGTGTGGCGTTCATCAACACCGGGTTCCTCGATCGCACCGGCGACGAGATTCACACCTCGATGGAAGCCGGTCCGATGATCCGCAAAGGCGAGATGAAAGATCAGCCGTGGATCAAGAGCTATGAAGAGCGCAACGTCGATATTGGGCTGGCCTGTGGCCTCAAAGGCCGCGCGCAGATCGGTAAGGGCATGTGGGCCATGCCGGACCTGATGCAGGCGATGCTGGCGGCCAAGATCGCGCATCCGAAAGCGGGGGCGACGACGGCCTGGGTGCCCAGCCCGACGGCGGCGACACTGCACGCGACGCATTATCATAAGGTCGATGTCTTTGCGGTGCAGGACGAGATCGCGAAAGGCGGCGCGCGTGGCACGCTTGAGGATCTTTTGACCATTCCGGTCGCCAAAGGCGTCAACTGGTCCAACGACGAAATCACCGCCGAGATCGAGAACAACGCGCAGGGCATCCTTGGCTATGTGGTGCGCTGGGTCGATCAGGGTGTCGGCTGTTCGAAAGTGCCGGACATTCACGACATTGGCCTGATGGAAGACCGCGCCACCTGCCGGATTTCGTCGCAGGGGCTGGCGAACTGGCTGCACCATGGCGTTGTCTCCGAGGCGCAAGTCATGGCTGCGATGCAGAAAATGGCCGCCGTCGTGGACCGTCAGAACGCGGACGATCCGCTCTATGTGCCGATGGCGCCGTCGTTTGATACAATCGCGTTCAAGGCGGCTTGCGATCTGGTATTCAAGGGCCGGGTGCAGCCCTCGGGCTACACGGAACCGGTGCTTCATGCGCGGCGTCTGGAACTGAAAGCGAAGGCCTGACAAGCTTTGTCTTGAATTCTGAGAAAATGGAAAGGGCGGCGCGGGGAGCCGCCCTTTCCAACTCTTGGATCAGTGCGCGTGGGCCGGGGCCGGTTTGACAAGCGTGGTGATCTGATAGAGCGCGCTCAGCCCCACAAGGGTGTATACGATGCGCGAGAGCGCGGACATCTCGCCGAAAATGGCCGCGACGAGGTCGAAGCCGAACAGGCCGACGAGACCCCAGTTGAGGCCGCCGACGATCAGCAGCACGCGGGTCAGGATATTCAGTGCAGTCATGGTGGTTTTTCCTATGAAACAGGTGTTGCGTGAGACGGCAAGGCGGGCCGTAGGGTCACATGTCCGACGGCAGGATCACCTTGTCGATCACGTGAATGACGCCATTGTCGGCGGCCACATCCGCCGCGATCACGGTGGCGTCGTTGATCATCACCTTGCCCTCCATGGTCTTGATCATGACGTCGCCTCCCTCGACCGTCGTGGCGCTGTCGAGCTTGACCACATCACCGCTCATGACTTTGCCGGGCACGACATGATAGGTCAGGATCTGCACAAGCTTGTCCTTATTCTCGGGCATGAGCAGCGTTTCGAGTGTGCCCTCGGGCAGGGCGGCGAAGGCGGCATCGGTCGGGGCGAAGACGGTGAACGGGCCATCGCCTTTGAGCGTCTCGACAAGGCCCGTTTCGGTGAGCGCGGTTGCCAGGGTGGTGAAATCGCCTGCGGCGACGGCGGTGTCGACGATGTCATCGGCGAAGGCCGGGGCGGAGAAGCCCAGAGACAGGCCCAGCGACAGAGCGGTCAGGGCGGCGGCAAAGGTGCGTTTCGGGGTCGGCATGTTTTCCTCCTAAAGTCGTCCCGCACCGGGTACGGTAGCAGGGCTGTGTTTTTCGATGATTTTATTTTGGTGCAAAATGTTTTTCACAACATGCACATTTGCGTGATGATATAAACTTTATACCTGTGGTAAAAATTATCTGCTAAGGTCGACACCGCAGGTCAAACAAACACGACTTTGGGGGGCGCGCATGCTGTCCGACACACTGACGGAAAACCTCGAACAGTATCGAATCGGGGAAAAGATCAACCGGTTGCGCCGGGAAAAGGGGCTCGGATTGACCCAGCTCGGCGCGCATACCGGCCTGTCCGCCGGGATGTTGTCCCGGCTGGAGCGCGGGCAGGCGGTGCCGACCCTGCCGACGCTCATGCGCATTGCGCTTGTGTTCGGCGTCGGGCTGGATCACTTCTTTGCCGATCCCGCTCAGGCGCCGGTCTGCGCGGTGGTTCCGAAAAGCGACCGGATCGCGATGCGGGTCGAGATCGGCGAGAAGCTGTCGCATCTGTTCGAAAGCCTCGATTACCCGGTGCGCAATGCGCCGCTCTCGGCCTACACGGCGGAATTTCCGCCCGGCGGCCCGGCCAGTGCGCCGCATCGTCATCCGGGAATGGAGCTTTTGTTTGTGCTCGAAGGTCGGCTGGGGTTGACCGTTCACGGTCGACGCCACACGCTCGGACCCGAAGACGCCATGTGTTTCGAGGCGGATCATGATCATTTCTATGAGAATTTGGGCGAAATCCCGGCGCGGGTGATCGTTGCGGTGGCGAAATGATTGCGCAGCGCCCCTGTGCAGGGGAACACATGTGCGCGGCTTTTCTCCTGCTTCGATTCTCCTTAGAGTAAGAAAAAAAGGATGCAGAGGCGTTATGACCAGACCCATCGTTGGTATCATCGGCAATTCGAACCTGCTGGACGGCAGCTACCCGGCCTTCACCGGCGGGCGGATGAATGCCGAGGCGGTGTCCGATGTGGCGGGCTGCATGCCGCTTCTGATCCCGCCGCATCCGGGGTTTGTCTCCGTCGAGGAGCTGATGGCGGCCTGTGACGGGTTCGTCTTCACCGGCGGGCGCCCGAATGTGCACCCGGAGGAATATGGCGAAGAGGAAACCGCGGCGCATGGGGCGTTCGACCGCTGCCGCGATGCGGTGACCCTGCCGCTGATCCGGGCCTGCGTCGAGAAAGGCCAACCGATCTTCGGCATCTGCCGCGGGTTTCAGGAGGTCAATGTCGCCATGGGTGGCACGCTTTACCCGGAGATTCGCGAATTGCCCGGGCGGATGAACCACCGGATGCCGCCGGAGGGGACTTTGGAGGAGAAATTCGCTCTGCGCCACCCGGTGAAGTTTTCGAAAGGCGGGGTGTTCGAGGCGCTTTTGGGCGCGGACGAGGTGATGACCAACACACTCCATGGTCAGGGGATCAAGAAACCCGGCGCGCGCATCGTGATCGACGGCTATGCACCGGATGGCACGCCGGAGGCGATCTATGTGAAAGATGCGCCGGGGTTCACTTTGGCGGTGCAATGGCACCCGGAATATCGCGCCGGTGAAGATCCGGTGTCACGCCCGCTGTTCGAAGCGTTCGGCAAGGCGGTGCATGCCTTTGCCGAGGCGCGGCGCAAGAAGGTGGCGGAAGAGGCCTAAGGCGCGGCGGGTTTACAGCCGTTTTTCCATTCGGAAGTTTTCGATCCCGACCGACTGGTGCGTCGCGGTATGGCGGATCACGGTCTGGCGCGCCACCACGCGCCAGCCGCGTTTTTCAAAAAAACGGCGCGCCAGGTGCGACGCCTCGGTGTCCATCTGCGTGAGCCCAAGGCGCCGGGCCTCCGCTTCGCAGGCCTCATAGAGTTTGAGCGCGGTGCCCTTACCCATTTCTTCGAGCGCGACATAGGCGAAGTCGATATGACCATCGTGCCCCATGGTGAAAAAGCCGACGATCCGACCCCATCGGGTGGCGCAGATCGCATAGCCTTCGGTCAGGCGGTCGGGCCAGCTTTCAGGGGCATGCTCACGGGGCGGGGCCCAGGCGGCGCGTTGCTCCGCAGCGTAGAACGCGCCTGTGCCGCCATGGATGGTGCGATGAAACAGCGCATAGCAGGCATCGGCATCTTTTCTTTGCACGGGACGTAGCTTTGTGGCGCGCAGTTTCACGACATTTTCCTCGCCTGAACGGTTTCGGTTCAGTAGGTCTTTTCACGGCTGTGCGAAAAAGGCGATGCGTTTGCGATGAAATATCTCGATTATCCGCCGATCTGGTTGCTGGGCTTCATCGGGCTGACATGGGCTTTGGCGCAGGTCGGCCTGACAATTGCGCTGCCGCTCTGGCTGAAGGCTCTGGGCGGGGTTCTGATCGCCCTCGGGCTGGGGCTCATGGCGTTGGCGGCCTTCGCGATGTGGCGGCATCATACCACCGTGGTGCCGCATCGCATTCCCTCCGAGATTGTCACCGACGGGGTCTTTCGCCTGACAAGAAACCCGATTTACCTCGGCGATGCCTTTACACTTGCTGGCTTTGCTTTACTGTTCGGCAGCCCGGCAGGGGTGGTTTTTGTTCCCGTTTTCATGGCGGTGATCCAGAGCCGGTTCATAGCCGAGGAAGAAGCATGGCTCGGGACGAAATTTTCGGAAGAGTTTCAAACCTGGGCGAAAAAGACACGGCGCTGGCTGTGACCTCCCGTCACAGTTTCGGTAATGTTTGCGCAATAATGTTGCGCTGCATTGCCGCGATTGGGTAAGGAAGGTGCCAGCGATTGAAGACTGGGGAAAAAGAGGATCAACACGTGAAATTCGGTGTTCCTAAGGAAGTGTTCGAGGGCGAGGCGCGTGTCGCGTTGACGCCTGAGAGTGCCAAGCAACTGCAAAAGCTTGGCTATGACTGCGCAATCGAAGCCGGGGCGGGTGCCGCCGCCGGGTTCTCGGACAAGGTCTATGCAGAGGCCGGTGTCGAGGTGATCGAGGGGGCGAAAGCGCTCTGGGATGCCTGTGACATCGTCGCCAAGGTGCGTCAGCCGGACGAGACCGAGATGGGCTATCTGCGCGAAGGCCAGACGCTCATTTCGTTCTTCAACCCGGGCGGCAATGCCGAGGGCATGGAAAAGGCGAAAGAGACGGGTGCGAACGTCATCGCCATGGAAATGGTGCCGCGGATTTCGCGCGCGCAGAAGATGGACGCGCTGTCGTCGATGGCGAACATCGCGGGCTATCGCGCCGTGATCGAGGCGGGCAACAACTTCGGCCGGTTCTTCACCGGTCAGGTGACTGCCGCCGGCAAGGTGCCGCCCGCCAAGGTGCTGATCGTCGGCGCCGGTGTGGCCGGTCTTGCCGCCATCGGGACCTCGACCTCGCTGGGCGCGATCACCTATGCGTTCGACGTCCGGCCGGAAGTGGCCGAACAGGTCGAATCCATGGGCGCCGAATTCGTCTATCTGGACTTCAAGGAAGAACAGCAGGACGGCGCGGCCACCGGTGGCTATGCCTCCGTGTCTTCCCCGGAGTTCCGCGAAGCCCAGCTTGCCAAGTTCCGCGAATTGGCCCCCGAGATGGACATCGTGATCACCACGGCCCTCATTCCGAACCGCGAAGCGCCGGAATTGTGGACCGAGGACATGGTGGCCGCGATGAAGCCCGGCTCCGTGATCGTCGATCTTGCGGCGGAAAAAGGCGGCAACTGTAAGCTGACAGTCAAGGATGAGAAAATCGTCACCGAGAATGGCGTGACCATCATCGGCTATACCGATTTCCCGTCCCGTATGGCGACTCAGGCCTCGACGCTTTACGCGACGAACATCCGTCACATGATGACCGACCTGACGCCGGAGAAAGACGGCAAGCTCGTGCACAACATGGAAGACGACGTGATCCGCGGCGCGACCGTGACCTATGATCACGCGATCACCTTCCCGCCGCCGCCGCCGAAAGTGGCTGCGATTGCCGCGAAACCGAAGGAAAAGGTCAAGGAACTGACGCCGGAGGAAAAACGTGCCGCAGAAGTGGCCGCGTTCAAGAAACAGACCCGCAATCAGGTGACGCTGATCGCCGTGGGGGCGATCCTGCTTCTGGGCGTGGGTCTTGTGGCACCTGCCTCCTTCATGCAGCACTTCATCGTCTTCGTGCTCTCGGTCTTCATCGGCTTCCAGGTGATCTGGAACGTGTCGCATTCGCTGCACACGCCCTTGATGGCGGTGACCAACGCGATCTCCTCGATCATCATTCTGGGGGCGCTGATGCAGATCGGCTCCGGCTCCTGGCTTGTGATCCTTCTCGCCGCGCTTTCGGTCTTTATGGCCGGGATCAACATCTTCGGCGGCTTCCTTGTCACGCGGCGCATGCTCGCCATGTTCCAGAAATCGTAAGGGAGAGAGATTATGGACTACGGATTTACCACTGCGGCCTATGTGGTCGCTGCCGTTCTCTTCATTCTCGCGCTCGGCGGTCTCTCGGGACAGGAAAGTGCGAAACGCGCCGTCTGGTACGGCATTGTCGGCATGGCTCTGGCCGTGTTCGCGACCCTGATCGGGCCGGGTGCCGGCCTTTGGGTGCTCTCCGCGATCCTGATCGCGGCGGGGGGCGTCATCGGTTGGTACGTGGCGAAAAAGGTCGAGATGACCGAGATGCCGCAGCTTGTTGCCGCGATGCACTCCCTTGTGGGGCTCGCTGCCGTCTTCGTGGGGTTCAACACCCATATCGAAGCCGCGCGCATCGCCGCGATGACCGCCGATCAAAAGCATCTGCTCGAAGGCTTTGCCGCAGTTGTGGCGCATAAGACGCCGGTGGAGCTGAACATCCTCAAGGTCGAACTGTTCCTTGGCGTGTTCATCGGGGCGGTGACCTTCACCGGCTCCGTGGTGGCCTTTGGCAAGCTTGCGGGCAAGCTGACCTCGAAAGCCACCAAACTGCCGGGAGGTCATGCGCTGAACGCAGGTGCTGCGATCCTCTCCGTCATCCTGCTGCTTCTCTACATGAACGGTGCGGGCGGCTGGACGCTGGTTCTGATGACGCTTCTGGCCTTCTTCATCGGCTACCACCTGATCATGGGCATCGGCGGCGCGGACATGCCGGTCGTGGTCTCCATGCTCAACTCCTACTCGGGCTGGGCCGCGGCGGCGATCGGTTTCTCGCTGGGCAACGATCTTCTGATCGTGGTCGGCGCGCTGGTCGGGTCTTCGGGTGCGATCCTGTCTTACATCATGTGTAAGGCGATGAACCGCAGCTTCATCTCGGTCATTCTGGGCGGCTTCGGCGGCACCACGGGTCCGGCGATGGAGGTCGAGGGCGAACAGGTCGCGATCGACGTCGACGGCGTGGCGGCGGCTCTGAACGAGGCCGACAGCATCATCATCGTGCCGGGCTACGGCATGGCGGTGGCGCAGGCGCAGCAGAACGTGGCCGAACTGACCCGCAAGCTGCGGGCGCAGGGCAAGAACGTCCGCTTCGCCATTCACCCGGTGGCGGGTCGTCTTCCGGGGCACATGAACGTACTTCTGGCCGAGGCGAAAGTGCCCTACGACATCGTGCTTGAGATGGACGAGATCAACGAGGACTTCCCGGACACCGACGTGGTGATCGTGATCGGCTCGAACGACATCGTGAACCCGGCGGCACAGGAAGATCCGAACTCCCCCATCGCGGGAATGCCGGTTCTCGAAGTGTGGAAGGCGAAACAGGTTTTCGTGTCGAAACGCGGTCAGGGCACCGGCTACTCGGGCATCGAGAACCCGCTGTTCTACAAGGACAACACGCGGATGTATTACGGCGATGCGAAACACTCCATCGGCGAGTTGCTTCCGAAGATCGACTGATCGGGACAGACAGAAGACAGAGAGGGCGGCCCAAGGGTCGCCCTTTTTCTTTTGAGTATTTGGGGCACAAAGGAAACGCACAGCGCGGTTGCGGCAATGCGTAGGGGAAAGCGCTTGAGCTGGAGTATGCTCCAGCCCCTAGGCTCTGTTTTGACCTTGAATGCATGAGGGCAAGATGAAGATTTCTGCGGTCTCGAAGGCCACCGGGCTGAGCATTGATACGCTCAGGTTCTATGAGAAGATCGGTCTGATCGACCCGCCGCCGCGCGACGGGGCGGGGCGGCGCGATTACCCGGAGGAGGTGATCGGATGGATCGCCTTTCTCGGCCAACTGAACGCCACCGGCATGCCGCAGGCGGAGCGGGTACGTTACGCCGAACGCAGACGGCAGGGGGCGGCGACCTATACGGCGCGGCGCGAGATGTTGGCGGCGCATCGCGAGGTGGTCCGCGCAAAGCTGGCGCTGATGCAGGACACGCTTGCCCTCATGGATCGCAAGGTCGCGATTTACGAACAGCTTGAAGCAGAGGAAAGCACCGATGTCTGACGCATTGCAAAAGGGCCGCGAGGTCATCAAGACACTGAACCCCGATCTGGAGACCATCCTGTCGGAGCGCTACGACGGGATCGTGCCCGACATGGCGGAAACGCTGATCGAATGGGCTTACGGGCGGCAATATGCCCGCGAAGGGGTGGATTTGAAGACCCGCCAGTTGTGCACGGTGGCCGCCCTGACCGCCTTGGGCGGCGGCACCGCGCCGCAGCTCAAGATCAACATCGAACACGCCATGGCGGCGGGGGCGAGCGAGGTGGAGATCGCGGAAGTGATCTGGCAAATGGCGCTTTATGCCGGGATGCCCGCCGCGATCAACGGGCTGAACGCGGCGCAGGAGGTGTTTGCCGCCTGAGACTAAAAGGGCTTGCGGCGGGGCTTTTCATCCGCGCCGCAAGTTGCCATGCTCGGGCCAAAGGAGCCCCCAGCATGAAACATACGACCCCCGAAGAGATTGCCGCGGATACCGCGTTCATCGAGAAGATGACCGCGATCCGGCGCGATATTCACGCCCATCCGGAGACCTCTTTCGAAGAGGTGCGGACTTCCGCGATTGTGGCGGAGTTTCTCGAAGGGCTGGGGATCGAGGTGCATCGGGGGCTTGGCAAGACCGGCGTCGTGGGGACGCTCAAGGGCAAGCGTCCGGGGCAAAAGGCGATTGCGCTCAGGGCCGATATGGACGCGCTCCATATCACCGAGGACACGGGCGTGCCTCACAGTTCGCAAGTGCCGGGCAAGATGCATGCCTGTGGCCATGACGGGCATACGACCATGCTTTTGGCCGCTGCGGAAAAACTCGCCGCCGACCCGGATTTCGCGGGCACGGTGCGCTTCGTGTTTCAGCCGGCCGAAGAGGGCGGCGGTGGGGCCAATGAGATGATCAAGGACGGCTTGTTCGAGCTGTTTCCGACCGATGCGATCTACGGGGGCCACAACGGGCCGATGGACCCGCTGGGGCGGATGACCACGCGGGTCGGGCCCTACACGTCGGCCTGCGACGATTGGGAGGTGACGTTCGAGGGCACTGGGGGGCATGGCGCTTCGCCGCACAAAGGGACGGACCCGACCGTGGCGGCGGGGCAGTTCATGGCTGCTGTCGGCAATATTGTCTCGCGCAAGGTGGACCTGACGGATTGGGCGGTGATCTCCATCGGTCATGTCGCGGGGGGAGAACGGCAAAGTCCGAATATCATCCCGGCGAAGGTGCTTGTGGCTGGCACGGCGCGGAGCTACCGCCCCGAGGTGCGTGAGGCGCTGATGACGGAACTCACGCGGTTGGCCGAGGGATGTGCCATGGCCAATAATGTGACGGCGAAGGTGGAGATCGACCGGGGCTATCCTCCGCTTGTGAACAGCGCGGACGAGGTGGCGGTGGCCGGGCGTGCCCATACGGCGGGGGCCGGGGTGGCACTGACCGACACCAAAGCCTCCGCGATCGGGGCCAGCGAGGATTTCGCCTATTATCTGGAAAAGATTCCCGGCGCTTACGTGTCGATCGGCAATGGCGACGGACCAGGGGCGGCTTTTGTCCATACGCCGAAATTCGATTTCAACGACGATCTCATTCCCATCGGTGTGGCCTTCTGGATGAATGTCGTGGCCGAGGAACTTGGATGAGATCGGCTGCGGTATACCATCGCATCCATATAAGTGACTGATAAGGAATGAATTTTTAATTTGCCTCGGGTGGGGCGGGCAGGCTATAGGCGAGAGACATAATATTTCTCAGAGACTGCCATGGCCCCTTTGCAAGATCACCCGCGCCGCTATGAACTGGCCAATGAACTGCACGCCCGTCCTTTCCCCGAAGTGACGACCAATGCGCGTGCCGCCTATCTGGCGATCCGGGCTGCGGGCGATGCGGCGCGGCGGGATCGGGATCTCGACCGGGCGCATTTGCTGGCGCTTCTGGATCGCTACGGGGCGGCGCATCCGGCGCCGGGGGCGACGCATTACATCGGGCCGCTGGGCAAATATCGTCTGAAATGGGAAAGCCACACGGAATTCGTGACCTACACGATTTTCGCCGAGGGGGTGGCAGAGCGGGCCTTTGACAAGAACACCTTCGATCTTTTCCCGGAAGACTGGCTCGATGCCGCGCCGGGGCAGCGGATCACCTCGGCGTTGATCCGGGTCGAAACGGTGGAAGAGGATCAGGCCATTGTCGAGCGGGTCAACGCGTGGTTCGAGCGCGAAAGCCTGGCCGTCGCCCGCGTCCTTGACGGGGCGATGGTGGTTGCGGGGGATTTCCGCATCGACGAGGCGGGGCATATGCGCTTTGCCATTTTCCCGGTCGGGGATTGCGGACAACGCCGGATCGGACGGGTGCTGCAGCGGCTTTGCGAGATCGAGACCTACAAGGCGATGTCGATGCTGGGTCTGGTGCAGGCGCGCAAAGTGGTGCGGGAACTGGCGGACATCGAAAAGGAACTTGCGGAGCTGATGGCGACGCTGACCTCCAAGGGCGATGTGCCCGCCGAGGAGATGCTTGAGGATATTCTCGGGCTGTCGACCCGGATCGAGGGCATCGTGACGCGCACCAATTTCCGCTTTGGCGCGACCGGGGCCTATGAGGCGATCGTCAACCAGAGGATCGAAGTGCTGCGCGAGAGCCGCTTCCAAGCGCGTCAATTGTTCAGCGAATTCATGATGCGGCGGTACGATCCGGCGATGCGCACGGTGGCGGCGGCGAAGACGCAGCTTGAGAACCTTGCCGAACGGACGGCGCGGGCGGCGAACCTGCTCAGAACCAAGGTGGATGTGAGCCGTCAGGCGCAGAACCAGAAATTGCTGGCAAGCATGGACAAGCGTGCCGATCTTCAGCTCCGCCTGCAAGAGACGGTGGAGGGGCTGTCGGTGGTGGCGATCAGCTATTATGCGGTGAGCCTTGCGGGCTATCTGATCTATCCGGTGCTCGAACCGCTGGGGCTGTCCAAGGAGCTGGCGCTGGCGCTGCTCACGCCGCTGGTTGTCCTTGCGGTCTGGCTTGGCCTGCGGCGGATAAAGAAGCATCATCTCGGATGAGCCGGGCGGCGAGCGTGCCGCCCAGAGCGATGGACACGAGGGCCAGCGTTGCGGCCAGCGACAGGCTCGGTACACCGGCAAGACCTGCGCCGACGGTGCAACCGCCCGCGAGCACACCGCCCACGCCCATGAGCGCGGCACCTGCCATGTAACGCCCGGTTTGACGGGGGCTCTCGAAACTCTGCCAGCGGAAGCGGTCAGACAACAGCGACGAGGCGAGAGCCCCCAGAATGACACCGCCGATGAGGCCGGTGCCAAACCCTGCGGGAATGGAGGAGGCCGCGACGGACCAGAACAGGGTCTCGGCTGCGGGCGAGGTGAAGGACAGGCTCTCCATCGCGATTGGATCGAAATCGTCGAACAGGACGAAGCCGGTGCCGACCCATGCGGCGGGGACCAGAAGGCCGATCAGCGCGCCGAGGATCAGATCGCGCCCGGAGGCGGCATATTTCCATGCGACAAGGGCGGCGGTGCCGGCGATCAGGGCCGTCCAGAGGAGGGCCGGGCCGGGGAGGGCGGCGTTGCCAAGGGATAGCGTGACGCTGCCGAACGCGGTGCGGAGAGGGGCCAGAACGCCTTTGAGCGTCGCATGCGCCACCACGGCGAAGACCACGAGCACGAGCGCCGCGCGGAGGTTGCCGGAGCCGGAAAGCACGGTAAGGCGGGAGACACAGCCGCGAGTCAGGACCATGCCCGCGCCGAACATCTGACCGCCGGTGAGGACGGCAAGCCAGGGCAGATCGGGGGCGAGGAAGCGGTGATCGGCAAAGGAGATCAGCCCCTTGGCCACGGCGATTTGGGTGCCGATCACGGCGGTCGCGAGGGCGGCGAGCCAGACGCCTGCGGCGGCGCCACGCTCAGAGCGCGGACCGGCGACGGCGCGGCGGAAACAGAAGCGCGAGACCTCGGCCAGCGCGCCGAAGAGCACACCGATTATAAGGCCAAGGATCACCGAGGCCTGACGCGGGGAGAGGTCAATTCCGAGGGACTCATACATGTCGCTTCTTTCTGAGAAGTGGAATTTCGTTCTGAATAGGATGCAGATGAGGCAGAATGCAATCTTTTGAAGGCGGGTAAATAGGCCGTCTGATGGAAGAATATTCTTCGATGGCGGGCGCGCTTGGAACTCTGTCGAGGGAGAGGCGCAGGATGGGCAAACAAAGGAAAACGCGCCGGGGGAGCGGCGCGTTTGTTGTTTTTATTTTGCGGTGTGGCGTATCGGCGTTGATTACCGACCGCGAATGCGCGGGTCCAAGGCGTCGCGTAGCCCGTCGCCGATGTAATTCACGGCGAGAACGGTGAGCGAGATCGCCAGACCCGGCCAGATGACGCGTTCGGGATATTGCTGAATCATGTCCTTGGCATCGAACAGCAGCCGCCCCCAGGTTGGGTAATCCGGCGGGAATCCGAGACCCAGAAAGGAGAGCGCGCTCTCGGTGATGATCGCATTGGCAATGCCCAGAGTGGCGGAAACCATGATCGGGGACATGATGTTCGGTAGGATGTGGCGCAGCACCACGCGGCGCGAGGGCGTGCCGATCGAGCGGGCGGCCAGAACATATTCGCGTTCCTTGAGCGCCAAGACATCGCCGCGCACGATCCGCGCGGTCTGCATCCAGCTTGTGATGCCGATGACGAAGACGATCAGCGCGAAAATCCCGGCCTCAAGCCCAAGTAGCGCCCGCAGCGGATCGCGGAACAGCATGATGATCACCATCAGAAGTGGCAGCAGAGGCAGGGCGAGGAACAGGTCGGTGAGACGCATCAGAAGGCCGTCGAGCCGCTTCCAGTAGCCTGCCAGAACACCGACGAAGGTGCCGAGCACCAGCGACAGGATCATGGCGGTGAGGCCGACGGAGATCGACACCTGTCCGCCCGCCAGCATCCGGGAGAGGATGTCACGCCCGAGCTGGTCGGCGCCGAAAGGATGCGCCAGAGAGGGGCCCTGATTGCGGGCGCGGAAGTCGATATAGGTCGGGTCGACGGTCCACACGAGCGGACCGAGATAGACGGCGGCGACGATGAAGACGAAGAAGATCAGCCCCGCCATGGCGCCCTTGTGGGTCTTGAACTGGTCCCAGACGTCCCACCATTGATTGCGGGGGGCTTTGGGTTTCACGGTGGTGGTCACGGTTGCGTCGGTCATGATCAACCTCCCTTAATCGTAGCGGATGCGCGGATCGAGAATGCCGTAGAGGATGTCCGCGATGAGGTTGAAGAGAACGATGAGCACGGCGAAGATGAAGGTCAGTGTCTGGACCATCGGCGCGTCGGAGGCGTAGATCGCGGTGATCAGCATCTGGCCGAGGCCGTTCACCTGAAACACCTGCTCGGTGATGATCGCGCCGCCGAAGATGGACGGCACGCCGAGCGCGATCACGGTGACCACCGGGATCATCGAATTGCGCAGCACATGCAGCAGGACGACGACTTTCTCTGACATGCCCTTGGCGCGGGCGGTGCGGACGTAATCCTGATTGAGGTTGTCGAGCATGGAGGCGCGCATGAAGCGGCTGACCTGCGCGGCATTATAGAGCGTGAGGACGAAGACCGGCATGGCCATCTGTTTGATCTGGAAGAGGAAAGAGGGCCAGTCGGTGACCTTGTGGGTGGTGTCGTAGATCGAGGGGAACCAGCCCAGCGTGACGGAGAAGATCACGATCAGAAGCACACCGGAGAAGAAGGTGGGGATGGAGAAGCCGATCATCGACACGAAGGTGCCGAGTTGGTCGAACCAGGAATATTGCCGATAGGCGGAGACGATCCCGATCGGCACGGCGATGAGCGTGGCGAAGACATAGGAGAGGCCCACGACCCAAAGCGTCTGCGGCATGCGTTCGGCGACGACACTCATCACAGGCGAGCGGGACTGGAAGGAGATGATGCGCTGTTTGCCCTCGGAAAAATCCGTGCCGAAGATGTGGTCCCAGGCGACCTGCGGCTCGACGATGAAGAACTGGTAGAGCCAGTTCAGGAAGCGGATATGCACCGGTTCGCCAAGCCCCAGCGCCTCGCGCATGCGCTCCTTGACCTCAGGCGGCACGGTGAGGGGGATGGAGGCCATCGGATCGCCGGGGGCGAGATCCAAGAGCAGGAAGATCACCAGAGAGATGAACAGAAGCGTCGGGATGGCGAGAAGTAAACGACGGATCGTGTAGTGGAGCATGGGCGACGCCTCGGTTCAGGTCTTTGTCGTGTCGGAAAGAAGGGCGCCCCGCCACGCGGGGAGGGGAGCCCGAAGAGAGATCACTCTTTGATGCGATACCAGTCGGCGGCATTCCAGAGTTCGGAATCCCATGCGTTGATTTCGACCCCGCCCAACGTATTGGAGGCGGCGGAGACACGACCGCGATAGACCAGCGGGATGACCGCATAGTCCTGCATCAGCATGTCGTTCATGGCTTTCGCCAGCTCGGCACGTTTGGTCAGATCGCCGGTCTTGGCCATTTCGGCCACGAGGGCGTCATATTCCTCGGTGCAATAGCGCGGCATGTTGTTGCCCTGCCATTGGGTTTCCGGGCGCGGCGCCTGTTTGCATTCCCAGTTGGCCATATAGGCTTCCGGGTCGGTGCCGTCGAAGTTGTTGGCGTACATTTCCACGTCCGCAAAGAACTTCTGGAAGGTGTCCGGGGAACCCGCGTCGCCACCGAAGAACACGGAGCTGTCGATGTTGCGCAGTTCGACTTCGACGCCGATCTCGTTCCACCATTGCTTGATGATCGCCTGGAAATCCTGACGCACGGCGTTGGTCGAGCTTTGGAACAGCAGCGACAGTTTCTTGCCGTCCTTCTCGCGGATGCCGTCGGAGCCCATGATCCAGCCATCGGCTTCGAGCAGTGCCTTCGCGCCTTCGATGTCCTGCACCATGCAGGCGTCATTGGCGGTGGAGGCGTAGATCGCGGGGGCCGGCAGCACGTTGCAGGTCACCTTGCCCGCCGCACCGTAGCCGATTTCCACCAGAAGCTCGCGGTCGATCGCCATGGACAGCGCCTGACGCACGGCTTTGTCCGACAGGATCGGGTGCGGATGCGCCGCGGTGGCGCGCTCGTCACCGAGTGCCGGATCGGGATCGGTGTAGTTCACCATGATGCGCTCGACGAGGGTGCCGAAGGCGGAGACGAGCTTGCCCTTGCCCTTGCTTTCCATGTCGGCCAGCACTTCGGGGGAGAGTTGCAGGTTCCAGGCGTAATCGAATTCGCCGGTCTCGAGCACGGAACGCCCCGCCGCCGCCGCATCGCCGCCGCCCTTGACGGTCGCGGTCGCGAAGGCCGGTTTGTTCGGGTCGCGGTAGTTCGGGTTGGCGGACATGGAAACCACGTCGTTGGTCTTGAATTCGTCCACCACGAAGGGGCCGGTGCCGATCGGTGCAAAGTTCTGATCGGTGCAGGACGCCATGGCTTCACCGGTACAGTCGGCGAATTGCGCCTTCTGGATGATCGGGGCCTGGTTGCCGACGAAGGGCCCGTAGGGGAAGGGCTTGGGCACGCTGAAATGCACGATCACGGTCAGATCGTCGACGATTTCCACGTCGGCGACATCATTGTATTTCTCGGACTGGGAACAGCCACCGCCCTCGGAGGTGCAGTATTCCCAGGTAAAGCGCACATCCTCGGAGGTCAGAGGCTTGCCATCGGACCAGAGCAGGCCGGGCTTGAGTTTCCAGGTGACATTCATCAGATCCTCGGAGACACCACCGTTTTCCACGGTCGGCACGGTTTCGGCGAGGAAGGGCACCATATTGCCCTCGGCATCGTAACGCGCCAGCGGTTCGAGCACGAGGGAACCGACTTCGAGCTCCTTGGTGCCGCCCGACAGATAGGGGTTCATGGTCGAGGGCGCTTGCCAGTAGATGATGTTCACATGGCCGTCGGCGCCACGTTCCGCGAACGCGGCCGGGGCCATGGCGAGCCCGGTGACGGCCCCCAGAACGGTGCCCTTCAGGGCAGTCTTGATCTTCATTGTAACCTCTCCTTGTTGGATGCTCTTGGCCTCGAAACCGGCGCCTTAGGCGGCGCTCTCTTCGGTGTCCTTGTACAGGTGGCAGGCCACCTGATGACCGGGGGCGATCTCCTGACCCAGCGGGTCGATCTCGCGGCAGATCTCCATGACCTGCGGGCAGCGGGTGCAGAAATTGCAGCCCTTCGGCGGGTTCGACGGCGAAGGAACGTCGCCCTCAAGCAGAATGCGCTCCACCTTTTCCTCAAGCCAGGGATCGGGCTCGGGCACGGCGGACAGAAGCGCCTGCGTATAGGGATGTTTCGGATCGGCGAACAGCGTCTCGCGGCTGGCCAGTTCGACGATCCGCCCGAGATACATGACGGCCACACGGTCCGCGATATGGCGCACCATCGACAGGTCGTGGGAGATGAACAGGTAGGTCAGGCCGAATTCTTCCTGCAAATCCTCCAGCAGGTTCACCACCTGCGCCTGAATCGACACATCGAGTGCCGCGATCGGTTCGTCGCAGACGATGAATTTCGGATTGAGCGCCAGCGCCCGGGCGATGCCGATCCTCTGGCGCTGACCGCCGGAGAATTCATGCGGATAGCGGTTGGCGAAATCGCGGTTCAGCCCCACGGCATCCATCAGGGACAGCACCTTTTCGCGCTTCTCTGCCTTGCCGAGTTTGGTGTGTTCGTCCAGAGGCTCGCCGATGATCGCCGCCACCGACATGCGCGGATTGAGCGAGGCCTGCGGGTCCTGAAACACCATCTGCATGGTCGGGCGCATCTTGCGCAACTCGGGCTGCGGCGTTGCGCCGATCTCATGGCCGTCGATTTTGATCGACCCTTCGGTGATGTCGTAGAGCCGCAGGATCGCGCGCCCGGCGGTGGATTTGCCACAGCCGCTCTCGCCCACAAGCCCGAGCGTCTCGCCCTCGTAAATGTCGAAGCCGATGCCATCGACGGCCTTGACCTCGCCCACGCGCTTTTTCAACACGCCGGCATGGATCGGGAAATGCATTTTCAGATCCCGGACCTCGACCAGAATCTTGTCTGATTTTGTGTCATCCAGCATGGATCGCTCCCTCGGTGACGGAGGTGGCCTGCACGGAGGCCCGTGGCGCGCCGCTCTCGAAATCGTAGAAGCAGGCGGCGTCATGGCCGGGGCTGATGTCAAAGCGCGGCGGATTTTCCGCAAGACAGCGTTCGAAGGCAAAGGGGCAGCGCGCGGCAAAGGAACAGCTCGACGGTTCCGCGCGCAGGATCGGGGGTTGGCCCTCGATCACCTCAAGCCGCTCCGCTCGCTCGCCGCGCACCGAGGGCACGGTTTTCAGGAGCGCGCGGGTGTAAGGATGGCGCGGATGTTTGAACAGCTCGCGCACGGGGGCGTGTTCGACGATCTGCCCGCCATACATCACCAGAACCCTATCCGCGATCCCGGCGATCACGCCCAGATCGTGGGTGATCCAGATCACCGCCATGCCGAGCTTGGCGCGCAGCTCATGCATCAGCTCAAGAATTTGCGCCTGAATGGTCACGTCGAGCGCCGTGGTCGGTTCGTCCGCGATCAGCACTTCCGGGTCACAGGCCAGCGCGATGGCGATCATCACCCGTTGCCGCATGCCACCGGAAAACTGGTGCGGGTAATCGCTCAGGCGGCGCTCGGCGTCCGGAATGCCGACCAGTTCCAGAAGCTCCTTGGCCCGAACCCGGGCCTGCGCCTTGGACATGTTCATATGTTTGCGCAGCGGTTCCATGATCTGGTAGCCGACCGTGAACACAGGATTGAGCGAGGTCATCGGGTCCTGAAACACAAAGCCGATGCGCGCACCGCGAATGGCGCGCAGCTCGGTCTCGGAGGCTTGCAAAAGGTCGATGCCGCCAAAATCTATGCCTCCCCCTGAGACCTCAGCGGGGGGCGAGGGGATCAGGCCGATCAGCGACATCATGGTCACGGACTTGCCGGAGCCGGATTCGCCGACAACGCCCAATAATTCACCGGGGTTGAGCGAAAAGGAAACGGAATTGACGGCATGAACGGACCCTGACCGCGTTTTGAAAACGGTTTTCAGGTCCCGGACATTGAGTACGGGTGTGGCCCCATCGGCCATGCGGTGACCCCCAAGCTGTTGGTTTTATTTTTTATTATATTTCCGCCCCGGTTTGTCCGAAGTCGGTACGATCAAAACGGTATCACCTCTTTTCGAGGGCGCAAGGGGCAAGGTGCCCGAATGTGCAAGTTTTTTTACCAATGGATAAATTGTAAGGCACATCTGCTTGACCTCTGTGCAAAGCGCGATCACGCTTGGGGCCAGCCCCGCGATATGGGGCGCGATCAGGGGGGTGTGCCAAAACGCACCTTGCCTCGTTTGCGCCCAAGGCGTCGGGTGACGAGAGCCAGAGATCTGGTACTTATGACGACCACCCTCATCCCACTCCGCCGGAGACCGACATGCCGATCAAGAACCGCCTCGCCGAATTGCTGCCCGAAATCACCGCATGGCGACGAGACATCCACGAGAATCCCGAACTGCAATTCGATCTGCCGCGCACCTCGAAGAAAGTGGCGGATCTGCTGCGCGAATTCGGCTGTGACGAGGTGGTCGAAGGCATGGCACAAACCGGCGTCGTGGGCGTGATCAAGGGCAAGACGGACAGCAAAGGCCGAACCGTGGGTCTGCGGGCCGATATGGATGCGCTGCCGATCCTCGAGGAGACCGGGGCCGAATATGCGTCGAAAACCCCGGGTGTGATGCATGCCTGTGGCCATGACGGGCACACGGCGATGCTTTTGGGTGCGGCAAAATACCTTTGCGAAACCCGGAATTTCGACGGTACGGCCGTGGTCATTTTCCAGCCTGCCGAAGAGGGTGGCGGCGGTGGCCGGGTGATGTGCGAAGAGGGGTTGATGGAGCGGTTCGGCATCGACGAGGTTTATGGCATGCACAACTGGCCGAACCTGCCGGCTGGGACCTTCGCGATCCGTCCGGGGCCGTTCTTTGCCGCCGCCGACGAGTTCGAGATCTATGTGAAGGGCAAGGGCGGGCATGCCGCGAAACCGCATGAGACAGTGGACAGCACGGTGACGGCGGCGCATCTGGTGATTGCGCTCCAGACCATCGCCTCGCGCAATGTGGACCCGACGAAACAGGTGGTGGTCTCCGTCTGCACCGTCGAGTCGTCGTCCAAGGCGCATAACGTTCTGCCCGCGCAGGTTATGCTGAAAGGCACGGTGCGGACACTGGACGGTGAAGTGCGCAAGCAGGCGGAGGATCGTCTGAAAGAGATTTGTGCCGGTGTCGGTGCCACTTACGGGGCGGATGTGGTGGTCGATTATCACCTCGGTTATCCGGTCATGGTGAACCACGATCGGGAAACCGAATATGCCATCGAGGCGGCGACCAAGGTGGCGGGCGGCTGTGAGGAATATCCGCTGGTGATGGGCGGTGAGGATTTTGCCTATATGCTCGAGGAACGTCCGGGCGCCTATATCATCGTCGGCAACGGTCCGGGCGCGCCGGTGCACCATCCGAAATACATGTTCAACGACGAGGCGCTGCCTGCGGGTTGTTCGTGGTACGCGGAAATGGTGGAAAGCCGTCTGCCTGCGGCGTGATCTGAGTATTTGGATCAGCAAAGGAAACAGGCGCTCCCGGTTGGGGGCGCCTTTCGTTTCTTTTGTCTGAAAATATCCCGGGGGTGAGCCGCAGGCGAGGGGGCAGAGCCCCTTAAATTCGGCCTGAGAGGGCGCGCCTTACCCGCCCGTGTGCGACATATGTCGCGACACCTGACCGTCGGGCTTTTGTCGCGAATAGTCGAAATCATGGCCTTCGGGTTTGCGGGCAATCGCGGCCTCGATGGCGCGGATCAGCGGCGCGTCGTCTTCGGGATGAGCGCGCATGATGTCGCGCAGCGAGGCGTTGTCTTCCTGCCCTAAACACATGAACAGATCGCCGGTGCAGGTCATCCGCACACGGTTGCAGCTTTCGCAGAAATTATGGGTCAGCGGCGTGATGAAGCCGATCTTCTGTCCGGTCTCGTTGAGCCGCACATAGCGCGCTGGGCCTCCGGTGCGCTCGGCCAGATCGGTGAGCGTGTAGCGGGTCGCCAGATCGGCGCGCAGATCGTCGAGCGACCAATATTGCCCGACGCGGTCCTCATTGCCCAGGTCGCCCATCGGCATGACCTCGATGAAGGTCAGGTCCATATCCTCGCGGGCGCACCACTCCGTCAGGGCGAACAACTCGTCCTCGTTGAAGCCCTTGAGGGCGACCGTGTTGATCTTGACCCGGAGGCCAGCATTGCGCGCGGCGTTGATGCCGCTCAGCACCTGCTCCAGGCGGCCCCAGCGTGTCACGCGTTGGAATTTTGCCGCATCCAGGGTGTCGAGCGAGACATTGATCCGGCGCACGCCGGCGGCATAGAGATCGGAGGCAAAACGGTCGAGTTGCGAGCCGTTGGTGGTGACCGTCAGCTCCTTCAGAGCGCCGCTGTCGAGGTGTCGCGACATGGCGTCAAAGAACGTCATGATCCCGCGCCGCACGAGGGGTTCGCCGCCGGTGATCCGCAGTTTCTCGACGCCGAGTCCGATGAAGGTGGAACACATGCGGTCCAACTCTTCGAGCGTCAGCAATTCCTTTTTCGGCAGAAATGTCATGTGCTCCGCCATGCAATAGACACAGCGGAAATCGCAACGATCCGTCACAGACACCCGAAGATAGGTAATCGCACGGGCAAACGGGTCGATGAGGCGGGGTGCATTGGACATGACGGGTAATCTAGGGCGCATAGGCAGGGCTGCCAAGCGATTCAGTCGCTGGTCGTGCGGGACTGGACGACGCGCCGGACCATGCCCGCACGTTTGCGGTCATGTTTGCCGAGGCTCTTGAGCCAACTGTCGGCCATGCGCGAGACGTCCTTGTCCGGGTCCTGAAGTGCATAGGTCAGCCAATATAGCACATCGTCGATGGCGCCGAGCTCTTCCTCTGTCGGATGCGCCAGCTTCGCGAGGGGCAAGGACAGGCCGAGGGCCGCGCGACGGTCGAGCGCACGCTCTGATTTGGCCAGATCATGGACGGTGCCCATCCGCGTGAGATCGGTGACGATCCGACGCGCGCCGGCCCCCGCAAGCGCATCCAGCTCGGCCCAGCTCTCGGCCTCTGAAATCCAGGCGCAAATCTGATCCCAGATGGCGGCATCTTCGGCAATCCGGGCCTGGGTGAGCAGTTTCGCGGCCATCAGGCGGGCTTCGAAGACCGGTTGGCCCCAAAGTGCGCGCGCCAGTTCGAGCCGCTCGGGGAAGGGCGTGTCCTGCCGCCAGGTCCGGGCCAAATCCTCGAGCGTCTGAGGCGGGACGCCCAAGGCGTCCGACGTGCCGGAACGGCTGTTGAGGACCGATGCCTTGTCGGGGTCGGCGGACAGACGCAGGGTTTCCATGGCCATTTCTGCGGTGATCGACATTTTTTTGCCCTTATGTTGTCGTAACGCTACCTCAGCCAAAATCACAAGTGAGCCACAGGAACAATGAAAAACCTCGTCAAGCTTCTGCTGACCGCCTCCGCTTTCGCCTATGCACTGCCCGTCGTGACCTCCGATTTTACGGGGCTGAACACCGCAGAGGCGCGCAGTGCCAATGCCAATGGTGGAAATTCCGGAAACGGTGGGAACTCCGGCAATTCGGGCAATCGCGGCAACTCCTCGAACGCTGGCAATGCCGGGGGGAATTCGGCCAATGCGGCTGCGGCCGGCACGCGCGGCAATTCCGCCAACGCCGGGAATCCGGGAGGCAAACCGCTTGCTGCGGCGCTTAAGTCGTTGAATTCGCTCGGGCGCAACCCGAATGGTATCATGAATTCTTCCGATCCGAAAATGGCGCCGATCAAGGATTTCCTGGGTGCGGTTGCGGCCTATGACGACGCACAGGGCGCCGCAGAAGCGGCTGGATCGGCCTATGCCGACAGTTATGACGATCTGGCGGCCTCTGCGGCGGCGCTGGGCCTGTCCTCCGATCCGGCTGGTTGGGCGTCGGAAATCGACCAGTTGAGCGCCGATCTGGCGGCGAATCCGGTGGCGGAAGGCGAGCCGGGGTATCAGGACTATCTCGATCAGCTCGCGGCTGTCGAAAAGGCCAAGGCCGAGTTGGATCAGGCGCTGGCGGACAAGGCCGTCCTCGATGCGGCGGTCGACGATCTGGCGGAGGCCGAAGCGGCTGTCTCGGACGATGCTCTGGTCGATGCGATCGTGTCTGCGGCCAATGCCACGGGCAATGCTCCGATCACCGCGGATGACGTCACGCCCGAGATGCTCGACTACGCCAAGGCGAAACTCGGCGTCTGATCGCCGCTCTCAGGCACTTTCTATGGAATCCACGTCGAAACCGCCCCGAACGGGGCGGTTTCTTTATAGGGTCATTCCACCGTCACGGATTTCGCCAGGTTGCGCGGCTGGTCCACATCCGTGCCCTTGGCGACCGCCGTGTGATAGGCGATGAGCTGGGCCGGGACGGCGTAGAGGATCGGGGCGAACAGGTCCGGGACTTCGGGCATCTGCACCGTCTGCCAGACGCCTTCGGAGGCGACGTCCAGCCCTTTGCGGTCGGAGACCAGAAGCACCTTGCCGCCGCGCGCCATGACCTCCTGCATGTTCGATACGGTCTTGTCGAACAGCGCGTCATGCGGCGCGAAGACGATCACCGGCGTGTGGCTGTCGATGAGGGCGATGGGGCCGTGTTTCAACTCGCCGGACGCATAGCCTTCGGCATGTATGTAACTGATTTCCTTGAGTTTCAACGCGCCTTCGAGGGCCAGAGGATACATCGCGCCACGCCCCAGGAACAACACGTCGCGGGCTTCGGAGAGGTCGTTCGAGACGATGTTCAGCGCCTCGTCGAGATCGAGCGCACGGGTGAGAAGCCCGGGCAGGAGGCGCAGAGTTTCCATGTGTTTCGCAAGTTCCGCTTCGCTCATGTGCCCGCGATCACGGGCCGCCTTGAGCGCAAGGGTCGCGAGCACGAGAAGCTGGCAGGTGAAGGCCTTGGTCGAGGCCACGCCGACTTCGACGCCCGCGAGGATCGGCAGGGCAATGTCGCTTTCGCGCGCGATGGAGGAGGTCGGCACGTTCACCACGGCGATGGTTTTCGCCACCTTTTCATCGCAATAGCGCAGGGCGGCCAGTGTGTCGGCGGTCTCGCCGGACTGGCTGACGAAGATCGCGTAGCTGTCAGTCGGCAGCGGCGGTTCGCGGTAACGGAACTCCGAGGCGACGTCGATTTCGACTGGCAGGCGGGCGAGGCTCTCGAACCAGTATTTCGCCACGGAGCAGGCGTAGAAAGCCGTGCCACAGGCCACGAGCGTGAGACGCGAAATGTTCGAAAAGTCCAACTCCGACGGCAGATTCAGCCCGTCTGTGGTAAGATAATGTCGCAAAGCATCAGCAAGAACCACAGGCTGTTCGGCGATTTCCTTGGCCATGAAATGCTTGTAGCCGCCTTTTTCCACCTGAGTAGCGCCGAGGTCGATGCGTTGCTCGTCGCGGTTCGCGCGCCGTCCCTCGGCGTCGAAAATCTCCGCACCTGCGCGGGTGATGAAGGCATAATCGCCTTGTTCCAGATAGGTGATGCGGTCGGTCATTGGCGCCAGCGCAATGGCGTCAGAACCCGCGAACATTTCGCCTTTGCCATGGCCGATCGCGAGCGGCGCACCTTTGCGCGCGGCGATGATCAGATCGTCCTCACCATCGAAGAGCCACAACAGGGCAAAGGCCCCGTCGAGCTTTTTGAGCGTCGCCACGGCGGCTTCGCGGGGGGGGAGCCCCCGATCCATATACATATGCGTCATCAGCGCCACGGTTTCGGAATCGGTCTGGGTGACCGGATGGATGCCCGCCTCGGCCAGTTCGGCGCGCAATTCGCGGTAGTTCTCGATGATGCCGTTGTGCACCACGGCGACGGGGCCGGAGCGATGCGGGTGGGCATTGCCGGTGGTCGCCGCGCCATGGGTCGCCCAGCGGATGTGACCGATCCCGGTCTTGCCGGCCAGCGGTTCATGCACCAGAAGATCGGACAGGTTGACGAGCTTGCCGACCGCACGGCGCCGGTCGAGCTTGCCCTGCACGACCGTGGCGATCCCGGCACTGTCATAACCGCGGTATTCCAGCTTTTTCAGCGACTCGACAAGGATCGGAGCCGCTTCATGATTTCCCAAAATCCCGACAATACCACACATTTTACTGCCCTTTTTGCTTCTTAGCTTTGAGAGACTTTAACTTTTCGAACATCCGCACGGCGAGCATGGGTTTGTTTACCTGTTTCGCGCGACCTATGGCCAAGGCCCCTGCCTCGACATTGGAGGTGATCACCGACCCGCTCGCGGTCATCGCCTCGTCGCCCACGGTCACCGGTGCGACGAGCATGGTGTTCGATCCGATGAAGGCGTTGCGGCCCACCACGGTGCGATGTTTGAACACGCCGTCATAATTGCAGGTGATCGTGCCCGCGCCCACGTTGGTGCCGTCGCCGATGTCTGCATCGCCGATGTAGGTGAGGTGGTTCACCTTGGTGCCTTCGCCGATCAGGGCGTTTTTCACCTCGACGAAATTGCCGATATGGGCGTTATTCGCCAGCTCCGCTCCGGGGCGCAGACGGGCAAACGGGCCGACGGTCGCGCCCATCGAGACGTGACAGCCTTCGAAATGGGAAAACGCCCTGAGACGCGCGCCGGATTCGACGGTGACGCCGGGGCCGAAGATGACGTTGGGCTCCACCACCGTGTCGCGCCCGATATAGGTGTCGAGCGAGAAGAACACGGTTTCAGGGGCCAGCAGCGTGACGCCATTGTCGAGCGCTTCCGCCCGCTTGGCGGATTGAAAAATCGCTTCGGCGCGGGCGAGTTCCGTGCGGGTATTCACACCCAAAGTCTCGGATTCGTCACAGGCCACGGCGGTTGCCGTGCGCCCGGTTTTCCATGCGATTTCAACGATGTCCGGGAGGTAGTATTCTCCGGCGGCATTATCGTTGCCGACCTGATCCAGCAGATCAAAGAGCACGGATGCATCGGCGGCGATAAGACCGGAGTTGCAGAAGGTGATCGCGCGCTGGGCCTCGGTGGCGTCTTTGTATTCGACGATGCGGGTGAGCCGGTCGCCCTCCATCACCAGACGCCCGTAGCGCGCCGGATCGGCGGCTTCGAACCCCAGAACCACCACATCGGCGGATTTGCGGGCCTCGGCCATGCGCAGGATCGTGTCTTCGGAAATGAACGGTGTGTCGCCGTACAACACGATGGCATCGCCTTCGAAGGCCGCAAGCGCGTCTTTCGCCTGTAAAACCGCATGCGCCGTGCCGAGTTGTTCTTCCTGGCGGGCGATGACGATGTTCTCGTCGATCATGGCCGCTTCCGCCGCCACGAGATCGCCGCCATGGCCGACGACGAGCACGGTGCGCTGCGGTTCCAAAGCGCTGCCCGAGGCCAGCGCATGGGCGAACATGGGGGCGTTGCCGATCGGGTGCAGCACCTTGGGCAGGTCGGAATTCATCCGTGTGCCTTGCCCGGCGGCCAAGAGAATGAGGGCTGTTGCCATGGTTTTCGTCCCGATCTGCTCTTTTCTTTGTCTCCTTGCCGTTTTACCCATGACGCGGAGCGCCGCAAGGCCCGGAAGGTCAGGGGGGCTTCACTTATTCTGACGCCAGATTACAGGTTGCAGCGGGAGTTTGCCCAAAACGGACCGCCGCAGCCGCAAAAGGACCGGACATGCGCACAGTGATTTTCGATCTCGACGGCACGCTGGCGGACACTTCCGCCGATCTGATCGCGGCGGCGAATGCCTGTTTCCGGGGGCTAGGCTACGGCGATGTGTTGGACCCCGTGGCCGATGCACATACGGCGTTTCGCGGCGGGCGGGCGATGTTGACGCTCGGGTTTTCTCGGGTAAAGCCGGGGTTCGGAGACGCTGAGGTGATGGAACAATATCCCGTCCTGCTGGACGTTTATGCCGAGCATATCGACACACATACACGGCTCTACGACGGGGCGGCGGAGGCGGTCGAGGCGCTGCGTCGCGATGGCTATGCGGTGGGGGTCTGCACCAACAAGCCCGAGGATCTGGCGGATCGGCTGCTGACGCGTCTGGGCGTGCGCGATCTGTTCGGCTCGATGATCGGGGCCAAGACCGTGGGCGTGTCGAAACCCGATCCGAAGCCTTATGTCGCGGCGGTCGAAGAGGCGGGCGGCGTTCTGGCGCAATCTTTCCTCGTGGGCGATACGGAAACCGACCGCGCCACGGCGAAGGCGGCGGGGGTGCCCTCTGTCCTGGTGACCTTCGGGCCGGATGGGGACGGGGTCAAACGGCTGGAGCCGGAGGCGTTGCTCACCCATTATAATGAGCTCTCGCGGCTGACGAAGGAGCTGATCGGATGACGGGCGAGGTCTTTAAAGGCAATTTCACTCAGCAGGAGCCGATCCCGGAGGAGGCGATCGAGGCCGCCGTGGCGGTGATGCGCTCGGGGCGGTTGCATCGGTATAACACGCTTCCCGGGGAGAAAGGCGAGGTGGCGCTGCTCGAAGAGGAGTTCGCGGCCTACACCGGGGCGAAATATTGTCTGGCGGTGGCCTCAGGCGGCTATGCGCTTGGCTGTGCTCTGCGGGCGCTTGAGGTCAAGCCCGGCGAGTCGGTTCTGACCAACGCGTTTACGCTGGCGCCCGTGCCCGGTGCGATTGCCTCCGTGGGAGCGAAGCCGGTGTTCGTGGGGGTGACCGAGGGGCTCGTGATCGACCTTGATGATCTTCAGGTGAAAATTTCTGAGACGGGTGCAAAGGTTCTGATGCTGTCGCATATGCGCGGGCATCTCGTCGATATGGATGCGCTCATGTATATCTGCAACGGGGCAGGGGTCGCAGTCATTGAGGATTGTGCGCATACCATGGGGGCGCATTGGAACGGGGTGCCATCGGGGCGGCACGGGGTGATTGGCTGCTATTCCACCCAGACCTACAAACATATCAACTCGGGGGAGGGCGGATTCCTCATCACTGATGACGAGGAGAGCGCGGCGCGCGCCATCATGTTGTCGGGATCGTACATGTTATACGGCAAGCATACCGCCGGTCCGACCCCGGATGTGTTTGAAAAGATCAAATATGAGACTCCGAATGTGTCGGGCCGGATGGATCATCTGCGCGCGGCGATCCTGCGGGTGCAACTGCGTAGCCTCGATGTTCAGGTGGAAAACTGGAACGCGCGCTACCGTATGGTTGAAGCGGGGCTGCGGGGCACAAAGGGTCTCATGCTGATCGAGCGGCCCGAGCCGGAGCATTATGTCGGCTCCTCCATTCAGTTCCTGCTGTTGGACTGGCCGGACGCCAAGATCGAGGCGCTGGTGGCGGCCTGTCTCAAGCGCGGCGTGGAGTTGAAATGGTTCGGAGCGCCGGAGCCGGTGGCCTTCACTTCGCGCTATGAAAGCTGGCGCTATGCCGAGGCGCAGAGCCTGCCGGACAGTGACCGGGTGCTGCGTGCGATCATGGACATGCGCTTGCCGCTGACCTTCAGCCTCGAAGACTGCGAAATAGTGTCGCGGATCATTCGGGAGGAGGTTCTGCGGGTGGGATGAGCTGGCAGGTTGCCCGGATCGCTTCGGATAAGGTTCGGGAAATATTCGTCTTTCGATATGCGTTCTGAAATCGGCGAATTGGTGTGCAAATGCATACAATTTTGTAAATTCTGACAAAAACTATAAGGAAAAGCCTCTCGAATCGCGATATTCGATGAAATCCGCCGCAGCGCCGCAAAACGAGATCACGCGTGCAAAAAAACTTGTCATGACCCTTGAAACCTTGGCCTTTCTCGCCGCGCGTTTGGTTGACCATATTGTCGCAGGGGGCTAAACCACAGCAAGCTAGCAAAGCAGCGCGCCCGAGGTTGCTCGACAATTGAGTCTCCCCGAGAGTGCGCAAACCAAGGAGCCGCTCGTGGAAGACTTGCTTCGGGAATATCTCCCCATCGTCATTTTCATCGGCCTCGCCATTGCGCTGGGCCTGGTGTTCATCTTCGCAGCCCTCATCCTCGCCGTTCGCAATCCCGACCCGGAAAAAGTGTCGGCCTATGAATGCGGGTTCAACGCGTTCGACGACGCGCGGATGAAATTCGACGTGCGGTTCTACCTCGTGTCGATCCTGTTCATCATTTTCGATCTCGAAATCGCTTTCCTCTTCCCCTGGGCCGTCGCGTTCAAGGATCTGAGCATGACGGGCTTCTGGTCGATGATGGTGTTCCTCGGCGTGCTGACCGTGGGCTTTGCCTATGAATGGAAGAAAGGGGCGCTGGAATGGGCGTGATGACCTCTGCCAACACCGCCGGGGCCGACAAGGACGTCGCGACTCAGGCTCTGAACAAGGAATTGCAGGACAAAGGCTTCCTGCTGACCTCGACGGAGGACATCATCAACTGGGCGCGCACCGGGTCGCTGCACTGGATGACCTTTGGTCTCGCCTGCTGCGCCGTCGAGATGATGCAGACCTCCATGCCGCGTTACGACCTCGAACGCTACGGCACCGCGCCGCGCGCCTCCCCGCGTCAGTCCGACCTGATGATCGTCGCGGGCACGCTGACCAACAAAATGGCCCCCGCTCTGCGCAAGGTCTATGACCAGATGCCGGAGCCGCGTTATGTGATCTCCATGGGCTCCTGTGCCAATGGCGGCGGCTATTACCACTACAGCTATTCGGTGGTGCGCGGTTGCGACCGCATCGTGCCAGTGGACGTTTATGTCCCCGGCTGCCCGCCGACCGCAGAAGCGCTGATGTACGGGTTGTTGCAATTGCAGCGCAAAATCCGTCGCACCGGCACGATTGCCCGCTAAGGAGAGATCTGATGAGCGAAGAAGCCCTCAAGGAACTCGGTGCGCATATCGAGCTGAAACGTCCGGACGACGTGCTGAAGACGGAAGTGGCCTTTGGCGAGCTGAACGTCACCGTGACCGCCGCCGGGATCGTGGATTTCGTCGATTTCCTGAAAACCGACGGCACCTGCAAATTCTCCTCGCTGGTGGACATCACGGCGGTCGATCACCCGGAGCGCGAACAGCGGTTCGACGTGGTCTATCACTTCCTGTCGATGTACCAGAACCACCGCATCCGTGTGATCGCTGCGCTGCGCGAAGAAGAGACGATCCCCTCGATCATTTCCGTGCACCCGTCCGCTGGCTGGTTCGAACGTGAAACCTTCGACATGTTCGGCATCATCTTCTCCGGCCACCCGGACCTGCGTCGTCTGCTGACCGATTACGGGTTCCGCGGTCACCCGCTGCGCAAGGACTTCCCGGCCACGGGTTACACCGAAGTGCGCTATGACGAAGAGCTGAAACGCGTCGTTTACGAACCGGTGAGCCTCGTTCAGGAATACCGTCAGTTCGACAACCTTTCCCCGTGGGAAGGCGCGAAGTACATCCTTCCCGGCGACGAGAAGGGGGCCTGAGGTTTGAACGGCAATCCGGCCATCATGATCTGCGTCGGCGCGACGAAAGCGGGCACCAGCTCGCTTTATCGCTATTTGCACGATCATCCGGATTGCCACATGCGGTCGATCAAAGAGATCCACTATTTCGATACGGTGGATTTCGACGATTACGAGCACCAGTTCGACGTTTACGCCCGTCTGCGCGCCGATCTGATCGGGCGTCAGAGCACGGCGCGCATGAATTCCAATCTCTGGAAGGTCGACAATCTTCAGCGCCAGATCGACGATGTGGACGAGATCGTGCGCATCCTCAAACTGGGGCGAGAGGGCGTATCAGATTACCTGTTCTATCTGCTGGACGGGATCGGCGACAAGAAGATCGCGGGCGACATCACGCCGGGTTACGGCCTTTTGACCGAAGAACGGCTGCGCGAGATGGCGCATATGGCCCCCGACGTGCGGTTTGTCTTCCTGATGCGCGACCCGGTGGACCGTCTTTGGTCGCATGTGCGGATGCAGGCGACGCGCCAGCGTCAGCCCGGTGAAGAGGTTGCGATCAAGGCCCGGCGGATCATGAACCGCACGATGAAAAAGGGCATGGAAACCCATATCCCCGAACGCGGCGACTATGCCGGGATCGTGGAGAAACTCAAACGGGCGGTGCCCGAGGACAAGCTTTTCGTCGGGTTCACCGAGGATGTGCTTTCGGGCGAGGGGCTTTCGAGCCTGTGCGCTTTCCTCGGGATTTCCGAGAAGCCCGTGGACGAAGAACCGCATGCGCATGAAGGTGTGCATCTGAAACTAACCGACAAGCAGCGGCATGAGGCGGCGCAATTTCTTGCCCCGCAATATGCCTATGTGGAAAAGAGCTTTGGCCCGCTGCCCGCGCGGTGGCAGGCGAATATGGCGAGGATCTGAGAATGGACGTCGATATCCGGCAAAACACCTACGATGACGGTTCGCACGACGCGACCGACACCGAACAGAAGATCCGGAACTTCAACATCAACTTCGGGCCTCAGCACCCTGCGGCCCACGGTGTGTTGCGGATGGTTCTGGAGCTGGACGGTGAGATCGTGGAACGTGCCGACCCGCATATCGGGCTGTTGCACCGCGGCACCGAAAAGCTGATGGAGAACCGGACCTATCTCCAGAACCTGCCCTATCTCGACCGTCTCGATTACGTGGCGCCGATGAACCAGGAGCATGCCTGGTGTCTGGCCATCGAACGTCTGGCGGGTGTCGAGATTCCGCGTCGCGCGTCCCTGATCCGTGTGCTCTATTCCGAGATCGGCCGGGTGCTGAACCACCTGCTGAACACCACCACGGGTGCGATGGACGTCGGCGCGTTGACGCCGCCGCTCTGGGGCTTCGAAGAGCGTGAAAAGCTCATGATCTTCTACGAACGGGCTTGTGGTGCGCGTCTGCACTCCGCCTATTTCCGCCCGGGTGGCGTCCATCAGGACCTGCCGCCGGAGTTGATCGACGATATCGAGGCTTGGGCCGATCATTTCCCGAAAGTGCTCGACGACATTCACTATCTGCTGTCCGACAACCGCATCTTCAAACAGCGGACCGTCGACATCGGCGTGGTCAACGAAGAAGAAGTGCTCGACTGGGGCTTCTCCGGCGTGATGGTGCGCGGTTCCGGCCTCGCCTGGGACCTGCGTCGCAGCCAGCCCTATGAATGCTACAACGAATTCGACTTCCAGATCCCGGTGGGCACCAGCGGCGACTGCTACGACCGCTATATGTGCCGCATGCTGGAAATGGCCGAGTCGACCAAGATCATCAAACAGGCCTGCGCGATGCTGCGGATGCCGGAAAACCAGGGCGATGTGCTGGCCCGTGGCAAGCTCACTCCGCCGAAACGCAGTGATATGAAGACCTCTATGGAGGCTCTCATCCATCACTTCAAACTTTACACCGAAGGGTTCAAACTGCCGCAGGGCGAGGTTTACGCCGCCGTCGAGGCGCCGAAGGGCGAGTTCGGCGTGTTCCTCGTTTCCGACGGGACGAACAAACCCTACCGCGCGAAACTCCGCGCGCCGGGCTACCTTCACTTGCAGGCGATGGATCACATGGCCAAGGGCCACCAGCTCGCGGATGTGTCCGCCATCATCGCCACCATGGACATCGTTTTCGGGGAGGTCGACCGCTAATGCTGCGCCGTCTTTATTCTGAACAACCCGCCTCTTTCGAATACACCCCGGCGAACCTCGCCTGGGCCGAGGGGCAGATCGCCAAATACCCGGAAGGCCGCGCGCAATCCGCGATCATTCCGCTGTTGTGGCGGGCGCAGGAACAGCAGGGCTGGCTCACCAAACCCGCGATCGAATATGTCGCGGATATGCTGGGCATGCCCTATATCCGTGCGCTCGAAGTGGCGACCTTCTACTTCATGTTCCAACTGCAACCGGTTGGTTCCGTGGCCCATATTCAGGTCTGCGGCACCACGACCTGCATGATCTGCGGCTCGGGCGACATCATCGAGGTCTGCAAACGCCGCATCGCCGCGAAGCCGCACACGCTGTCTGCCGACGGCAAGTTCAGCTGGGAAGAGGTCGAATGCCTTGGCGCCTGCGCCAACGCGCCGATGGCCCAGATCGGCAAGGACTATTACGAAGACCTGACCGCCGAGAATTTCGAGAAGCTGCTCGATCAGATGGAAGCGGGCAATGTCCCGCTGCCGGGCTCGCAAGCCGGGCGTTATTCGTCCGAACCCGCCGGTGGTCCGGTGGTTCTGGCCGAGTACAAGGGTACGGGCGCCGCGCATAACGGTTCCGTGCAGCGCGCAGTCGACATCGGCGACACGATCAAGCGCATCGACGGCACCGAAGTGCCGCTTCTGACGCCGTGGATTTCCAAGGGCGCCGGTCACGGTTCCGTGCCGAAAGCCCCGGCTGCGGCCAAATCCGCCGTGCAGCAGGCAGCCGACGCCAAGGAAGCCGAGCCGAAACCGGCAGCCGGTGTGGCGGTCAGCGAGAACGGTGCGACGAAACAGGAGGCGGAGGCGGTTTCGACCGGAACGCCGGATGCTGTGGACGAAAAACAGCCGGAACTGCTCACCGCAGCGCGCGAGGGCGGGGCGGATGACCTGAAGAAACTCAAGGGCGTCGGGCCGAAGCTCGAAGAAACGCTGAACGAGTTGGGTTTCTACCATTACGATCAGGTCGCGAACTGGACTCCGGCGGAGATCGCATGGGTCGACAGCCGACTGAAATTCAAGGGCCGGATCGAACGTGACGGCTGGATCGAACAGGCTAAAATTCTCGCAGAGGGCGGAGAAACCGAATTCTCCAAACGGGCGAAATACTGAGACGAGACGGCCAAAGGGCCACTGACAGGACACGGTAAAGGAAGACAGGAATGAGCGAGGCGACGACCAAAACACCCAGGATCTGGCTGATTTCAGCCATCTCTGGCGTCTTGGCCTTCCTAGCCCTGTTGTGGATCGCAGGTTATGCGACCGTCGACTCGATCATCGTCGGTGTTCTGGTGACCTTTCTTGTGGCGATCCTGTTGTGGATCGGCTGGCACGAAGAAGAGATCACGCCGGTCGAGGGGCATCCCGAGGCCGATGTGAGCACCGCCGGTCTCATGGCGACGGCCTCCATCGGCGATGAGCCGATCTCCGTGGCCGGGGAAATCGCGCCGGAACCGCATGCCGCCGACACGCGGGAAGTGCGTTCCGCTGCGGCTGCAGCGACGCCTGAGGCCGATCCGGTTGCAGAGGAGCCCGAGGAGAAGACGGCGAAGCCGACGCTCCTCAAGGCGCCGCTCGAAGGCGGGGCCGACGATCTGAAACAGATCAAGGGCGTGGGACCGAAACTTGAGGTGCTCCTGCATTCCATGGGGGTCTACCACTTCGGTCAGATCGCCGGATGGTCTGCGGCGGAAGTGGCCTGGATGGATGAGAACCTGCAAGGGTTCAAAGGCCGGGTGACCCGGGACGACTGGGTTGGTCAGGCGAAAGCCCTCTCTGAGGGCGAGGAAACGGAATTCTCGAAACGCGTCAAGGATGGCGACGTGTACTGAGGAGTGAAGACAATGGTTCCCGACAAGGACCGGCATCTGGCGAAAAAGGCGCGAACGGTCGCGCTGGTGATCGCTTTGACGATGTCGATCTGGCTCGGGGCCCAGTGGCTGGGTGGGAAACTCGGAATGCCTGTGCGTTACGTGTTCCTGCTCGACCTCATGGCGCTGGCCGGCTTTGTGTGGGTCTTCGTGGTGATTTATCAGATCTGGCGCGACACGCGTCAGCAGGACTGAAGGGACAAGAGCGATGCTCAAGGATCAGGATCGGATCTTTACCAACCTCTACGGGATGAATGACCGTAGCCTCAAAGGTGCCATGGCGCGCGGCCATTGGGACGGTACGGCGGGCATTCTCGCCAACGGGCGCGACTGGATCATTGATCAGGTCAAGGCCTCTGGCCTGCGTGGCCGCGGCGGTGCGGGTTTCCCAACCGGTCTCAAATGGTCCTTCATGCCGAAGGAAAGCGACGGTCGCCCGTCCTATCTGGTGATCAACGCCGACGAATCCGAGCCCGCGACCTGCAAGGACCGCGAAATCATGCGCCACGATCCGCATACGCTGGTCGAAGGCGCGCTGATTGCCGGGTTCGCCATGGGCGCGGTGGCGGCCTATATCTACATTCGCGGCGAATATATCCGCGAGAAAGAGGCGCTTCAGGCCGCGATCGACGAGGCTTACGACGCTGGTCTGATCGGCAAGAACGCCTGCAAATCCGGCTACAATTTCGACGTCTACCTGCACCACGGGGCAGGGGCCTATATCTGTGGCGAGGAAACCGCCCTCATCGAGTCTCTCGAAGGCAAAAAAGGCATGCCCCGGATGAAACCGCCGTTCCCGGCGGGCGCGGGTCTTTATGGCTGCCCGACCACGGTGAACAACGTCGAATCCATCGCCGTCGTGCCGACGATCCTGCGGCGTGGCGCGGATTGGTTCTCGTCTTTCGGACGTCCGAACAACGCGGGCACGAAACTCATGGCGCTCACCGGCCACGTCAACACGCCCTGCGTGTTCGAGGAAGAAATGTCGATGTCCGTGCGCGAGATCATCGAGAAACACGGCGGCGGCATTCGCGGCGGCTGGGACAATCTCAAAGCGATCATCCCCGGCGGCGCGTCCTGTCCGGTGCTGCCGAAAGAGGCGCTTGAGGATGCGATTTTCGACTTCGACTGGATGCGCGAAAACAAGTCCTCCTTCGGCACCGGCTGTATGATCGTGATGGACAATTCCGTCGATGTGGTGAAAGCCGTTTGGCGCCTGTCGGCGTTTTTCAAACACGAAAGCTGCGGCCAGTGTACGCCGTGCCGCGAAGGCACCGGCTGGATGATGCGTGTGATGGACCGTCTGGTGACCGGCGATGCGGAGATCGAAGAGATCGACATGCTTTTGGATGTGACGAAACAGGTCGAGGGCCACACCATCTGTGCGCTTGGCGATGCGGCGGCCTGGCCGATCCAGGGCCTGATCCGTCACTTCCGTGATGACATCGAAGAGCGCATCAAGATCAAGAAAACCGGCCGCGTCACCGCAGCCTTTGCGGCGGAGTAAGGCGCGCTTATGAAACCCGCCCTCGCCATATTGCCGATCACGCTCTTGTCCGCCTGTCAGGTGGACGAGGCGAATGAGGCTATGCGTGGCATGTCGCTCGATCGCATGACGGTCGCCCGGGCGGCGTTTCGCGATATGGGCAAGGATGAGCTGGCGGGGATGCTGTTGCTGTCGAAGGACATCGCGGAGAGCTGTGACCGGATCGAGATCAGCACACAGGTGCACAATCTCCTGTCGTCGCGTGTCGAACGCTTGCCGTTCTCCGATCCGGCGCTCAACGCGCAGCGGCTTGAAAATGCCCGTTCGGGCTTCGTGGCGCAGCACGGTGCGGCGGATGACAAAGCGTTTTGCGCGGCGGCGCGGGACGAAATGAAACAGATGACGCCTCTGGGCGCAACTTTGGTGGAAGGACCGGCACGCTGATGCAACCTGTCGGCACATATCTCGCGGAGCTGAACATCGGACGCCTTGTCGCGCCGACGGACGATCCGCGCGTGGCCGAGTTCATGGGCGCGCTGGACCGGATCAACGGCATGGGCAAACGCATGCCGGGGTTCGTCTGGATGATGGAAGGCTCGGGTGAGCCGGGCACCGGGAACACCGAGAACAACATCGGCGACGATCCGCAATTCGTCGCCAATCTTACCGTTTGGGAAGACGTGCAAAGCCTTGAGCATTTCGTCTTCAACACGGTGCACAAACAATTTTACGACCGCCGCGCGGAATGGTTCGAGCTGATGGCCGACCAGCATTTCGTGATGTGGTTTGTGGGAGAGGGGCACAAGCCCACGCTGGCAGAGGCGATGGAACGCCTCGCCTACAAGCAAAAACATGGGGACAGCGATCAGGCCTTTGGCTGGTCGTACATCAAAGAGGCCACGCTTTTCCGCGAGAAAAGCTGTCGCCCGATTGCTGCGGAGTAACCCATGACACAGCTCAAACATCTCACCCTTGCTCTTGCCCTTACAGTGGGCGCTGCTGCGGCGGCGGAACTGCCGCCTTTGCGGGAGGTCAAAGAGATCGACCAGAACATGCTCTGGGCCGGTCTGGCCGTCGAGGTGGCGGATGAATGTCCGACGCTCGAAGTCAAGAAAATCAAGGGCCTGTCCTTCCTCTGGGGGCTGAAGAACAAGGCCTCTTCCATGGGCTACTCGGATGACGAGATTCGCGCCTATGTCGAAAGCGACAGCGAAGAGGCCCGTATTCGTCGCCTCGGCGAAGACTATGTACGCCACGCCGGTTTCGATCCGAAAACGCCGCAGGGGCTTTGCGGCTTCGGCGAATCGGAGATCGCCAAGGGCACGCTGATCGGCTCTTTCCTGAGGAGCACGAAATGATCCGGGGGCTGGCATATCCCGCTGTTCTGGCGCTTTGGGCCGTTCCGGCTCTGGCGCAGATGGCAATCACGGAGGACCCGGACATTCGCGGCCCTCTGGTGGACAATATGATTGTCACGGAACTGACGACCATTTGTCCGAAACTGGCCGCGCGCCCCGCGCGGGTGAACGCGCAGGCCAAGACGATGATGGAAACCATCGTCGCCAAGGGCTATGGCGCGGACGACATTCAAACCCTTCAGGACCCGGCCTTTCTGGCGGTTCTGGCGGATGAATCGACAAGCTTCTTTGCCGCTCAGGGCATTGAGAAACGAGACACGGAGGCGATGTGCGCCTTCGGCAAAGCGCAGATTGCAAAGCGGACCCCGCTCGGCAAGCTGATGAAGAACAGGTGATGTGACCATGGCAGATACGCGCAAAATCATCATTGACGGGACCGAGGTCGAAGTTGACCCGGCCATGACGATCCTTCAGGCCTGTGAAGTGGCCGGGATCGAAGTGCCGCGGTTCTGCTATCACGAACGGCTCTCCATTGCGGGCAACTGCCGCATGTGTCTGGTCGAGGTCGTGGGCGGCCCGCCGAAACCGGCGGCGTCTTGCGCCATGCAGGTGCGTGACCTGCGCCCGGGGCCGGAAGGCGCGCCGCCGGTGGTGAAAACCAATTCGCCGATGGTCAAGAAGGCCCGCGAGGGTGTGATGGAATTCCTCCTGATCAACCACCCGCTCGATTGCCCGATCTGCGACCAAGGCGGCGAATGCGATCTTCAGGACCAGGCGATGGCTTACGGCGTGGATTTCTCCCGCTACCGCGAACCGAAGCGCGCCTCCGAGGATCTGAACCTCGGTCCGCTCGTCGCGACCACCATGACGCGCTGCATCTCCTGCACCCGCTGCGTGCGCTTCACGACCGAGGTCGCGGGCATCACTCAGATGGGTCAAACCGGCCGTGGCGAAGACAGCGAGATCACCAGCTATCTCAACGAAACGCTGGCCTCGAACCTTCAGGGCAACATCATTGACCTGTGCCCGGTTGGCGCGCTGACCTCCAAACCCTACGCGTTCACCGCTCGTCCGTGGGAGCTGACCAAGACCGAGACCATCGACGTGATGGACGCGCTTGGTTCGAACATCCGCGTCGACACCAAGGGTCGCGAAGTGATGCGCATTCTGCCGCGCAACCATGACGACGTGAACGAGGAGTGGATTTCCGACAAAACCCGCTTCATCTGGGACGGTCTGAAACGCCAGCGCATCGACACGCCCTACATCCGCAAGAACGGTAAGCTGACCAAGGCCACCTGGGCCGAGGCTCTGTCGGTGGCTGCGGCTGCGATGAAAGGCAAGAAGGTTGCCGCGCTCGTCGGCGATCTGGCGCCGGTCGAGGCGATCTATGCGCTCAAAGGTCTGGTCGAAGGGCTGGGCGGCAACATCGAATGCCGCGTCGATGGCGCGAAGCTGCCGATCGGCAACCGTGGCGTTTACGCCGGGACCGCGACCATCGCCGATATCGACAATGCGAAATACATTCAGTTGATCGGCACCAACCCGCGCGACGAAGCGCCGGTGCTGAACGCGCGTATCCGCAAGGCCTGGGCGAAAGGCGCCAAGGTCGGTCTCGTCGGCCAGCCCGTCGATCTGACCTATGATTACGCCCATGTCGGCACCGACCGTGCGGCGCTCGAAAGCCTTCTGGGGCATGCGTATGGCGACGTGCTCGATCAGCCGTCCCTCGTCATCGTGGGCGCAGGCGCGATCAACGAGGCCGATGGCGAAGCGGTTCTGGCCACGGCGCAGAAACTCTGCGAGGCCACCGGCTCGAAACTCATGGTGCTGCACACCGCCGCTTCCCGCGTGGGCGCGATGGATGTGAACGCCGTGACCGAAGGCGGGTTGGACGCGGCCACCAACGGGGCAGAGGTGATCTACAACCTCGGCGCCGACGAGGTCGAAATTGCTGACGGTCCGTTCGTGATCTATCAGGGCTCGCATGGCGATCTCGGCGCGCACCGCGCCGATGTGATTCTGCCAGGGGCCGCCTATACCGAAGAAAACGGTCTCTTCGTGAACCTCGAAGGCCGTCCGCAGCTTGCGCTGCGCGCCGCTTTCCCGCCGGGTGAGGCGAAAGAGAACTGGGCGATCCTGCGGGCTCTGTCCGCCGAGCTCGGTGCGACGCTGCCCTACGATTCGCTGGCGCAACTGCGCAACGCGCTGATCAAGGACGTGCCGCATCTCGCGATGATCGACACGGTGCCGGAAAACGCGGTTGTCGCCCTGCCGGAGAAATCTCTCGGGAAGGCCACATTCCGCAACGCGGTGAAGGATTTCTACCTCACCAACCCGATCGCACGCGCCTCCGTGCTGATGGCGGAGCTGTCCGCCATGGCCAAAGCGCGTGCCGAGACGCCGGTGGCGGCCGAGTAATGGCGCTTCGCGCCGCACATATGGCCGGTTTCGGGCTGATGCTGCTGGGATTGTCCGCGTGCGACAAGACCTGTTGCGCGGCCCCGGTGCCGGACGTATCGCGCGCGGCGCAAGCGACCGAGTTTCTCGGTGTGGAGACCCGTCTTCTCGACGGCGATCTGGTGAATTTTATCGTCTCCGCACAAGGAGATGGGGCAAAAGACAGCGTGGTGGCCTATGCAGATTGTGCCGCCGCGCAATACGCGTTGATCCGGGGTTTCGGATTTGCGCGTCATGTGCGCACAAATGTCGCACATGAGGGTGGAATTTGGCGGGCAGATGCTGTTTACACCATCTCGCCGGCACTCCCCGACGGTTTGCGCCAGATCGACGCTGAAGTCGTCGTCGCAAACTGCCGGGACAACGGAATACCGATGGTGTGAAAGGCTAGGACGACAATGGTCGAATATTTCACGACAACAAATCTGGGGATCTTCCTGCTCACCCTTGGGCAGATTTTGCTGGTCCTCGTGCCGCTCTTCGTGGCGCTCGCCTTTTTGATGTATGGCGACCGGAAAATCTGGGCGGCTGTCCAGATGCGCAAAGGTCCCAACATCGTGGGCATCTTCGGCCTGTTGCAGTCCTTTGCGGACTTCATCAAATACCTCGTGAAAGAGGTGGTCGTACCGGCAGGGGCGGACAAGTTCGTCTTCTACCTTGCGCCGATGATCACTTTCATCACGGCGGCCATCGCCTGGGCGGTGATCCCGTGGAACGACGGCTGGGTGATCTCCGACATCAACGTCGCGATCCTCTACATCTTCGCGATCTCTTCGCTCGAAGTGTACGGCGTGATCATGGGCGGCTGGGCGTCGAACTCGAAATACCCGTTCTTGGGCTCGCTGCGCTCGGCGGCTCAGATGATCTCCTACGAGGTCTCGATCGGCCTGATCATCATCGGTGTGATCATCTCCACCGGCTCGATGAACTTCGGCGACATCGTCGCGGCTCAGGACGGGGCAGGGATCTTCTCGTGGTACTGGCTGCCGCACTTCCCGATGGTCTTCCTGTTCTTCGTCTCGGCTCTGGCGGAAACCAACCGCCCGCCGTTCGATTTGCCGGAAGCGGAATCGGAACTCGTTGCCGGTTATCAGGTGGAATACTCCTCCACGCCGTTCCTGTTGTTCATGATGGGCGAGTTGATGGCCGTGGTGCTGATGTGCGCGCTGATCTCGCTTCTGTTCTTCGGCGGCTGGAACTCCCCGGTTGAATTCCTGCCGGACGGCATCCTGTGGCTCGTCGGCAAGATGCTGTTCTTCTTCTTCATCTTCTCGATGGTGAAAGCCATCGTGCCGCGCTACCGCTACGACCAGCTGATGCGCATCGGTTGGAAAGTCTTCCTGCCGCTGTCGCTGGGCTGGGTCGTTCTGGTCGCGTTCCTTGCCAAATACGAAGTCTTCGGCGCGTTCTGGGCGCGCTGGACGATTGGAGGCTGATCCATGGCTCTCGATTACACCCGCGCCGCCAAGTATTTCCTGATGATGGACATCTGGGCCGGCTTCAAAATCGGTCTGCGGTATTTCTTCTCGCCCAAGGCGACGATCAACTACCCGCACGAAAAAGGCCCGCTTTCTCCGCGTTTCCGGGGCGAGCACGCGCTGCGCCGCTATCCGAACGGCGAAGAGCGCTGCATCGCCTGTAAGCTTTGCGAAGCGATCTGCCCGGCGCAGGCCATCACGATTGATGCCGAACCGCGTGAAGATGGCTCGCGTCGCACCACGCGCTACGACATCGACATGACGAAATGCATCTACTGCGGCTTCTGCCAAGAGGCCTGCCCGGTGGACGCCATCGTTGAAGGCCCGAACTTCGAATTCTCCACCGAGACGCGTGAGGAACTGTTCTACGACAAGGAAAAACTCCTTGAGAACGGCGCGCGCTGGGAGGCGGAGATCGCCCGCAACCTCGAACTGGACGCGCCCTACCGCTAAGAGCCACCCCGCTAAGGAAGCCACCCGTTGAACGATTTCGCCAAAATGTTCGGAGAGATGATCGCGCAGAGCCAGAAAATGGCTTCTGCGTTCAATCCGGCGCTGGAGAATTTCCAGGTGCCGGCCTTCGACAAGCTGTTCCCGACCATGGGGAAAGAGCAGATGGAAATGCTCTGGGGCAACACGTTCAACAAGGACGGGCTCGACAGCAAGACGCGCCTTCTGGTGATCCTCGCCGGTCTGACCGCGCAGGGGGCACAGGCCGAGGTGCCGTTCAAACTGACCGTCCGCCACGCGCTCGAGGCGGGGGCCACACAAAAAGAGATCGCGGAAGTGATCTATCAAATGTCAATGCTGGGCGGTGTTCCGGCGATGTCAAAAGCACTGGAGTTGGCGCAGGCCGTCTTCTCCGAGACGCAGGAGGACAGTGAATGACTGTCGCGGATTTCGCATTCTATTGTTTCGCCATCCTGATGCTGGTGGCCGGGGCCTTTACCGTGGTCTCGAAAAACCCGGTGCACTCTGTGCTCTGGCTCATTCTCACCTTCCTCTCCGCGGCGGGGCTGTTCGTCCTTCTGGGGGCGGAATTCGTCGCGATGCTGCTGATCATCGTCTATGTCGGCGCGGTGATGGTGCTCTTCCTCTTCGTCGTCATGATGCTCGATGTCGATTTCGCGGCACTCAAGGCGGGGGCGGCGAAATACCTGCCCTTCGGTCTGTTGATCGGTGTGGTGCTGATCCTGCAACTGTTCCTCGCCTTCGGCGAATGGCACAGCGCGCCGGGCGCCGAGGCGCTGCGCCGCACGGTGACGCCGGATGCGGTCGAGATCCACAACACCCAGGCCATCGGCATGGTGATGTACGACCAGTATCTCATGCTGTTCCAGCTCGCGGGTCTTGTGCTTCTGGTCTCGATGATCGGTGCGATCACCCTGACGCTGCGCCACCGCTCGGACGTGAAACGCCAGAACGTGCTGCACCAGATGTATCGCAAACCGGAAGACTCCTTCGAGATGAAGGACGTGAAACCGGGGCAGGGGCTTTAAGCCTCAGATGAATGACCGGGGCGAGTGTTGCCCGCCCCGTACGTAAGGCCGCAAACGGCGGCGAGAGAGAAAGAACTGAGGGACGACATGGTCGGACTTGAACATTACCTGACAGTGGCCGCGGCGCTGTTTGTCATCGGCATCTTCGGGCTCTTTTTGAACCGGAAGAACATCATCATCATCCTGATGTCGATCGAGATGATCCTGCTGTCGGTCAATATCAACCTTGTCGCCTTCTCCTCCTTCATGGGGGATCTGACGGGACAGATTTTCACGATGCTGGTCTTGACCGTGGCCGCCGCCGAGGCCGCCATCGGGCTTGCCATCCTCGTGAGCTTCTTCCGCAACCGCGGCACGATCGACGTCGAAGACGTCAACGTGATGAAAGGATAAGGGACCATGGAATCGATTGTCCTCTTTGCGCCGCTGGTCGGTGCCATCGTCGCCGGCTTCGGCTGGCGCGTGATCGGGGAGAAGGGCGCGCAGTATCTGACGACGGGCCTTCTCTTTCTCGCCGCGATCCTGTCCTGGGTTCTCTTTCTCACCCATGACGGCCAGACCCATCACGTCACGATCCTGCGCTGGATCGACAGCGGTTCGCTTTCGGTCGACTGGGGCATCCGCCTCGACCGTCTGACGACGATCATGCTGATCGTGGTTAACACGGTGTCGGCGCTGGTGCACCTCTACTCGCTGGGCTACATGGCGCATGACGAGAACTTCAACGACGACGAGCCCTACCGGGCGCGCTTCTTCGCCTATCTCTCGTTCTTCACCTTCACCATGCTGATGCTGGTGACTGCCGACAACCTGTTGCAGATGTTCTTCGGCTGGGAAGGCGTGGGCCTTGCCTCCTACCTGCTGATCGGTTTCTACATCAAGAAACCTTCGGCCGGGGCCGCCTCGATGAAAGCCTTCATCGTCAACCGTGTCGGTGACTTCGGTTTCATCCTCGGCATGGCCGGTCTGTTCTTCATGACCGACAGCATCCGTCTCGACGATGTCTTCGCGCAGGGGCCGGCGCTTGCGGGCACCACGCTGCACTTCCTCTGGAATGACTGGAACGCGGCGAACCTTCTGGCCTTCCTTCTGTTCATCGGCGCGATGGGCAAATCGGCGCAGCTCTTCCTGCACACCTGGTTGCCGGATGCGATGGAAGGGCCGACGCCTGTGTCCGCGCTCATTCACGCCGCCACCATGGTGACCGCCGGTGTCTTCCTCGTCACCCGCATGTCGCCGATCTTCGAATATGCGCCGCAAGCCCAGATGTTCATCGTCTACATCGGTGCGACCACGGCCTTCTTCGCGGCCACGGTGGGCCTGGTGCAGAACGACATCAAACGCGTCATCGCCTATTCGACCTGTTCGCAGCTCGGCTACATGTTCGTGGCCGCTGGTGTCGGCGCCTACGGTCCTGCGATGTTCCACCTGCTGACCCATGCCTTCTTCAAGGCGATGCTCTTCCTCTCCGCTGGCTCCGTCATCACGGCGATGCACCACGAGCAGGACATGCGGAACTACGGTGGTCTGCGTAAAAAGATCCCCTTCACCTTCTGGATGATGATCATCGGCACGCTGGCGATCACCGGTGTGGGCATCCCGTTCTCGGGCGAAATGTTCGGTGTGCCGATCGGTTTCGCGGGCTTCCTGTCGAAAGACTCGATCATCGAGAGCGCCTATGCCTCCGGTATCGGCTATGCCTTCTGGATGCTGGTCATCGCGGCGCTGTTCACGTCGTTCTACTCCTGGCGCCTCATCTTCTTGACCTTCTTCGGCAAGGAACGTGGCGATCATCACGCGCATGAGCATGCCCATGAAAGCCCGCTCGTCATGCTGGTGCCGATCGGGGTGCTGTCGCTGGGCGCGATCTTCGGCGGGATGCTGTGGTATAACAGCTTCTTCGGCGATCACACGAAATTCACCGAGTTCTTCGGCCTGCCGCATCACGCGGAAGTCGAGATGGTGGACGGTCATGGTGAGGCGGTCGTCGTCGCCGAGGGCGAAGAGATGCACGCCGAAGCGCATGCCGAAGGCATGGCACCCCAAGGCGCGATCTTCGTCGCCGCGGACAACACCATCCTCGACGATGCGCACCACGCACCGACCTGGGTGAAAGTGTCGCCGTTCATCGCGATGCTCATCGGTCTGGTGATGGCGATGTGGTTCTACATCTGGAGTCCGTCGCTGCCGAAAAAACTGGCCGAGAGCCAGCCGGTGGCCTACCGCTTCCTGCTCAACAAATGGTACTTCGACGAGATCTACGATGCGCTCATCGTGCGTCCCGTGCTCGCCCTCGGTCGCTTCTTCTGGAAACGCGGCGATGAAGGCACCATCGACGGCGCGATCAACGGTCTCGCCATGGGCATCGTGCCCTTCTTCACCCGGCTTGCGGGCCGGGCGCAGACGGGCTTCATCTTCACATATGCATTCAGCATGGTTCTGGGGATTGTACTCTTGATTACCTGGATGACGATTGGCGGGGGGGCACAGTAATGGATAACGTGCTTTCCATCGTCACCTTCCTTCCGGCTCTGGCCGCCCTCATGCTCGCGCTGTTCCTGCGTGGCGAAGATGCGGTGGCGCAGAAAAATGCCAAGGTCGTGGCCCTGTTCGCGACCGTGATCACCTTCGTGATCTCGCTCTTCATCCTGTTCGGCTTCGATCCCGAAGACACCGGTTTCCAGATGGTCGAAGAGGCCGACTGGATCATGGGGCTGAAATACAAGATGGGCGTGGACGGGATTTCTGTTCTGTTCGTCATGCTCACCACCGCGCTCATGCCGCTCGCCATCTGGTCGGCCTGGGACGTGAAGGTGCGCGTGAAGGAATACATGATCGCCTTCCTGCTTCTTGAAACGCTCATGCTCGGCGTGTTCACCGCGCTCGATCTGGTGCTGTTCTACCTGTTTTTCGAAGCGGGCCTCATTCCGATGTTCCTGATCATCGGTATCTGGGGCGGGCCGAACCGGATTTACGCCGCGTTCAAGTTCTTCCTTTACACTTTCCTCGGCTCCGTGCTGATGCTGATCGCGATGATCGCCATGTATGTCGACGCGGGCACCACCGACATCGTCACGCTGCTCGGCCACGAGTTCTCGCATGACACGATCACGGTGCTGGGCTTCCACATCGTTGGCGGGTTCCAGACTCTGGCCTTCCTCGCCTTCTTCGCTTCCTTCGCGGTGAAGATGCCGATGTGGCCGGTGCACACCTGGTTGCCGGACGCCCATGTGCAGGCGCCGACGGCGGGCTCGGTCATCCTGGCCGCGATCTTGCTGAAGATGGGCGGCTACGGCTTCCTGCGCTTCTCGCTGCCGATGTTCCCCTATGCCTCCGAACTTCTGTCGAACTTCGTGCTCTGGCTCTCGGTGATCGCTATCGTCTACGCCTCGCTCGTCGCTCTGGTGCAGGAAGACATGAAGAAACTCATCGCCTACAGCTCGGTCGCCCACATGGGCTACGTGACGGCGGGGATTTTCTCCTTCAACCAACAAGGCCTCGACGGTGCGATCTTCCAGATGATCTCGCACGGGTTCGTCTCCGGCGCGCTCTTCCTCTGCGTCGGCGTGATTTACGACCGGATGCACACCCGTCAGATCGACGCCTTCGGCGGTCTGGTGAAAAACATGCCGGCCTATGCGCTCGTGTTCATGTTCTTCACCATGGCGAACGTCGGCCTGCCGGGCACCTCGGGCTTCGTCGGCGAATTCCTGACCATCATCGGCATGTTCCAGGCCAACACCTGGGTCGCCCTCGTGGCCGCCACCGGTGTGATCTTCTCCGCCTCCTATGCGCTCTGGCTCTACCGCCGGGTCGTGCTGGGCGATCTGATCAAGGAAAGCCTGAAGACCATCAAGGACATGAACGCGCGCGAGAAATGGATTTTCGCTCCGCTCGTGGCGATGACCCTGGTCCTCGGTGTCTACCCGTCGCTGGTGACGGATCTCATCGGGCCGTCGGTTACGGCGCTGCTTGACAACTACCATGCCGCTCTGCCGATGATCGCAGACGCCGCAACGCACTAAGGGACACGGAGATATGACCTCTACAGACTTTTCCATCGTCCTGCCGGAAGTACTTCTTGCCATCTACGGCATGGCGGCGCTCGTCTTCGCCGTCTACACCGGCAAGGACAAACTCTCCGGCCTCGTCACCTGGCTCACCGCGGCGGTCTTCGTGATCGTGGCGCTGTGGATCGGGCTCGGCGGGCAGGGCAGCCGCGCAGCCTTCGGCGGCCTGTTCATCGACGACGCTTTCTCGCGCTTCGGCAAGGTCGGCGTGTTGCTCGCGGGGGCGGCGGTCCTCGTGATGTCGCACGACTTCCTCGAAAAACGCGGTTTCGCGAAGTTCGAATATCCGATCCTCGTGCTGTTCTCCACGATCGGCATGATGGTCATGGTTTCGGCGGGCGATCTCATGTCGCTCTACCTCGGCCTCGAACTGATGTCGCTGTCGCTCTACGTCATCGCGTCCTTCCGCCGCGACAGCGTGAAATCGACCGAAGCGGGCCTCAAATATTTCGTGCTCGGCTCGCTCTCTTCGGGTCTGCTGCTCTATGGCTCCTCGCTGATCTACGGTTTCTCCGGCACCACCTCTTTCGCCGGCATCGTCACCGTGGTGCAGGGCAACGTGCCGCTGGGCGTGCTGTTCGGCCTGATCTTCGTGATGACCGGTCTGGCGTTCAAGGTGTCCGCCGTTCCGTTCCACATGTGGACCCCGGACGTTTATGAAGGCGCGCCGACGCCGACCACCGCTTTCTTCGCCACCGCGCCGAAGCTTGCGGCCATGGGGCTCTTTGCCCGCGTGCTGTTCGATGCGTTCGGCGGCGTGCCGGGTGACTGGCAACAGGTGCTCGCCGTGATCGCCGTCGCCTCCATGTTCTGGGGTGCCTTTGCCGGGATCGGTCAGACCAACATCAAACGTCTGATGGCTTATTCCTCCATCACCCACATGGGCTTTGCGCTCATGGGACTGGCGGCGGCCAATGCCGAGGGTGTGCAATCCGCGATGGTCTATATGGCGATCTATGTCGCGATGAACATCGGTGCCTTCGCCTTCATCATGACGATGGAACGCGACGGCAAGCCGGTCACCGATCTGTCCGCGCTGAACCTCTACTGGCGCGTTTCGCCGACCAAGGCGCTCGCGGTGCTGGTGCTGTTCTTCTCGCTCGCCGGTGTGCCGCCGATGCTCGGCTTCTTCGCCAAGTTCTCCGTGCTCATGGCAGCCTGGAACGCCGGTCTCACCTGGCTAGCGATCTTTGGTGTGATCGCCTCGGTGATTGCGGCCTTCTACTACCTGCGTGTCGTCTACTACATCTATTTCGGTAGCGAAGTGGAGCCGCTCGACAACACGAAGAGCCCGGTGGCCTTTGCGCTTCTGGCCGTCTCCGCGCTGATCATGCTCGTCGGTATCGTGAACATGTTCGGCGTCGACGGTATGGCGGCGATCGCGGCGGATGCGCTTGTCAAGTAATCGCCATACATGGCCCGAGGGGGTGGGGCGCACCGTCCTGCCCTCTGTGGACAGCACCATGTCGGAGGCCGCGCGTGTCGCGGCCTCTTCCGCGTTTCCGCAATGGATCATGGCGCTCTCTCAAACCGGTGCTCATGGCCGACGCGGGCGCCCGTGGTCCATGCCGGAGGGCAATTTCGCCGCCACGTTGCTGATGTTCCCGACCGAACCGCCGGCACTTGTCGCGCTGCGCAGTTTCGTGGCCTCTCTGGCGCTTTACGACGCCTTTGTCGCTGTCACCGGACGCGCCGATCCCTTTGCGCTCAAATGGCCGAATGACGTGCTGCTGAACGGCGGCAAGGTTGCGGGCATCCTGTTGGAGCGTGGGCCTTCGCATCTCGCCATCGGCATTGGCATCAACCTGGTCGAAGCGCCCGGCGCGGATCAGGTTGACGCGGGCGCGACACCGCCCGTGTCGCTCGCGCATGAGACCGGAGCCTTGATTGCGCCAGAGGAATTCCTCGACCATCTGGCCCCGAGTTTCGCCTATTGGGAAAGCCAGTTCACCACCTACGGGTTCGGCCCGGTGCGCGAGGCGTGGCTGGCCCGCGCGGCGCGTCTCGGCACCGAAATCCGCGCCCGCACCATGCGTGAAACGCATCATGGCATTTTCGAGACCGTGGATGCCTTCGGCAATCTCGTGCTCGACACGCACGCGGGCAAACTTACCATCCCAGCCGCAGAGGTCTATTTCTGATGCTTCTCTGTATCGACACCGGCAACACCAACACCGTCTTCTCCATCTGGAACGGTCGCGAGATCGTCGCCACATGGCGCACCTCGACCGAACATCAGCGCACGGCGGATCAGTATTACGTCTGGCTCTCGACGCTGATGAATTTCCAGAAGATCGAGGCGGATATTTCCGAGGTGATCATCTCCTCGACCGTGCCCCGCGTGGTGTTCAACCTGCGAGTGCTGGCGAACCGCTATTTCGATTGTCGGCCTTTGGTGGTCGGCAAGCCAGAATGCCTCCTGCCGCATATGCCGCGGGTGGACGAGGGCACGACCGTTGGGCCCGACCGGCTTGTGAACTCCGCAGGCGCCTTCGATCTTTACGGCGGTGATCTGATCGTGGTGGATTTCGGCACCGCGACCACCTTCGACGTGGTGGCGGAGGACGGCGCCTATGTCGGTGGTGTGATCTCTCCCGGGGTCAACGCCTCGCTCGAAAGCCTTCACCACGCCGCTGCCGCCCTGCCGCATGTCGATGTGACCATGCCGCAAAAGGTCATCGGGACCAACACCGTCGCCTGTATGCAATCCGGTGTGTTCTGGGGCTATATCGGGTTGGTGCGTGAGACCTGCAACCGGATCAAGGACGAATATGGCCGCCCGATGCGCGTGATCGCGACCGGGGGGCTTGCGCCGCTGTTCAATCAGGGCCACAAACTCTTTGACCATTTCGATGAATTCCTGACGATCCACGGCCTTGTCGTGATCCATAATTATAATAAGGACATGGGCAACTGATGAGCGAACGTCTTCTCTATCTTCCCTTGGGCGGCGCCGGCGAGATCGGCATGAACTGTTACGTCTACGGCTACGGGCCGGAGGGCGACGAGCGCTATATCGTGGTCGATCTCGGTGTCACCTTCCCCTCGATGGACGGCACGCCGGGCGTCGATCTGATCTTCGCTGACATCGCCTGGCTCGAGGAGCGCAAGGACCGGATCGAGGCGATCTTCATCACCCATGCGCACGAAGACCACGTCGGTGCGGTCGGTCACCTCTGGCCCCGTCTCGACGCGCCGGTCTATGCCCGCGCCTTCACCGCCCATATTGCGCGGCTCAAATTCGAAGAGCACGGCCATGACGAGTTGCAGATCAAGACCGTCTCCAAATGGCCGGAAACCATCCAATGTGGGCCGTTCACCGTCGGCTTCCTGCCGGTGTCGCACTCGATTCCGGAATCTTCGGCGCTGGTGATCGACACGCCCGCGGGCCGCGTGATCCATACCGGCGATTTCAAACTCGATGAAAATCCGGTGGTGGGCGAGCCCTTCGACCGGGAGCTTTGGGAAAGCGTGGCGTCCTCGGGTGTCAAGGCGCTGGTGTGCGACTCGACCAACGTGTTCTCGCCCAAACCGGGCCGTTCCGAATCCGAGGTGGTCGAACCGATCACCAAGCTCGTCGCCTCGCTCGATGGCATGGTCGCCGCCACCACCTTTGCCTCCAACATCGCACGGGTCAAAACCCTTGCCGAAGCAGGCTCCAAAGCCGGGCGTTCCGTCGTGCTTCTGGGCCGCGCCATGCGCCGCATGATCACCGCTGCGATCGAGACCGGCATCATCGCCGATTTCCCGAAAACCGTTTCGCCGGAAAACGCGGGCGATATTCCGCGCGAAAACCTCATGCTGCTGACCACCGGCTCGCAGGGCGAACATCGCGCCGCCACCGCGCAGCTTTCGCGCGGTAAATACCTCGGCCTCAAGATGACCGAGGGCGACACGGTGATTTTCTCCTCGAAAACCATTCCGGGCAATGAGGTCTCCGTCGGGCGCATCCTCAACAGCTTCTCGGAAATGGGCGTTGAAACCATCTCGGGCCGTGATGAATACCACGTCTCCGGCCATGCCAATGGGCCGGATTTGGCGCTTTTGCACGAAATCGTCAAACCGCAGATCGTGATCCCGATGCACGGCGAACATCGCCACCTGCGCGAACATGCCAAAATGGCCGAGAGCAACGGGTTTCAGGCCATCGTCGCCCCCAATGGCGTCGGCGTCGACCTTTCCGGTAATACGCCGCGTGTGTCTGAATATGTCGAGACTGGGCGCACCTATCTCGACGGCTCCGTCCAGATCGGCGCGCTCGACGGTATCGTCCGCGACCGTATCCGTATCGCGATGAACGGGCTGGTGGTCGCCACCGTGATCGTCGAGGATGATGAGCCGCTGGGCGATTGCTGGTGCGAGCTGCGTGGCCTGCCCGAAGTCGGGCTGTCGCGCGCGCCTCTGGTCGATGTCCTCGAAGAAGATGTGAATCAGTTCCTGATGCGCGCCAAGCCTAAGACGCTGTCGGATGACGACGCGCTGGAAGAGGAAATGCGCCGGATCATCCGCAAAACGACGCTGGAAGAGGTGGGCAAGAAACCTGAGGTTCAGATTGTGATCTCTCGCCTGTCGAGCTGATCGACGGGGGCGCCAGTTTCCTTTGCTGCCCTAAATACTCAAAACAAAACCCGCGCTTTCGGCGCGGGTTTTTTATGTCCGGAAAGGGTAGGGGGCTTAGCCAGCCTGACGTTCCTCAAAGCTGAGCGCGATGAAGGAGGGCAGGTGATCTCCAAGGCCCACGACCTTGTTGTCGTCTTCCTTGCGGCCCCGGCGCGCGCGATTGTCAGAGCGCGGTTCGGACCTCGGAGCCTCTTCGCGCGGGGCGTCTTCGGCCTGTGCTTCGACGGGAGCTTCGGCTTTGGGCGCATCAGTCTTGGGGGCATCCTCGGGTTTGCGTTTGCGCGACCGGGTGCGTTTCGGTTTCTCACCGCGCTGCTCCGTCTCTTCTTCTGCGGGTGCGGCATTCCCGAGCGGATTGTCCATCCGGGGGATTTCCTTGGTCAGAAGCGTCTCGACATCAGCGAAATTCTTTTCGTCGCGCGGCTCGACCAGCGTGATCGCCTTGCCATCGCGGCCCGCGCGACCGGTCCGGCCGATGCGGTGAACGTAATCCTCGGCATGGCCCGGCACGTCGAAGTTGAACACATGGGTTACGGAGGGCACATCGAGACCACGGGCGGCAACGTCGGAGGCTACGAGGATCTTGATCTTGCCGGCCCGGAAGCCGTCGAGCGTGGCGTTGCGCTGGCTCTGGTCCAGATCGCCGTGGATCGGGGCCGCGTCATAGCCGTATTTCTTGAGCGACTTCGAGACGATATCCACATCCGTCTTGCGGTTGCAGAAGATCACCGCGTTCTGAAGCGTCGCACCTTCCTGGTCGATCAGGGCGCGCAGCACGGCGCGTTTCTCGCTTGCGGCACGGTCGCGGCGGGAGCCTTTGAACATCACCGCGTGCTGTTCGATCCGTTCGGAGGCGGTCGCCTGACGCGCCACTTCGATCTTCGCAGGCGCAGAGAGGAAGGTGTTGGTGATGCGTTCGATCTCGGGGGCCATGGTGGCGGAGAAGAACAGTGTCTGGCGGGTGAAGGGCGTCAGACCGAAGATGCGCTCGATGTCCGGGATAAAGCCCATGTCGAGCATCCGATCGGCCTCGTCCACCACCATGACTTTCACATCGGACAGGATCAGCTTGCCGCGCTCGAAATGGTCCAAAAGACGACCGGGCGTGGCGATCAGAACGTCGACGCCCTTGTCGATCAGCGCGTCCTGTTCCTTGAAGCTCACACCGCCGATCAGCAGCGCTTTGGTGAGCTTCATGTATTTCGTGTACTGATCGAAGTTCTCGGCAACCTGCGCGGCCAGTTCCCGCGTCGGGCAGAGGACCAGAGAGCGCGGCATGCGCGCGCGCGCCCGGCCACGGGCCAGCATGGTGATCATCGGCAACACGAAAGACGCGGTTTTACCGGTCCCGGTCTGGGCGATGCCCAGGACGTCACGGCCCTCAAGCGCGGGCGGAATCGCTCCGGCCTGAATCGGCGTGGGTGTCTCGTAGCCGACATCTTCGATGGCTTTGAGAACTTTCGGAGCGAGATTGAGATCGGTGAACTTGGTCAAACTGTGCCTTTCGCGATGGTGCGGCTGTGAAAATGGCCGCAAAACCCCGCGCGGCCCGCCCGGCCATATTGCCGGAACGCTTTGGCGCGTCTTCTACGCTTCAATCACAAAAAGGTCAAGGAAAGGCCGATCTGTCGGGCTCAGCCGCCGACAACCTCTGCATTTTCCAGAATTGCCGCCTGCCATGTCTCCGGGTCGAGCACCGGTTTCATGTTGCCCTTGAGCGTGATCCGCGCGCCTTCCTCGAGCCCCTGGATCGGGGTGTTGAGGCTGACCTGAACCGAAGCGCCATGGTCGGCACTGCCGCAGAACGGGCAAAGCCCCATGTCGGAGACGAGGATCAGATCGGTGACATCCGCGCCGGGCGTCAGCGGAACGGCATAGCCGGTCAGCTCCATTCCTTCGATGCCGTTCTTGAGCCGCTCCGGGAAGCCCTTCTTCACCTCGTAGCTGCTGTCAGTCACGATCTCTTCGATGGTGATCCCCTTGAGCAGGTCCCAGCCGGAGGTCTCGGCAAGGGCTGGCAAGCCCAGCGTCGAGACGGCGGTGGCGGAGAGGCCGGCGGTAAGGGCGAGGCGGCTGACGGACATGAAGGCTCCTGAATGATGAGGGTGTTCTTGGCAGTTTAGCCGATCCGTGCCGGGAGGGAATCCCCTTTTGGCACGGATCGGCAGAATGCCGCGCTCAGCCGTCTGGTCAGATCATCATTTCCTTGGTCGCCGACAGTTTCAGCTCCGGATAATCCCGCTCGATCCGGTCGATGTCCCATTGCAGACGCGTCAGGAACACCGGATCGCCATCGTGATCGTAGGAAATATGCTGTTTGTTCGCGTTGATAAACTTGTCCATTTCCAACTTCGGACCGCTCACCCAGCGCGCAGATGTGAACTGTGATGCGTCAAATCGAACAGGCAGGCCATATTCCAACTCAATGCGCGAGGCCAGCACTTCGAATTGAAGCGCGCCGACAACGCCGACGATAAAGCCAGAGCCAATCGCCGGTTTGAACACCTTCGCCGCGCCTTCCTCGGCGAATTGCATCAACGCTTTCTCGAGGTGCTTGGCCTTCATCGGATCGCCCGCGCGGACGCCTTGCAACAATTCCGGAGCAAAGCTCGGAATGCCGGTCACACGAATGTCCTCGCCCTCGGTCAGCGTGTCGCCGATGCGCAATTGCCCGTGGTTCGGAATGCCGATGATGTCCCCGGCCCAGGCCTCTTCCGCCAATTCGCGGTCGGAGGCCAGAAACAGCACCGGGTTCGAGATCGCCATCGGCTTTTTCGACCGCACATGCATCAGCTTCATGCCACGTTTGAAATGCCCGGAGGCCAGCCGCACAAAAGCCACCCGGTCGCGGTGTTTCGGGTCCATATTGGCCTGAACCTTGAAAACAAAGCCCATGACCTTGTTCTCTTCCGGCCCGATGGCGCGCGGTTCGGCCGATTGCGGCTGCGGCACGGGGCCGTATTTGCCGATCCCGTCCATCAGCTCCTTGACGCCGAAGGAATTGATCGCGGAGCCGAACCAGATCGGTGTCAGGGTGCCATCCAGGAAGGCCTGGCGGTCGAACGGCGGCAACAGCTCGCGCGCCATCTCGAGCTCTTCCTTGAGCTGCTCCAACAGATGCGCGGGAACGTGGTCGGCGAGTTTCGGATCGTCCAGCCCCTCGATCTTGATGCTCTCGGCCACCTTGTTGCGGTCGGCGCGGTCCATCAGTTCGAGACGGTCATTGAGCACGTCATAGCAGCCAAGGAAATCCCGTCCGACGCCAATCGGCCAGGAGGCGGGTGTCACGTCAATCGCAAGGTTTTCCTGGATTTCGTCAATGATCTCAAGCGTGTCCCGGCTTTCGCGGTCCATCTTGTTACAAAAGGTCAGGATCGGCAGATCGCGCAGACGGCAGACCTCGAACAGCTTCTGCGTCTGGCTTTCAACGCCCTTCGCCCCGTCGATCACCATGATCGCGGCATCCACAGCGGTGAGCGTGCGGTAGGTGTCCTCGGAAAAGTCCGAGTGGCCGGGCGTGTCGACAAGGTTGAACCGATAGCCCGAAAAATCGAACGACATCGCCGAGGCCGACACGGAAATCCCGCGGTCCTTTTCCATCTGCATGAAGTCCGAGCGCGTGCGTCGCGCTTCGCCTTTCGCGCGCACCTGACCGGCCATCTGGATCGCGCCGCCGTACAACAGGAACTTCTCCGTCAACGTCGTCTTACCGGCGTCCGGGTGCGAGATGATGGCGAAGGTCCGGCGACGTGCAATCTCCGGCGGCAATTCGGGGGCGTTATGGCTGCGATCCAACATGCGCGTTCATATACGCGCGGGTATGCGCCCCGGCAATGGGCCAGAACACTCTGCACACAACAAAAACGCGCCCTGATGCGCGCTTTTCCGTTTCCTTTGCTGCTCCAAATACTCAGCTTCCGGAGGCCGACCGCAGCACGTCGGCGGCCACCGAAGGCTCCAGCATCCCGTCGCGCAGCTCGAAGGCCCGCGGGGTTTCTGCATGGGCGTGTTCTGAGGCGATCCGCGCCTGCACATCCTCGGGCAGGAACGGTTTCACACGCCCGTCGACGAACATGCTCTCGGCAGCGATACCCTCGGCATAGATGATCTCATGGGTGTCGAACAAAAGCTGGAAATAGTCGACAAACCCGCCCTCGGACTGGATCACATTCTGGCCGTTGACCAGAAGCTTCGCCTTGACCAGAACTTCCGCCCGACCGGCGTGCACCGCATCGCGGCGCTGGTAGATGAAGATCCGGTGGTTTGGCGACACGATCAGGTCATGGGCGTTGTTCAGCGCGCCTTCCTTGATCACAATGGGGGCGAAGGCCCCGGTCGCTCGCACGGTCTGACACCCGATCCAGCGGACCTCCTGCGGGCCGTGGTCGCGGGTTAATACGCGATCCCCGACCGTGAGTTCTTCAATGGGTTTCTGCATGCCGTTGGCCAGAGTGATCCGTGTGCCGCGGGTAAAGGCGACACAGGCGACATCGGAAAGCCGTGTGCGCACGGTGTTCTCGTCCAGTTTCACGAGCACATATTCCACATCCGGCTGCATCGCAGCAAAGGGCAGGAAATAGGTGCCTTCGATCAGGCCGCCCGCGTCGGTTTCGACGAGCAGCAGAACCTCGATGGTATTGCCGGAGCCGGCCATGAAGGTCGCGACGCAGTCGAGGTGCAGATCGTGCCCGGGCGCGCCAAGCTCGGACCCTTCGGCCACGCGCAACTTGTCACCATCGACGTTGACGGTGAGCCGCTCGCGTATGGCCTGTTTGCGCAATTCATAGACATCGGCCAACTCAAGCTCAGCGGCATTCGCAAGCGGTTCGCCCAGGTTCACCCCATTGGTGACCCGCAACGCGCTTGCGCGATAGACTGCAAGGCTCTGCACCGGCAGGCCGGTCTGGCCGTCCATCCGAGCCTGCATGTGATGATCCCTGCTGACTGCCGTCATGCCTTTCCCCAACACTGTCCCAAATCCCCTTTCCCCCGAAAAGGTCCATTGTCAGGAACGGCATTTGGCGGAACCGTTCCGAATGCCGGAGGCGATCCGGCACTCAGGTCCGCACGCAAACCGGAGCGCGATCCTGCCCGTGACAACGGAGGTTCCATTATGCCGGGACTCGGTGTCATTGTACATAGAAGTACATAGAAACGCCTCTTCGCCGGGTGAGCGGGGTATACTTGGTAAAACACTCCCATTGTGATCGGAAACAATGGCGGGATTTGGGCGAGAGTGGTTCTTTCTCCGTCGCAAACCCCGGTTTATCCGCTCCGGGCGAGTCGCACCGGGGTGCGCAGTTGGCGGATGACAAGCCGGGGTGCGGGTTCTACATATCGGACAAGAGTGTATCGGAAGGAGAATGCGATGGATCTCGGGATCAAGGGCAAACGGGCGCTGGTGTGCGCCTCCTCGAAAGGGCTGGGGCTGGGCTGTGCCCGGGCGCTGGCGGAGGCCGGGGTCGATCTGGTGATGAACGCCCGCGGCGCAGAGGCGCTCGAAGCCGCCGCCGCCGAAATCCGTACTGAGTTCGGCGTCACGGTCGACACGGTTGCCGCCGATGTGACCACGGAAGAAGGCCGCAGGGCCGTGTTGGACAAGGCGCAAGGCATCGACATTCTCGTCACCAATGCCGGTGGCCCGCCGCCGGGGATGTGGACGGATTGGGAGCGCGAGGATTTCATCAAGGCGCTCGACGCCAACATGCTGGCTCCCATTGCGCTGATCAAGGCGCTGGTGCCGGGGATGATGGAGCGCGGCTGGGGGCGTGTCGTCAACATCACCTCCGTCTCCGTGAAGGCGCCGATCGGCGTTCTGGGGCTGTCGAATTCGGCGCGTGCGGGGCTTACGGGCTATGTCGCGGGCACCTCGCGCCAGGTCGCGGGCGCGGGCGTGGTGATGAACAACCTTCTGCCCGGTTTCCACGCCACCGACCGCATGGTCGGGATGGACGGGGCACTGGCCGAACAGGGTGGAACCACGCCCGATGCGGTTCGTGCCGAACGGTGCAAGACCATTCCTGCCGGGCGCTACGGCACGCCCGAGGAGTTCGGCGCCACCTGTGCCTTCATGTGCTCGCAATTCGCGGGATTCATGATCGGCCAGAACGTCCTTCTGGACGGTGGTCAGACCAACAGCACGATGTAAGACACAGCATAAAACATAAGGGAGCGCGCCATGAGCCACGCCGAGGTGCAGGACTATTACGGCAAGGTGTTGCAGGGATCGCAGGATCTCAAGACCAACGCCTGCTGTTCGCCGGATGCGATGTCGGACGGGTTGAAACGCGCGCTTTCCAACATTCATGACGAGGTGCTGTCGCGCTACTATGGCTGCGGGCTGATCGCGCCTGCGGCACTGAAGGGCGCGCGGGTGCTCGATCTAGGCTCCGGGTCCGGGCGGGACGTTTACGCGCTATCGCAATTCGTGGGCGAGGACGGCTCTGTCGTCGGTGTCGACATGACCGAGGAACAGCTTGCCGTTGCCCGCCGCCATCAGGACTGGCATGCGGAGCGCTTCGGTTATGCGCAATCCAATGTGGAATTTCATCAGGGCTATATCGAGAAGCTCGACGCGTTGCCACTCGAAGAGGGCAGTTTCGACGTTATCGTCTCGAACTGTGTTCTGAATCTCGCCATGGACAAGCCCGCCGTGCTGCGCGAGGCCTATCGTCTTCTGAAACCCGGCGGGGAGATGTATTTTTCCGATGTCTACGCCGATCGCCGTGTGCCGGAGGCGCTGCGTGCCGATCCGGTGCTCTACGGCGAATGCCTCTCCGGCGCGCTCTATTGGAACGATTTCGAATATATGGCCCGTGCCGCCGGGTTTGCCGATCCGCGTCTTGTGACCCATCGGGCGCTCACGGTCGAAAATCCTGCGCTGGAGGCCAGGGTCGCCCCGATCCGGTTCATCTCCGCCACCTATCGTCTGTTCAAACTCGATCTCGAACCGGAATGCGAGGATTACGGCCAGGCGGTGATCTACAAGGGCACCGTGCCGGAGATGCCGCATGTGTTCGACCTCGATGCCGGGCATCAGATTGAGACGGGCAAGGTCTTTCCGGTCTGTGGCAACACGTTCAAGATGCTCGCCGACACGCGCTTTGCACCGCATTTCGAGTTCATCGGCGATTTCTCCACCCATTACGGCATTTTGGCAGGCTGTGGCGGCACCAGCCCCTTCGACAGTCTCACCGAGACCGGCGCCCCCGCCTCGGGCGGCTGTTGCTAAGGCCGTTGCCGCCTGATAGGGAAGTTGAGACTTTTCGTCAGACAAAGACCGCACCTTTGACCGAGCCCGTGACCGATCCCCGTTTGGAAATCCGCAACATCCGCCGCCGCTTTCAAGGCCGTGAGGTGGTCTCTTACGTATCGCTCAAGGTCATGCCGGGGCAGGTGACCTGCCTGCTTGGGCCGTCGGGCTGTGGCAAATCCACGACGCTGCGCATCATCGCGGGCGTCGATATGCAGGATGAAGGCGAGATCTACGTCGACGGCCAACTGGTCTGCGATACGGTATTTCGCGTGCCGCCGGAACAGCGTTCTATCGGGCTGATGTTTCAGGATTTTGCACTTTTCCCACATTTGTCGGTCTCCGAAAACGTGGGTTTCGGCCTAAAAGGCCACAAATCCGACAAGAAGCCCCGGATCGAAGACCTGCTCGACAAGGTCGGGCTGCTGTCGGCCTATGACAAATATCCGCATGAGCTGTCGGGCGGCGAACAACAACGCATCGCGCTGGCCCGTGCGCTTGCGCCGCGCCCCTCGATCATGTTGATGGACGAACCCTTCTCCGGCCTCGACGAGCGGTTGAAGGACGATATTCGCGACAGCACGCTCGACGTGCTCAAGGCGGAGAACACCGCTGTTCTGCTGGTGACTCACGAGCCGCACGAAGCGATGCGCATGGCCGACGAGATCGCGCTGATGCGGGACGGGCGCATCGTCCAGCAGGGTGCGCCCTATAATATCTATAACGCGCCGACGGATCGCAAGGCGGCGGCCTTTTTCAGCGACATCAACGTGATCCATGGCACGGTTCAGAACCTTGCCGTCACCACGGCCTTCGGGGAATTCTTTGTCCCCGGTCAGCCGGACGGTACGGAGGTGGAAATCGTCATCCGGCCACAGCACTTGCGCATCGACTTCGACCGCGCCGGGCGTGGCCCGAACCCGACGCCGCAGGACGGCACGCCCGCGCGTGGCGTGGTGCAACGGGCGCGGTTCATGGGCCGCGAGAGCCTTGTGGAATTCAAAATGGATTTCGACGGTTCGGTGCTCAAGGCGACGGTTCCCTCGGTCTTCCTGCCGAAACCGGGTACGCCGATGTGGCTGATGATGCGCCGGGACCGGTGTTTCGTCTTCCCTGTGAATACGTAACCGACGCTACCGGGCCTCGAAAACCTTGGACGCTTTCTGAATCGCGAGGAATTCAGCCAGCGTTTTCCCTGGCTCGTCGCGAAACTGCGCGCCGGTGTCGATGGTGCTTTCGATCCGGTCGACGCGAAAGGTGCGAAAATCGTCACGGGTTTCGCACCAGGCGGACATGGTCCAGACCCGGCCCCAGTAATCGAGCTGCAAGGGCCGCACCAGTCGGGTGGTTTTCGTCCCGTCCAACGACAGATAGGCGATGCGCAGGACCTTTTTTTCCCGCACGGCCGTCCGCAAAAGCGGCATGTGGCGAAACCCGGTGCGCGCGTCGGCGAAGGCAAAGGGATGCACCGCCATGCCCCAACCGGCGGCGGGCGGGCCGGTGTTTTCCGGCAAAACCGCGTCGATCTTCGCGGCAAGGCTTTTGGCATTCGTGGCAAGGTCCGGATCGGTCGCCTCGCTCAGGATCGCAACGGCGAGGTGCAGTGCCTCCAGCTCTCCCATCGTGAGGTTCATCGGCGGCAGGGTGATCGGTGCAGTGACCATATAGCCGACGCCGCGCTCGCCCTCGACCGGGACGCCCGAAGCCCGGAGCGTGGCCATATCGCGCCAGATCGTGCGCTCGGACACCTCGACACGTTCCGCCAATTCCCGCGCGGTATGCAATTTGCCATCGCGAAGGATCTGGATGAGATCGAACAGGCGGTCGCTGCGCCGGATGCCGGTTTGCTTGCGACCGCCTGCCATGATCAGATCGTGACCGCTGTCGTGCTGCGGAACAGCGAGACGGGTGCATGCGCCATCTGAACGCTGTCGCGTGCGACCAGGGCCATGAAGGCCTGCGCCTCGGGTGCGGCCATGAAACCTGCATCGGCCGCCTTGGCTGCCGCCTCATTGACCCAGATGTAATCTTCGCGCCAGAGCCCGGTCTCGTCGCGGGACAGCGTGCGGGCACACAGCCCCGCACAGCGGTTGAGATAGTCGTCAAGTGCGCAGGCCACCGCCATGAACTCCGTCTCCGTCACACCATCTTTCAGGCGAAAGGTAACGGTTTCAAGTATTTGAATGTCAGTCATCGTTTTTCTCCGATTCGGTTGCGATGATCTGAGACTGCGCGCCCATAACTGACATAAACCTGTCAGTTGAAGAGTTCCACCTTCATATCTCGCGCCAATGTTGTGCAACAGGGCCGCAGGCGCGATTTTGCGCTTTTCCTTCCCTGTCGAGCCTTCTAATTCTGGGACCCGCGAGATTAGACAGACGGGCCAATGCCCCTCTCAGATGGAGACTGACATGCTCAACAACATCGGCCTTCCGGGCCTCCTGCTCATCGCCGTCGTGGTGCTGGTCCTTTTCGGCCGCGGCAAGATCTCCGGCCTCATGGGCGAGGTCGGCAAAGGCATCACATCCTTCAAGAAGGGCGTGGCCGAGGGCACCAAGGAAATCGAAGACGAAGCCGCTCAGGTGGCGAAAGACGTCACTCCCGAAGACGAGAAAGACAAGGTCTGAGCCTTTTCGGCTTGGACTTTCGGGGCGGGGCGACCCGTTGGCGTGGCTTTTAGACAAGGCGGTGCGGGATGTTTGACATCGGCATGTCGGAACTTCTGATCATCGGGGTCGTGGCGTTGATCGTCGTCGGCCCCAAAGACCTGCCGGGCATGTTCCGCACGCTCGGGCGGTTTACGGCGCGGGCGAAATCCATGGCGCGCGAGTTTTCCCGTGCGATGGAGGCGGCGGCCGATGAAACAGGTGTGAAAGAGGCGGCGGACGCTTTGAAGGGCGCGGCCAATCCGAAGAAATTCGGCCTCGACAAGCTCAATGAAGCCGCCGACAAGTTCGAGAAATGGGACCCGACCAAAGCGGCGGAGGGCAAGGCCGCTGCGAAGACGACGGCGCTGCAGAAAGACGAGCTGAGCCCGGAGCGGGCCGAAGCCGCCCAGAAAATCTCCGATGCGGCGGCGAAGAAGGCGACCGAGCGGCTTCAGGCCGAGTTGGATGCCGAAGAGCAGGCGAAGAAGGACGGCGAAGCATGAGCGACAGCGACATCGACGACAGCAGCGCGCCGCTGATCGAACACCTCGCAGAATTGCGTACGCGGATCATTCGCGCCGCGTTGGCGTTCATCATCGCGATGGTGATCTGTTTCGCCGTGGCGGGGCCGATCCTCGATTTCCTGCTGATCCCGATCGAGAAAACCATGCGGTCTCTGGGCAACCCGAACCCGGTGATGCAATACACCGCGCCGCAGGAATATTTCTTCACGCTGATCCGTATCTCCATGGTGGGCGGTCTGGCGCTGGCCTTCCCCGTGATCGCCTATCAGCTTTGGCGTTTCGTCGCGCCGGGGCTGTATAAGAACGAGAAAAACGCCTTCCTGCCGTTCCTGATTGCCTCCCCGGTGCTCTTCCTGATGGGGGCGGCTTTTGCGCAATTCGTGGTCGTGCCGCTGGCGATGACCTTTTTCCTTGGCTTTGCCGATCTGCCGTCCTTTGTGGGGGCGCTGGTGACCAGTGGCGGCGATGTGGCGACCGCGACCAAGGACACGGGCATCGACATCGTGTTCAACGGTAAGGTCAACGAAAGCCTTGATATCACGTTGAAAATGATCGTGGCCTTCGGGTTGTGTTTCCAGCTTCCAGTGCTCTTGACCCTGATGGGCAAGGCTGGCCTCGCCTCGGCACAGGGGCTGCGCTCGACCCGGAAATATGCCGTTGTCGGCATCCTGACCGTCGCTGCCCTCGTGACGCCGCCGGATGTGACGACCCAGCTCATTCTCTTCACCGTGGTTTACGGCCTTTATGAAATCTCGATCTTCCTCGTCGCCCGCGTCGAAAAGAAACGCACCGCTGAGCTGCGCGCCGCCGGTGTTCTGGACGAAGACGAAGAGCTGTTTTCTGAGTTCGACAAAGAAGATTAAGAATGAAGACTAAAGCACTCAAACGTATCGCCGAAGCGCTGGAACGCATGGCCCCCGCGCCGCTGGCCACGCCAGATTTCGACGTCGCAGATGCCTATGTCTGGCAGACAGAACCGGACGCGCTTCATCCGGTGACCAAAGTGTCGCGCGTGGATATTTCGCTCCTGATTGGGGTGGACCGGTCGCGCGATACGCTTCTGGAAAACACCCGCCAGTTTGCCCGAGGCCTCCCCGCCAACAATGCGCTCCTTTGGGGCGCGCGCGGCATGGGGAAAAGCTCTCTCGTCAAGGCGGTGCATGCGGCGGTGAATGCCGAGGGGACGCCGCTCAAGATCGTCGAGATGCAGCGCGAGGATCTGCCTTCCGTGGCGCGTCTGCTCAATCTGCTGCGTGGCTCCGGGTATCGTTTCGTGCTGTTCTGCGATGACCTGTCGTTCAGCCATGACGACGAGCATTACAAATCGCTCAAGGCGGTGCTCGACGGCGGGATCGAAGGCCGCCCCGACAACGTCCTGTTCTATGCCACCTCGAACCGCCGCCACCTGATGCCGCGCGACATGATCGAGAACGAGCGCAGCTCTGCGATCAACCCCTCCGAGGCCACGGAGGAAAAGGTCTCCCTGTCTGATCGCTTCGGGCTGTGGCTCGGCTTCCATCCCTGTTCGCAGGATGAATATCTGGCGATGATCCGGGGCTATTGCACGGAATACGGCGTCGAGATCGACGATGAGACATTGCGCGCCGAAGCTATCGAATGGCAGGCGACACGCGGCTCGCGGTCGGGCCGTGTGGCATGGCAGTTCTTCACCGATCTGGCTGGACGCAAGGGCATCAAACTCGGCTGAGTATATGAGTCATCAGAAAGCCCCAAAAAACGAAACCCCGATGTGTGAAGCACATCGGGGTTTTTCATGAGGTTTTCTGATGGTCTAAATACTCAATCCCGATCAGTTCAGGTAGGGCGTCGGGTCGACCGTCTGGGTGCCCTTGAAGACCATGAACTGCAAGGCGTTGAATTCGTTGGCCGTCACTTTGGCAATCGTCTGGCCGCGTTTGACGCTGTCGCCCTTGTTCACCGCGATGTCGTCGATGAAGCTATAGGCTGTCTGCAACCCGCCGCCATGGTCGATGACCATGATTTTCACCCCGTCGGCATTGGTCGAGATCAGCTTGACCGTGCCGTCCTTCGCGGCTTTGACCGGGGTTCCGGCCGTGGCGGCGAAGAGGATGAATTTCGATTTCGTCTTGTCGTAATCGCGGATGATCGCGCCGGAGACGGGTTTCGTCATTTCCGAGGTGGTGCTGGTCTGGGTCGCGCCGAGATCGGCCGCCGGTTTGGTCGTCGCGGGCGCGGGCTGGGCCGCGGCCGGATCGGGCAGCGGCTCGGAGGCCGAAGGCGGCGTCGGCGTTGGTGAGCCTTGCCCCGGTTCGGTTTCGGCGGGGGCTGTCGTCACTTCGGAGGCCTTCACCGGGATCAGCAGGTAACGCCCTTCGGTGACGGCGAGATCGGAGCCGAGCCCGTTCCAGTCGGCGAGCGCGCGCACGGAGATGCCGTATTTGCGGGCGATAGAATAGGCGGTCTCGCCGCGTTGCACCTGGTGACGCACGGGTTCCATGCCCTCGATGGGATCGGAGGCGGTCGTCTGTGTCATCGTCGTGCTGGTCGTCGTCGTTTGACCGGTTTGGGCGTTGCTGAGCCCTTCCTCGGCAAGTGCTGTGATGTCGATGCGCTCGCCGGTGGCGATGGTGCCCGCGCGCGTCGTGCCCGACGTGCCATCGACACGGCGGGGCAGGGCGATGACTTCGCCTTCGCGGAGCGTGACGTCTTCGGTGATGCCATTGTAGCGGGCGAGATCGCCAGCGGGCAGACCGGTGCGCGCCGCGACCGAGGCGATGGTGTCGCCGCGTTTGGCGATGGCCACCTGATAATTCGGATAGGAAATGATGCCCTGCGCGTTCGGCGTCGGTTTCGCCACGGTTTTCGCCTCATTCGCGGCGGGCGCGGTGGAGAACGCATCGGTCATGCCCCGAAGATCGAAGTCGATCGGCTTGTCGCAGGCGGTCAGCGCCAGAGCGGCACAGCCGGCAAACATCAGGCGCAGGGTCTGGCGGGAAGGGGAAATCGTCATGGCTCTGTCCTCGGTTCGGACCCCGCCTCTCTCATGGAGGCTTTGTCCTTTTTACATTCGTGACGCTGGTTCTGTGTCACGCTCACTCCTGACCCATCCCCTCGACGAGGGGCACGAAACGCACGGCGCGCAGTTCTTCGTAATCGAAACCCGTTTCCAGCCGCGTCACCTTGATCAGGCTCTGCACGGCATCGGACTGACCCACCGGCAGAACCATGATACCGCCTGTTTTCAACTGCGCCAAGAGGGGGCCGGGAGGGTCTTCGGCGGCGGCGGTCACAAGGATGCGATCAAACGGCGCCTGATCGGGCAGGCCGAAGGAGCCGTCGGTGGGCATCGACGTGATGTTGACGATGCCGAGCCGGTCGAAGATCGCCTGGGCTTCGCGCACCAGTCGGATATAGCGGTCGACCGTATAGACGCGGCGGGCGAGGTGGCTCAGGATCGCGGCCTGATAGCCCGATCCGGTGCCCACTTCCAGGACCTTGTCGCGCGGTTGCACGTTCAAAGCCTGGGTCATCAGGCCGACGACGGAGGGCTGCGAAATGGTCTGGCCGCAGGCGATGGGCAGCGGCATGTCCTCATAGGCGCGGGCGGTGAACAGGCCTTTGACGAAATCGCCCCGGTCTACCTTTTCCATCGCCGAAAGCGTGCGAGCATCCGTCACGCCCTTGGACCGGAGCGTGTAGAGGAATTGCATCTGGGTTTCGGCATCCATTGCCATCAGAGGGCGGCCTCCAGAGCGGCGAGCGCATCATGGGCGGTCAGATCGGCGCGCATCGGTGTGACTGAGATATGGCCCTCGAGATTGGCAGTGACATCGGTGCCCGGGCCGGTGTCGACCGATTGCTCGGACCCGCGCACCCAGAGGAACCGCCGCCCCGTCGGAGACACCTGTCCTTCCATCACGAAGCCCGCGGTCTTGCGCCGACCCTGGCGGGCAACGAGGATGTCTTTCACATCAGAGGCCGGGATCGGAGGGAAATTCACGTTGTAGAACAAACGGTAAGAATCTTCCTCGCCCCAGGGCGCATGGTCCAGAAGATGTTGGATGACGCGTGCGCCATGGACGGCGGCAGCCTCGAACGGGTCCTCTGCTTCGTAATTGCGCGGGCCGAGGAATTGCGACAGGGCGATGGCTTTCACGCCCTGAAGCGCGGCCTCCATGGCACCACCGATGGTGCCGGAATACATGACGTTTTCGCCTGCATTGTTGCCCCGGTTGATCCCGGAAAGCACCAGATCGGGACGGCCCGGCAGGATGTCGTGGAACCCCGCGAGCACGCAATCCGCAGGCGATCCCTCGGCGGCCCAGCGGCGGGGGCCGAGTTCGGAAATCATCGTCGGATTGGCGTAGGAAATGCAATGGCCGACGCCGGATTGTTCGAAGGCCGGTGCGACGGTCCAGACCTCGCCCCCGGGGCCGGCGATCTCGGTCGCGATGGCTGCGAGCGTCCTGAGGCCGGGGGCGTTGATGCCGTCGTCATTGGTGATCAAAATACGCATGGGGCCGCTTTCTGTTGTCTTGCTTTCCTCCTTAAAGCAGGCACGGAATCGCGGCAAGCCACGGCCCTCAAAAGAGCCGCTGAAACCTTGGAAAAGCCGGGTTTTGACCGGTTCAGAGCAGCCCGGCCTGTTTCAGAAGACGCGGGGCCTCGTCGCGCGGGTGTGTGAGGCCGGATTTGTCCTCGCCCGGGAAGAACCGCGCGCGTGTCGCGGTGGGCATCGGTGCGGGCGTCAGCACATGGATGCGCGGGGCTTTCTCGACCTGTGCGGTTTCTGCCTGCCAGCTTTTCGCCATGGCGATCTGCGCGGCTTTCGAGGCCCCATAGGCGCCGAAGAACTTTTCGCCCGCATGCGGATCGTCGAAAAACAGCACATCGCCCGGCGTCGCGGCCATGTTCAGAAGCGGCGAGACCATGGGGATCAGCTTACCGGTGGCGATGACGTTCGTATTCATCGTGCGGTCGAAATCCTTCGGGTCCATATGGTCGGCGGGCGACAAAAGCTGAGTGTAAACAGCGGTATGCGCCCAGAGGTCGAGATGCCCCCAGCGGTCGTAAATGCCGCGACAGAGATGCGCCATGGCGTCCGGGTTGGTGATGTCCATGGGGGCAAGCGTCGCCTGACCACCACGGGCCTTGATCCGGTCGTCGAGCTCTTCGAGCGCGCCGGTAGTCTTGGCGACGGCGACGATGTGATAGGCGGGCGCGAGCGCTTCGGCGAGGAAGAAACCAAGGCCGCGCGAGGCGCCGGTGATGAGGGCGATTTTCGTGTTCTCTGTCATGACAGCGGTGTGGCGTTTGCGGGGGCTTGCGTCAAGTGGGTTTGAGCGCGCTGCGATCCAGTGTCCCGGTGGCCTCGTAGAGATCGAGAAGCTGGTCGAGAGAAATCTCTTTTATTTCAAGTTGTTCTACCTGCGGGCGCGCGGAGCCGTCGCCGAAGGTGAGGGTCACGGCACTGTCCAAAGCGAGCAGAGGCGAGAGATCGTTGGCAAGATGAGCCGTGGTCTCGGCAGGCACGGGGCCGCCGTCCAGCAACTCGAGATAGGCGTAAAACACCTCATGCGGCACCTCAGCCCAAAGCGCCACCATCAGCGCCTCGTCCGAGCCGCGAATGGGCAGGGCGAGCGTGGCACGGAGGTAGCGTTTGTTGCCCAGACGGCAGAGCTCGGAGGCCAGTTGATCCTCGCCTGCCTTGACGAAGGGCTGATCGCCACGGGGCTCATGGAGCCACTCGGACGGGTGATCGAAGCCGATGTCGATCACGCCGCCAAAGGCGCCCTCCGGGTCGGTGAGCGCCCGCCAGCGGGGATCGAGATCGAGCAAATTTGCCATGTCGGCTTTCTGTCGGCTTTCTGTCGGACTTTTGTCGGACCCTTTGCAGGGACCTGCGGGCGGCGATGTTATTCCGCCGCTGTCTTCATCTCGAAGCCTTTGGCGATCATGTCCGAGGGCACGACCGGGTATTCGCCGGAGAAGCAGGCGTCGCAATAGCGCGGCGCTTTCGGATCACGACCCGCAGCCACACCGGCGGCGCGATAGAGCCCGTCGAGCGAGATGAACTGAAGGCTGTCGACGCCGAGATACTCGCGCATCTCCTCGACCGACATCTTGGCGGCCAGAAGCTTGTCCCGATCCGGCGTGTCGACGCCGTAGAAACAGGGCCACATGGTGGGCGGAGAGGCGATGCGGAAATGGACCTCGGCGGCGCCGGCGTCCAGAAGCATGTCCTTGATCTTGCGCGAGGTGGTGCCGCGCACCACCGAGTCGTCCACGAGGATGATGCGTTTGTCGCGAATGAGCGCCCGGTTGACGTTGAGTTTCAGACGCACGCCCATGTTGCGGATCTGTTCGGACGGCTCGATGAAGGTCCGGCCCATGTACTGGTTGCGGATGATGCCCATGCCGTAGGGGATGCCGCTTTCAAAGGCAAAACCGATGGCCGCCGGCGTGCCGCTGTCGGGCACCGGACAGACGAGATCGGCATCCACGGGGGCCTCTTTCGCCAGTTCCACGCCGATCTGACGGCGGGTCTCATAGACCGAGCGGCCTTCGAGGATGCTGTCGGGGCGGGAGAAATAGACATGTTCGAAGATGCAGAAGCGCGACGCCTGCTGTTCGAACGGTTTCGAACTCGTGACTTTGCCATTGTCGGAGATCACCACCATTTCGCCGGGCTCGATCTCGCGGACAAACTCGGCGCCGATGATGTCGAGCGCACAGGTCTCGGACGATAGCACATAGCCTTTGTCGCCGACTTTGCCCAATACGAGCGGGCGCACGCCACGCGGGTCGCGCACACCGATGAGTTTGGTGCGGGTCATGGCGACGACGGAGAAGGCGCCCTCGACCCGGCGCAGCGCGTCTTTCATCCGCTCGGGGATGTTGCGTTGCAGGGAGCGGGCCATCAGGTGAATGATGCATTCGGAATCGGAGCTGGACTGGAAAATCGAGCCGCGCTCGATCAACTCGCGACGCAGCGCCTCGGCATTGGTGATGTTGCCGTTATGGGCAATCGCCGCGCCACCCATGGCGAATTCACCGAAGAAGGGCTGCACGTCGCGGATTGCGGTGGTGCCTTTGGAGCCTGCGGTCGAATAGCGGACATGGCCGATGCCGATGGAGCCGGGCAGGGTTTCCATCACCTTTTGCGAGGTGAAATTGTCGCGGACATAGCCAAAGCGGCGGGCGGAGTGAAATCCGGCCTCGGGGTCGTAGGTGACGATGCCGCCCGCTTCCTGACCGCGGTGTTGCAGGGCGTGAAGGCCGAGCGCGATGAAGGAGGCGGCGTCGGTGACGCCGATTGCGCCGAAGACGCCGCATTCCTCTTTGAGCTTGTCATCGTCGAACGGGTGAGACGGGGGCATGGTGCGCATGAAGCCTGGCTCCGAATCCTGTGGCGGGCGTTTTCGCCCCTCCTTTAAGCCCTCAGGACGCCAGTGTCACGAAAGGATCACATAGCTTTTCGTCACACCCTCTGTGAAAGGGAGGCCATATCGGGCGGGATATGAAAAAGGCGACCCTCGGGCCGCCCTCTTTGTCATTCGGTGCAGGTCGAGACCAGGGCCTCGTAGCGTTGGGTGATCCAGTCCGGCGCGCTGTCCGGCAGGCTCTCGTCGATCTTGTCCTGCGAGCGGGCAAAGACCTTGGCGGTGCGGGAGTTCTCCAGCACGTCGATCGGATCGCCGGTGGAGACGCGATCCACGATCACCAGCGCGATGGCCACGAGCACGATGCCGCGCACCACGCCGAACAGGAAACCGAGCCCCTGGTCGATGCCGCCCAGAGCCGAGCGTTGCACGGCGGAGGAGAACAGCGGCGTGAAGACGGAGACGATGATGAGCGCCAGGGCGAAGACCGCGAAGAAACCGGTGATCACCGACAATTCGCAGGACCCCGCGATGTAATCGCCCAGATAGGGCACTTCCTTGACCAGTGGCACGGCCTTGGGGGCAAAGATGTAGCCGAGAATGGCCGCCACGATCCAGCCAGCGATCGCCATGCCTTCACGCACGAAGCCGCGCGAATAGGCCAGAAGCGCCGAGACGATGATGACCAGCGCCACGATGCCGTCGATGATTGTAAAGCCGTCCATGGGCGCCTCACTTGTTATTTTTCCGGGGACGCGTCAGCCCGCGCCGAAGACCTCTCCGACAAAGCCCACCAGATCGCTCATCTGACGGATCGCCATGCCGCTGTTTTCGCCCGCTTTCGATTGCGACGGGGCGATGGCCGAGGAAAAACCAAGTTTTCGCGCCTCTTTCAACCTGTTTTCGGTTTGACCGACCGGTCTGAGACTGCCGGAGAGAGAAAGTTCCCCGAAAACCACACAATCTTTCGGCAGGGCGGCGTCTTCGCGGGCCGAGAGAAGGGCGGCGGCCACGGCGAGATCGGCGGCGGGTTCGGAGACCTTCATGCCGCCCGCTACGTTCAGGTAGACATCGAGCCCCGCAAACGGAATGCCGCAGCGCGCCTCCAGCACGGCAAGGATCATGGCAAGACGCGAGCCGTCCCAGCCCACCACCGTGCGCCGGGCCTGAGCGTGGGGCGAGGGGGCGACGAGGGCCTGAAACTCCACCAAAACCGGCCTTGTGCCCTCAATTCCCGCGAAAACCACCGATCCGGGGGCGGGTTGGTCGCGTTCGGACAGGAACAGCGCGGAGGGGTTGGTGACCTCGGACAGCCCGTCACCGGTCATCTCGAACACGCCGATTTCATGCGCGGGGCCGAAGCGGTTTTTCACCGCGCGCAAAAGCCGGAACTGATGCCCGCGCTCGCCCTCGAAATAGAGCACCGTGTCGACCATATGCTCGACCACGCGGGGGCCTGCGAGCTGGCCTTCCTTGGTCACATGGCCGACGAGGACGACGGAAACGCCACGGGTTTTGGCAAAGCTCACAAGTTCGTGCGCGGCGGCGCGAACCTGCGACACCGACCCCGGCGCGCTTTCGACATTGTCGGCCCACATGGTCTGGATGGAATCGATGATGACCAGATCGGGCCGCTCTGCCTCAAGCGTCGTGAGAATGTCGCGCAGGTTGGTTTCCGCACCGAGCTGTACCGCAGCCTCTTCGAGCCCAAGCCGCTGCGCCCGCATCCGGACCTGCGCGCTGGCCTCCTCGCCGGAGATGTAGATCACCTTGAGACCGGCGCCTGCAAACCGGGCGGCCGCCTGCAACAGAAGCGTGGATTTGCCGATGCCGGGATCGCCGCCCACCAGAATGGCCGAAGCGGGGACAAGCCCGCCGCCCAGAACCCGGTCGAATTCCTCCAGCCCGCAGGCGGTGCGTGGCGGCGGCGCCTCTTTTGTGGCGAGCGTGGTCAGCGGGATTTCCTTGCCGCGCATGCCGCCCAGCGTTTTCGTGGTCGGCCCGGCGGAGGAGAGCGGTTTCTCCTCGGAGATCGTGTTCCACTCGCCGCAGCCGTCGCAGCGCCCGGACCATTTGTTGGTCACCGCCCCGCAATTGGAGCAAACGAAGTTCTTCTGTGCCTTGGCCATCTGCGGCTCCCGGGTTGTTCTTGCTTCGTTCTAGTCGTTCAAGCCCCGCCGGTTCAAGCGGTCTCTTGTTCCTTTGCTGCAAAAATACTCAATCCAAGGCTGGCCAGCACGCAAAACGTGAACAGATACAATCCCCAACCCACTTCGACCCGCCCGACGCCGATGCCCTTGGCGAGGGTGATGTAGATCGCAACCAGGAACACATCGGCCATCGCCAGACGCCCGAGCCGAAACAGCCACGGTTTCATGCGGGCAGGCAGACGGCCGGAGAGCAGGCCTTCGAGCGCGATGACTTTGGTGATGGGGGCGATCAGGGCGAAGAAGATGACCACGAGGGCTAGCGGAATGTCCTTGTCCCAGAGACTCACGATGCCCGAAAGGACGGAGATTTCCGACAAGCCAAAGAGCGGCAACAATCCCGCGCGCATCAGCGGCGCGACCCATGCGATGGGGAAGAGGAGCAGGAGCGAGAGATTGGCGAGGCGGAGCGGGGTCATGGCCCTACCGCAGCGTCTCGATCGGCCCGTTTGGCGAGCCGGTGATGAACTGGCGCAGATAGGGATCGTCGGCTGTGTCCATCTCGGACACGGGCCCGTGCCAGCGGATTTTGCCCCGGTGCAGCATAGCGACCTTGTCGGCGATGGCGCGCACGGAGGTCATGTCATGGGTGATGGTGACGGCGGTCGCGCCCATTTCGACCACGATCTCGCGGATCAGCTCGTTGATCACACCGGCCATGATCGGGTCGAGCCCGGTGGTCGGTTCGTCGAAAAAGATGATCTCCGGATCGGCGGCAATGGCGCGGGCGAGGCCCACGCGTTTCTGCATCCCACCGGACAGTTCGGCGGGGAAGAGATCGGCCACATCCGGTCCCATGCCGACGCGGCGCAGTTTCTCTATGGCGATTTCCTTGGCCTCGGCGCGCGGACGCTTGAGCGAGCCGCGCAACAGGCGAAAGGCGACGTTTTGCCAGACCGGAAGGCTGTCGAACAGGGCCGCGCCCTGAAACAACATGCCGAAGCGGGCAAGGAAGGCGTCGCGGTCGCCGGTCTTGGTGATGTCTTCGCCATCGACCATGATCGTGCCCTGATCGGGGGTGATCAGCCCGAGAACGCATTTCAGCGCCACGGATTTGCCGGTGCCGGAGCCGCCGATGATGACACAGCTCTCGCCCTTGGCGACATCGAGATCGACGCCGCGCAGGATTTCTTTTGCCCCAAAGGCCTTATGCACGTCGTGAAGGCGGATCATGTCGCGAAAAACGCCTGTGTCAGAAGGAAGTTGGCGGCGAGGATCAAGACGGCTGCGGCCACGACGGAGGATTTCGTCGCCTGGCCCACGCCCTGCGCGCCGCGCCCCGAGTGCATCCCGAAATAACAGCCCATCAGGGTGGCGATCACGCCGAAGGCCGCGCCTTTGACCAGCGAGGAAACGATGTCGTTCGGTTCAAGAAAATCGACCGTGTTCTTGAGGTAAACCGCCGGGTTGAAGCCCAGAGATTGCACGGAGACGAACCAGCCGCCGAACACGCCGATGGCATCGCCCACCGCAACCAGAAGCGGCACGGTGACGAGACCGGCGAAGACGCGCGGCGCGGTGAGGTATTTCATCGGATCGGTGGAGAGCGTCACCAGAGCGTCGATCTGCTCGGTGACCTTCATCGTGGCGATCTCGGCGGCGATCGAGGAGGTGACGCGGGCGGCCATCATCAACCCGACCATCACCGGGCCGAGTTCGCGCACCACGCCAAGCGCCACGATCTGCGGCACGACTTGCTCTGCGGAGAACCGCGCGCCGCCAGCGTAGATCTGAAGCGCCAGCGCGCCGCCGGTGAAGACGGCGGTGAGGCCGACGACGGGTAGCGACAGATAGCCGACGTGCAGCAGGGCATGCAGGAATTCACGGGCGTAAAACGGCGGGGTCAGGATATGGCGAAAGGCGGCGAGCGCGAAAAGCCCGACCCGGCCCACCGTCGCCAGCACAGACAGAACGCCCGCGCCAAGCGCGGCCAGAGGCCGGGCGATCACGCTCATCCGATATAGCGGCGCTGATAGCGCGCGCCGAGCGAGGTCAGGATTTCATAGCCGATGGTCTGGCCGATGGTGGCGAGATCGTCGACGGTCTGATGCGGGCAGAGCAGATCGAGCGAGCGCGGCACCTGATCGAGATGGGTGATGTCCACGGTGATCAGGTCCATCGAGACCTTGCCCACGAGCGGGCAGGGGGTCTCGCCATCGAACAGCACGGCCTTGTTGGAGATCAGCCGGGTGATGCCATCGGCATAACCGGCGGCGATGGTGGCGATGCGCGAGGGCACTTCGGCGGTCCACATGTTGGAATAGCCGACGGTCTCGCCAGGCTGCACATCGCGGGTCTGTATCACCGGGCATTCGAGGCGCACAACGGGTTTGCCGTCCTCATAGGGCAGGCCGCCGTACATGCCGATGCCGGGGCGCACCAGATCGAAATGGTAGTCCGGCCCCAAGAGGATGCCGCCGGTGGCTGCAAGCGCACGACGCACGTTCAGCCCGTCGGTCATCTCGCGGAAATTCTTGAGCTGATAGGCGTTCATCTCGTGCTCGGGCTCATCGGCACAGGCCAGATGGCTCATCACGAGATCGGGTGTCGCCTTCATCACCAGATCCTTCACCGCGTCCCATTCGACGGGCTCAAGGCCGAGACGGTTCATGCCGGTGTCGAGCTGAATGCCGAAGGGACGACCGGGGAGGGCCTCAAAATGGCGGGTGATCTGGTCGAGCGAGTTGAGCATGGGGACGAGGCCCATGTCGCCGATCATGTCGGTGTCGCCGGGCATATGCCCGCCCAGAACGCCGATCCAGGGTTTCGGTCCGACCGCCTCGCGCAGCACGACGCCTTCTTCGGCGGCGGCGACGAAAAAGGATTTCACGCCGGTGCGCATCAGGGCGCGGGCGACCTTGCCAACCCCCAACCCGTAAGCGTCGGCCTTGACCACCGCAGAGGTTTCCACCGTGTCTGCGGAGAGTTTGTCGAGCGCGCGCCAGTTCGCGGCGAGCGCATCGAGATCAATATGAAGAGTAGAGGTGCCCATGGGTGTTTATTGGCCGCCGCCGCCGAGAGTCGCAAGCGCTATTCGGTGCGGGGCTTACTCGTAGTCGAAATTGTTGTGGAGTTCCTTGGCGAGGTTGCCAAAGCGGGTGAACTGCGCCTCGAAGGACAGCTCGACGGTGCCGATAGGCCCGTGACGCTGCTTGCCGAGGATGACTTCGGCCTTGCCGTGCAGGCGCTCCATGTCCTGCATCCATTTTTCCATGGCTTCGAGATTGTCGTCGTCGGGCTTTTCGCGCTCTTTGTAATATTCGCCACGGTAGACAAACATCACCACGTCGGCATCCTGCTCGATGGAGCCGGATTCACGAAGATCGGAGAGCTGCGGGCGTTTGTCGTCGCGGGATTCCACCGTCCGGGAGAGCTGCGACAGCGCAATAACCGGGATGTTGAGTTCCTTGGCGATGGCCTTGAGACCCATGGAAATTTCGCCGATCTCCTGCACCCGGTTGCCCTCGGTCCGCGACGTGCCGCGCACCAGTTGCAGGTAGTCGATGATCAGCAGGTCGAGCCCGTGGGTCCGTTGCAGGCGGCGCGCACGGGCGGCAAGCTGCGAAATCGGGATCGAGGGCGTGTCGTCGATGTAAAGCGGGCAAGATTCGAGGGTCTTGGCGGCGTCAACGAAGCGGCGGAATTCGTCCTCCGTCATGTCACCCTGTCGGATCTTGTGCGACGAAATCTCCGAGGCTTCAGCCAGAATACGCGCGGCGAGCTGTTCGGAACTCATCTCGAGCGAGAAGAAGCCGACAACGCCGCCCTCGACCGCGCCCTGTTTGCCGTCGGGCAGGGTGCCTTTCTTGTAGGCCTTGGCGATGTTGAAGGCGATGTTGGTCGCAAGCGAGGTTTTCCCCATCGAGGGACGCCCGGCGAGGATGATCAGGTCGGAGGGGTGCAGACCCCCCATTTTCTTGTCGAGATCCACAAGTGCGGTGGGAATCCCCGCCATGCCGCCGCCGCGTTCATAGGCGGCGTTGGCGTTCAGCACGGCCTGGGTCACGGCGGAGAGAAACGAGGTAAACCCGGTTTCGCCCTTGCCCTGTTCGGCCAGAGAATAGAGCCGCTGTTCGGCGGCGACGATCTGTTCGCTCGGGTCGCGCGAGTCAGACCCGGAGGCGGCGGAGCCGGAGATTTCATTGCCCAGCTCGATGAGCTGACGGCGCAGGAACAGATCGTAAATCAACTGCGCATAATCGCGCACCGCATAGGTCGAGATCGCCGAGGCCGCGAGCCGCGCCAGATAGGCCGGACCGCCCAGCTCGCGCAGCCCCTCGTGATCCTCCATATAGGCCTTGAGCGTCACCGGCGAGGCCAGCATGTTTTTCGACACGCGCTCGGAAGCTTTCTCGAAAATATCCTTGTGAACCGGATCGAAGAAATGCTCGGGCGAGATGATCGAGGCGATCTTGTCGAACACGTCGTTGTTGGTCAGAAGCGCGCCCAGAAGCTGTTGCTCGGCCTCGATATTGTGCGGCACAGCGCCCGCGTAAGGCGTGATCACGAGCCCCTTCGCGGGAGGCGTGGCCTCACCGTCGTGGTTGCGCACATCCTGAAGATTGGCGATTTCGCTCATGCGTCCGGTTCCTGCTCTCTTCGTCTGATTTTGGCGGCTGCCGAGTCGGGCTGCTGCCTGATCCCGCGAGTCGCGTCCTGCTTGCGGTCCGTCCTGATTACCCGGCTGGGGCACGGGTTTCAAAATGTATAACCTGTGGAAAACTCCGCTGCGCTGTCGCATGGCGGATAACTGCCTGAGGCCAAAGCGAAACGCCGCCCACGGGGGCGGCGCTGAAATTTTTCGCAACAGGCCGGGGGTCAGGCTTTCTTGTGCTTTTCCTGCCAGGCATGCGGCGCGCCGAGGAAGTGCTCGACCTCCGCCAGAGCCGACGCGTCGAAGGTTTTCTGGCGTTTCGCCTCTTCGAGTACGTCCCACCAGGTGCAGAGGCTGATCAGCTTGACGCCGTGATCCGCCAGACGCTTTTCTGTGTCCGGGAAGATGCCGTAGTAGAAGATCACCGCCGTCCAGTTGCAGGTCGCGCCGGTGTCGCGGATCGCGTCGACGAAGGAGAGTTTCGAGCCGCCATCTGTGGTCAGGTCCTCGACCAGCAAGACGCGCTGATCCTCGGACATTTCGCCCTCGATCCGGGCGTTGCGACCGTAGCCTTTGGGCTTTTTGCGCACATAGGTCATCGGCAGGCCGAGACGGTCGGCGACCAGCGCGGCGAAGGGGATGCCCGCGGTTTCGCCGCCCGCGATGTTGTCGAACGCCTCGAAGCCCGCTTCGCGCATGATCGAGATCGCCATGAAATCCATAAGCGTCGAACGGATGCGCGGGAAGGAAATCAGCTTGCGACAGTCGATATAGGTCGGCGAGGGCAGGCCGGAGGCGAGGATATAGGGCTCTTCCGGGCGGAAGTTCACCGCGCCGATTTCAAGAAGCATCCGCGCCGTCAGACGGGCGATTTCGGTTTGATCGGGAAAGGAGGAGGGGATCATGATCGGTCCTTCGTCTTAGGCGTCCACGCTCCAGTGGAGCGGCATCTGCGGGTCGAATACGGTCACCGGGCCATTGGCGCTGTCGATCTTGGCCGGGTAGGTGACGGGCGCGCCCTTGCGGAGCGTGATCGTCGCCTCGTTGAGCGGCAGGCGGTAGAAATTCGGCCCGTTCACCGAGGTGAATTTTTCGAGGTTTTCAAGTTTGCCTTCGCGCTCGAACACCTCGGCGAGGATCGACATGGTGTTGGTCGCGGTGAAGCACCCGGCACAGCCACAGGCACTTTCCTTGTCGTGATCGAGATGCGGCGCGCTGTCGGTGCCGAGGAAGAAATGCGCGTCGCCGGAGGTCGCGGCTGCGACCAGCGCGAGGCGGTGGGTTTCACGTTTCGCCACCGGCAGGCAGTAGTAATGCGGCTTGATGCCCCCGACGAGGATGTGGTTGCGGTTGATCACAAGGTGATGCGTGGTGATCGTGCCGCCCATGTCATCGCCTTGGCTGGCGACGTAATCGACGCCGTCCTTGGTGGTGATGTGTTCCATCACCACGCGCAGACCGGGGGTCTTGCGGCGGATCGGGTCGAGCACGGTGTCGATGAACACGGCCTCACGGTCGAAGATGTCGACTTCGGGGGTGACGACCTCGCCATGGGTGCAGAGCGGCAGGCCGATTTCGGCCATTTTCTCAAGCACCGGGCGGACCTTGTCGAAATCGCGCACGCCGGAGGCGGAGTTGGTCGTCGCGCCCGCCGGGTAGAGTTTCACGGCTTTCACCAGACCGGAGGCATGGGCGGCGGCCACGTCCTCGGGATCGGTTGCCTCGGTGAGATAGAGCGTCATCAGCGGCTCGAAGGTGCCGCGGCCCGGATTGGCCTTGAGAATGCGCTCGCGATACGCCGCAGCCTCCGCGCCGGTGACCACCGGGGGCACGAGGTTCGGCATGACGATGGCGCGGGCGAAATGGCGCGCGGTTTCGGGCAGAACGGCCTCCATCATCGCGCCATCGCGCAGATGCAGATGCCAGTCGTCGGGGCGGCGGAGCGTGAGTGTGTCGGTCATGGCCTTGCCTTAGCGCGATCCGGGACAAAGCGCCAGATGGTGCGGGGCCCCGGTTGCGCTTATTTTTTAAGCCTCTGGTCAGTTTTTCGCCCCGGTGTTTCGCTCCGGGATTGAAGCCCCCCGCTGCGCGCGGCTAGGGTCGAGGCCGACCCGGAGGATTTCATGCTCGACACGCCCCATGCCAGTGATGCCGCCCGCTTGCAGCGCGTGCGCGGGCGTGCCCATGTGATGATGGGGGCGCGGGGGCTGAAGGATTTGTATCAACAGGGCTCCGCCAAGGCGATGTTGCCGAAGGTGCACAGCGCCGTTCCCGAGGTGGTTTTTCTCAATACATCCGGGGGGTTGACCGCCGGAGACCGGCTGGATTACCGGCTTGAGGTCGAAGGAGACGGGGCGCTGATCGGCACGACGCAGACCGCCGAGCGGGCCTATGCCTCTGTCGCGGGTGGGGCGGATGCCGAAGTGTCCGTGAGCCTCCATGCCGGGGCGGGGGCGCGGCTCGACTGGTTGCCGCAGGAGACGATCCTGTTCGAGACCGCGCGGCTGACGCGCCGGACGACGGCCCAGATCGCGGGAGATGCGCGTTTTTTGTTCTCCGAGATGGTGGTTCTGGGACGCGCGGCGATGGGGGAGACCATCGAGACGCTGCACCTGTCGGATCGCCGGGAAATTCATCGGGCCGGGCGGCCGGAGTTCATCGAACCGCTGGAGATCGACGCCGGGCTTTTGGCGCTCCGGGACAATCCGGCGCTTTTGTCGGGGGCGCGGGCGATTGCCACCGTGGGGCTGTTCGCGCCGGGGGCGGAAGCGCTTGCCGATCTGGTGAAACCGATCCAGCATGAGGGTGTGACCGCCGGTGTGTCCGGCTGGAACGGCAAGCTGGTGATCCGGGCGATGGCGCCCGATGGCTATCCTCTGCGCCGCTATGTGGCGCAAGTTTTGAAGACGATCAGACAGACGGATTTGCCGCGTGTCTGGCAAATGTGACAGCGAGGGACGGGAATGAACCTGACACCGAGAGAAAAAGACAAGCTGCTGGTCTCGGTCGCAGCCATGGTGGCGCGCAATCGGTTGGCGCGCGGTGTAAAGCTGAACCACCCGGAGGCGATCGCGCTGATCACCGATTTCGTGGTCGAGGGCGCGCGCGACGGCAAGATGGTGTCGGAACTGATGCAGGCGGCCGCGCATGTGATCACCCGCGAACAATGCATGTCCGGCGTGCCGGAGATGATTCACGAAGTGCAGGTGGAGGCGACCTTCCCGGACGGGACGAAACTCGTCACCGTGCACCACCCGATCCGTTGACTTGAGTATTTGGACCATCAGAAAGCAGGAGGCGCGCCGATGATACCCGGTGAGTATTTCATTCAGGACGGCGAGATCGAGCTGAACGCAGGGGCGGAGGTGACGACGATCACCGTGTCCAACACCGGCGACCGCCCGGTGCAGGTCGGTTCGCATTACCATTTCTATGAGACCAACGCGGGGTTGGCGTTCGACCGTGCGGCGGCGAAGGGCAAGCGCCTCGATATTGCCGCAGGCACGGCCGTGCGGTTCGAACCGGGGCAGACGCGGGAGGTCGATCTTGTGCCTCTGGCGGGTGCGCGCGAAGTGTACGGGTTCAACCAGAAGATCATGGGTAAGCTGTGATCCGGTTTGTACTCATGTCGCTGGCCGTTCTGGGGTCTCCCGTTCTGGCGCAGGAGGCCGAGGTCGATTGTGCAAATGCGATGACCCAGATGGATATGAACATCTGTGCCGGGCGCGATTACAGGGCGGCGGATGAGGATCTGAACCTGGCCTATCAGAACGCCATTGCGGTGGCGAAAGAGTGGGATCTGGGCCTGTCGGAGGACCTGCGCGGTGCCGAGGATACGCTGCGCGAGGCGCAGCGGGCGTGGCTCCCCTATCGCGACAAGGTCTGTGAAGCGACCGGATTTCTGGTGCGCGGCGGTTCGATGGAACCGATGATCGTGGCGCGCTGTCTTGAGACTGTCACACGGCGGCGGACCGAAGACATCCGCGCCGTTTACGAGATGAACTGAGAGGGACAAGATGCCTGCAAAAATCTCCCGCGCCACTTATGCCGACATGTTCGGTCCGACCACCGGCGACAAGGTTCGGCTGGCCGATACCGATCTGATCATCGAGGTTGAGCGTGACCTGACCTCAGAGCTTGCGGGCCGGGGCAGGAATGCTCCGCTTTATGGCGAGGAGGTCAAATTCGGCGGGGGCAAGGTCATTCGCGACGGCATGGGCCAGTCACAGAAAAGCCGCGCCGAGGGCGCGGTCGATACGGTGATCACCAATGCGCTGATCCTCGACGTGACCGGGATTTACAAGGCCGACATCGGGTTGAAGGACGGGCGGATCGCGGGCATCGGCAAGGCCGGGAACCCGGATACCCAGCCGGGTGTCGATATCATCGTCGGGCCGGGCACAGAGGCGATTGCGGGCGAGGGGCGGATCATCACGGCGGGGGGCTTTGACAGCCATATTCACTTCATTTGTCCGCAGCAGATCGAGGATGCGCTGCATTCCGGGCTGACCTGTATGCTGGGCGGCGGCACGGGGCCGGCACATGGCACGCTTGCGACCACCTGTACGCCGGGGCCGTGGCACATCGGGCGGATGTTGCAGGCACTGGACGGTGTGCCGATGAACATCGCGCTCGCGGGCAAGGGCAACGCTTCGCAACCCGGTGCGCTTGTCGAGATGGTCAAGGCGGGGGCGGCGGCGCTTAAGCTGCATGAGGATTGGGGGACGACGCCCGGCGCGATTGATTGCTGCCTCTCGGTGGCCGATGACATGGATGTGCAGGTGATGATCCACACGGATACGCTTAACGAGAGCGGGTTCGTGGAAAACACACTGGCGGCCATCAAGGGCCGGACGATCCACGCCTATCACACCGAAGGCGCGGGTGGCGGCCATGCGCCGGACATCATCAAGGTGGTGGGGCATGAGAACATCCTGCCCTCGTCGACGAACCCGACCCGGCCCTTTACCCAGAACACTCTGGAAGAGCATCTCGACATGCTCATGGTCTGTCACCACCTCGACAAGTCGATCCCTGAAGACGTGGCCTTTGCCGAAAGCCGCATTCGCAAGGAGACGATTGCGGCGGAAGACATTCTGCATGACATGGGGGCGTTTTCGGTGATTTCGTCGGACAGTCAGGCGATGGGCCGTGTGGGCGAGGTGATCATCCGCACATGGCAGACCGCCGATAAGATGAAGAAACAGCGTGGGCGTCTGTCGGATGAGACCGGCGACAATGACAATGTACGGGTCAAGCGCTATGTCGCGAAATACACCATCAACCCGGCGATCGCGCATGGCATGAGCCGTCATATCGGCACGGTCGAGGTCGGCAAACGCGCGGATCTGGTGATCTGGTCGCCGGCGTTCTTTGGCGTGAAGCCGGAGATGGTTCTGCTCGGCGGGATGATCGCCGTGGCGCAGATGGGTGATCCGAACGCCTCGATCCCGACTCCGCAGCCGGTTTACACGCGACCGATGTTCGGGGCGATGGGACGCGCTGTGGAAAACTCTGCCGTGCTCTTCGTGTCCCAGGCGGCACAGACCGATGGCATCGGCAAGCAGCTCGGTCTCGCCAAGCAGACGCTCGCGGTGGAGAACACCCGCAACATCGGCAAATCCTCCATGGTGATGAACAACGCGACGCCCGAGATCGAGGTGAACCCTGAGACCTATGAGGTGCGGGCCAATGGCGAGCTTTTGACCTGTGAACCGGCGACGGAACTGCCGATGGCGCAGAGGTACTTCCTGTTCTGATACGGAAGGCGGCGTAACTGCCCAGAAAACATGCAAGCCCCGTCTTCGATCCGGCGGGTGTTGCATCAAGCTTCGGTCGCGCGCAGGGTTCAATTGTTTGTTCAGATAATTCCCGTAGCCTGAAAAGACAGGGAGGAAACCCGTATCAAAAGAGGTTTCCATGCAGCATGTTGCCAATATCGCAATCCTGACGCCCTGTTTGCGGGCGCGGCTCGATCTGTTTTTCGCCACACTGGGGCAGGGGGTGAACGCCTATGCCGTGCGCCGCAAACGGCTTGGGGAACTGGCCCGGCTCGATGCACTGAGCAATGAGGAATTGCTGGCCATGGGCATCACCCGTGATCGCATCCCGCATTACGTGTTCCGGGATCTGTTTTGCGTCTGACGGACGTGCTGACCGCGACGGTTCCGACGCCGTGTGCGGCGGGTGTGGACGAAGCTTCGTTGCCGTTTGGGCTGCGTTCAGTAAGGCCGGATTTCGGCCCGTGATTGCGGCCTGCGATTTAAGGGCGTGAAAGCAGCGGCATGATCTGAGGTGCGTTGAGCGCGGCGGGCAAGGCGTCGTCCTCACGCTCTTCGATGCGGATCGAAGTGACCTGTTTGGTCGCGTAATAGCGATCGTCGCCGAGCGTGTCGGGCGGCAGTTTCGAAATGTCGAAGACCTGATAGGCGGTGTGGGACACCACGAGGTCACAGGTCAGCCCGTGATACCGACCGGAGGCGCAGGAGGAGATGAAACCGGCTTCGAGCGCGGCCTCGCGAGCGCGCAGTTCCGCGATTTTGCGGCGCAGGCGGACCAGCTCATCAACGGGAGAGAGGGACATATCCATGGTCTTTTCCCTTCTGGAGCAAGGGGTTGGAATAGGGGGATGTCAACCGTCACCTCCGATCGCGAGGCGGCGACTCGAAAAGGCGGCGGGCAGGGTGTCGTCATCTGCGATGCCATCCTGTCCGAAACCGAGATCGGCTTCGGCTTCGAGCGCGCGGGTCAGATCGAGCGCGTCGGGCAGGGTGGCCGGGGGGAGTGGCGCGTCGGCATCCGCCTGCATCCGGGCCAGGATCTCTTCCTGAAGCCCGGCGAGAGGTTGCAAATCGGCATGTCCCGTGGGGCGCAGGTCACGCGGGGTTGCGCCCTCGGTCGCATCTGCCGCCTCAACCGGGGGGAGCTCCGGGCTTGCCGCGCGTGGCGATGCCGATTTCAGTCCGAAGGGATCTTCGGCCTGCACGAAAGGATCGGAAGCGCAGAGCGTTTCGGGGACGAGCGTCGCGCTGATCGCCGGTTCTTCCGAGCTTCCCGGATCGGCGATGAACGCGGCAGGGGAGGTGTCGTCGATGATGTCGTCGACTGCATCCTCCGCAGCCATCTCCGCGCCGGATTCCGAAGTCTCGAGCGTGTGGTTCGATGCGCCGTCTTTCGGGCCGAGGGGGGCGCCGATGGTGCGTATGATGGCAGGGTTTGCGTCCGGTGCTTCCGCAAGATGCCCTGCGACTTCGGCGACCGGACTGTCCGGCTCCGCGAGCCTCGCGACGGTGTCCGACGGGTCCTTGATGACCTCCGCCGCGAGGTCGTGGGACGTGGCGGGCTGGTCGCTCATCGGCTCCGCCACTTCTTGCGCTGTCTGCTCCGTGTCGGTCTCCATGGCCGGGTCGAAGAGGCTTTCTGACCGGGTGATAAACGGGAGGTCGCCGGGGGGCGTGTCAGCGTCCCCGGCGTCGAGGCCAGCGCGGCTCATGTCGTCGGACACAGGCTGTGTCGCCAGGAAGCCCGTGGCGCGCGGCGCCAGAAGGACAACGGTTTCCTCGGATACGCGGAACAGATCCGGGTTCAGCAGCGACTCCTGTGGCAGATATTCGGGCGCGATGCGACGGGGGCGACGGGTTTCGATCACCGCCATGCGCCCGGCGCCAAGCACTTTGTCACAGCCCTGCTCACTGGCAAAGGTCAGAATTTCATCACATAATTCCGCTTCAAGCTCCCGCAGCCGGGCAATTTCGGCGCGCAGCGTGAAAAGTGCGTCGACGGCCTCGAAAGGGGCGTCGGGGGTGCTATGATCGAATGACGAAAGACGCATGGGCAGGATCTCCTTGCCTTACATTTGGGGGCGAGTCGGTTAAGAAAGTCCCAATTCCCGGCAGGAGGATGAGAGATGAGCGGTTTGAAAGCCTATGAACTCAGCGAAGCTGGTGCCGAGGCGGCCACGGATCACGTTGCGCTGACCTACGATCAGCGGCTTCTGCGGCGCAAGAAACTGGTGACCGAGGGCGGTTTGACGGTGTTCGTCGATCTGCCGCAGACGGTGTCGATCGGCGAGGGCGACGGCTTTCTCTGCGAAGACGGCACGGTGATCGGGGTGCGGGCCGCCGAGGAAGAGTTGTATGCGGTGACCGGCGAGACGGTGACGCGCTACGCCTGGCATATCGGCAACCGGCATACGCCTTGTGAAATTGCTGCCGACCGGTTGGTGATCCAACGCGATCCGGTTTTGAAGGCCATGCTGGAACAATTGGGTGCCGAGGTCGCGGAGATCGTGGCGCCGTTCTCGCCGGAGGGCGGGGCCTATGGCCACGGCCGGACGATGGGTCATGATCATGGGGGGCATGATAACGGGCACAGCCATGCCCACGGGCATTCTCATGCGCATTCTCATGGACATGACCATTCCCACGACCACCATCACGAGCATGACCATAAACACCACCATCATCACGATTGAGCGAACATGACGGACCGCGCGCTTCTGACGCTGACGCAATGGCTCTCGCCCGCCTTTCCGCTGGGCGGGTTCGCCTATTCGCATGGGCTGGAACTGGCGATCAGCGGGGGGCAGGTGCGCGATGCGGCCGGGCTTCGGGACTGGCTCGATGCGGTCTTGACCCGTGGCGGCGGGCGGGCGGATGCCTGGCTGTTGTCGATGGTGCTGCAAGGCGCGGATGCCGATGAGATGGCGGCGCTGGCGGAGGCTCTGGCCGGGTCGAAAGAGCGCTGGGCGGAGGCCTATGAGCAGGGCACGGCCTTTGCGCGTACGGTGGCGGAGATGGGCGGGCCCAAGCGCCCGGCGCGGGCGCTGCCGGTGGCGGTGGGCGAGGCGGCGCGGGATCTGGGGCTTGCGCCCAAGACTGTGATCTCGCTTTATCTTCATAGCTTTGCCTCGAATCTTGTGTCCGCAGGCGTGCGCTTTATGCCGCTCGGGCAGGCGGCGGGGCAGAGCGCGCTGTCTGCGCTTCATGAGGGGATCGACAGAGTGGCGGAAGAGGCACTTGGCGCGACGGTCGACGGGCTGTCGACGGGCGCGTTTGCCGCCGATCTCAACGCGGCGCGTCATGAGGACATGGATGTGCGGATTTTCAAGACATAACAGGAGGCAGACATGGCATCACCGAACGGGGCGTTGCGCGTTGGCATTGGCGGGCCGGTGGGCGCGGGGAAAACGACGCTGACCGGGGCGCTGGCGAAGGCGCTGTCGGAGAAGTATTCCATCGCGGTCATCACCAATGACATCTATACGCGCGAGGATGCCGAGGCTCTGATGCGCCAACAAATCCTGCCGATGGAGCGCATTCGCGGCGTGGAAACCGGCGGCTGTCCGCATACGGCGATCCGTGAAGATGCCTCGATCAACCTTGCCGCCGTGGCGGATCTGTCTTCGACATTCCCGGATCTGGACGTGATCCTGATCGAGAGCGGCGGAGATAATTTGGCGGCGACGTTTTCGCCGGAACTGGCCGATCTGACGATCTATGTGATCGACACGGCGGCCGGGCAGGACATTCCGCGCAAACGCGGGCCCGGTGTGACGCGCTCCGATCTTCTGGTCGTCAACAAGGTGGATCTGGCGCCTTATGTGGGGGTCGACCGGGCGTTGTTGGAAGAAGACACCAAGCGGGCGCGGGGCCAAGGCACCTATGTCATGGCGGCGCTGCGCCATGGCGAAGGGGTGGACGAGATCGTGCGGTTCGTCGAGGAGGAAGGTGGCCTCGGTTAAGGCCAACCTCTGAGACAACGGCGGTCTTTTGAGAGACCGCCGGGCTCCGTCAGGCGTTTTCCTGAAACGGCGTTTCCAGCTCGGGCAGGGTGATGTTGCGTTCCTCGAGCACCTCAAGCGCGATGTCATAGGCCTTGCGGAAGCGCGGGGCGTATTTGCGGTTGCGCAGCACATGGCGGCACAGCAGCGCGGTCTGATAGGGCCGGGCTTTGGGAGCGCTTTCGGCCAGAAGCCGGCGCAGATAGCCGAGGTGATTGCGGCGTTTGCGCAGCGCACGGGTGATGGCACGCTGATCGAGTTTGCCATCAATCGCGGCCTCGAGGATCGGGCCGAGGGCGCCCATTTCGAGCATCTCATATTCCGGATCGGTGCCGAACAGGCGGCAGGGAATGCGGTTGACATGCGGCCGGTTGAACAGCGCGGCATGCATCGCATCTTCGCTCACCCGCGGGTCATAGAGCACAAAGGCCTTCTCCGCCCCGTCGACCATGTCGGGGGCGAAACCGTAGCGGCTGGTGAAATCCATCCGGCGGGTTTTCGGGAAACGCCGGTCCCAGCTTGCCAGACGCCCGTCGAGCGTGGCTTGCGGCGCGATGGCGATGACGGTCGCACCGGGGGCGACGACGGAATAGGCCGCCGCGGCATAGCCACAGGCGCCTGCGCCGTAGAACACGACTTGATCGAAATCCTCGAAGAAGCCGTCGTCCACAAGGCGGTCGAAATAGCGATAGATGTTTTTCGAACGGAACCAGCGGTCTTTCGGGTCGAGATCGTTGGCCATGAGCGTCAGCGAGGACCAGCCGTGCCGGGCGGCGAGCATCATGCCCGTGGGATAGCCCTTGTCATTGCGCTCGGTCGCCTGTTCGAACGTGTCGAAACTGACCAGGAGGCGAGGTTTTTCGTCGAGGAAGGCGGCGGCGAAGCGGTCGCCAAGCGGTTCGTAATAACCGTGTTCTTCACAGAATTCCTCAAGCGCCTCGGCCCATTCGTCACGGGGCAGATCGGAAATGTCCTGAACGTCGCGGATGGCGGTCTGTAGCGCGGTCTCGGCTTGGCTCATAAGACGTCTCCTCATGCTCGTGGCCCCGGTCTCTGCGAGGGCTTTGCGCGGTCGTTAAAAGGCCCTCTGTCAGCCCCATGGTGCCGGACCGGTGATCCGGGGCTCTGGGGCAGGAGAAGGCCGAAATGGTTACTGTTGCATTATCCAAACTAGCACTTTCGACGGCGAGGGAAAGGAATTCCTCTGTCTTTCGCGCGACTGTTACCGGTTGCGAAACGATGTGCGATTTTCGGGCAGTTTGGTCGCCTGGCGTCGGAAATTGTGACGAAATTGGACAGGGTGGAACGGGCATCCGTTTGGCGCATGCCGCCCCGGGCGACTCGGCTTTTGGCTGGCTGATTCCTGGCCCCGTTTCCGGAATTCTACAGGGGGCGACAGAATACAGAAATCCCAGAAATGGGCTCAAACCCAACCTGCGCCGTTCGGTAGAAACCGGCTCAGGAAACGGGTTTCAGGACAGATGTCTTGCAGCAGATGGCCTTAGCCGAGAATGATGCCGATGGTCACCGCACCGAGCCCCATGGCGGAGACCAGAAGCGCCACCAGATTAAGGGCCACGACCTTTTGCAGGCGGGCGCGAATGTCCTCGTCGGAGCCGCCGAGTTTCCTGGCTTTCATCGCCGCGACGATGCAATAGACCAAGAGGCCCACGCCGATCAGCGTCAACACCACGCCGCCCCAGATCAATGCGCCCATGTTCATCTCCCATGCTTGTCGGCCATCCTTCGGGACCGCCTAACGCCTCGGGTCGCGTCAGGCAAGCACGGAAGCGCGCAGAGGCGTTTCCGAGACTTGCCTCACCGTCATCGGACGGGTAGGGATCGGGGCAGATAAGAGCATAAAATCCGAGGAAGGTTTCTATCATGATGGACGACGATATCGAATCCGGCCACAGCTCCGGCCCCGACGCCTCCTACCGCGTCACCGCGGACGAGCTGCGCCAGTTTGTCGAGCGTTTCGAGCGGCTTGAGCTTGAGAAAAAGGACATCGCCGATCAGCAGAAAGAGGTGATGGCCGAGGCCAAAGGGCGCGGTTACGACACCAAGGCGATGCGCAAACTCATTGCGCTGCGCAAGAAGACCGCCGACGAGATCGCCGAGGAAGAGGCGATCCTTGAAATGTATCGGGAAGCTCTGGGCATGCGCTGAGGCGCCTGTTCCGAGGTTCCGTCATGGCCTCCCGACTTGGTCAACGTCTCGGTCACCGCATCGCGCTGTCGCTGATCGCGCTGGTGCTGGGCTTTGGCCTCGGGCTTGTGATGCTTGGGCTGTCCCCGGTTGTGGCCGGGGTCTGTCCGGGCTGTTTCGGGTTTAAAAAGATCGCGCCGGAGGTCTATTCCGAACTGACCGGCCCGACCACCTCGGACGAGATGCTGCGCCGTCTCGTCTTTGCCGAAGCGCGCGTCGAAGCCGCCTTTGGGCCGCAGGAGCGGCCGCGCATGCTGATCTGTTACACCGAGACCTGCAACAAGGTCATGGGCGGTATGGAGGTGCGCGCGATGGCCTATGGCAGTCATCTGTTCTACCTCACGCCTAAGGGGCATGACACGGAGATCATCGCCCATGAGCTGACCCATGTGGCGCTGCATCGCCAGATCGGGCTCAAGGCACAGGCGCGGTTTCCGGCTTGGGTCGATGAGGGGATTGCCACCTATGTGTCGCGCGACCCGCGTTTCGATCTGAACCCGGAGAGTTGCGATCCGGGGCAGGGGGCGTTGCCCGAGAAAGCGCATGACTGGCGGCATTCCATGGGCGCGCGCGATGCGAGTTTCTATGCCGAGGCCGGATGCCGCGTGGCGCGCTGGCTCAAGGCGCATCCGGTGAGCGGGATCGAGGGGCTGGTGGGAGCGTATGTTCCGGAGTGAGGCGGACCTCAAGGCGCGATAAAGCGCACGCCCTGCATGGCTTCGATCCGCTCCAAGTCTTCCTCATAGGCCTCGGTCAGCCGCTCGACGAGGGCTTCGTCCCAGCCGGGCACCTCGATCTCTTCTTCCAAAGCGTCTTCGTCGACATATTTGTCGAGAAAGGCCTGAAGGATGCGGCGGCGTTGTTCTTCGGTCTGGGGCTTGTGGGTGTGCAGATAGGTGCGCAGCCGCTTCATGCCTTCGCGCTTCATGATCGTCGCCAGAATGTCGAGCCCGCCCGACATCGGCACCATCGGGCCGACTCCGGTCATGTCGCGCATCACCTGTGCCCAGGTCAGGGGCGTGTCCTCGAAGGCGAAACAGGTCACGGACGTATCCGGGCAGACGGTCCGGATGCGGGTCAGAAGCCCGGACCAGCGCAGCGTGTCGAGATTGATCCCTGACAGGAAGCTTTGGAAACTGGTGTTCGGGCCGCAATAGGAGAACGCCTCCGGGATGAAGGTCGCCGGGTTACGGACGCCGATGAAGAATTCCATCTGATGGTCGGCAAAAGTGTTGCGCAGCCAGGGGAGTTTGAAATCCGCCTTGCTGTAGAACTGCCCCTTCTCGAAGATGAGCGGGTGCATGCAGATCACATCCTCGTAGGACAGCACCATGCGGGTGCAATCGTCCATATCGAGCATCTGATCGAGCAGCATTTCCTGCGTTTCGGGGCTGGCACGGTTGTTTTTGACCTTTTTCATGATCTGCGGCAGCACATCGCGGTAATGCGAGGGCGGCGGCACCGCCACGCCATGCTCGGCCAGCACTGTCTTGTTCTTGAGAAGCCCGCGCATGAGCTGCGCGCCATTGGTGCAATGGGCGCCGATATGCATGGAGATGATCATGGGCTCTGTCGGTCCTGTCTCTGTTCTTATGCCGTGCCTGATTTTGCGGCGGCGCGTTAGCGTTAATATAACCGGTTTTGCCGGTAGGGAAACCGGATTCGCCCTGAGGTCCGCACGGCAAAATAGCCACGATCCCTTGGATTTTGCGGCGAAACTGGGCTTCACGTCCTGTCGGAAAGGCAGTAAGCCGGAAGAATGACCGACCAAATGACTCAGCCTCCGGCCTGCGATGCCCGCCCGAACGCCCGTCACCACGGGCTCGCGCGCGTGGCGCGCCTGTCGCCCTGGTCGGTCGGGGCCTTTGTCATCGCGGCTCTGGTGCTGATGCCGCTGATCTCCGTGGTCTGGATCGCGTTCCACCCGAGCGTGAACATCTGGCCGCATCTTCTGGCCACCACCCTGCCGCGTTACATGCTGACCACGGCGCTTCTGGCCTTTGGGGTCGCGCTTCTGGCCGCCTGTGTTGGCACCGGTGCCGCCTGGCTCGTGACCATGTATCGCTTTCCCTTCTCGCGCGCGTTTGAATGGCTGTTGCTTCTGCCCTTGGCGATCCCGGCCTATGTCGGTGCCTATGCCCTGGTCGATTTTCTCGAATATGCCGGGCCGGTGCAGACCCTGATGCGCGAGCTGTTCGGCTGGCAGACCTCGCGCGATTATTGGTTCCCGGAGGTGCGTTCTCTGGGCTTTTCGATCATCGTTCTGGCCGCCGCTCTTACGCCCTATGTGTTTCTCATGACCCGCGCGGCGTTTCGCGAGCAATCCGGCTCGGTCTATGAAACCGCCCGCGCATTGGGGGCGGGGCCGTTCGAACGCTTCTGGCGCGTCGGCCTGCCGCTTGCGCGCCCGGCGATTGCGGCGGGGACTGCTATCGTGATGATGGAGACCGTGTCGGATTACGGCACGGTGAGCTATTTCTCGGTGCAGACCCTGACCACCGGGATTTTCTCGACCTGGCTCGAAGGCGGTAACGCCGGCGGTGCGGCGCAGATTGCCTCCGTGGTGCTGGTCGTCGTGTTCCTTCTGGTCGCACTGGAGAAATCTTCGCGCGGGCGGGCGCGCTATTCGCAAGGCGCGCGTCAGGCCCGACCGATTTCGCCGATCCGGCTGACGGGCTGGCAGGGGTTGCTGGCACTGGCGCTCTGTGTCGTGCCCTTCGCGGTGGGGTTCATCCTGCCCGTCGGCGTTATCCTGCACCATGCGCTGGGCGAGCTGGAGCAATGGCTGGAGCCCGGGCTTTTGCAGGCTTTGACCAACACGCTGACCGTGGCAGGTTCCGCCGCGATCCTCACGGTTATTGCCGCGCTCTTCATGGTGTACGGCGTGCGGCTCACCGGGCGCAAACTGCCGCGTCTGGTGCTGCCCTTCACCACGCTGGGCTATGCTGCGCCGGGAGCGGTGCTGGGCATCGGCATCCTGTTTCCGCTCGCCGGTCTCGATCACATTCTGGCCGACGGCATCGCGGCGCTGACCGGACGCGATCCGGGTCTTTTGATGACCGGCACGGCCTTTGCCATCGTCTTTGCCTATGTCGTGCGCTTCTTTGCCATTGCCCAAGGCGCGACCGATGCCGCTCTGGGCCGGGTGGCGCCCTCGCTGCCGATGGCGGCACGCTCGCTTGGCCAGACGCTTGGCGGCACCCTGCGCCGGGTCTATGTGCCCCTGATCCGCGGTTCGGTCGGCACGGCGCTTTTGCTGGTCTTCGTCGATTGCGTCAAGGAACTGCCCGCGACGCTGCTGCTGCGGCCGTTTAACTACAACACGCTGGCGACGCGGGTGTTCGAGAAAGCCTCGCTCGAACAGCTCGAAGCGGCCTCTCCCGCAGCCCTTCTGGTGATTTCCGTCGGGCTGGTCGCCGTGCTCCTGCTGGCCCGGTCCGAGAATGCCTCGGACCTGACGTAAGCGGTCATTAAGCAAGTTGTAACCCAATCCTGCTTTGCTCATGCCATGTTCGTGCGGAGTAAGCCGAGGGGGTCGGGCGTGTCAGATCTCTATTGAGCCTTGCGGTTGGTCTGATTTTCCGGGCCGCTGCCCTGACAGTTTCGATCGGCGGAACGTGCCGGGCCCACAGAGGCCTGATCTCCTGTATGGCGACCGCGCACCGGGCATTCGATGCCGCACGCCGTGCCGGCGGAAATCGGGTGGTACTGGAGAGGGCGCTGGCTGAAAGAACGACAAATCGCTTGCGCGTCCCTGGTTGCACGCTTAAATGGGCGCCTGAGTGCCCCTATAGCTCAGCTGGTAGAGCAACTGATTTGTAATCAGTAGGTCCGCGGTTCGAGTCCGTGTGGGGGCACCATTCTTATCAATAAAATCAATATGTTGCGCAATATTGACGCGTTCACGTTTGCTCCGTTTTGAAAAACGGAAGCAATACGGAAGCACGCGGCGGGAAGAATCTCGGCGTGGCGAGAGGGCAACGGTAGTTTTCATACCCGGCCACTTACTGGCTCCATGCGTGTGACCCAACCAAGGCTGAATCAGATGTAGTGGCACACCGCTGGACACAGCATGAAGCACAAAGCTATGCTCCAGAAGTCGCGGGCGTTGGGTTTCGTGCAGTACCATGTGACGGGCCGGGGCCCGCTTTGCAGAACGAAACGATAGCCCTGTTCGACCTGTCGATCCGGCGCTACAAAGCCCTATGAGTATCGCGTTTGCCACCGTCCAACAGTTCCTTGATGCACCGTTCGACACGGTGATCGACGTGCGTGCGCCGTCCGAGTTTGCTGAGGACCATGTGCCCGGCGCGATCAACCTGCCGGTGCTTTCGGATGTCGAACGGGCCGAGGTCGGGACGGTCTACAAACAATCGCCCTTTCTGGCGCGCAAGCTCGGTGCGGCTCTGGTGGCGCGCAACGCCGCCGATCATATCGAGGGGCCGCTGGCCGACAAGGAGGGTGGCTGGCAGCCGCTGGTCTATTGTTGGCGCGGGGGGCAGAGGTCGAATTCCTTTGCCATCATCCTGCGCCAGATCGGCTGGCGGGTGGAGGTGGTGGACGGCGGCTATAAGAGCTGGCGCAAGGCGGTGATCGGTATGTTGCACGACACGCTGCTGCCGCATCGTTTCGTGCTGATCGACGGCAACACGGGCACGGCCAAGACCGATCTGTTGCAGCGGGTGGCGGCGCGGGACGGGCAGGTGCTCGATCTCGAAGGCATTGCCAATCACCGCGGCTCGATCTTTGGCGGCATGGGGGATCAGCCGGCGCAGAAAGGCTTTGAGAGCCGGCTTGCGGCGGCGCTTGCGCGGCTCGACCCCGCGAGGCCGGTGCTGGTGGAGGCGGAAAGCTCGCGGATCGGCGAGCTGTCGGTGCCGCCCGCGCTCTGGGCGGCGATGTGTGCCGCGCCGCGCATCGAGGTGAGCGCGGAACTGGGGGTCCGGGCGCGCTATCTTGCCGAGGCCTACGCGGATCTTGTCGAAGATGCCGAGCTGATGGCGGCGCGGCTCGATCAGCTTGTTCCTTTGCAAGGCCATGCGCGGGTCGATGCCTGGCGGGAGATGGCGGCGCGGGGCGATGTTGTCGAACTGGCGGCGGCGCTCATGGCGCAGCATTACGATCCACGCTACGAGAAAGCCCGCGCCCGCCATGCGCCCGAGGTGCTGGCACATGTCGATCTCGGCGATATGAGCGTAGCCGCGCGCGAAGATGCGGCGGCGGGCATTACACGCTTTATGGAACAGCTTTAAAGCGTCACGCCTTTAATCAGAAAAAGGCAGGGCGCGTGTCAGGCTTATATCTTGTACTGCGGTCCGCCAAAATCTGTGTCTCAGTTTTTTGGCGGACCGCCTTAAGCGTCGATCGTGAGCCGCACGGGGCCTTCGGTGATTTCCCCGATCAGGGCGGCCTCGTAGCCTGCCGCCCGAAGCGCCGTCACGCATTTCTCCGCCCGCATCGGTGACAGACAGGCCAGAAGCCCACCGGCGGTTTGCGGGTCGAACAGGAGATCGGCCAGCGCCCCTTCCGGGCCCTGATATTCTGCGGTATAGGCGCGGTTCGCGGTGTAGATCGTCGAACGCATGCCTGTCATGGATTGCTCCAAAGCACCGGGCAGCAGTGGCACATCGTCGAGCCGGAGCACCGCGCCGACTTCCGAGGCGCGACAGATGCCCAAGAGATGCCCCGCCAGGCCGAAGCCGGTGACATCGGTCATCGCATGGGCATTGCCCAGAATGCGCGCCGCCTCGCCGGAACTTTGAACCATTGAGGCATAGGCGGCCTCCATGTCGCGCCCGCTGGCCTTCATCTCCATCTCTGCGGCGAGCATCACGCCGGTGCCCAGAGGTTTGGTCAGGATGAGCCGATCGCCGGGGCGGGCGCCCTTGAGTGTGATCGGCTGATCCAGCAGGCCGGTGACGGTGAAGCCGACGGAGAACTCGGATCCCATCGCGGTGTGCCCGCCGATGATCTCCGCGCCTTCCTCGGTGAAGACATCGCGCGCGGCCTGCATGATTTCCGCCAGCCAGCCCTCCTGCAACGCCGCGCTCATTTTCGGCAGGGTGACGGTCATGAGGGCTGCCTGAGGCGAGGCCCCCATGGCCCAGACATCGCCGAGCGCATGGATCGCGGTGATCCGCGTCATCAGCACCGGGTCCTCGACAAAGGCGCGCAGGTGATCGACAGAGGCCACCTGCCAGGTGTCGCCATGGGTCAGGAGGGCGGCGTCGTCGCCCGCCAGATGCAGCACGTCGCGCCGCTCTAAAGCGGGCCGCCCCTCACCGGGCTGCTCGCGCAGCACGCGGGTGAGGATGTTGCCGCCCACCTTGGCGCCGCAGGCACCGCACATCGGTTTTTTGCCCTCGACCTCTTCGCGCAGCCCCTCGGCCACCTGGGCGGGCAGGGCGGGGGGCGTCATTGGGGTCAGTTCCTTGAGTTTCTCCATGAATTTTCGGTCGATCCGGTCTTTCCAGCGCCACATCAGCGGGCCGGAGGTGACAAGCCCCGCCTTGTTGGCGAGGGCGGATTGGCCGCCCAGAGAGATCAGCTTGAGATAGTCCTTTTGCGGCTTGTAAGGGCGCAGGCGCCCCCCGGGGCCTTCGCTCAGGCAGGCGCGCAGGTTGTCGAACAGCACGGGTGCCTCGCGCACCGCATAGACGCCCGCCTTGGGGCGCGGATCGAAGGCGAGATGCGCGCAATCTCCGGCGGCGAAAATGCGCGGATCGGAGGATTGCAGCGTCGGGCCGACGGTGACGAAGCCGTCGTGCAGATCGAGACCGGAGTCGGCGAGCCAGTCATAGGGACGCGCGCCTGCCGCGCCGAGGGTGAAGAAGCTGCCGAGCGCACTGCCGTCGGTGAAACTGACCCGATCGGCTTCGATCCGGGCAACCTCGGCTTGCGGGCGCAAGGTGACGCGCAAATCGGCGAGGGTTTTGAGCAGGCGGTGCCGGGTCGGCGCGCGCATCTCGGAAAGGATTTCGCCCCGGTCGATGAGCGTGATCTCCATCTGCGGCAGATCGCCCAGACGATGCGCCATGGCCGCGGCGAGTTCCGCGCCCGCGACCCCGCCCCCGATCACCGCCATATGGGGCAGGACCTCACCCTGACGCGCGGCGGTCTGAAACGCGTCCCACCGGGTCGCAAAGCGCTCGAGCGGTTTGGCTGGCACGCCGTAATCGGCAAACCCGTCCAGATCGGGCATGGCGGAGGTGATGCCGATGTCGATGGAGGCATAATCGTAGCGGATCGGCGGGTGGCCTTCGACATGCACCAGACGGGCGTCGCGGTCGATCCCGGTGGCCCGACCGAGGAGCACCCGCGCACCAGCAAAACGCGCCAGTCGCACCAGATCGAGCTCCAACTCTTCGCGTTGGTAATGTTTGGCCACAAACCCCGGCAACATGCCGGAATAGGCCGCCACCGCGCCCGGGTTGATCACCGTCACGCGCACGCCGGGAAGGGGCTTCATCCCCCAGCGTTTCAGGATCAGCGCATGGCTGTGTCCGCCGCCGATCAGGACCAGTTCTCGGGTGAGGGGAAGCTCATGCATCTCTCGGCTCCGTATCGGGCAATGTCCTGCGAAACCTGCCGCGAAGCGTGCGGCTTGGCAAGGGCGCTGGACGCCGCAGGGTCAACGTGTCAACATCCGGTCATGACAAGCGAACCCTCTCAAATCAATGAACTGCGGGCCCGGGCGCGCGAGATTTTCCTCGAAGGTGTGGCGGCGGCCGATCCCGGTCAGGCCGTCGAGGCGGCCCTTGCCGGGCAGAGCTTCGAGCAGCCGATCATCATCGCGGTGGGCAAGGCGGCGCGGAGCATGGCGGAAGCGGCCATGCGCCAGGTCAGGGCGCGCACGGTCATCGTTGTCACGAATTACGAAAACGCCAGCCCCCTTGCGGGGGCGGAGGTGCTGGCCGCGGGTCATCCGGTGCCGGATGCCGAGGGCGCGCGCGCCGCGCTTCGGGTCGAGGAGGCGCTGTCGCATGCGACGGGCGATGTTCTTGCGCTGATTTCGGGCGGCGGTTCCGCGCTTTTGCCCGCGCCGGTGGCGGGGGTGTCCTTGGAGGACAAGGCGGAGGTCAACCGGCTTTTGCTGGCCTCGGGCGCGGACATTGTGACGATGAACCTCGTGCGGCAACAGTTGTCCCGGCTCAAGGGTGGCGGTTTGCTCAGGGCGGCGGCGCCTGCGAAGGTCACGGCGCTTTTGCTGTCGGATGTGGTGTCGGACGATCTGCGGGCGATTGCGTCCGGGCCGACCGTTTCGCCCATCGGCACGCGGGCCGAAGCGGCAGCGGTGTTGATCGACCTCGGACTTTGGGACAGGCTGCCCGCGTCGGTGACGACCTACCTGTCACAGCCGCAACCCGATCTCGGTCCCTTGCCGGAGAGTTCCTCCACACTCATCGGGTCGAACAAGATTTCGGTCGCGGCCATGGCGCGCGCGGCGGGGGGCGGGGCCAGCCATGGGGTGCATGTCTTCCCGATGCCGCTTGAGGGCGATGTCGCCGAGGCGGCCAGGATTATCGTCGATTGTGCCAAAGGCTCGGGCGAGCGCGGCGTGTTTCTATTCGGTGGCGAGACCACGGTGAAACTGACGGGCGACGGGCTTGGTGGGCGCAATCAGGAGCTTGCTCTGCGGGTGGCGGTGCTGGCCGAAGCGGCGGGGCTTGGGGATTACGTTTTTCTCTCGGGCGGCACCGACGGGCGCGATGGTCCGACCGATGCGGCGGGCGGTCTGGTCGATCCCGGCACGCTCGACCGGATGCGGGAGGCGGGTCTGGACCCGCAGGAGGTGCTTGCGCGCAACGACAGTTACCGTGGGCTCAAAGCCGCCGGAGACCTGTTACAGATCGGCGCCACGGGAACGAATGTCGCCGATCTTCAGGTGCTGATCCTGGGCTGAGCGAGCACTGTTTCCTTTGCTGCCCAAAATACTCAAACTCTAGCGCGCGAAGGAAAACCCGTAGATCAACTGGCGCAGGCCGAGGGCTGCGCCAGCGACGATGGCGGCGATGGTCACCGGGGCGGAATAGGTCAGGAGCGAGAAGGCGGAAAGCCCTTGGCCGACGGTGCAGCCAAAAGCCAGAACGGCCCCCACGCCCATGAAAGACGCGCCCAAAATCTGGCGCTTCAACTCGCGCGGGTCTTCGCAGGCTTCCCAGCGGAAATGTCCCTTGATCAGGGAGCCGATGGCCGCGCCGGCAAGCACGCCGATGACCGAGCCGACGCCAAATCCGGGAGAGAGGGCCGAGGAGCTCATGAGGTAGAAGAGCGTGTCGCCGATCGGGGCGGCGAAGCTGTGCGAGGTGACGGGGGTGGCCTCGAATGTGGCTTCCGACAGCCATGCGGTGCCGGCCCAGCCGGAAACAATCGCCAGCCCGACAGCGCCGCCCCAGAGGATGAGTTTCGGCTTGGCGCGAAAGGCGCGTGAGGAAAGCGCAAGGGCGAGCATTGCGAGACCCGCGACGATCCCGCTGGGGACGACGGGCAGGCCGAGGCTCTGGCCAAGCGCATGTGCGAAACCGGGCAGGGAGCCTTCGGCGGGCATGGGCGGGAAGAGCGTGACCCGCAGATGTGCCAGCGGCCCGTTCAGCGTGACATAGGTGGCAAGCCCCATCACCAGAACGATGACGAAATTGCGCAGATCGCCGCCGCCGAGACGCGCCAGCGCGCCAAACCCGCAATTGCCCGCCAGAGCCATGCCATAACCGAACAGAAGCCCGCCACCGATGGAGGCGAGCGGATACCATCTGAGGCCGAGATAGGCGGTTTGCGACGGATCGAACAGGCCGAACCCGATCAGGGTAAAGGTGCCCAGGAGCGCCACGCCCAGAGCCACGCCCCATTGCCGGGCGCGCAGGTCGGAGCCTTGGTAAAGCGCATCCTCGATGGCGCCCATGGAGCAGAACCGCCCCAGTCTGGCGGCAAGGCCAAGGACCAGCCCGCCGCACATCCCGATGAGGGCCGCAAGCAGCCCCGGATCAACACTGTCGAGCATGTCTCCTCCCTAATGCCCGTCCTATGCCCGTCGTTTATGCGCCCGTCGCTTTGATCCTCCCGATCTGCGCGGGACATGTCGTCAGGCGTCGCTTTTGAGCGCCGCCTTTTTCGGGCCACCATCGACGGAACAGAACATGTCGTAGATCACTTCGAGAATGCGTTTCGGTCGGTCGTCGGTCAAGGAATAGTAGATCGCCTTGCCCTCACGGCGGGGCGTCACCAGGCCTTCGAGACGCAGCCGGGCGAGCTGTTGGCTCACCGCGGCCTGACGTGCCGACAAAAGCTCTTCGAGCTCGGTGACGGATTTCTCGCCGGTCACCAGATGACACAGGATCATCAACCGCCCCTCATGCGACAGGGCTTTCAAAAGCTGCGACGCATCGCAGGCGCTCGACATCATCACATCCATGTCCTCGTCGGACATGTTCTCCGTAATGATTGGCAAAGGCGAATTCACTTTGTCCACCTCATGTGTCCTCGAAGAGTTGTTTGGGTCCTTAAAACGCGATGTCGTCCATGATGGCGTCGATGCCCGCCTGAGCGCAGTCCGCATCAAGGTCGGGGCCTGGGGCGCCGGAAACACCGATGCCGGCCACTATAGAGCCTGACGCTTCAATCACAAGACCGCCTCCGAGGGCGAGAGGTTCGGACAGTTCGCGAATGCCCGCCATCATCTCGCCCGGCGCGGTCAGCTCACCGAGGCTGAGCGTGTCGGTGCGAAAGGAGACGGCGGTCCAGGCCTTGCGCCTTGCGGTCTCGAAGACGTGCAAACCGGCGTAGCGGTCGCGCACATAGGCCTGCGGGATGCCGAAGCGATCGACCACCATGACGCCGACCTGATAGCCGGCCTCGCGACAGCTTTCCATCGCGGCCACGGCGGCGCGTTGGGCGTATTCCGGTTTCAGCACCTGAAAGGTGACAAAAGCGTCGTCTTCCTGGGCAAGCGCGGGCACGGCCATGATGCTGGCGCAGAAACCTGCGTGCAAGGCCATGGTTTTAAATGATTTCATTGTTTCCTCCCTTGGTGTGATCTCAGTTTCCGGCGCGGTCTCCCTCCACGTCGGTTGCGTCTTTGAGGCTCTCGTCCGGCGCTGCGAAATCGGAGTGATCGCGCAGCAGCATGGTGAGCATGGTCCAGAACATTTCGTCGCCCGCATAGCCTTCGATCCGGCCCTGCTCGACGCCCTCGTCGACCAGAATGAAGGTCGGTGTGAAGATCACGGGCCCCTTGAAATCGAGGTCGTCGGGACGGGGCGCACGCAGGTCGACGCGGCGCAGCGGCGCATAATCGCCCTCCGGGGTTTTCGGATAGATCGGGGCGATTTCCGCATTCCAGCGGGCGCAATAAGCACAGCCGTCCTGCTCCACCATCACCAGTTCCATGGCGGCGGCAGGGGAGGCAACGCAGAGAATCACTCCGAGCGAAAGGGCGGCAAAGGCCAAAATTCTTGTCAACATATGTATACCGATTGACGGGTGCGACATATTCAACCTAATTTGAATATGTGAATGGCACAAGTCGCGGATCAACCGCGGTGCGGGGTTGAGGAGCCTCGTCGGGTCAAACCGGCCAGTCGCACTGGGAGGATTATATGCTCGACGTAACGTTTCTATCGGCCCTTCTGGGCGGGTTGGTGGTGTTTTTCTCACCCTGTATCCTGCCCATCGTGCCGTTCTACCTGTCCTACATGGCCGGAACCTCGATGGCGGAGATCAATGCCGAAGGCGAATTGGCGCCGGGCGCGCGCAAGCGGGCAGTGATCTCGTCGGTGATGTTCTCGCTGGGGATCATCACGGTCTTCGTCCTCCTGGGGGCGGCGGCGTTTTCGCTCAGCCAGGCGTTTCGCAGTCATCAGGACATTTTCCGCATCGGCTCCGCCGCTCTGGTGTTCATCCTCGGGTTGCATTTCCTTGGCGTGATCCGCATCGGCTTTCTCAATCGCCAGTTCCAGATGCAAGCGGGCGACACGGCCAATATGAATGTCTGGTCGTCTTATCTTGTGGGGCTGGCCTTTGCCGCCGGGTGGACGCCCTGCGTGGGCGGTGTGCTCGTGGGCGTAGTGATGCTGGCGTCGAATGAGGCCACCGCATTGCGCGGGCTGATGATGATGGTGGTTTTCGGCATCGGCATGACCGCGCCTTTCGTGGTGGCGGCCTTCTTCATCAAGCCCTTCCTGAAATTCGCCGCCAAATTCCGCCGCCACCTGCCGAAGGTGGAAAAGCTGATGGGGGTGTTCCTGATCCTCTTCGCGGTCCTGATCGTGACCAATTCGGTCAATGTGATCGCGGCATGGATGATCGAAACCTTCCCCTCTTTCTCGAAAATCGGATCCAACGGGAGCCTGTAAACCATGTTCAAGATTGCACGACGGACCCTTCTTTCTCTAACGCTGGCCGCCGCCGCTTTCCCCGCTTTGGCGGTGGAAATGGGCGACGACGGGCTGCACAAGACGCCGTGGCAGCGCGACACGTTCAAGGACCTGCGCGAAGATCTGGCCGAGGCCAATGCCGAAGGCAAGCGGCTTGTGGTGATGGTGGAGCAACGCGGCTGCATCTACTGCAAGAAAATGCACGAAGAGGTCTACCCGGACCCGGAGATCACCCAGATGATCGAGGAGAATTTCTTCGTCATCCAGATCAACATGTTCGGCGATGTCGAAGTGACGGATTTCGACGGCGAGACCTTGCCGGAAAAGGACATGGTGCAGAAGTGGGGGGTATTGTTCACACCGACGAATCTGTATTTCCCCGAAGAGGTGCCCGAAGGCGTCTCCGCCAAGGACGCAGCGGTCTCCACCGTGCCCGGCGCCTTCGGCAAGCTGACCACCTACAACATGATGCAATGGGTGCTCGATCACGGCTACGATGGCGATGAGCCGTTCCAGAAATACCATGCGCGTCAAGTGGTTCTGCAGCAGGAGCAGGGCAAGTTAAAGGTGAGTAACTGAAGCATCTTAGGGCGGATTCAGTTCGCCTCAAGGATGCACATGCAGCAAAATTCACTTTTTTGAATTTGTTGCTTGCGTTGCGACAAATTGGCACGCTACGGTATGCAATAAGAACAACGCAGATATGCGGCAAATGAAACAGAGTCTTTGGGAGGAGACATGAAACGCATCGCAAAACGCCTTAAGCCATTCGCCGCGCTCACGCTCGGTGTCCTTGCGTTTCCGGTCGTCGCGGCGGCGGAGATCGCACCCGGTGACGTTCAGTTCGACGATTACGGCGCGGTCGAGACCTCGCTGACCGGCTCTGCCGGCAATGCGGACGAAGGTCGCAAGATCATGACGGAAAAGTCCCTGGGCAATTGCGTTTCCTGCCATGCGGCGGAGGCCTATGCCGACGTGCCGTTCCACGGCGAGGTCGGTCCCTGGCTCGACGGCGCGGGCTCACGCTGGACCGAAGCCGAACTGCGCGGTCTGGTGGTCAATCCGAAGAAGACCTTCGAGGGCACAGTGATGCCGGCCTTCTACAAGGTCGATGGCTTCAACCGCCCGGGCGACGCCTACACCGGCAAGGCCGCGCCTGCCGATCTGCCGCCGATCCTGTCGGCCCAGCAGATCGAGGATGTGGTCGCCTATCTGATGACGCTGAAAGACGAGTGATCGTCGGCCAGCATTCCCCAAATCTCTAACGAGGAGCAAACCATGAATCTCACACGACGTGACGCACTGGCTCTCGGCCTCGGCGCGACGGCAGTGGCCCTGCTGCCCTTCCGTGCCGTGGCGGCAGCCGATGACGCCATCGCCGCTTTCACCGGGGGCGCCGAGACCGGCGAGGGTGGCATCACCCTGACCGCCCCGGAAATCGCCGAGAACGGCAACACCGTTCCGATCACCGTGGACGCTCCGGGCGCGGAAACCATCGCGGTCTTCGCCACCGGCAACCCGACCCCGGAGGTGGCGGCCTTTACCTTCGGCCCGCTCGCCGGTTCGCAAATGGCCTCCACCCGCATCCGTCTTGCTGGCACGCAGGACGTGGTCGCGATCGCGAAGATGGCAGACGGCTCGTTCGTCAAGACCGCCGCGACCGTGAAGGTCACCATCGGCGGCTGCGGCGGCTAAGCGAAGACATTTTTCAGGAGAAAACCCAATGGCATCTGGTGTCAAACCCCGCGTCAAAGTCCCCAAAACCGCCTCTGCCGGTGAGGTCATCGCCATCAAGACGCTGATCTCTCACCCGATGGAATCGGGCCAGCGCAAGGACAGCGACGGCAATGTGATCCCGCGGTCGATCATCAACCGCTTCACCTGCGAGTTCAACGGTCAGTCGGTGATCGACGTGACGCTGGAACCGTCGATCTCGACCAACCCCTATATCGAATTCGAAGCTACCGTGCCCGAGGCCGGTGAGTTCAAGTTCACCTGGTATGACGACGACGGCTCCGTCTACGAGGACGTCAAGGCGATCGACATCGCCTGACCAAGGCTCTTCGCGCGCCCTTGGAGGAGGGGGCGCGCGTAAACCCCAGGGAGGAGAGAAACGCATGAAACTGAAGAACACGCTTCGCACCGTTCGCACCGCGGCGGCTCTGACCGCTCTGGTGCTCGCGGCCCCGGCCTTGGCCGACGAGGAGGCGGAACTGGTGATCAACGGCGAGATCGAGATCGTCACCAAGACGACGGCACCTGCGCATCTGGAGGGCCATCTCGACGAAATCCTGTCCGGTTGGCGCTTCCGCTCCGACGAGACCCAGGCGATGGAGATGGACGATTTCGACAACCCCGGCATGCTGGGCGCCGAAGCCGGGTTCGAGCAATTCGAAACGGTGATGGGCACCGAGGGCAAATCCTGTATGGATTGCCATGAGGGCGTCGACAGCCTCGCCTCCGTGCGTCCGACCTATCCGAAATGGAATGACGACAAGGAAGCGGTCTACACCATCCAGATGCAGATCAACGACTGTCTGACCGAACGGATGGGCGCCGAGAAGCAGAAATACGACAGCGTCACCATGCTGAATTTCGAAGCGGCTCTCGCCTCTGTCGCGCGTGGCACGCCGATGAATGTCGCGATCGACGGTCCGGCCCAGGCCACTTGGGAGCAGGGTAAGGAGATGTACTATACCCGCTTCGGCCAGCTCGATCTGTCCTGCGCCAACTGCCACGAGCAGAACTATGGCAACATGATCCGCGCCGACCACCTGTCGCAGGGCCAGACCAACGGCTTCCCGGTTTACCGGATCAAGGACAACAAGCTGACCGGCACTCATGGCCGGTTCAAAGGCTGTATCCGTGACACCCGCGCAGAGACCTTCTCGCCGGGCTCGCCGGAATTCGTGGCGCTGGAGCTTTACGTGGCGTCCCGTGGCAACGGCCTGTCCGTCGAGGGGCCGTCCGTCCGCAACTGATCTTTGAAGCCCCGCCGACGATGGCTCGCGCGGGGCTTTCTCTCTCCCGATATATTCAAATTCCCGCATAATTCATGGATTTGTGCGGCATCTACGGAGCTACACGCATGATTTCACGTCGTGACTTCCTTCAGGTCTCCATGGCCGCCTCCGCCCTTGTTGGCGCCTCCGGTTTTGGCAACTGGGCGCGGCTTGCGGCCCAGCAAAGCCTGACTCAGGATCAGCTTCTGGAGTTCGACACGTTTGGCAACGTCTCGCTGATCCATGTCACGGACATCCACGCCCAGCTCAAACCGATCTATTTCCGGGAGCCGGAGATCAACATCGGCGTGGGCGGCAACAAGGGCGCGGTGCCGCATATCACGGGGGCGGATTTCCGCAAGCTCTACGGCATCGAAGACAATTCGCCCACGGCCTATGCGCTGAGCTACAACGATTTTGCAGCACTCGGCAAAGCTTACGGCAAGGTCGGGGGCCTCGACCGCGTGGCCACCGTGATCAATTCGATCCGCGCTGCGCGGCCCGATGCGCTTTTGCTCGATGGCGGCGACACATGGCACGGCTCCTACACCTGCTACCACACGGCGGGGCAGGATATGGTCAATGTGATGAACGCGCTGAAACCCGATGCGATGACCTTCCACTGGGAATTCACGCTTGGCTCCGAGCGCGTGCGCGAAGTCGTGGCCGATCTGCCGTTTGCGGCTCTGGGCGCGAATATTTTCGACGCCGAATGGGACGAACCGGCGGAGGATTTCGAGCCTTACAAATTCTTTGAGCGTGGCGGCGTGAAGATCGCCGTCATCGGTCAGGCCTTCCCCTATATGCCCATCGCCAACCCCGGCTGGATGTTCCCGGAATACTCTTTCGGCATTCGCACCGAGCGGATGCAGGAAGTGGTCGACGAGGTGCGCGGCATGGGCGCGGAGCTGGTCGTGCTGCTGTCGCACAACGGCTTCGACGTGGACAAGAAAATGGCGAGCCTCGTCAAGGGCATCGACGTCGTGCTCTCCGGCCACACCCATGATGCGCTGCCGGAGCCGGTTCTGGTCGGCGAGACGATCATCATCGCGTCCGGGTCCAACGGCAAATTCGTCTCTCGCGTCGATCTGGACGTGCGCGACGGTCGCATGATGGGCTTCCGCCATAAACTCATCCCGATCTTCTCCGACGTGATCGAGCCGGACAAAGAGGTGTCCGCCCTGATCAATGAGCAGCGCGCGCCCTATGAAGAGGCGATGTCCGAGGTGATCGGCGAGACCGATAGCGTGCTCTACCGTCGCGGCAATTTCAACGGCACTTGGGACGATCTGATCTGTGACGCGCTTCTGAGTGAGCGCGAGGCGGATATCGCGATGTCGCCGGGTGTGCGTTGGGGGCCGTCGCTGCTTCCGGGAGACAAGATCACCCGCGAAGACATCTGGAACGCCACCTCGATGACCTATGGCAAGGCCTACCGCAGCGAGATGACCGGCGAGTTCATCCATACGATTATGGAAGACGTGGCCGACAACATCTTCAACCCCGACCCCTATTACCAGCAGGGCGGCGACATGGTGCGGATGGGCGGTCTTGGCTACCGCATCGATATCACCAAGCCGCAAGGCGAGCGGATTTCGGAGCTGACGCTGCTCAAGACCGGCGAGCTGCTGGACCCGGCGAAAAACTATGTCGTCGCGGGCTGGGCTTCGGTCAACGAGGGCACCGAGGGGCCGCAGATCTGGGACGTGGTCGAAGATCACATCCGCAAACAGGGCGTGGTTCACGTCGAACCGAACACCTCCGTCAAGGTCATCGGCGCCTGAGCGCCGGGGCCTCGCCACATGAAATCGCACAGAAACGCATAAGAGGGAGACACGAGAGATGAGTGACACCCAGAACGGACAAAGCCGACGCGCCTTCCTGCGCGGGGCGGCGGCCACCGGGGTCGGACTGGCCGCGAGCAAGGCCGCTGCCCAAGACGGTCCCGATCCGCTGATCACCGAGAAACAGGACTGGGCCATGTCCACGGGTGCGGGCGTGGATGAAACGCCCTATGGCCTGCCGATCAAATACGAGGGCGATGTCATTCGCCGCAACGTGCCCTGGCTGACGGCCGATCCGATTTCCTCGATCAACTTTACGCCGATCCATGCGCTCGACGGGACGATCACGCCGCAGGGCTGTGCTTTCGAGCGACACCACTCCGGTGCGATTGAGCTCAAGAAAGAAGATTATCGTTTGATGATCAACGGCTTGGTCGATACGCCTTTGGTCTTTAGCTATGAAGATCTCGAACGCTTCCCGCGGGTGAACAAGACGTTCTTCCTCGAATGCGCGGCCAACACGGGTATGGAATGGGCGGGGGCGCAGTTGAATGGCGCGCAGTTCACCCATGGCATGATCCACAACATGGAATACACCGGCGTCACGCTGCGCACGCTTCTCGAAGAGGCGGGGCTTGGGGCTGCGGGCGATCTCAAGGACAAATGGGTCTATGTCGAGGGCGCGGATGCGTCGTCGAACGGGCGCTCGATCCCGATGGAAAAGGCGCTCGATGATTGCATGATCGCGTTCAAGGCCAATGGTGAAGCGCTGCGCATGGAGCATGGCTATCCGGTGCGTCTGGTCGTGCCCGGTTGGGAAGGCAACATGTGGGTGAAATGGCTGCGCCGCATCGAAGTCACCGCGCAGGCCATTCAGTCGCGTGAGGAAACCTCGAAATACACCGACACGCTCGCGGACGGCACCTCGCGCAAATGGACCTGGGTCATGGATGCGAAATCCGTGGTGACCTCGCCCAGCCCGCAATCGCCGATCAAGCACGGCAAAGGCCCGCTGGTGATCACGGGGCTTGCGTGGTCCGGGCGGGGCGCCATCACCGGCGTTGATGTTTCGATGGACGGCGGCAAGACCTGGCAGAAGGCGCGGCTTGCCAATGAGGGCCAGTCGATGGCGCTCACCCGCTTCTATCTCGACACCACATGGGATGGCGAAGAGATGCTGCTCCAGTCGCGCGCCCATGACGACACGGGCTATGTTCAGCCGACCAAAGCGCAACTGCGCGACGTGCGCGGCGAGAACTCCGTCTATCACAACAACTGTATCCAGACCTGGCATGTCAAAACGAACGGGGAGGCGGAAAATGTCGAAGTTTCTTCCTAAACTGATCCTCACAACCGCCCTCTCCGCCGCGCTGGCGATGCCGGCTTTCGCGGAAAAACTCGGCCTTGGCCGCGCAGCTCTGCCCGAAGAAATCGCGGCGTGGAACCACGATATTTCCCCCAATGGCGAGGGTTTGCCCATCGGCTCCGGCTCGGTCGAAGACGGTGAGATGATTTTTTCCGAGAACTGTGCCGTCTGTCATGGCGAGTTCGCGGAAGGCGTCGACAACTGGCCGAAACTGGCGGGGGGCGACGGCACGCTGGCGGACAAGGACCCGTTGAAGACCATCGGCTCTTACTGGCCGTATCTCTCGACCGTCTACGATTATGTCCGCCGCTCCATGCCCTTCGGCAATGCGCAGACCATGTCCGACGACGACGTCTATGCGATCACCGCCTATCTGCTCTACTCGAACTATATCGTGGACGACGATTTCGTGCTGTCGAACGAGAACTTCCTTGAGGTGGAGATGCCGAACGCCGGGGGCTTTGTCGTCGATGATCGCCCGGAAACGGAATACACCATCTTCACCGAGGCGAATGCCTGTTACGAGAACTGCAAGGACACGGTCGAGATCACCAAACGCGCGACCGTTCTTGACGTGACGCCGGAGGAAGCGGGCGCGGAAACCGTGACCGAAGCCGCCTCCGTCGTCGAGAAGGCTGTCGAGACGCCTGCGGTCGAAGAGGCCACGGCGGAGCCCGCCGCGGAACAGGCGCCCGTTGAGATGGCGACGATGTCCTTCGATCCGGAGCTGGCCGGGAAAGGCGAGAAGGTCTTCAAGAAATGCGCCGCCTGTCACCAGGTCGGTGAGGGGGCCAAGAACAAGACCGGTCCGGTGCTCAATGGTGTGGTCGGGGCCCCGATCACCCATATCGAAGGGTTCAAATATTCCAAGGACTTCACGGATGCCCATGCCGAGGGCTTCATCTGGACCGAGGAGAACCTGACCGCATATCTGCACAAGCCGAAGGCGATGTTCCCGAAGACCAAGATGACCTTCGCCGGGCTGAAAAAGGACGAAGAGATTGCCGCGGTGATCGAATATCTCAAATCCGTGTCGCAGTAAGACATCCTGCGCGAACAGGGGGGCGGCATCCGAACTGGGTGCCGCCCCTTTTCCATGGTATCATCGGAAAAACAGGGAGGATTTCTCATGAACACCAAAGCTTTGGCGGTGCTTTTGGCACTCGCGACCGGCGCAGGTTTCGGCGCGCCGGTTCTGGCGAACGATCAGGCGATCACCTTCGATTATGACGGCACGTTCGAGGACGCGGCTTTTGCCGTCGAGGATGCGATCATCTCGAAGGGCCTGGTGATCGACTACCGTAGCCACACCGGCGAGATGCTGGAGCGGACCCGCGAGGATGTCGGTTCCGACGTCGTGTTGTTCGATGCGGCGGATGTGTTCCTGTTCTGCTCGGCCACCGTGTCGCGGCAGGTGATGGAGGCCGATCCGATGAACATCGTGCATTGCCCCTATTCGATCTTCGTGGCGGATCGGGCGGGCAAGGTCACCATCGGTTTCCGCGATTACCCCGAGGGGCCGATGCAGGCGGTCGAGGATTTGCTGACAGAGATTGTGGAAGAGGCGACAAGCTTTTAAGAAGACCCCTTGAAGCAAAGGGGCACAGGATGGATTGGATCGACCGTTTTTCCGGTCTGGCGGCGTTGGAGCCGAAGGTGCGCGAGCGCCTCGTGAGCCAGTCGCAGATCGTGCACCTGCCGGAAAACACGGTGCTGTTCGGGCCGGGCAAAAGCCCGGAGAACCTTCTCATGCTGCTCGAAGGCACTGTGCGGGTGCAGCAGACCACCGAGGGCGGGCGCGAGATCGTGCTCTATCGGGTGCATGCCGGGGAAAGCTGTGTGCTGACCACCGCCTGCCTTCTGGCCTATGAGGATTACAGCGCCGAGGGCATTGCCGAGACGGAGGTGGAGGCGGTTGCCATTCCGCGCCGGGTGTTCGACGATCTGGTGGCGCGCTCCCGGAGTTTCCGCAATTTCGTGTTTTCCGCCTATTCGCGGCGGATCACCGACCTGTTCCATGTGATTGAGGAAATCGCCTTTCAAAAGGTCGATATTCGTCTGGCGCAAAAACTTCTCGGATTGTCACGGGGCGCGGGGGAGTTGAAGGCGACGCACGCGCAACTGGCGGCGGAACTGGGCACTGCGCGGGAGGTGATTTCCCGTCAGCTTCAGGAATTCCAGCGCCGCGGATGGGTGAAAACCGCCCGCGGCGTGGTCTATCTCACCGATCGCGAAGCGCTCGATGCGCTGGCGCATTCGGGGTGACGATCATTTCTTGCAGGTGTTGATCCCGAAGATCGAATAGAGCGGGCAGGAGGAGATCAGCCCGGTCACCAGCGGGATGATCCCGATCAGGTAGAGCCAGCGCAGCGAAGCTTCGGTGTTCAGGAAGAACCCGAGGATGAGGGCAAGGCCGATCACGATGCGCAGGATGCGGTCAAGGCCGCCGACGTTCTTTTTCAACATGGAACTCTCCAGTGAGTCTTGGTTAACCAAGAACCACGCTACTGCGACGTCAGGCGTCTGTCTGTAACAAACTCACATCCGTCATATATGTTGACGGATGTGCTGCAGGACCGTGAGAGACGAGCGAATATTGAAATAAGACAAGAAAAGGCGAGCTTTCATGTGAAAGCCCGCCTGAATGTTCGATTTATGAAGGTTTGGATCAGTCCATCGCCTTGAAGTTCAGCGCCACACCATCCTTGATACCGGAGAACCAGCGTGAGGTGACCTTTTTGGTCTTGGTGTAGAACTTGAACGCGTCCGGCCCGTATTGGTCGAGATCGCCGAAGGCCGATTTTTTCCAGCCGCCGAAGGAATAATAGGACAGCGGCACCGGGATCGGGAAGTTGACGCCGACCATGCCGACATTCACACGCGCCACGAAGTCGCGCGCGGTGTCACCATCGGCGGTGTAGATCGCCGTGCCGTTGCCGTAATCGTTGTCGATGATGAGCTGAAGCGCCTCTTCATAGGTCTCCATGCGGACTTGGCTCAGGACCGGGCCAAAGATCTCTTCCTTGTAGATGTCCATCTCCGGGGTGACGTCATCGAACAGGGTCGGGCCGACGAAATAGCCGTTCTCATAGCCCTGAATGCTCATGCCACGCCCATCGGTCACAAGCGTCGCACCCTGGTCCACGCCGGAGGTGATCAGGCTTTCGATGCGCGCTTTCGCCTGCGCGGTGATGACGGGGCCGTAATCGGTGTCGTCACCGGCGGTATAGGGCGCGACCTTGAGTTTCTCGATCTTGGGAACGAGTTTCTCGATCAGCTTGTCGGCGGTTTCCTTGCCGACCGGTACCGCCACGGAGACGGCCATGCAGCGTTCGCCAGCGGCGCCGAAACCCGCGCCGACCAGCGCGTCGGCGGCCTTGTCGAGATCGGCGTCCGGCATGATAATCATGTGGTTTTTCGCACCACCGAAACACTGCGCGCGCTTGCCGTTGGTGGCCGCACGGCCGTAGATATATTGCGCGATCGGGGTGGAGCCGACAAAACCCACGGCCTGAATCACCTCATTGTCGAGGATCGCGTCGACCGTTTCCTTGTCACCATGGACGACCTGCAACACGCCCGCGGGCACACCGGCTTCGGTGGCCAGCTCGGCGAGCATCAGAGAGGTCATCGGCGTGCGTTCGGAGGGTTTCAGGATCATGGCGTTGCCGGAGACCAGCGCCGGGCCCATTTTCCACAGCGGGATCATCGCCGGGAAGTTGAATGGCGTGATGCCCGCAACGACGCCAAGCGGCTGGCGGATGGCGTAAAGGTCGATGCCAGGGCCAGCGTCGCCGGTGAATTCGCCCTTGAGCATCGCAGGCGCGCCCATGCAGACCTCGATCACTTCAAGCCCACGCTGAATGTCGCCCTTCGCGTCCGGCAACGTCTTGCCATGCTCGCGGGACAGGCATTCGGCCAGCGCGTCCATGTTGTCCTCGATCAGGCGACCGAATTTCATCATTACGCGCGCACGGCGCTGCGGGTTGACCCTGGCCCATTCGACCTGCGCCACTGCGGCTTTCGCGACGGCATCGTCCAGCTCGGCGGGCGTTGCGAGCGGCACCTTGGCGATGGCTTCACCAGTGGCCGGGTTGCGCACTTCTGAGAAACGGCCGGAGGTGCCAGCGACGTATGCACCGTTGATGTAATGTTTGAGCTCTTGCATGGGGTCCTCCATCTGACTTGTCTTAAAGTTAGTCTTGCGGAAATGGGTTCAAAAGGGCGAAGATTTCAAAAATATTTTGCGTTTTTGCAAAATGAAGGGAGCCAAGATGAACTGGGATGATCTGCGGGTGTTTCTGGCTGTGGCGCGGACCGAAAGCCTCTCGGGGGCGGGACGGCAATTGAAGATCGACCCGGCGACGGTGGGGCGACGGATTTCCCGGCTGGAAGAGGGGCTTGGCGTCACGCTTTTTGCGAAATCGCCGCAGGGCTATGAACTGACCCGTGACGGCGGGCGGCTGCTGGCTCATGCGGAGGCGGCGGAACAGGCCGTGACACTCGGTGCCGAAACTCTTTCGGAAGAGGGCGAGGCGGGTCTCAAGGGCGTGATCCGCATCGGTGCGCCGGATGGCTGCGCCAACTATGTTCTGCCCCGCGTGATTGCGCGAATCGCTCGGGAACACCCGGATCTGGAAATGCAGGTCATCGCCCAGCCCCGGCTTTTCAACCTGTCGAAGCGCGAGGTGGATCTTGTGGTGAGCGTGTCCGCGCCGACGTCGGGGCGGCTGTTGGTGCAGAAGATCACCGATTACCATCTGTCGCTCGCGGGCATGCGCCCCTACCTGCGTCGACATCCGGCAATCGGTGCTCTCGGGGACCTCGGGGCGCACAAGATGGTTGGCTATGTGCCCGATCTGATTTTCGACAAGGAACTCGACTATCTTGAGGAAATCGGCGTGAATCGGGTGGATTACACGTCGAATTCGGTTTCCGTGCAGCTCAACATGATCCGTGCCGAGCTGGGTCTCGGCATCGTGCACGATTTCTGTCTGCCCTATGTTCCACGTATGCGCAGAGTCCTGCCGGAGCTTGTGCGGCTCAAACGTGCCTTCTGGCTGGTGCGACATGCCGACGACCGCAAGGTCGAACGGCTGTCGCGGTTCTGCGAGATTTTCACCCGGCAGATGCGGGAGGTGGTCGAGAAACTCGAAGCCGAGGCTTGACAGATTGTCGCACCCCGGGAGAGGCTGAGGGAAGGGAGACAAGGGAGAGGGCTGCACCTGCGGCAGCCAATTGATAAAAAGGGAGGAACCATGCTCGTTGGACAAATTTTGAAAGCCAAGGCGATTGCGGAAACCGTGACCATTCGGCCGGACATGACGGTGGGGGAGGCGACGGAGCTTTTGTCGTCCCGCCGGATCGGGGCGGTGATCGTCGCCTCCGACCCGAAACGCCCCGAAGGCATCCTGTCGGAGCGTGACATCGTGCGCGAACTGGGTCGGACCGGAGCCGAGGTGCTGACCCACAAGGTGGCGGATTTCATGACGCGCAAGCTGGTGAGCTGCCGCGCGGACGATACCGCGCTTGCTGTGCTGGAGCGGATGAGCGCGGGACGGTTCCGTCACATGCCGGTGATGGATGGCGAGGAGATGATCGGCCTTGTGTCGATTGGCGATGTGGTCCAGGCGCGGCTCGATCAGCTCGCCATGGAGAACACCGCGCTCGAAGGCATGATCATGGGGCATTGAGCCGATCCGTGCCGGGAGAAATGCCGGGCGACAAGGAAATTATCATGGGTGACGGGGCGTTCGCGCCCCAATCCTCTTGATTTCGCACCTGCAATATTGTTGCGTGCGCCAGAGGAAGAGGAGGAAGACCCCATGCGTATCGGCTTGTATCCCGGCACTTTCGACCCGGTGACCCATGGACATGGCGACATCATCCGACGAGCCTGTGCGCTTGTCGACCGGCTCGTCATCGGTGTGGCCATCAACCGCGACAAGGGGCCCTTGTTTACTCTCGACGAGCGTGTCGAGATGCTTCAGGACTACACGGCGGGGTTTTCAGCTGACACCGGATGCGAGATCGTGGTGCACCCGTTCGAGAACCTCCTGATCCAATGCGCCCGAGATGTGAACGCCTCGATCATCATTCGCGGGCTGCGCGCCGTGGCGGATTTCGAATATGAATATCAGATGGTCGGCATGAACCGCGCGCTCGACAACAAGATCGAGACCGTGTTCCTGATGGCCGATGCGCGGCATCAGGCGATCGCGTCGAAACTCGTCAAGGAAATCGCCCGTCTCGATGGCGAGATCTCCAAATTCGTGTCGCCCGAAGTGGAAGCGCGGCTACTGGCCAAGTTTGGTCGCTGAGCCCGCGTCTCGCTGAACAGAGCCAGACATGAAAAAAGCCCCTTCGCGGGGGCCTTCTCATACGCGGGCGCGGGGAAGCGTCAGCCGTAGATCGCGTCATGCGCCAGTTGGCGGGCGCGGGCGGCGTCGATGTCCAGATCGGCCTTGACCTTGTCGGAGAGACCGTCAAGCTCGGCCAGAGTGCGGCGATAGGCGACCCGTTTGCGGGCGGCGGTGGCGAGGGAAGCAAGCGTTTTCATGATGCCGGTCCTTTCAGGGCGTAAGCGTTTCGATAGCCCTGATATGCACCCGTTTTAGCGCTAACACCAATGCCGGTTCGCCAAGCTCGATATGCGGCTTGTGCATGGGTTCTGCGCGAAACGCATTTCTATTTTGCAATATGTCTTGAAGTCGGCGGCGGAGGCCGAAGGCCGGTTCAGAATGCCGGAATGATCCCGATTGCGACAAACCCCTTGAGCACGGCGTCGACGGCGACGGCAGCGAGAACCATGCCCATGACGCGCGAGACGATGGCCGCGCCGGTTTCCCCGATGACACGCAGGATGGGCTGGGCGGCGATCAGGATCAGAAGGGTGATCAGCAGAACGACCACCATGATCGAGGCGGTCATCGCCTGATGCGCCATGGAAAACCGGTCGTTATCGGTCAGCATCACCACCGCCAGCATCGCGCCGGGGGAGGCGATGGAGGGCATGGCCAGGGGGAACACCGCCACACGCCGGGCCTGGGTCTGTTGATCCCTTTGCGGCTTCTCGACCTGCGCGGCTTCATGCGAGGGTTTGCCGTCGCCGAAGATCATCGTCAGCGCAAAGAGGAACAGCACCAGCCCGCCAGCGATCTGAAAGGACGGGAGGCCGAGGCCCAAAGCCTCAAGCACCACCTGTCCCAGAAGGATGAAGGCCAGCAGGATGAAAAACGCGATGATCACGGCACGGGCGGCGGCCATGCGTGCGAGATGCGGCGACAGGCCCGCTGTGCCCGCGATGAAGACGGGCAGGGTGCCGATCGGGTCGATGACGACCCAGAGGGTGATGAATTCGCTGAGGATGGTCGAGAGGCTGGGCATGGAACCTGTGACTGCACGCTGGGAGGAGAGGCTTCGGGATCAGATAACATGCGCTTTGCCGGGAACAAGCCTCTTAAGGTGTGGGGGTACAGAAAAACGCCCCGGAGGGGGCTCCGGGGCGTTCATCCCCCGTTCGCGCGGGATAAACGTTTTTCGCGATGCCTCATTCAGGTTTTGCGAAACGCTTTGATGGCGTTTCATGCGCGAGGCTCTTGCGTGCGGCGGGGCTTTCACCCCGCCGGATCGCTTCAGAGGAATTTCGCCATCGCGACGGCGGTGTCGCCCATACGGTTCGAGAACCCCCATTCGTTGTCGTACCAGGTCAGGATACGGCACATGGTGCCTTCCATGACTTTGGTCTGATCGGTGTGGAAGATCGAGCTGTGCGGATCGTGGTTGAAATCCGAAGACACGAGCTTGCGGTCGGTGTAGCCGAGAATGCCTTTGAGCGGACCGTTTGCGGCGGCGCGGATTTTCTCGTTGATTTCTTCCACGGTGGTTTCGCGGGCTGCCTCGAAGGTCAGGTCGACGACCGAGACGTTCGGGGTCGGCACGCGGATCGCGACACCGTCGAGCTTGCCGGCCAGTTCCGGGAGCACGAGCCCCACGGCCTTGGCGGCCCCGGTCGAGGTCGGGATCATCGAAAGCGCGGCGGCGCGGGCGCGATACAGGTCCTTGTGCATCGTGTCGAGCGTCGGCTGGTCGCCGGTGTAGGAGTGGATCGTGGTCATGAAGCCTTTCACGATACCGATCTCGTCATTGAGCACCTTGGCGACCGGCGAGAGGCAGTTGGTGGTGCAGGAGGCGTTCGAGACGATGATGTCATCGGCGGTCAGCACGTCGTCGTTCACACCGAAGACTACGGTCTTGTCGGCACCTGCGGCGGGGGCGGAGACCAGAACGCGCTTGGAGCCGTTCTTAAGATGCAGGGCGGCCTTTTCCTTGGCAGTGAAAATGCCGGTGCATTCCAGCGCGATGTCGACATCGCCCCAGGGCAGCTCTTCCGGATTGCGGATGGCGGTCACCTTGATCGGGCCGCGACCGGCGTCGATCGTGTCTTCGGTGAATTTCACCTCGGACGGGAACCGGCCATGCACCGAGTCGAATTGCAGCAGGTGCGCGTTGGTTTCCACCGGCCCCAGATCGTTGATCGCCACCACCTCGATATCGGTCCGACCCGATTCGACAATGGCGCGCAGCACATTGCGCCCGATCCGACCAAATCCGTTAATTGCGACTTTCACGGCCATAACAGCACCTCCTTGACGCTTTGGCTGATGGGACCCAGTCCCATCTCAAGTGATCCGCAAGGAGACCCGCCCCTTGCGCAAATATGTATAATGTGACCTCACCGGCCCCATGACAGCGATCAGCGCCAGAATGCGATCCAATGAATCAGCCGGAGCCATTCCCGGGCCAGAAACAAGGATCCTGCGCCCCCGGTCAGCCCGAAATCGAGGCCGAGCGCGATCAAAATCACGATGGCGAGGCCCAGGGCAATCTGATTGGTCATATTCTCGCGCTAACGTCTGTCTTGGGGGCACAATGCGACAGGGGTGTGAAGAAAAAAAGGGGGGTTATCAAAAAAAACAAAATTGAGCCCGTAAGATAGCTTACGGGGCTCATGTCTCTGCCGAAAAAAGTGACAGGACGGGGGCTCCTCTTCCCCCGCCCCGAAGGGCGTCTGGTCTGGCCTCGAAAGGCTTCAGAGCCGGCCCATGGCAGTGGCCACATCGGCCATGCGTGCCGAGAAGCCCCATTCGTTGTCGTACCAGGCGAGAACGCGCACGGTGCGGCCGATCACCTTGGTCTGATCGGGGGCAAAGATCGAGGACTGCACCGTGTGGTTGAAGTCGATCGACACTTTCGGTTCCGGATCATACCCCAGAACGGCGCGCATATGGCCGTCGGCGGCTTCGCGCACGATCTCGTTGACGTCGGCGACGGTCACATCCTTGGAGGCCTGGAAGGTCAGGTCGACGGCGGAGACGTTCGGCGTGGGCACGCGGATCGCGGAGCCGTCGAGCTTGCCCGCCAGTTCTGGCAGCACTTCGGAGATCGCCTTGGCGGCACCGGTGGAGGTCGGGATCATCGCCATGGCGGCGGCGCGGGCGCGGTACAGATCCTTGTGACGACGGTCCAGCGTCGGCTGGTCGCCGGTGTAGCTGTGGATCGTGGTCATGATGCCGCTCTCGATGCCGATGGCGTCATTGAGCACTTTGGCAAGCGGGGCAAGGCAGTTCGTGGTGCAGGAGCCGTTCGAGATCATCCGCTCGTTTTCGCGCAGGTCGCGGTGGTTCACGCCGAACACCACGGTACGGTCGACGTTTTTCGCCGGGGCCGAGATCAGCACCTTGCGCGCACCGCGCTCGAGGTGGGTGTTGGCCTTGTGGCCGTCGTTGAACTTGCCGGTGCATTCGAGCACCACGTCCACACCTTCCCAGTCGAGTTCTTCCGGGTTGTAGGTCGACATCACCTGAATCGGGCCGTTGCCGAGGTCCATGGTGTTGCCTTCGACCGACACCGTGCCGCCGAACCGGCCATGGATGCTGTCGTATTTCAGCAGGTGCGCGTTGGTTTCGATCGGGCCGGTGGCGTTGATCTTGACCACCTCGATCTCGTTCAGCCCGGCCTCTGCGATATGCGCCAGCGTGCAGCGCCCGATGCGGCCAAATCCGTTGATCCCGAGTTTGATGGTCATATTGCGTCTCCGGCTGATGTTCTGTTGAGGAGGGGAGTCGCAGGTCGGTATACGGCGGTGTGCCGTTTTGGAAAAGCATTTAACGCCAACATGTTCGCGCAAACATCGTTAAAAGAGACGGTTTAGCGATAACAGGGTGAAACATCGCGACAGCACTTCGGGGGCCCGGGGGGCCCCCGACCGAAAGCCCGTCGCATTTCAGGTTACATGCCGGGCAGTTTGCAATCGTTCGAATCGAGCGTTTGCACCGGATCGCCGGGCGCGCAGGTTTCGTGAGTGACCGGATATTCCTGCGGGGTGGTCTCGCAGGCAGCAAGCACGCCCATGCTCAAAAGCAGGGCCACGGTCGGGGCCAGCCGAGTGCGCATTCTGGTGGTCTCTGAAGTCATCTTGGTCTCCTTCCCTGTTGGTTTGGCTGTCCGTCGAGGGCAGCACGGCGCAGATTTCACGGCAGGGGGCGCTGTCTGGCAAGAGTAACGTGGGGGCAGGACATAAAACAAACGCCCGCGCAAGGGGCGCGGGCGTTTGTATCGCATCAGGGGCGTGGCACTCAGCCCAGCAGAGCCTTGACCTGAGCCACGATGTTCTCGGCGGTGATGCCGAATTTCTCGTAGAGTTCTTCGGCCGGGGCAGAAGCGCCGAAGCGGTCCATGCCGACGAAAGCCTGTTTCGCTTCGCGGCCACGCTCGCCCAGGAGCCAGCGGTCCCAGCCGCCCGCGCGCATCGCGGCTTCGACGCCGACGCGCACCGGACCGGCCGGAAGCACCTTGCGGCGATAGGCTTCGTCCTGCTCGGCGAAGAGCTCCATGCAGGGCATGGACACGACACGGGTGCCGATGCCGTTCTCCTGCAGGATCTTGCGGGCTTCCATGGCGATGGCCACTTCGGAGCCGGTGGCAATCAGGATCGCGTCGCGCTTGCCTTCGGCCTCGGCCAGCACATAGGCGCCTTTCGAGACGAGGTTGGCGGTTTTGTGTTCGGTCCGCAGCGTCGGGACGTTCTGACGGGTCAGGACGAGGACGGAGGGGGTCTTCTGCGCGGTGAGTGCGATTTCCCAGGCTTCGGCGGTTTCGACCGTGTCACAGGGACGGATCGTCAGCGTGTTCGGCGTCGCGCGGCAGATCGCGAGATGTTCGACCGGCTGGTGCGTCGGCCCGTCTTCGCCCAGACCGATGGAGTCATGGGTCATGACATAGGTCACCGGAATGCGCATCAGGGCCGACAGACGCATCGCCGGGCGCGCGTAATCGGTGAAGCAGAAGAAGGTGCCGCCATAGGGGCGAATGCCACCGTGCAGCGCCATGCCGTTCATCGCGGCGGCCATGCCGTGTTCGCGGATGCCGTAATAGACGTAACGCCCCTTGCGGTTGGTCTCGTCAAACACGCCCATGTCAGCGGTGAGCGTGTTGTTCGAGCCGGTGAGGTCGGCGGAGCCGCCGATGGTCTCGGGCATGATCGGGTTGATCACTTCGAGCACCTTTTGCGAGGAGGCGCGGGTGGCGAGGCTCGGCGCGGTTTCGGAGACCTGCTTCTTGAACGCCTTGATCGTGGCGGAGAGCTTCTTCGGCGCATCCCCCGCGAAGACGCGGTTGAACTCGGCCTGACGGCGCTCGGACTGCTCCTCGAAACGGGCTTCCCATGCGACGCGCTCGTGGCGGCCTTTGGAACCGATTTCTTCCCACTGGGCTTTCACTTCGGGGGCAACCTCGTAAGCGCCCCAGTTGACGCCATAAGCGGCTTTCGCGGCGGCGAGCTGGTCGGCGTTGGTGAGCGCGCCGTGGCCTTTGGACGTGTCCTGCGCGGCGTGACCCAGAGCGATATGAGTCTTGCAGGCGATCATCGACGGTTTCTTGGATTTCTTCGCGGCCTCGATGGCGGCGTCGATCTGGTCCGGATCATGACCGTCGATCGCCTGCACATGCCAGCCCGCGGCCTTGAAGCGCGCCACCTGATCGGTGCGGTCGGCGATGTCCACGGTGCCGTCGATGGTGATGTTGTTGTTGTCCCAGAAGACGATGAGCTTGGAGAGCTTCTGACGTCCGGCGAGCGCGATGGCTTCCTGGCTGACCCCTTCCATGAGACAGCCGTCACCGGCCATCACATAGGTGAAGTGGTTTTGCAGCTTGGAGCCGAAGCGCGCCCGCAGGCTTTCTTCGGCCATGGCGAAACCGACGGCGTTGGAAATGCCCTGACCGAGCGGGCCGGTGGTGGTCTCGACACCGTCCAGCAGGAAGTTCTCCGGGTGACCGGCGGTCTTCGCGCCCATCTGGCGGAAGTTCTTGATCTCTTCCAGCGGCATTTCCTTGTAGCCGGTGAGGTAGAGCAGGGAGTAGATCAGCATGGAGCCGTGGCCCGCCGACAGGATGAAGCGGTCGCGATCCGGCCAGAGCGGTGCGGAGGCATCGAATTTCAGATGCTTGCCGAACAGCACGGTGGCCACATCGGCCATGCCCATCGGCATGCCGGAGTGACCGGAGTTGGCACCGGCGACGGCATCGAGCGTCAGGGTGCGGATGGCGGCGGCACGCATCCAGTGATCGGGGTGCGCCTCGCGCAGGGTTGCGATATCCACGGGCGGATCTCCTTTAGGCTCCCAAACTGGGCCGGACCCCGTGGAATCCACGGAAATTCCGGCCTTTCGGGCCTCCTGATAACGATGTGACGGCAAAGTGCAAGCGGCGAGGCACGCCTGCGACGCTATTGTGCGCGCGCATTCGGGGGATGGTGGGCGCTTTCCGGCCCCGGATCAGGAGGCATGTTGGTAAATCCGGCCCTATGAGATAGTCTCGCGAATCAAAGGACAGAACATGAGGCCCGCGCGCTTCGCCCTTGAGGACAAAGGAAGTTTCGGCTTTCATGGAGGTTAGGGCAGGGGGGGCAGAGCAGGCTCGTGGTGACAAAGCAGAATGTGAGTAGGTGGCAATGAGCGAGATTTCCGATTTCGAGGCCCGGATCACAGCGGCGCTTGAGCGGATCGGGCGTGCGGTGGCGGTGGCCGAAGAGCGCGCCGAGGCGGCACAGTTCCAGGCCGACGCCCTGGTCGGCGGAGGAGTCGCGAGCGAGGTGCTTGAGGCCGAGGTCGCCCGTCTGAACGATGCGCTGGCCGAAGAACAGAGCGCGAATGCCCAGCTCGAGGAGCGGGTGAAGGCCATTCACGACCGTCAGGAGAGCCATGTTGCGGCGCTCGAAGACGAGGTCGAGACGCTGCGGCGTCAGTTGATGGATCACGACCGGGAAATGCAGAAGTTGCGCCATGTGAATGCGCAACTGCGTGAGAACAACGCGGCGCTGCGGGCCGCCAATGCCGAAGGGCTGGGCGACGCGGGTCTGATCGACGAAGGCATGCGCGCGGAACTCGAGGCGCTCAAGGTGGCGCGTGAGGTGGATGTGACAGAGCTCGATGCGATCCTGACGGAGCTGCGCGCGGTGATGGCGCGAGCGACCGGTGCGCAGCCGAGCGAGGAGGTGTAAACGATGCCCGAAGTGAAAATCTCCATCGGTGGACGCGAATTCGATGTGGCCTGTCAGGTGGGTGAGGAACATTTCCTGAAATCCGCCGCCGAGCTTCTGGACAACGAGGCCTCGGTCTTGTCGAGCCAGATCGGGCGTTTGCCCTCCGAACGCATGCTGTTGATGGCGGGGCTTATGCTTGCGGACAAGACGGCCGGGATGGAAGAGCAGATGCGCGCGCTGGAGAGCAAGCTTGGCGCACAGGAGGCGCTGATCGAGGAGATGCGGGCGCGCCCCGCCCCGGAACCGCAGAAGATCGAGGTGCCGGTGGTGCCCGCCGATGTCACCGACACGCTGGCAGAGATGGCGGCGCGGGCGGAGGCGATGGCGGCGGCCTTCGAGGAACGTCTGGGCGTCACCGATACGCTGGATGAGGCGTGATGCTTCGGTCCGTCGCGCTTGGGCTGTCTGTCGTCATGGCAGACGTGGCGCCGGACGGGAATTCGCTTTTTACACCTGATGTCGGCGACGCGCAGGGATGACGCTCTTTCGAAGGTCCGGACGGGCAGACACGGCTGATCTTCCAGAACGGAGATGAGGCCCGTCTGATTGCCGGGGATTGTTGGTTTTCGATCAAATAAAACTCTGAGTAGACAGCAAAAAAGGCGCGGTCAGCCCGCGCCTTTCGTCATTTTCAAAGACCGGAGATCAGGCGTTCGCGGCGCGGATCTGGTCGGCTTTCTCGGTGTCGAACGCGACGCCCTTGTCCGCGAGCATCTGGTCAAGCTCGCCCGAGAGCGTCATCTCGATCACGATGTCGCAGCCGCCGACGAATTCGCCTTTGACGTAAAGCTGCGGGATCGTCGGCCAGTCGGAGAACTCCTTGATTCCCTGACGCACTTCCTCGTCGGAGAGCACGTCGACGTCGAGATAATCGACACCCATGAAGTTCAGGATGCCCGCCACTTTCGACGAAAAACCGCAGCGCGGCATGAGTTTCGTGCCCTTCATGTAGAGAACGACATCGTTCTCATCGACGGTTTTCTGGATGGTGTCTTGCGCAGTCATGATCAATGTCCTTTGGGTGGTCTTCACGGAGTCCGCGAAGGCCGTATTTGAAAAGCCGGGGCAGGCGGTTGAACACTATATAGAGCGTCTCCAGTGCCCCGGCCAGAAGTTCCACTTATTCCGGCGCGCGGGTGGTGAGCGCCAGGGCGTGCAGCTCGCCGCTTTCGAGCTGGGCTTTGAGGGTCGCGTTCACCGCGCGTTGTTGCTGGACGCGGTTCATGCCCTTGAAAGACGGGTCGATCACCTCGGCGGCGAAATGCTGGCCGTCGTCGCCCTGAACGATGATCTGGGCGTCGGGCAGACCTGCGCGGATCAGGTGTTCGATGTCAGAGGCGGTGATGGCCATGAAGGGCGCTCCTTAGCGTCGTGATTGGGTCGGAGTGGAATGTAAGCTCTGCACCGGGGCGCTGCAAGCGCTCAAACCGGAGAGGGGCTTTGTGTGGCTTTGCAGAGCGGTTTTTCCTGTCGGATTTGCGTCGGACTTCTGTCGGACTTTTGTCGGGCAGGCTTACGCGCCGGATCTTTGGGCAAGTGCGTCGAGAAAGGCGTCGAAATCGGCGGCCAATGTCTCGGTGTCGGCCCAGAGACGGGCGCATTTGCGTAGGAGCCGCAGGCGTTCGGCCGCCAGATCGTCGGGCAGGTCGAGGGCCGCGGCCTCGACCAGTTGCTTCATCCGCTCGTGCAGTGGTTTGAGCCGGTCGAAATCCCGGAGCATGGCGGGCAGCAGCGTCGGGTCGTCGCGCCAGCTTTCGCCGTTGAAGCGCATCTGCGTGACGCGCTGGCCCGCGCCCGCGCAATCGTAGAGCACACAGCCGCGGTTGCCGATGGTTTCGAGCTGGTCGTGACAGGAGCAGAGATGGCTGGAGAGATTGGGGCAGGGGGTGCCTGCCGGTTTGTCGAAGGAAAACAGATCGCCCTTGTCGAGTGTCAGTCCCACGCAACAGAGCGCGGCGCAGCGGGAACAATCGGAGGTGAGGTCGGGCGTGTCAGTCATGTGTCTCTCATAAAGCAAAAGGCCCGCGAGGGGGCGGGCCTTTCTTTGAGGATTTGTCCAGCAAAGGAAACTCAGCCGAAAATCTCGGTAAAGGTGCCGCGATAGATGGCGGAGAGTTCGGCGAGCGGGGCCTCGGAAGCGCCGAATTTGACCGCGTCGCCGGTGAATTTGCCGACGGTCGCGATCGGCACACCGGCCTGAGCGGCGGCGGCCATCAGGGCCTCGGCCTGGTCGAAGGAGCAGGCGATGAGATAGCGGGCCTGATCTTCGCCGAACAGCGTGGGTGTGTCCTCTGCGTCGAGCGTGACGCCGACACCGGCGGCTTCGGCCATCTCGAAGGCCGCAAGCGCAAGCCCGCCGTCGGAGAGGTCGGTCACGGCGCCGATCAGTTTGCCATTGGCGCGGATGAACTCACCGTTGCGCTTCTCGGCGGCGAGATCGACATGCGGCGCGTCGCCGTCTTCGCGATTGAACACTTCGTAGAGGAGGGCGGATTGACCGAGGAGGCCCTTGGTCTCGCCGATCAGCAGGGCGACATCGCCTTCGTTCGCCAGACCGGCGATCAGATCGTCTTCGGAGGCGATAAGCCCCACGGCGCCGATGGTCGGGGTGGGCAGGATGCCTTCGCCGTAGCTCTCGTTGTAGAGCGAGACGTTGCCGGAGACGATCGGCATATCGAGGAAGGACACCGCTTGGCCGATGCCGTCGAGCGCGCCGACGAACTGGCCCATGATTTCGGGCTTTTCAGGGTTGCCGAAGTTCAGGTTGTCGGTGGTCGCCAAGGGCAGGGCGCCGACGGCGGAGAGGTTGCGATAGGCTTCGGCCACGGCTTGCTTGCCGCCCTCGACCGGGTTGGCGCGCACGTAGCGCGGCGTCACGTCAGAGGTGAAGGCGAGCATTTTCGGCGTGCCATGGACGCGGATCACGCCGGCGCCGAGGCCGGGAGTCCGCACCGAGTCGGCCATCACTTGCGTGTCGTATTGTTCATAGACCCAGGCTTTGGAGGCGTAGTTCGGCGAGGAGATCAGGCCTTTGAGCCCGTCGATGCCGTCGATCTGGGGCACCTCAGCGACCTGTTCGGCCTCGGGCGTCGGCACCCACGGGCGGTCGTATTCCGGCGCGGAGGAGGCGAGTGTGGAGAGCGGCAGATCGGCCATGCATTTGCCGTTGTGCATGATCAGGAAGCGGTCTTCTTCGATGGTCTCGCCGACGATGGCGAAATCGAGGTCCCATTTCTCGAAGACGGCGCGGGCTTCGGCCTCTTTCTCGGGCTTCAGCACCATGAGCATGCGTTCCTGAGATTCGGAGAGCATCATCTCATAGGCGGTCATGTTGGGTTCGCGCTGCGGCACGTTTTCAAGGTCCAGACGCACACCCAGGCCGCCCTTGTCGCCCATTTCCACGGCGGAACAGGTGAGACCGGCGGCCCCCATGTCCTGAATGGAGATCACGGCGCCGGTCTGCATCAGCTCCAGCGTGGCTTCCATCAGGCATTTCTCAGTAAACGGGTCGCCGACCTGAACGGTGGGGCGTTTCTCTTCGATGCTGTCGTCGAATTCGGCCGACGCCATGGTCGCGCCGCCGACGCCGTCACGACCGGTTTTCGCGCCAAGGTAGACGACGGGCATGCCGACGCCGGAGGCGGCCGAATAGAAGATCTTGTCGGCGTCTGCGAGGCCCGCTGCGAAAGCGTTCACAAGGCAGTTGCCGTTATAGGCGGCATGGAAGCGCACTTCGCCGCCCACGGTCGGAACGCCGAAACAGTTGCCGTAACCGCCGACACCTTCGACCACGCCGTGGACGAGCTGTTTGGTCTTCGGGTGATCCTTGACGCCGAAGGACAGCGCGTTCATCGCCGCAATCGGGCGCGCGCCCATGGTGAACACGTCACGCAGGATGCCGCCGACACCGGTCGCGGCACCTTGGTAGGGTTCGATATAAGAGGGGTGGTTGTGGCTTTCCATCTTGAAGACCACGGCCTGACCGTCGCCAATGTCCACAACGCCCGCGTTCTCGCCGGGGCCACAGATGACCTGCGGGCCAGTGGTGGGCAGTTTGCGCAGGTGGAGTTTCGAGGATTTATAGGAGCAGTGCTCGTTCCACATGGCCGAGAAAATGCCCAGCTCGGTAAAGCTCGGCTCGCGGTTCAGAATGCGCAGGATCTCAGCGTATTCTTCCGGCTTGAGACCGTGGGCGGCGATGATCTCTTCGGTGATGGCGGGTTCGGTCATGAGTGTCCCCTCGAATGTCCCCGGGCTTGTCCCCCGTGGGCGGCAGCGTCATACCGCGCCCTCTTAGGACGTTTGGCGGTTTTGGGAAAGGGGCTAAAGCAATGCGGAGTACGGCCAAAGCGCATGGATTCCCGATGTTTCGTCGGATTTGGCCGGGATTGTCCGGGGTGAGCCCGTCTTGCGACACAAAACCGGGATAAAAGCAAAAAAAAGGCCGAGCAAAGCTCGGCCTAAGTCCAACAGGGAGGTAAAACCGCAAAGAGTTGCCTCAATCAGCGGCTTCATTGCTGCATTTAAGGGCGGTTTGTGAATCGTTCAAGGGATTTTCTGCGCATGCATTGCAATGCCGCCATGCAGAAATTGCATATCCTTATGTCCATCGCGGACCTGTCGTCCTGCATTCCCGCATGCGAGACTGTTTGCGAGACGCGTGCGATGGGGCGATCAGAGCAATTCGTCCTTGCGCATGACGCGGCGGTGGGCGTTGATTTCCTCGATGATGAAATCGCGGAACACCTCGATGCGTTTCGAGTGGCGCAGCTCTTCGGGATAGGCGAGAAACACCGGTACTTCGCCGCTTTCCACTTCGGGCAGGACCCGGACGAGATGCGGCGAGGTCTCCACGAGGTAATCGGGCAGAACGCCGACGCCGAGATGGTTCAGAACCCCCTGCAACACGCCGAAATAGTTGTTCACGAAAAGCTTCGAGCGGATGTTGTGATCGTTCAGTTCCTCGACCAGACGGGCGCCTGCGGCGACCTGATGGGCGTTCGGGTTCTGACAGATCAGCCGGTGCTTCGTCAGATCGTCCATGGTTTCGGGCATGCCATGCTCGGCCAGATATTCCGGCGTCGCGAACAGGCGCATGCGGATGTTCATCAGACGCTTGCGGATCAGATCGGCCTGCGATGGCTCTTTCATCCGGATCGCCACATCGGCCTCGCGCATCGGCAGATCGAGCACACGCTCCTCAAGCATCAGGTCGATGTTGAGCTCAGGGTATTTCTCATAAAGCTTGGAAAGGCGCGGCGCGAGCCAGAGCGTGCCGAAGCCGGTGGCGGAGGTGACGCGCAATTCGCCGTAGACCTCTTCTTCGCTGTCTCGAATGCGTGCGGCGGCGGCGTCGAGCCGTTTCGCCATGGCGCGGGTCGCCTCGAAGAGCAATTCACCCTGCTCGGTGAGAATCAGCCCGCGGGCATGGCGGTGGAACAGTGTCGTGGAGAGCGATTCCTCGAGCGCCCGGATCTGTCGCGAGACGGCGGACTGGCTCAGATGCAGCGCATCCCCCGCATGGGTGAGCGATCCGGCATCCGCCACCGCGTGAAAAATTCTCAGCTTGTCCCAATCCATACCCGTCACCTGCTCCTCCTCCTCTTTCGGACAGTTTACACGAAACCTAGCCCGAAAAGGAATTTTGGCCGCTTCATTCTTTGTTTTCGCACAGATCGCAAGGGGAATGCCTTGCGCGAACACAAATTGACGCAAGGATATGAAGCAATTGCAAAGATTTCGGGCAGAGATGGTTGATCGCGGGCAAAGTGCCGGGCTTAATGGAATTCGTTCGGGAGGGGCGCATGCAGATCGGGGAACCACATTCGGGGCCACAGGAGGGGCTGAGCACGCGGGCTTTGAATGCGCGCCAGGTGGCCCGTGACATTTCATATGCCAGCGCGGCGGCGACGCGCACCGGGCGGGTGCTGATCCGGGTGATGGAGAACGCCACGGGGCGGCTCAGCCTGATGAAACGCGCCCGTGGATACGACGCGGATGTGGCGGCGGGGGGCGATTTCTGGGCGGTGATGGCGGCCCGCTACGGGCTGACGCTCGAAGTGGCGCGCGGCGCGTTGGACAATATCCCGACCGAGGGGCCGCTTGTCGTGGTGGCCAATCATCCTTACGGCATTCTCGACGGGCTGATGCTGGGCCATATCCTGTCGCTGACGCGGGGCGACTTTCGCATTCTGGCGCATCGGGTGTTCCGCCGGGCCGAGGATCTCGACAAGGTGATCCTGCCGATTTCCTTCGACGAGACGAAAGAGGCGCTGGCGCTCAATCTGGAGACCCGCAAGGAGGCGCTGCGCTATCTTGGGGAGGGCGGCTGTATCGGGGTGTTTCCGGGCGGCACGGTGTCGACTGCCGCGACACCTTTGGGGCCGCCGCTGGATCCGGTCTGGCGGGCGTTTACCGCGAAAATGGTGGCGAAATCCGGGGCAACCGTGGTGCCGATTTGTTTCGACGGGGCCAATTCGCGGCTGTTTCAACTTGCGAGCCATGTCCATGCGACGCTGCGCATGGGGCTCTTGATCCGGGAATTCCGTCGCAGCCTCGGCGCGCCGGTGCGGGTGGCGATCGGCGATCCGATCGGTCCGGAGCGGCTGGCCGAATTCCGCGGCGACAGCAAAAAGCTTATGGATTTTCTGCGCGCCGAGACCTATTCACTATCGTCAAAGCCTTTGGCGCAGGCCGGGCTGGGCTTTGAATTCGAAGCGAAACATGGCGCGCGGCTCCGCACTCAGGACCGTAGAGGCCTTAAGGATCGGTATTGAGATGGCAGTCGGTATTTTTGACAGTGGTTTGGGCGGGTTGACGGTGCTCGATGCGGTGTCGAAGCGGCTTCCCGATGTGCCCTTTGTCTATTTCGGCGACAATGCGCATGCGCCTTACGGGGTGCGCACCGCCGATGACATTTACAACCTGACGACGACGGCGGTGGAACGTCTCTGGGAGGCGGGCTGCGATCTTGTGATCCTCGCCTGCAACACGGCCTCGGCGGCGGCGCTCAGACGGATGCAGGAAAGCTGGATTCCCCGCGACAAGCGGGTGTTGGGCGTTTTCGTGCCGCTGATCGAGGCTTTGACCGAACGGCAATGGGGCGACAACTCGCCACCGCGCGAGGTCGAGGTGAAACACGTGGCGCTTTTTGCGACTCCCGCCACCGTGGCATCCCGCGCGTTTCAGCGTGAGCTGGCGTTTCGGGCGATTGGCGTCGATGTCGAGGCGCAGGCCTGTGGTGGTGTCGTCGATGCCATCGAAGAGGGCGACATGATCCTGGCGGACGCTTTGGTGCGGTCGCATGTCGATGCGCTCAAACGCAAGATGCCGACGCCGGACGCGGCCATTCTGGGCTGTACCCATTATCCGATCATGCAGGAGGCCTTTCAGGAGGCTTTGGGCGCGGATGTGAAGGTGTTCAGCCAGGCCAACCTGGTGGCCTCGTCGCTCGCCGATTACCTGACGCGCCATCCGCAGATGGTCGGGCCGGGCACCGAGTCGATGTTCCTGACCACGGGCGATCCGGTGAAGGTCGCCCGCGGCGCGACGCAATTCCTGCGACGAAAAGTCGAGTTCACCAAGGCGTGACGGGTTTGGGAGAGGGGCTTTGCCCTGCGCCCACCCGTCGCAATTGCGATAAATTCAGAATCCTTCTAAGTTGAGGGCTCCTGTCGGCTGGTGAGGGCATGACAGGGCCGATGTGAGAGACGACCGACATGACCTATAAAATCGCCATTCTTGGAGCTTCCGGCTATACGGGCGCCGAACTTGTCCGCCTGATCGCGACCCATCCGATGATGGAGATCGTGGCGCTGTCTGGCGACCGCAAGGCGGGGATGGAAATGGCTGAGGTCTATCCGCACCTGCGTCACATGGATCTTCCGGCGCTGTGCAAGATCGAGGACATTGATTTCGCCACGGTCGATCTGGCGTTTTGCGCGCTGCCGCATGCGACCTCGCAAGCGGTGATCAAGGAGCTGCCGCCGACCACCAAAGTGGTCGATCTGTCGGCGGATTTCCGGCTGCGCGACCCGGGCGAATACGAAAAATGGTATGGCAAGCCGCACTCCGCCGTGGAGATCCAGAAAGAGGCCGTTTATGGCCTCACGGAATTCTACCGCGACGAGATCAAATCCGCGCGTCTGGTGGCCGGGACCGGGTGTAATGCCGCGACGGGCCAGTTTATCCTGCGCCCGCTGATTGCGGCGGGGGTGATTGATCTGGACCAGATCATTCTCGATCTCAAGGTGGCGGTGTCGGGTGCCGGGCGTTCGCTCAAGGAACACCTGCTTTACGGCGAGTTGGAAGACAACGCCTTCGGCTATTCCATCGGCGGCAAGCACCGGCATCTGGGCGAGTTCGATCAGGAGTTTTCCAAGATCGCGGGCCGCGATGTGCGCATCCAGTTCACACCGAACCTGATCCCCGCGACGCGCGGCATCCTTGCCACGGCTTACGTGCAGGGCGAAGCGAGCGCGGTGCATTATGCGCTGGCCGATGCCTATATGAACGAGCCTTTCATCCATGTGCTGCCCTTCGGCCAGGCCCCCGCGATGAAACATGTGCGCGGCTCGAATTTCTGCCATATCGGCGTGGTGGAGGACCGCATTCCGGGCCGCACCATCGTCATCGGCACCATCGACAACCTGACCAAAGGCTCGTCCGGTCAGGCCATTCAGAACGCCAACCTGATGCTGGGGCTCGATGAGACCATGGGTCTCATGAATGTGCCCATGTATCCGTAAGGGAGCTGAGGAGGAGATCCCATGGCCGGTTTGAAAAACCTTAAAAAGACGCGCCGCATTCAGGTCTTTGCCGTCGCCGCCGTGGCGCTGGCGCTGTCCACCGGCATGATCGGCTATGCGATGCGCGACGGGATCAACCTCTACCGCGACCCGTCGAAGGTGAAGGCCGAGCCGCCGCGTGCGGGCGAGATTTTCCGCTTGGGCGGGCTTGTCGAAGACGGCACTCTGGTGCGCGGCGAGGGTACCCATGTGACCTTCTCCGTGACCGACGGGGCGGAGACCATTCCGGTGACCTTCGAGGGCGTGTTGCCGGATCTCTTCGGCGAAAATCAGGGCATGATCGGCACCGGGTCGATGGTCGGCGGCACCTTTGTGGCGACCGAGATTCTGGCGAAACACGACGAGACCTATATGCCGAAAGAGGTGATGGACTCGCTGAAAGAGACCGGGGTCTATAAAGAGCCGGAGAGCTGAGCCTCTGTTCTGCTGCTGCAAGCGCAGCAAGTGTTTTTCTTGAAATCTTAAAAAATCTCCCCTTCAATTCCCGCTATTCCGGGGGGAATGAAGCATGTTTGAATTTCTTTTTGCCGTGGCCATCGTCATTGGCGGTCTTTTCATTCGCAATGCCAGGAAAGAGGCGAGGCGTGCCGTGCGTCGCGCGTTTAAACCGGCAGAGCCTAAGCCGCTCTATCGGCCAACACCGAAGCCTGCACCCTTCAATGAAAAAACGGCCAGAGAGGCTTTGGAAAAGCCCGTCTTGCGGGGCACCGCTTATGTCGTCGATGGCGATACGCTGACCATCGCCAAGACCCAAATCCGTCTCTTTGGTGTCGATGCGCCGGAGCTTAACCATCCTTATGGCAAAAAAGCGAAATGGGCCTTGGTTAAGCTTTGCAAAGGTCAGTCCATACGCGCCGAGGTGACGGATGTGGACACTCATGGCCGCACGGTTGCGCGGTGTTACTTGCCCGATGGGCGGGACTTGTCGGCTGAGATGGTCAAGCAGGGCCTCGCAATCGACTGGGCGAAATTCTCAGGGGGAGCATACAGATCCATGGAGCTGCCGGATGTTCGTCAAAAGCTCTGGCTTGCGGATGCGCGTCAAAAGGGGCGGATGCAGGTTTGGGAGAAGTTTGAGGCCAAACAGAAAGCGCGCAAAGAGAGCGAGTGAGAACTGCAATCTCTTCACGATGCGCGGCTTTTTCTCCCGCGTTTAAAGGCGGTTAATTGCCTTTAAAAGGCTGTCCGAACGCCCAACTCCGGCTGCGTTAACCTTTTTGCGCGAGCCTCAACTCATCAATTTGGTGGGATTGAGGCAGATGAAAACAGTACAGCAAATCGCGATGGAAATCGTCGCCCGCGAGGGTGGCTACGTCAACGACCCCGACGATCCGGGCGGGGCGACGAAATACGGGGTGACGCTTGGTACGATGCAGCGGATCGGGCTTGATCTCGATGGCAACGGACGGGTGAGCGAGACCGATGTCAAACGGCTGACGCGCGACAAGGCGCGGGACATCTTTGTCGAATATTACTTTCACGGACCGCGGATCGACGAATTGCCGCCAGTGCTGCAAGCCAGCGTGTTCGACATGTATGTCAACGCGGGCGCCAATGCGGTGCGGATTTTGCAGAGGCTTCTTAATGACATGGGTCAGCGCATCGCCATCGACGGGGCGGTCGGGCCGCAGACCATCGAGGCGGCGTTTATCGCCCAGTCTCTGGCGCCGAATTACCTTGCGGACGCTTACGGCATCGCCCGGCGCAACTACTATTACGCGCTGGCGGATCGCCGTCCGGGATCGCGCAAATATGCCAAACGCCGGGATGGCGGCAAAGGCGGCTGGATCACCCGCGCCGAAGAGTTCATTTCCTCGCGCTATCACCTGACGGAGGCCGAGCATGCCGCGCGGGTGGCGGCATGGGGCTGATTGGGCGGATTTTTGACGCGCTGTTCGGCGACGGGCGCAATGTGGTGAAGGACACGGCCGAAGTGTTCTTTGAGAACAAGGAAAACGCCGGCGCGCGGGAAGCGGGTTATCGCGCGGCGGCGATGCAGCAATTCGCGGGCGAATTCGCGACGGCGCGCACCGGCTATTTCGACCGGTTCATGGATGCCTTGAACCGGGTGCCGCGCCCGCTGATGGCTTTTGGCACCATCGGGCTTTGCGTCTCGGCCATGGTCGATCCGATCTGGTTTGCCTCGCGGATGCAGGGGATCGCGCTTGTGCCGGAGCCTCTGTGGTGGCTGTTGGGCACCATCGTGTCCTTCTATTTCGGCGCGCGTTACCAGGTGAAATCGCAGGAATTCCAACGCTCTGTCGCCTCGACCATGGCGCAGGCCCCGGTGGTGCAGGCCAATATCGCCGCGTTGCGGGCGCTCGATGCGGGCGCGCAGGGGCAGGGGCTTGCGTCCGGCTCGGGATGGGCTGCCACAGACGTGGAGGCTCAGGTCGATGTGCCGGGTGCCGAGGCGCCGAACCCTGCGCTTGCGGCCTGGAGGGAGGGACGTGATGAGTGAGGCTCTGATTGGCGCTTTGGCTGAACACGGGCCCTGGGTGCTCATGGTGTTTTTTCTGCTCTATCGCGACCTGCAAAAGGATCAGGCGACGCGGCGGGTTCTGGATAAGAACACGCAGATCCTGATCGAGATGACGACGATGATCCGGGAGCGTCTGCCCCGAGGAGGATCGTGATGCGGAGGTTCGGGATGCGTTGCGACAGGATGAAAGCGGCGTTGCGGGAGCTATGGCTGGGCGAGGCCCTGACCGCGGCGCTGAGACGGAACCGGGAAGCGGCGGATGCGCTCGACGCCGTCGTGAAGGAGATGTTGAAGCAATGAAACAGGTTCTTACTCTCTATGGCGTCGTGCTGGGCGTTTTGGCGGTTGCGGTGGCGATGTTCGGTGTGGCGGAGGCGCTTGTGCTGAGCTTCGGGGCCATCGCGTTGATGGCGCTGATGATCTCCGGCACGTTTCTGTGGCTCTGGCAGGTGCGGGCCACGCCTCTGGCGCTGGGCATGTCTTTGAGCTGGGCCGGATCGGGTCTGACCACCGGCTGGTGGTGGGCGATGCAGGTCCTGCAAAGCCCGCTCTGTGGCCCTGTGGCGGGGATCGAGGCGGCGGCGCTGTTTCTGTTCCTGTCGCTCCTGATCTCCGGCGCGGTGCTTCACTTTTCGGTGATACAGGGGACCTTCGGGCTTTCGGGCCTCAAATTCCTCTGGCCGGTGTTCGGCGCGGTGATCGTCTCTTTCGGGGTGCTTTTGATCCTCTGAGGGCAAAAGTTGGTGGGAAGGGACGCGAAAGGGGCCGGGGGCGGCCCCTTTCTTTATGGCAGAGCGATGGGAACGGCCCGGTGCCCCGGCCTTCATTTCCTTGCGACACGCGCGCGCAGCCCATTGGCGGACGGCCCGCGAGCGGGTAAAACCGGACAAAAGGGAGGCGCCTATGCTTGTAGAACTCGGACATTTTGCCCTCGTCATGGCCTTTTTCGTGGCTCTGGCGCAGACCGTCCTGCCGCTTTGGGGCGCGCAGAGCGGCAACCGCGCCATGATGGCCGTGGGCGAACCGGCGGCGATGATCCAGCTTGTGCTGATCGCCTTTTCCTTCGGCGCGCTGACCTATGCCTTCGTCACCTCGGACTTTTCGCTCAAGGTGGTGGTCGAGAACTCGCACACGCTCAAACCGATGCTTTACAAGGTCTCGGGCGTCTGGGGGAACCACGAGGGCTCGATGCTCCTCTGGGTGTTGATCCTTGCTCTGTTCGGCGGGGCGGCGGCGCTGTTTGGCGGCAATCTTCCCGCAACACTGCGGGCGCGGGTGATCGGCGTTCAGGGCTCGATCGGCGTCGCGTTCCTGGCCTTCATCCTCTTTACCTCGAACCCGTTCCTGCGCCTCGCCATGCCGCCGATGAACGGCGACGATCTCAATCCGCTGTTGCAAGACCCCGGCCTCGCCTTTCACCCGCCGTTTCTCTATCTCGGTTATGTCGGCCTCTCCATGACCTTCTCCTTCGCCGTCGCCGCCCTGCTCGAAGGCCGTGTCGATGCCGCATGGGGCCGCTGGGTCCGGCCGTGGACTTTGGCCGCCTGGGTGTTCCTGACAATCGGTATCGGGCTCGGCTCCTGGTGGGCCTATTACGAGCTTGGCTGGGGTGGATTCTGGTTCTGGGACCCGGTGGAGAATGCCTCGCTGATGCCATGGCTTTTTGCCGCCGCTTTGCTGCACTCCGCCATCGTCGTCGAGAAACGCGAGACGCTGAAAAGCTGGACCATCCTTCTGGCGATCATGGCCTTTGGCTTTTCGCTCATCGGGACGTTCCTCGTGCGTTCGGGGGTGATCACCTCCGTCCATGCTTTTGCCAACGATCCGGAGCGCGGCGTGTTCATTCTTTTGATCCTCGCGATCTTCATGGGCGGCGCGCTTCTGCTTTTCACGATTCGTGCCAATGCGATGCAGGCCAAGGGCGTGTTCTCACTGGTCTCCCGCGAAAGCGCCTTGGTGATCAACAACATCCTGCTGGCGGTGTCGTCCTTCGTCGTCTTCATCGGCACGATCTGGCCGCTCATCGCAGAAGCCTTCTGGGGCCGTAAACTCTCCGTCGGCGCGCCGTTCTTCAACGCCGCCTTTACGCCGTTTTTCGTCGCTCTGGCGATCCTTTTGCCGATCGGGGCGATCCTGCCGTGGAAACGCGCGCGGATGGGGGCGACCGTGAAAAAACTCATCCCCTCGATGGTCCTCGCCTTCGCCGTTCTTGGCCTGATCTGGTCGATCCAGACAGAGAAAACGCTCTTGGGTCCGGTCGGCATCGCGCTTGGCACATGGCTTCTGGCGGGGGCGGTGCAGGATCTTTTGCTGCGCACCGGCAAGACCGTTAATCTCGGTCGTCTCACCCGTCTGCCGCGGGCCGATTGGGGGCGTCTGCTGGCTCATGGCGGGCTTGGCATCACCATGGCGGGGATCGCCGGGCTGACGGCGTGGACGGTCGAAGACATCCGCGTGGTGCAGGTCGGCGAGACCTTCGAGGTGGCGGGCTATACCATCGCGCTCGAAAAGGTCGAGCGGGCGCAGGGGCCGAACTATATCACCACCATGGCGACCATGTCGGTGTTCGAGGGCGACAAGAAGGTCGCGACGCTCCACCCGGAGAAACGCAACTACCCGGTGGCGCAGATGCCCACGACCGAAGCGGGCATCGACAACGGGTTTCTGCGTGACGTCTATCTGGTGATCGGCGATGTGCAGTCGAATGGCGGCTGGGCGGTGCGCACCTATATCAAGCCGCTCGCCAACTGGATCTGGGGCGGCACGATCATCATGGCCTTCGGTGGGCTGCTGTCGCTCACGGATCGTCGCTACCGCGTCGGCGTCGGCGCGCGCAAAGCCCATGGCGCAGCGAAGGGAGTGCCCGCCGAATGAAACGTCTGCTTCTTGCCCTCGCACTTCTGATCGCCACGCCGGTTTTGGCCGTGCAGCCCGACGAGGTGCTGCCGGACCCGGCGATGGAGGCCCGTGCGCGCGATATTTCCCAAGGTCTGCGCTGCCTCGTCTGCCGCAACGAGAATATCGACGAATCGAACGCCACGCTCGCCAAAGACCTGCGGCTTCTGGTGCGTGAACGTCTCGTCGCGGGGGATACGAACGATGAGGTGGTGGACTATGTGGTCGACCGCTACGGCGAATTCGTGCTGCTGAAACCGACGATGAATGGCGCCAACAAGGTGCTCTGGATCGCGGGGCCGGTGATGCTGATCCTCGCGCTTGGCATCGGCATTTCCTTCATCCGCCGCCGGGGGCAGGAGAGCGAGGTCGTCCCGGAACTGACCGACGAGGAAAAGACCCGGCTTGAGAGCCTGATGCAGGAGTGACGCACCGCTTTGCGTTTCCTTTGCTGCTGCAAATACTCGGGAACCCTGCCGCTGGACACAAAGCGGCGGGTTTTCTATACAGTCCGCACGGTCCGCAGTTCACCGAGTCGCTGCCGCCCTTTTGGGTAAGCTGAACCTGCTCTTATAAAACCTTCCGGTCTTTCCGCGCGTCTCAGGCGTGGGCCAAGGGCAGCTCCCCGCACGACATCTGACGCGATCCACGGAGTGAACCGATGACTCGTGAGACTATTTCTCTCACCCTTCCCGATGTGTCCGCCTTTGCGCGGGTGCTGAAATCCGAATTCGATGGCGGCGCGATCCCCGGCCATCAGAGTTTGCTCAATGCCATCGCCCGCGCGGGCGGGTATCGCAATTTCCAGCACCTTAAGGCCACGCAAACCGGCACCGACCCGGTCGAACCCGTCGAGGGCCGGGCCGTGTCTCGTGCTTTGGCGCGGTTTACGCCCGAGGGCTTGCTGGAGAGCTGGTCCACCAAACGCAAGGTGCGCCAGCATTGCCTTTGGGCGCTCTGGGCGCAGGTGCCGCCGCGTACCGTGTTCACCGAGAAGATGATTTCCGAACTGTTCGACGGCATGACCGCTTTCCGTGATCCGGCGCAGATCCGGCGCTCGCTGATCGAGGACGGGCTTCTGGAGCGCAACCGCGACGGCTCGCGCTATGTCCGGCTTGAAGCGAAACCCGATGCGACGGCGCAGGCGGTGATCCGCGAGGTGCTCCGCCGCCGCAGCGCCAATCCGAGCGTGCCGGAACGGACCTCGTCTCTCTATGGTCTCTGAGCGCATTTGACGGAGCGTCTCTCTTTCTTTTGTCCGCCAAGCCCTTATCTTGGGCGCGCAAACAGGGAGAGAGACGCGCATGCAGTACGAGACCATCCGCTTTACGCTGGACAACGACATCGCGACCGTGACGCTCAACCGTCCGGCGGTCAAAAACGCGCTCAACACCCAGATGCGCGCCGAGATCACCCATGCGGTGCGCGATGCCGGGCGATCTGCGCGGGTGATCGTTCTGACCGGGGAGGGCAACGCGTTTTGTTCGGGTCAGGATCTCGGCGACGGGGTGGATGCGGCGACGGCCGATCTCGAACGCACGCTGCGCGACGAATACGAGCCGATGCTCTACGCGATCCACGAATGCCCGGTGCCGGTGATCGCCGCCGTCAACGGCGTGGCGGCGGGAGCAGGGGCGTCGCTGGCGCTGGCCTGCGATGTGGTGATCGCCACGCAATCGGCGATCTTCCTACAGGCGTTTTCGCGCATCGGCCTCATGCCGGACGCGGGCGGGACCTATATCCTGCCACGCACCATCGGCATGGCGCGGGCCATGGGGTCGGCGCTGTTCGCCGATGAGGTCACGGCGTCGCAGGCCGAGCGCTGGGGCATGATCTACGAGGCGGTGCCGGATGGGGATTTCTCGGCGCATTGGCAGGCTCGTGCGGCACATCTCGCGAAGGGGCCGACGGTGGCCTATCGCCACATCAAGGAGGCGATGCACGCCTCCTATGACAATACGCTGGAGCAGCAACTGACGCTTGAGGCGAAGCTGCAAAACCATTGCGGCCAGACGCGGGATTTCAAGGAGGGCGTGCTGGCGTTCCTTGAAAAGCGCAGACCGAAATACGAGGGGCGTTAACGCCCTCTCAATGATCTGACAGGTTGCCGATCACACGGGACAGGAGCGCCGCGAAGGTCTGGCGCTCTTGCTCCGTCAGCCCGGCCATGGCCCGGTCGTTGACCTCGCCCGCCGCCGCCGTCGCCGCTTGTTCCAACCCCTTCGCCCGCTCCGTGAGCCACACGGTCTGAACCCGCGCATCCGCCTCATGGGCGCGGCGCGTGATCAGCCCGTCGCGCTCCATCCGCGACAGGGTGTTGGCCATGGTCGCCTGCTCGACGCCCAGCTCCGTGACCAGCTCGCGCTGGGTCTGCCCCTCCCGCTCCCAAAGCGCCAGAAGCACCGGAAACGTGCCGGTCGAGAGCCCCAGAGGCTTGATCTGTGCCTGAAGCGCGCGGGCGAAGAGGCGGGCCATCAGGTTGACCTGATAGCCTTCGGAACAGGTGCGGGTGAAATCTCTCTCTGTCATGGGGCTTGTCTGACGCATGATAGCAAGCTATGCAATATTAGATAGCAAGCTATATAAGTGGAGACTCATCATGCCGACTTTCCTTCCCAAACTTCACGCGCTTTTCGGCGCAACCGGGCTTCTGATCGTTCTGGCCAACTGGAGCGCCACGGTTATCACTCTGATCATCGGCGACAAATACGTGATCGCCCTGACCAAGCTCTCCATCGCCTGGGGCCTTCTGGCGCTCATTCCGATGCTGATCTTGGCCGGGTTCAGCGGCAACCGTCTCGGCCAGCGGATGCGCGGGCCTTTGATCGCCGCAAAACAAAAGCGGATGAAGCTCATCGCGTTCAACGGTCTGGTGTTCCTCGTGCCCTCGGCCCTGATCCTTGTGCCACTTGCGATGCAGGGGCAGGGCGGGGCGGTCTATTATGTGATTCAGAGCGTCGAATTGCTCGCGGGCGCGACGAATATCACGCTTCTGGGCCTGAATATGCGCGACGGGATACGGCTTGGCCGCCGTCGGATCTCTGCCGCCTGAGGGTTTTCCGATGGCGCAAATACTCAAAGAAAAACCCGCCGTTTCCGGCGGGTTTTCCAATTTCGAAGGCTGAGAAAGATCAGCCGCGGTCTTCGACGTTCACATAGGAACGCTGGGCGTGACCTGTGTAGAGCTGACGCGGACGGCCGATTTTCATCGCCGGATCCTCGATCTGTTCTTTCCACTGGGAAATCCAGCCGATGGTGCGCGACAGGGCGAAGATCGGGGTGAACATCGCGGTTGGGAAGCCCATCGCTTCGAGAATGATGCCGGAGTAGAAGTCGACGTTCGGGAAGAGTTTCTTCTCGGCGAAATACGGATCTTGCAGGGCTTGTTTTTCAAGCTCCTTGGCGACCTGAAGCGTCGGGTTGTTCTCGATGCCCAGGAGTTCCAGAACTTCGTCGGCGGACTGTTTCATCACGGTCGCGCGCGGGTCGAAGTTTTTGTAGACGCGGTGGCCGAAGCCCATCAGGCGGAACGGATCGTTCTTGTCTTTCGCGCGGGCGATGTATTCCGGGATGCGATCCACGGTGCCGATCTCGCGCAGCATCTCGAGGCAGGCCTGGTTGGCGCCACCGTGTGCCGGACCCCAGAGGCAGGCGATGCCAGCCGCGATACAGGCGAACGGGTTGGCCCCCGAGGAGGACGCGAGACGCACGGTCGAGGTCGAGGCGTTCTGTTCGTGATCGGCATGGAGCGTGAAGATACGGTCCATGGCGCGCGACAGGATCGGGTTCACCTCATAGGTCTCGGCCGGAACCGAGAAGCACATGTGCAGGAAGTTCGAGGCGTAATCGAGATCGTTGCGCGGATACACGAAGGGCTGGCCGATGGTGTATTTGTAAGCCATCGCGGCAATGGTCGGCATTTTCGCGATCAGACGGATGGTCGCGACTTCGCGCTGATGCGCATCGGCGATGTCGATGGAGTCGTGGTAGAAGGCGGACATGGCGCCAACGACACCGACCATGATGGCCATCGGGTGGGCGTCACGACGGAAGCCGGTGAAGAATTTGAGCATCTGTTCGTGCACCATGGTGTGGCGCGTCACAGTGTTCTCGAATTTCTCCATCTGGGCCGCAGTCGGCAGTTCCCCGTAGAGAAGCAGGAAGCAGACTTCGAGGAAGTGGGATTTCTCGGCCAGATCGCCGATCGTGTAACCGCGGTGCAAAAGCACACCTTCTTCGCCGTCGATGAACGTGATCGAGCTTTCGCAGGAGGCGGTGGAGGTGAAGCCGGGGTCAAAGGTGAACACATCGGCCTGGCCGTAAAGCTTGCGGATGTCGATGACGTCGGGCCCCTCGGTCGGGGAAAGGACGGGAAGCTCGTAAGAGGTTCCGTCGAGCGTCAGGGTCGCAGTCTTCTGAGTGTCTGCCATGGTGGTTCCTTCGGTTGGCGGTGACTTCCCCGCGCTGCTTTTGCAGGCGGCGGAAATTCCGCTGGTGGTCACGCGGACGCCCGGGCGGATCCCGGACACCGTCTTGGCTAGGTCCCGTCCCGTAAACTCGGGAGGGACCGATTCCGAGCCTTGGGCCAGAGCGCCGGAAGCGCTTCTGGGCCGGGGCCTGACCGGAACGGGGTTCCGGCCTGAATTTCGCACGTGACCGTCTCTAGAACGCCCCGGTCACTCCTCTTGCGCCGCCGCCTGCGCGCTGATCCTCATGAAATCGCCGATCCGGGCGAGGCTCTCCTCGCGGCCAAGTACCAGCATCATGTCGAGCACGCTCGGGGTGACCGCACGGCCGGCGAGGGCGGATCTCAAGGGGCCGGCGACCTTGCCGAACCCGAGCTCCATTGCTTCCATCACGCGGCCGACAGCCTCCTCCAATGCGTCGCGCTCCCAGCTAGCACTTTGCAGGTGCGGCGTCAATTCTTCCAGTATACCGTTGGATACAGACCCCAGTTGTTTTTCCGCTTTCTCGTCCATGTCGACGGGCCGCGATATCAGTGCAAAACGTGCCTTTTCAAGAAGTTGCGGGTAGGTTTTGCTCGACCCCTTGACGCAATCGAGCGCCGCGCCCAGTCGCTCTTTTTGCTGCGATGTCAGGGCGGGTTCGCCCGCCGCCGCGAGGTAGCCCTCGATTTCGCTCAAGATTTCAGCATCCGCCATGATCGCGATATGCTGGCCGCAGATGTTTTCGAGTTTCTTGGTGTCAAACCGCGCCGGAGCCTTGTTGATTCCATCGAGATCGAACCATGCCTGCGCCTGCGCATCGGTGAAAAATTCGTCATCTCCATGCGACCAGCCGAGCCGCGCGAGGTAGTTGCGCATCCCTGCCGCCGGGTAGCCCATGGCCTGATATTCCTTCACGCCGACCGCGCCGTGACGTTTCGACATTTTCTTGCCGTCCGGCCCGAAAATCAGCGGGATATGAGCATAGACCGGCACCGGCCAGCCCATCGCGTTGTAGATTGTCATCTGACGTGCGGCATTGGCGAGGTGATCGTCACCCCGGATCACATGGGTCACGCCCATGTCCTGATCGTCCACAACCACAGCCAGCATGTAGGTCGGTGTCCCATCCGAACGTAACAGGATCATGTCGTCGAGCTGATCGTTTTTGAAGGTCACGTCGCCCTGCACCCGGTCCTTGACCACGGTGACGCCTTTGCGCGGCGCTTTCACCCGGATCACATAGGGCATGTCCGGGTAGCTCGACGGGTCGGCATCGCGCCAGGGCGAGCGGAACAACGTGCTCTCCTTCCTGGCGCGGGCCTCTTCGCGGAAGGCTTCGATCTCGTCCTGAGTCGAGAAACATTTATAGGCCTTGCCCATCTCCAACATCTCGCGCGCCACCTCGGCGTGCCGCTCCGCGCGCTCGAACTGGCTCACCGCTTCGCCGTCGTAATCAAGCCCGAGCCACGCCATGCCGTCGAGAATGCCCTGGGTCGCGCTGTCGGTCGAGCGCACCCGGTCCGTGTCCTCGATCCGAAGCAGGAACTTGCCGCCACGGCCCCGGGCATAGAGCCAGGAGAACAGCGCCGTGCGGGCGGTGCCGATATGCATGTCGCCGGTGGGCGAAGGGGCGATGCGGGTGACGACGGGTTTGGCGGCGGTATCGGACATGGGAAGATTAACCTTTTGGTAACCATGTTGGCGGATGCTTTTCGTCACCGGGCATAAGGGAAGGCGGAAGGGGAAACAAGGGTGCGCGCCCTCAGGAAACTGGCACAGATCCCCCTCGACATCGTCGATGGTCAACGCGGGCGGCTGTTCCTCTGGACGCCGGTGTTTTACGCCATGGGGATCGGCCTGTTCTTCACGCTGCCGAATGAACCTTCGCGTGCGCTGCTGGTGGTCTTGCTGGCCTGTGCGGTTGCGCTTGGCCTGCTGCTTTGGCGTGTGCCGCCGCAGATTGCGCCCTTCGTAACCGCGCTTCTGCTTGTGCTGGCCGGGTTGCTCATCGCCGGGTTTCGCACGCAGAGTGTCGCCGCACCGGTGCTGAATTACCGCTATTACGGTCCGGTGGAGGGGCGGGTGATCAAGATCGACCGCTCCGCCTCCGATGCGCTGCGCCTGACGCTCGACCGGGTGGTGCTGCGCGATACGGCACCGGGGCGCACGCCCGCGCGGGTGCGGGTGTCGCTGCATGGCGATCAGCCGTTTGTCGCTCCTGAACCCGGGCTGCGCCTCGCCATGACGGCGCATCTCTCGCCGCCGCCGGGGCCGACCGAGCCGGGCGGCTTCGATTTTCAGCGCATGGCCTGGTTCGACCGCCTCGGCGCGGTGGGCTACACGCGCACGCCGGTTTTGCGCGCCGCCCCGGTCGATCCAAGCCCTGTTCTCTGGATTCACCGGCTGCGGCAGATTTTGTCGCAGGATCTGCAAGCCAAACTGCCCGGCCAGACCGGCGCTTTCGCCGCCGCGATCCTGACCGGGGATCGCGCGGGCATTTCACAGGACACGGCGGAGGCGCTTCGGGGTGCCAATCTATCGCATCTTCTGGCGATTTCCGGGTTGCACATGGGGCTTCTGACCGGGGTGGTGTTCTTTGCTCTGCGGCTGGGCCTCGCGATGATCCCCGGCGCGGTGCTGAAATGGCCGATCAAGAAACTGGCGGCCGGGGGGGCGCTCCTCGCGGGCGCGTTCTATCTGGCGCTGTCGGGGTTCAATGTCGCGACCGAGCGGGCCTTTGTCATGGTCTCGGTCATCCTGATCGCCGTGCTGCTGGACCGGCAGGCGATTTCGCTGCGCACGGTCGCCATCGCGGCGTTGATCCTGCTGACGCTCCAGCCCGAAGTGCTCCCCGAACCCGGTTTCCAGATGTCCTTTGCCGCCACCACGGCGCTCGTCGCGGTGTTCTCCATCATTCGGCGGTTGCGGCTGATGTGGTCTTGGCCGTCGTGGCTTCGCAGCCTCGCGACGGTCGTGATCTCCTCCGGCGTGGCGGGCATCGCCACCGCGCCGGTCGCCGCCGCGCATTTCAACCGGATCGCGGATTTCGGGCTGATCGCCAATGTGGTCTCTGTGCCCTTGATGGGGGCGATGGTGATCCCGGCGGCGGTGCTGGCGCTGGTGCTGACGCCCATCGGGCTGCAATCGCTGGGGCTGGCGGTGATGGGCTGGGGCATCCGCTGGATTCTGTTCGTGGCCGAGACCGTGTCCTCATGGGAGGGTGCGGTCAGCCGTTTGCCGTCGCCGCCGCACGCCACATTGCCGTTGATTGCGCTGGGGGCGCTGTTCGTCATCCTCTGGCGCGGGCGGGCGCAGCATGTCGGGCTGATCGCGGTGCTCTGGGGCTTCTGGCTCTGGAGCGTCGCCGAACGTCCGGCGCTATTGATCTCCGACGACGGGGCGCTGGTTGGGCGGATGGGGCTGGACGGACGTGCGCTGTCGAAAGCGCAGGGCAGCGGGTTTGCCGCAACGGTCTGGCTGGAGAATGACGGCGATCTGCCGGATCAGGAACGTGCCGCTGCACGCACTATGCCGCCCTTGGACGTCGGGCCGCTCCGGGTGCGTCATGTCACCGGACGTGGCTGGCAGGAGGCGGTGCGGGCGGCCTGCGCCGAGGCCGATCTGGTCATTGTGAACCAGCTTTGGGACGAGGATATGCCAGAGGGATGCCTTTTGGCCGATCTCGGCATGTTGCGGCAGAGCGGCTCGCTCGCGGTGTCCCAGACGGGCGAGACGGTCACGATCCGTACCGCCTATGCCGCCTCGGGCCTGCGGCTCTGGAATACACCGGCGTTGCGTGGGGCACATGCGCCCTCCGCGCGGGAGGTGAGGGCCGGGCTTTTGCCCGCCGCCATGGGATTGCGGTTCCATGAGGCGGGGACCGGGATGGGTCGTCTGGCTTTGCGCGGCGCACCGTGAACATGAGAAAACCGCCACATTTGACTGCGGCGGTTCCTGACGTTTGGGCGTTGAGCCTCAATAGCTGCGGATCAGCCCCACCAGTTTGCCCTGCACCTCGACCAGATCGGCGGGCAGGACGCGGGTCTTGAACGCCGGGTTCGCCGCTTCAAGCGCGATCGTGTCGCCCTGGCGTTGATAGCGTTTGAGCGTGGTCTCGTAGCCCTCGACCATGGCAACGACGATGTCGCCGTTGCTGGCCTGACTGGTTTCGCGGATGACCACGATGTCGCCGTGGTTGATCCCGGCGTCGATCATGGAATCGCCTTTGACTTCAAGCGCATAGTGATTGCCGCGCCCCGAAAGCATCGACCCCGGTACGGCCACGTTCATTGCCCCGTCGGAGATCGCCTCGATCGGCAGGCCGGCGGCGATCTTGCCCATGATCGGGAGGTTGATCGCGGTCACCGCCTCGATCTCCATCGCGGCGGGGGGCGTGTGATCCGGGCGGTCGCCATCAATCACGCGGGGCGTGAAACCGCCAGACTGGGCCGCAGTCGGCGCGGTGGGCGCGCCGCCGAGGCTTTCAGGCAGTTTGACGATCTCAATGGCGCGTGCACGGTGCGCAAGGCGGCGGATGAAGCCGCGCTCTTCCAGCGCCGTGATCAACCGGTGAATCCCGGATTTAGAGCGCAGATCGAGCGCCTCTTTCATTTCATCGAAGGAGGGCGGAACCCCGTCCCTTTGAAGTCTGGTGTTGATGAAGTCCAGCAGCTGGAGCTGTTTTTTCGTCAGCATCGGCTCATTCCTCTGTCCCGTCCTCTGTTCTGGCGCGGCCATCGAGAGGGTGTTTGTCTCTTGTGTGACCCAGCCTGTGTCTGAGCGCCGGATGTAATGCACCGGCATGGGAGCCACGGGGCCGGAAATGCGCATTCTGATCGGGGTGGCGGAGGGAGGAGTGCTCGTCCCGACGCTTTTCCGACCAAAGGCCACGGGGCCACCGCTTTCCGTCAGTCCCCAGACGGGTTTTTGCGTGTGTTCTGAAAATGTTCTACCGCTGTTCCCGAAATGTGTCAATGTTCCTCTCCGTCTCACCAGAAAGCGATCTGTTGCGCCTTTGAGGAGAGTTGAGTGCAGCTTGGTTAAAACGGAGTTAATTTTGTCGGGAGCAGACGGTTTTTTACAGGCGGATCACGTCGACGGTTTCACCCGTCTTGCGCGCCGGATCGCCGACCGGGCGCACCAGGAGCGCGTTGGCCTGCGAGAGGATGGACATGAGCGAGCTGTCCTGACGGTCGAAAGGTTGCACGCCGTCCTCGGTCAGGATCGCACGCATGTAATGTTCGCGCGGGCCGTTTTCGGAAATATCCTGCAACAGCAAGGCTTTGCTGCGTGGGGCCGGGGCAGGGGGGAGCCCTGAGAGCGCAGTAAGCGCAGGCAGCAGGAAAAGCTGGGCCGTGACCATGGCCGAGACGGGGTTGCCGGGCAGGCCGAGCATCACCGCCCCGTTCAGCGACCCCGCCATCAGCGGTTTGCCGGGACGCATGGCGACCTTGTAGAAGGCGCGCGCGAGGCCGAGTTTTTCGGCCACCTTGCCGACCAGATCGTGATCGCCCACGGAGGCGCCGCCGATGGAGACGATCATGTCGGCCCCCTCGGCCATGGCGAAAGTGGCGGCCAGCATATCTTCGTCATCCGGCGCGATGGGCAGCATGCGGGCGACGCCGCCCGCCGCTTCGATCAGTGCGGCGAGGCCGAAGGAATTGGAGGCGATGATTTGCGAGGGGCCGGGCGTCTCGCCGGGCATCACCAATTCGTCGCCAGTGGCGATGAGCGCCACGACCGGGCGGCGCGTGACGGTCACCTCGGGGATGTTCATCGCGGCGAGAAGGTTGATGTCCTGCGGCGTCAGGCGGCGCGGGGCGGCCAGCCGGTCACCGGATTTGAAATCGCCCCCCAAGGGCCGGATGTTACGGTTCCCGGAGAGCGTTTCCGCGACGGTGATGACATCGCCGTCGCGGGAGACGTCTTCCTGAATAATCACGCGTGTGACGCCTTCTGGCACCGGCGCGCCGGTGAAGATGCGCACCGCGTCTCCATCACTGAGCGGACCCGCATAGCCATGACCGGCGGCACTTTCGCCGATGACGGTAAAGGTGTCGCCAACCGAGGGATGATCGGCCTTAACGCCGTAGCCGTCCATGGCGGAGGAGGCGAAGGGCGGCTGATCGCGCATCGCAATCGCATCTTCGGCCAAAACCCGCCCCGATGCCTCGCGCAGAGGAACGCGTTCGGTGCCGAGCGGATGGCAAAGTTTGAACACGTTTTCAAGCGCTTCATCGACGGTGATCATTTACTTGGCCTCACCAGAAATCTCATAAGTCCCGGATTTGCCGCCTTCCTTGCGCAGAAGCCGGGTCTGGACGATCTCCATGCCCTTCTCGGCGGCCTTCAACATGTCATAGACGGTGAGCGCGGCGACAGTGGCGGCGGTCAGCGCTTCCATCTCGACACCCGTTTGGCCGGAGGTCTTGACGGTGGCGCGAATGCGGATGCCGGGCAAGCTTTCGTCCGGCTCCAGATCGAGCGTTACCTTGGTGATCGGCAGCGGATGGCAGAGCGGGATCAGATCGGAGGTGCGTTTCGCCCCCATGATCCCCGCAAGCCGCGCCACGCCAAGAACGTCGCCCTTTTTCGCCGTGCCCTGGGTCACCAGCGCCAGTGTTTCGGGCGTCATTTTTATGGCGGACTCGGCGGTGGCCAGCCGGTCGGTCACGGCCTTGCCGGAGACATCGACCATATGGGCGTGGCCTTCCCCGTCGAAATGCGTCAGCTCCGCCATTATGCCGGAACCGGATTGGCGAGAAGCGCGCGGGTCGCGGCCTCGACATCGTCCTGACGCATCAGGCTTTCGCCGATGAGGAAACAGCGCGCGCCGTAACCCGCCATATCGGCGAGGTCCGCAGGCGTGAACAGCCCGCTTTCGCAGACCAGCGTGCGATCCGCCGGGACGAGTTTCGACAGCTCCCGCGTGGTGTCGAGCGTGGTCTCGAAAGTCTTGAGGTTGCGGTTGTTGACGCCCAGAAGCGGGGATTTGAGCTTGAGCGCGCGGTCCAGCTCCTCTGCGTCATGCACCTCGATCAGAACGTCCATGCCGTAACCGAAAGCGGCGTCTTCCAGATCGGCGGCCAGCGCATCGTCGACGGAGGCCATGATGATCAGGATCGCATCGGCACCCCAGGCGCGGGCCTCGGCCACCTGATAGGTGTCATAGAGGAAATCCTTGCGCAGAACCGGCAGGGAGACCTCGGCGCGGGCGGCTTTCAGGAACTCGGGCGCGCCCTGAAACGATGGCGCATCGGTCAGGACCGACAGACAGGTCGCGCCGCCGGCCTCATAGGCGCGGGCGATGGCAGGCGGATTGAAATCCGGGCGGATGAGGCCCTTGGACGGGGAGGCTTTCTTGACCTCGGAAATCAACCCGTAGCCGGTCTGTGCGGCTGTTTGCAGCGCCTTGGCAAAGCCGCGCGTGGGGCTTTGGGCGGAGGCTTCGGCTTCAAGATCGGACAGACTCACGGATTGCTTCGCCGCGGCCACTTCTTCGAGCTTATAGGCTTTGATTTTATCGAGAACGTTGGACATGGGGGCAGAGATACCTTGCAGGGGCGATTTAGGGAAGATGGCAAAGGGCCACTTTGAGGGTTTTCTGATGGGGTAAATACTCACTGTTGCGCCATGAGTATTTGGGCCATCAGAAAGCCTAGGTGCGTACCCTGAGACGTGCTAGGCCGTGAAAATGCCATGTGTCGGCGTAGACCGGTGGTTCGGTGAGGTAGATATTCGGGCAGCGCTCGAACAGGAGCGGCAGGGCAACGCGCATCTCCAAGCGGGCGAGAGGCGCGCCGACGCAGAAATGGATGCCCGCGCCGAAGGAGGTGTTCTGTTTCACCTTGCGGGTCGGATCGAAGCGGTCGGGATCGTCCCATGTGTCGTCGTCGCGGTTGGCGGCACCGAGCAGAAGCCCGATCTTGTCGCCGCGTTTGAGCGGTTGGCCTAGGAAACTGGTGTCCTCATAGACCCAGCGTTGAAACAGGTGCAGTGGCGGATCGAAGCGCAGGAGCTCTTCGATGGTGCCGTCGATCTTGTCATCCGAGAGGAATTCGCGCGGCGTGTTCTGTTCCAGAAGGGTTTTCACCGCGATGCCGAGGCTGTGGACGGTGGCTTCGTGACCGGCGTTCAGCAGGAGAATGCAGGTGGTGATCAGCTCATCGGTGGTCAGTTTTTCGCCATCCTGTTCGGCGGCGATCAGTGAGGTGATCAGATCATCGGCGGGTTTGGAACGCCGCTCCTCGACGTAGGAGCGCATGAAGTCGGAAAACTCGGTGGCGGCTCTGGCGGCGGCGTCTTCGATCTCTCGGGTCCGATTGGGCGTGTAGACCGCGACCATGGCGTTGGACCATGTCAGGAGCTGGTCCGACATTTCTTCGGGCACGCCCAGCAGGCGGCAGATGATCCGCACCGGCACCATTTTCGCAAAGGCGGGCATGAGATCGAATTCCTCATCGGGAAAGCGGTCGATGAGATCGTTGGTGATCTCTTCGAGGTCCGGGATCAGCGCCTTGATCCGCCGCGAGGTGAAAGCGCGGAGCACCAGCGAGCGCAGCCTTGTGTGCCGCTCGCCTTCGAGTTCCAGCATCGAGTGATCCTCGATGTCGTAAAAGGCGCGCAGATGGGCGGGGATGTCGGGTTCGAAGCCCTCGGGGGCCTCCCGGCCAAAGCGGTTGTCGCGCAAGGCCATCGACACCCCGTCATAGCCCGCCACCACGGGCAGGTTCAGGTCCTCCCAGAACACCATCTTGCCGCCCGCGCGCAGACGGTCGTAGAACGGGTAGGGGTTTTGGACGAAATCGGGGTCGGAGGGGGAGAGGGCGAAGCGTTTCATGGCCGGGAAGGTGATCGCAAGCGCTTCCCTTTGCAAGCGGGAGTTTCTAGAGTCCCGGACATGACGTCACAGGAAATGCCTCATGCCGGCGCGCCCTCTGCGGAGGCCGAGCGCCATGCCGCCCGCCGCCGGGTGTTTACGGCTCTTGCCGGGCTGATTGTCGTGGCGATCTTCGGGTTGGGTGTGTTCGGGTTTTCCTTTCGCGCCGCCCTCGATCAGGCGGCGGCGCGGGGCACGTCGGATCTGACGCTTTCCGCAGATCGTCTGACCACCGGGCTGCAACGCTATCGCGAGCTGGCGGTGTTCTTGTCCGATCACCCGACGGTGACGGCGCGGGTTACGGCGCCTGCCGATGGCGGGGCGCTTGACGCCGATGCCCTGTTGCAGGGGGTGGTGGACAAGACCGGGGCGTCGTCGATGATGGTGGTCTCGACCACGGGAGAGGTGCTGGCGAGCGCAGGCGAAAGCCACTTGCCGAAAGGCGCGCAGGCAGCGCTGACGCGGGCGCTGGACGGAGCGCTGGGCATCGCGCATTTCGTAGATCCGGAAGCACGCCGCCGCTACATGTTCGCAGCCCCGGTGTTCTCGCCCGAGGGGCCGCCGGTGGCCGCCGTTCTGGTGTCCGTCGACATCGGATTACTGGAATGGGGCTGGCCGTCGGAGCCGTCGGCAATCTATTTCACCGATGACTATGGTGTGATCTTCGTGGCCAATCGCTCCGAGTTGATCCTCAGGGGCGGCCTGGGCGGGGCTTTGCCGGTGCGGGGGACGCATCTTCTGGCAGGGCACGACATCTGGACCCATGACATGGGCCCCTACATCCCGTCACCGGCGCTGCATCTGACGAAACCTCTGCCGGTCGTCGGGCTGACTGCGGAGCTTTTGCTGGATCTGCACCCGGTCATCGCGCAGGCGGGGTTGCAGGCGGGGCTGGCCGCCGCTCTGGCCTTGGTCTTCGCGGCTTTTCTGTTCTTCACCATGGAACGACGGCGGACGCTTGCGGAGGCCAATGCCCGGCTTGAGGCACGGGTGGCGGCGCGGACCGAGGCACTTGAGATCGCCAACCGGGAGTTGCAGCACGAGGTGCATGAACGTCACGAGGCAGAGGCCCGGCTCAAGCGTGCGCAGGCCGATCTGGTGCAGGCGGGGAAACTCTCGGCGCTGGGCGAGATGTCGGCGGGGATCAGCCATGAGCTCAATCAGCCGTTGATGGCGATCCGGTCCTTTGCCGAGAATGCCCAGGCTTTTCTCGAACGCGACAGGCCGGAAAAGGCCGCCGACAATCTCGGGCGCATTTCCGAACTGGCGCGCCGGATGGGACGGATCATCAAGAACCTGCGTGCCTTTGCCCGCCAGGAACCGGAGACCGCGACCAATGTCGAACTGACCGGTGTGATCGAGGCGGCGCTGGAGATGACGCAGGGCAAGATTTCGCGGGCGGGCGTGACGCTTGACTGGACGCCGGTGGCGCAGGTCTGGGTGCGGGGCGGCGAGGTGCGCCTTCAGCAGGTGGTGATGAACCTTCTGTCGAACGCGGTCGACGCGATGATGGATGTGGAAGACAAGCACATCACGATCCGTCTGGTCCCGGGGGCTGTTGAGGGCGAGACGGGTGGCGATCCGACGCGCCTCACGGTGGCGGACAGCGGGCCGGGGATTGCCGAGCCGGAAAAGATCTTCGACCCGTTCTATACCACGAAAGAGGTGGGCGCGGCGCAGGGCATGGGGCTTGGTCTGTCGATCTCCTACGGGCTGGTGCAGAGCTTCGGAGGGCGCATCCGCGGCGAGAACCGCCCCGAGGGCGGGGCGGTGTTCACCATCGAATTGCAGCCCGCCGATGTCAGCGGAACTATGGGCGGGCAGGAGGTCCATGATGGCACATATTGAACGCGTACTTCTGGTCGATGACGACGCCTCGGTGCGTGAGGCCTTGGGGCAGACGCTGGAACTGGCCGATCTGGTGCCGACGCTGGCGGGCAGTTACATCGAGGCCAAAGATCACATTTCGCGCGAGTTTCCCGGTGTGGTGGTGTCCGACATCCGCATGCCCGGCAAGGATGGCTTTGCGCTTTTGGACTTCGCCCAGAAGGTGGACCCGGAACTGCCGGTGATCCTGCTGACCGGAGAGGGCGACGTGCCGATGGCGGTGCGGGGGATTTCCTCGGGCGCGTTCGATTTTCTGGAAAAACCCTGCGCGCCCAAGGACCTGATCGCGGTGGTCGAGAAGGCGTTGAAAACCCGCGCGCTTGTGTTGGAGAACCGTCGCCTCAAGCGGCAGGTGGAGCAGGGCGATGCCGCTGCGCGCCTGCTCCGGGGTACCTCCGAGATGTCGGTAAAGATGCGGGATGCGGCGCGAACCGTGGCGCGTTCGGCCTCCGACGTTCTGGTGACCGGCGAGCCGGGGGTGGGGACGGCGAAGATGGCCGAGGTGGTGCATCTTTTGTCGGCGGGTTCGATGGCACCTTTCCTGAAATTCTCCGCCTCGGCGATGACGCCCGATACGCTGGTGCAGGCTTTTGCTCAGGCGGAGGGCGGATCGGTGTTCCTCGACGAGATCGTACAGCTCACCAGCCCGGCGCAATTCGCGCTGCTGGAGCTTTTGGAAACCCACGATCGGCCGCGTCTCATCGCCGGGACCTATGCCGATCTCTCGGCTGAGGCGGGCGCGGGGCGGTTTTCGCCCGATCTGTTTTACCGGCTGGAGGCGGCGGTGATCCGCATTCCGCCGCTGCGCGAGCGGCGCGAGGACATTCCGGTGCTGTTCCGGCATTACGTCAACATCGCCTGCGAACAGAGCGACCTGCCGGTGCCGGAAATTACGCCCGATGTCATCTCCCGCCTGATGGCGCAGGACTGGCCGGGCAATGCGCGCTCCCTGATGAACGCGGCGATGCGGTTCGCCATGGGGCTGACGGAGGGGGAGGCGCAGGAGGAGCTGGGGCTTGCGGAGCAACTGGCGCAGGTCGAGCGGTCTCTGTTGATCGCGTCGCTGCAACGTCACAAGGGCAATGCGACGGAGGCGGCCAAGGGTCTCAAACTGCCGCGCAAGACCTTCTACGACAAGCTGACGCGGCATGGGGTGAGGGCGGAGGAGTATCGCGCCTGACGTCCTTTGCGTTCTGCAAAAGCATGACCCGATACCTTGGGTTACATTGCTTGACGCTACGTCCACCTGTCTTCTGAGCGTAACCCGGGAGGGAGTGGTCCGGGGAACCTTGGGAGGTACATCATGAAATTTCTGACTTGCGCGCTGGCGACCGGCGTCTTCGTTTCGTCTGCTGGCATGGCCGTGGCGGCCTGCGATCCGGGCGAGATCGTCATCAAGTTTAGCCATATCGTCAATACCGACAAGCATCCGAAAGGCATTGCGGCCAATCTGTTGATGGATCGGGTAAACACGGAAATGGACGGCAAGGCCTGTATGGAGATCTATCCGAACGCCACGCTCTACAATGACGATCAGGTGCTTGAGGCGATGTTGCAGGGCGATGTGCAACTGGCCGCGCCCAGTCTGTCGAAATTCGAGACGTTCACGAAACAGTTCCGCATCTTCGATCTGCCCTTCATGTTCAAGAACATCGCCGCGGTGGACGAGTTCCAGAGCTCGGAGACCGGGCAGGCGATGAAAGAAGGCATGGTGCGGCGCGGGCTTTTGGGGCTTGAGTTCTGGCACAACGGGCTGAAACAGATCACGGCGGACCGGCCGGTTCTCTGGCCCTCCGATCTCGAAGGGCTGAAGATGCGGGTGCAGCCCGCCGAGGTGATCATCGAACAGATGAAAGCGCTGAAAGCCAACCCACAGCCGATGGCTTTTCCCGAAGTGTACGGCGCGTTGCAGACCGGCGTGGTGGACGGCCAGCAGAACACCTATTCCAACATCTACGGCCAGAAATTCTTCGAGGTTCAGGACGGGGTGACAGAGACCAATCACCTTCTTCTGGACTATATGGTGGTGACCTCGGTCGATTGGTGGGACAGCCTGCCGGACGATGTGCGCACGCAATTCGCGACGATCCTGCATGAGGTGACCCAGGCGCGCAACGGCGAGTCCGAGCGGGTCAACATGGAGGCGAAACAGGGCATCCTCGACGCCGGTGGCGTGGTGCGCGAACTGACGGATGAACAGCGCGGGGCCTGGGTCGAAGCGATGAAACCGGTCTGGAGCCTGTTCGAGGACGAAGTCGGGGCGGAGAATATCGCTGCGGCGCAGGAGATCAACGCTCGGCATTGAACAGGCTGCGCGGCGCGATCCGGGCCGCGAGAGGCGCCGTGAGTCGAACTGTGCGATTTTCCACACATACGCAATTTTCTTGCGTGCGGAAAATCGCACACTTGCGTGAGATGCATGCCTGCTATGCGTCTTTGCCTTCATGTAACAATCTGAAACCAAATGGTTTTCAAGAAAGTTTCATCTATCTCACAGGAATACTTGTCGGATCGCAGGCGGGTTTGTTTCCTCTGTCGCAGAGTGAAGCGGGTGAAATCCGCCCGATCACCCCACCGACATATGATTTCATGATGGGAGGACAGACATGAAATTCCTGGCTACCGCCGCCACCGCCCTGGCACTTTCCGTGACCGCCACCACCGCTTTCGCCTCCGCGGGCTGCGACGACGGCGAGATGGTGATCAAGTTCAGCCACGTCACCAACACCGACAAGCACCCGAAAGGCATCGCGGCCCAGCTTTTTGCCGATCGCGTGAATGCCGAGATGGACGGCAAGGCCTGTGTCGAGGTCTATCCGAACTCCACGCTCTACAACGATGACCAGGTGCTCGAGGCGATGCTTCAGGGCGACGTTCAGATGGCCGCGCCGTCGCTGTCGAAATTCGAGACCTTCACCAAGCAGTTCCGCATCTTCGACCTGCCGTTCATGTTCAAGAACATGGATGCTGTCGAGGAATTCCAGAATTCCGACGCCGGTCAGGCGATGAAGGAATCGATGGTGCGCCGCGGCCTTCTGGGCCTCGAGTTCTGGCACAACGGCATGAAGCAATTCTCCGCCAACAAACCGCTTCTGGAACCGATGGATGCCGCCGGTCTCAAGTTCCGCGTGATGCCCTCCGACGTGCTCGTCGCCCAGATGGACGCGCTGGACGCCAGCCCGCAGCCGATGGCCTTCTCCGAGGTCTACGGCGCGCTGCAAACCGGTGTCGTGGACGGGCAGGAAAACACCTGGTCCAACACCTACGGCCAGAAGTTCTTCGAAGTGCAGGACGGGGTGACCGAGACCAACCACGGTCTGCTGGACTACATGGTTGTGACCTCCGTCGACTGGTGGGAAGGGCTTGACGCCGACATCCGCGACCAGCTTGCGACCATCCTCCACGAGGTGACCGTCGAGCGCAACGCCGCGATCAACGAGGTCGACGCCGACAACCGTCAGGCGCTTCTCGATGCCGGTGGCGTGATCCGCGAACTGACGCCGGAGCAGCGTCAGGACTGGGTCGATGCGATGAAACCCGTCTGGGAGAAATTCACCGATGACGTGGGCGCCGACAACATCGCGCTGGCGCAGGAAATCAACGCCAAACACTGAGCGCTGATCATCATGGCAGGGTCCCGTCGATGACGATGGGGCCTTGCCTGCATCCGCAATGCCGGATGCCACGGGTCCCCCGGACCCGACAGAGGGACAACAGGGGTCAATCTCCATGACACAATATCAGGACAACCTGCCGAAATCGGCGGTGGCGAAGTTCTTCGACGGGCTCGAGGAAAACGTCATCGCGGCGATCCTTGGCGTGATGACGCTCATCACCTTCGTCAACGTGGTGCTGCGCTACGTGTTCAACCATTCCCTGATCTGGGGCCTCGAAGTGGTGCTGATCCTCTTCGCCTGGCTCGTGCTTCTGGGAATTTCCTACGGGTTCAAGAAGACCTCGCATCTGGGCGTCGACGCGTTGATCAACGTGCTGCCAACGCGGGGGCAGCGGCTCATGGCGGTGCTTTCGGCGCTGGCCTGTCTCGCCTATGCGATGCTCTTGATGAAAGGCGCCTGGGATTACTGGGCCCCCTTTGCCGCGTTGCAGCCGACCGAAGGCCGCTGGTTCCCGCTGGGCTTCACCGAGAACGTGCGCGACCGGGCGTTTTACATCACCGATCAGGTGCCCATGCTCGGCATCTTCCGCTGGCTCGAAGATGCGATCAACTATGGCGACAGCTATGACAAGCTGCCGCGCGTGGTCCCCTATGTCATCATCCCCTTCTCGGCGGCGCTGATGCTTTTGCGCGTGGTGCAGGCCACGATCCGCATTCTGGCGGGCAAACAATCCAGCCTTATCGTGTCCCACGAGGCCGAAGACGAAGTCGAGCGCGTGGCGCACGGCGAATACGAGGAATAATCCCAATGGACGTCGTCTTTCTTTTCGTCATGGTGGTGGGCCTGTTGCTGATCGGTGTGCCGATCGCGGTCTCTCTCGGCCTGTCCTCCATGATCTTCCTGCTGGTGTTCTCCGACACTTCGCTGGCCTCCGTGGCGCAGTCGCTCTATCAGGCCATGGCCGGTCACTACACGCTTCTGGCCATCCCCTTCTTCATCCTCGCCTCGTCGTTCATGTCGACGGGCGGTGTGGCGAAACGCATCGTGCGCTTTGCCATCGCCTGTGTCGGGCATTTCCACGGCGGTCTGGCGATTGCGGGCGTGTTTGCTTGTATGATCTTCGCCGCTCTGTCCGGCTCGTCGCCCGCAACCGTGGTGGCCATCGGCTCCATCGTCATCACGGCGATGCGCCAGATGGGCTATACCAAGGATTTCGCCGCCGGTGTCATCGCCAACGCGGGCACCTTGGGTATTCTGATCCCGCCGTCCATCGTTATGGTGGTCTATGCCTCCGCAACAGACGTCTCCGTCGGGCGGATGTTCCTTGCGGGCGTCATTCCGGGGCTTTTGGCCGGCACCATGCTCATGCTGGCGATCTATGTCATCGCGCGGGTCAAGAACCTGCCGAAAGGCGACTGGGCCGGCTGGAGCGAAATCGGCCGCTCCTTCCGCGAAGCCTTCTGGGGGCTGATGCTCATCGTCATCATCATGGTCGGCATCTACGGCATTCCGGGCATCACCGGTGCGATCTTCACCCCGACCGAAGCCGCCGCGGTGGCCTCCGTCTATGCCTTCCTTGTCGCCTCTTTCATCTACCGCGACATGGGGCCGCTGGCGGATCGCGACGGCACCGGGCCGAAATCCCTTCTGGCGAAACCCTATGCGCTGATCACCGCCTTCTTCCACAAGGACACGCGTCACACGCTGTTCGATGCGGGCAAGCTGACGATCATGCTCATGTTCATCATCGCCAACGCGCTGATCCTGAAACATGTGCTGACCGACGAACAAATCCCGCAGCAGATCGCCAATGCCATGCTGTCGGCGGGCTTCGGCAAGATCATGTTCCTGATCATGGTCAACGTCATCCTTCTGATCGGTGGCCAGTTCATGGAACCCTCGGGGCTGATCGTGATCGTCGCACCGCTGGTCTTCCCGATCGCCATGGAACTCGGCGTCGATCCGATCCACCTGGGCATCATCATGGTGGTGAACATGGAGATCGGGATGATCACCCCGCCGGTGGGCCTCAACCTCTTCGTGACCTCGGGCGTTGCGGGGATGCCGATGATGGCCGTGGTCCGCGCCGCCCTGCCGTTCCTCGCGATCCTCTTCGTCTTCCTGATCCTCGTCACCTATGTGCCATGGATCTCGACCTACCTGCCCACGACACTGATGGGGCCGGAGATCATCACGAAGTAAGAGTGTTCGATCTGGACAAGTTTAAGGGGCCTTAGGGCCCCTTTTTCGTCTCCTTTGTGCGCAAAATACTCAAATGAAAACGGCGCACCCGGTTGAGAGGGCGCGCCGTGAGTATTTTGATCAGCAAAGGAAACTCAGTGGCGAGAGGTCAGTTCCGCCAGGGCTTGCAGGCGTTTGAGTGCTTCGCCGGAGGCGATGCTCTCAGACGCGATCTCGACGCCTTCCTTGAGGTTCGTGGCCTTGTCGGCCACCACAAGTGCTGCGGCGGAGTTCATCAGGACCGCATCGCGATACGCGCCGGTTTCGCCCTTGAGCAGGTTCATCATCGCGGCGCCGTTTTCCTCCGGCGTGCCGCCCAGGATGTCCTTGAGCGGGTGAACCGGGAGGCCCGCATCTTCCGGATGGATTTCCATCGAGCCGATCTTGCCATTGTCGAGCGCGGCGACAGATGTCGCGCCGGTGATCGAGACCTCGTCCATGCCGTCGTGACCATAGACCAGCCAGGCTTTCTCGGAGCCGAGCATTTGCAGCGTTTCCGCCATCGGCCAGATCAGGTCGGGGGCGAAAGCGCCGGTGAGCTGGCGTTTGACGCCCGCCGGATTGGTCAGCGGTCCGAGGATGTTGAAGATGGTCTTGCAGCCCAGTTCGACCCGCACGGGGCCGACATATTTCATCGCCGGGTGGTGCATCGGCGCCATCATGAAACCGATGCCGATCTCGTTGATCGCCTCTTCGACCACATCCTTGCCGACCATGACGTTGATGCCGTTGACCGACATGGCATCCGCCGAGCCGGATTTGGAGCTGAGGTTGCGGTTGCCGTGTTTGGCGACGGTGACGCCCGCGCCCGCGACGACGAAAGCCGAGGCGGTGGAGATGTTGAGTGTGCCAAGCCCGTCACCGCCGGTGCCGACGATGTCGATCGCGCCCTCGGGGGCGTTCACATGGACACAGTGATCGCGCATGACCTTGGCGGCGGCGGCGTATTCGGAGACGGCCTCGCCGCGTGCCCTGAGCGCCATGAGCAGTCCGCCCATCTGTGCGGGCGTCGCCTCGCCATTGAACAGAAGCTCGAAAGCGGCTTCGGCCTGCGCCCGGCTCAGCGGCCCTTCGGAGGCCGCGAAAATCAGGGGTTTCATCGCATCGCTCATGCCGGTTGGTCCTCTTTCAATTGGTTCAGAAAATTGCCGAACATCTCGTGGCCGTGCTCGGAGCGGATGCTTTCGGGGTGGAATTGCACCCCTTCGATGGGCAGCTCCTTGTGGCGCAGCCCCATGATCGTGCCGTCTTTCAGCTCCGCCGTGATTTCGAGGCAGTCGGGCAGGGTGGCGCGATCCACGACCAGCGAGTGATAGCGCGTGCCCTGAAGCGGCGAGGGCAGGCCTTTGAACACGCCTTTGTCCTCATGGTAGATCTCGCCCATCTTGCCATGGACGATCTCATGACAGCGCACGACATTGCCACCGAAGGTCTCGCCGATGGCCTGATGGCCCAGACAGACGCCAAAGAGTGGGATCTTCGCTTCGGCTGCGGCATGGATGAGCGGCACGCAGATGCCAGCCTCTGTCGGCGTTTTCGGCCCGGGCGACAAAACGATGCCGGAAGGGCGCAGCGCCATGGCCTCCTGCACGTTCAGCGCGTCATTGCGGACCACATTGGCCTGCCACCCGATCTCGCCGATGTAATGCACGAGATTATAGGTGAAACTGTCGTAGTTATCGATCAGAAGCAGCATGGTCGCAGTCCTTTACGTGCGTGCAAACGCCGGAAATCAAGCCACCCGGGCGCGGTGTTTCGCACGCCGGGCGGCAAAGCGCTCAAAGGGGGATGATCCCGCCTTTAAGCCGGGTTATACATGTTCACAAGGGCCGCAGAGGGTCAAGGGGATGCCTTGGCTTTCACGCGGTTGAAAAGGGCCGCAAAGGCGGTGTGCAACAGGCAAGGAGTGCGCAATGGGGCGTGGAGTTCTGACAGGGGTGATCTGGGGGGCGATCGTGGGGTTCGGCATCCTGACACTCGCCAATGAAATCGCCGCTCCGGTCAACCTGACGCCCGTACCTGCGCCCGCCGTGACGGAAAATCTGCCAGACGCGCCGGAAGCCGGGGCAGAACGCGCGACAGAGCGCAGCACAGAGGTGACGCCCGATGCGCCCGCCGCCGATCCGCATCGCGCCGAAGCGCAGCCTGAGATGCAGGCGCCGGAAGGGACGGAACTCCGCCCGGAGGTGTCCGAGCAAGCGGCCGAGGCCCCGGCGATCACCGTGCCTGAGGCGCTCGAAACTCCCGAGGCCGGAGAGCTGGGCGCGGTCGTGAGCACGCCAAGCGATCCGGTCCTGACACCGCCGCAGGCTATGGCGCCGGAAGCCTCCGCGCCTGAGGCCTTGCCCTCTGCCGAGGAGGCTCTTCCGGAGGCGGCCCCGCTGCCCGAGGGGACGGATGTCGCACCCGAAGCGCCGGAGAGGCCTGAGGTCGGCACAGAGACGGCCACGCCGGAGATCATGCTCGACGGGGTCGACATGGAACCTGCCCCGAACGCCGCGCTCGAAGAGGGACCGGCCACGGCGGTGATGCCCGGCCATCAGGCTGGCAGTTTCACCGACCGCGCGGACAGCCGCGTTTCCTCTCGCCTGCCGTCGATTTCCGGCTCTTCGACTTCGCAAGCCGAGGCGAGTGCCCCGGTGGTGATCGCCGACGATTTGCCCGCCCTTCTGGCCTATTCCGCCAATTACACCGCCACCCCGCCGGGGCCGGTGATGAGCGTGATCCTGATGGACATTGGGGAGCTTGGCCCGGAGGACAAGACGCTTGCGAACCTGCCGTTCCCGGTGAGCTTCGCGGTCGATGCGCTGGCCCGACAGGCCGGAGAGCGCGCCATGGCCTATCGTGACAAGGGGCTCGAAGTGATGGCGATGATCGGTCTGCCCGAAGGTGCGACGCCGCAGGATGCCGCCGTGACGCTGTCGCAGGCCGCCGAACTGGTGCCGGTCTCCATCGGTTTCCTCGATGTGCCTTCTGGCACGTTCCAGACGTCGCGTCAGGTCGCGGCTCAGGTGGTCGCGACCGCGCAGGACAGCGGGCGGGGTCTTGTGACCTTCCCGCGCGGGCTGAACGCGATGGAACAGGAAGCACAGCGCGCCAAGGCGCCCGCGGCCCTCGTATTCCGCGATCTCGACGGGCAGGGGCAGGATGTGGCGGCGATCAAGCGCTTCCTCGATCAGGCGGCATTTCAGGCGGGCACCGGCAAGACCGTGGTGCTTTTGGGGCGCTCACGCCAAGAGACGCTACAGGCGCTTGCGGAATGGTCGCTGGGCAACCGCGCCGCGACCGTAACCATGGTGCCGCTGTCCTATCTTTTGAGCCGCACGCCCCTGTAAATCCGTCTCTTGCCTCGCCGCGCTGCGGCGGGGGCGATGCTTGACAGGGCGCGACATTTTGTCCTCTCTTTGAGGCAGACCGGCGGCAAGTCCGGCAGGGAGGACATTTCAATGACAGATATGACGGCGGTGGCGGCGGCCCCGTTGCCAGATGTGGCACGTTTGACGCTTGCCGATCTCGGTGCGGCGCTTCGGGAAGGATGGCGGGATTTTCGGCGCGCGCCCGGTTTCGGCTGTTTCTTCGCGGGGATTTATGTGCTGATCGGGCTCGGCTTTGTGATCTTCGGCGCGGGGACGGTGCTCTGGACCTTCGCGGTCTCGCTGGCCTTCCCGATGTTCGCGCCCTTCGCAGCCGTCGGGCTTTATGAGGTGTCGCGCCGGATGGAGCGTGGCGAGCCGCTGGACTGGCGCAAGATCCTCGGTTCGGTGGCCGCCGAACGCGACCGGCAAATCCCGTGGATGGGGGCGATCATCGTCATCTATGTGCTGTTCTGGTCCTTCCTCGCCCATATGATCTTCGCGCTCTTCATGGGGCTGTCGGTGATGACCAACATCAGCTCCTCCTACGAGGTCTTCCTGACCCCCAACGGGCTGATGATGATCGCGGTCGAGCTGGGCGTTGGCGGGGTTCTGGCCTTTGTACTGTTCTCACTGACGGTCACCTCCTTGCCGCACCTTCTGGAGCGCGAGGTCGATTTCGTCACCGCCATGCTCTGTTCGCTCCGGGTGGTGCGGGAGAACCTGTTCGTCATGCTGGTCTGGGCCGCGCTGATCGCCGGGCTGACCTTTCTCGCGATGCTGCCAATGTTTCTCGGGCTGTTCGTGGCGCTGCCGGTCTTTGGCCACGCAACGTGGCATCTCTATCGCCGGGCGCTTGTCTGATCAGCGCCGCGCGGTGAGCATCAACAGCACGCCGGTGCCGACGATGACCGCGCCGCCGATCAGCTCAAACGCATCCGGGCGTTCGCCAAACACGAGTGCACCGAGGATCATCGCGAACAGCAGCCGCACATAGCGAAACGGTGTGACCACCGACAGCTCGCCCATGCGCATCGCCATGGTCAAAGCGGTATAGGCGCCAACCCCGACCGCCACGGCAAGGCTAAGCGCGGCCAGATCGGGCAGGGTGGGCAGGAGCCAGCCGCCGCTCCAAAGCGTGAGCGCCAGACCGGAGAGCACGAGCGCGGCAAAGCCGGTCAGCCCGAGCTGGGCATAGGACAGCACCGCGGGGGCGGCGCGGGTGGCGAGATCGCGCCCGGCAAAGCCGATCATGCCGAGAACAGCGAGGATGGAGAGCGGGGTAAACCCGTCGAGACCGGGGCGGATCACCAGAAGCACGCCGACAAAGCCAAGCGCGATCAAGGCCCAGCGGCCCAAAGTAACCCGCTCGTGAAAGAGCGCCACACCGGCGGCGGCCACCACCAGAGGCGTGGCTTGCAGAATGGCGGAGGTGGTGGAAAGCGCGGTGAGCGCCAGCGACAGGGTGAAGAACACTCGTCCCATGACCTCGAACACCGCGCGGATCAGCATCACGCGTTCGGCCATCACCGGATGGATCAGCCGCTCGCGCCGTCGCGCGGTCAGCACGGCAAAGACCGCCATGCCGCCTGTGCCGAAGAGGGTGAGCACCTGACCGACGGGCAAATGCGCGGTGACGGTTTTGATCGCCATGTCCTCGAGCGAAAACAGGAACATGGCGAGCACCATCAGCAGCGCGCCCTTGAGATTGCCCGCTTTCAGGGCCGTTGGGTCCGTTGACAGGGACATGGGTTAAACGTCGGTGCCGTCGGGAAAATCATCCGGCCCGAGCACCTGCATCTCCGCATCGGGGGGCAGGGAGGTGACGACTTCGAGCACATGGTTCAGCGCCACGACGCAGTAGTGATAGAGCGGAATGCGGTCATCCTCCCAATGCAGCCCCTGCTTGACGTGGCGCAGGAAAACGGCGGAGGGGTTCTCGCGAAACAGGCTGGCGTGGCTTTCCGCCGTCTCCGGATCGCTGCTCATCTGGCTCTCGTCGGTGATCTTGAAGGACACGTATTCGTCGAATCGAAGCGTAAAGCGGCGCGAGCCGGGGCGGACCTCGATGGCGGAAACCGGCCCCAGGATGTCGTCGATCACCGAACTGCCGGTCTGGGCAGGCCCCGGTTCGCCGGGAATGCCCTCGTCGAAAATCGCGGTCAGGCGACGTTCGTCGAACCGCCCCATGCGAAAATCCGAAAGATAGAGATTGGCGACTTTTTCAAGCTGGCGCAGGGCTTCGGCGGGCATGGGGACTCCGGGTTGTCTCTTCCCACGATGGCGGAGGCGGCGGGGCGGTTCAAGCATGAAAAAAGGCGGCCCGAAGACCGCCTTTCGCATTCTCGTGCCGGAAGGCTTATTCGCCTTTGGCGGCTGCGGTCGCTTTCGACACGGCGGCAGAGGTCTGCGCCGCCGCGGGCGCAGTCGACGGGGCCGGTTTCGCGCCGGTGGCGAGCGGATCGTCGGCCCGTTGGACGGAGCCTTCGAAATGCGCACCGCTCTCGATGGCGATGGTTTTGTGGATGATGTCGCCTTCGACCTTCGCGGTCGAGGTCAGGCGGACTTTCAGACCGCGCACGCGGCCCACGATGCGACCGTTCACCACGACGTCATCGGCGATCACTTCGCCGCGGATCGTGGCGCTTTCGCCGACGGTCAGCAGGTGCGCGCGGATGTCGCCCTCGACCGTACCTTCGATCTGGATGTCGCCGGTGGTCTTGAGATTGCCCACGACGGTGAGGTCGGAGGACAGCACCGAAGCTGCGGGCTTCGGTTTCGCGGACGTGGCCGCATAGTCGGGCACAGGCGTCTTCGGCAGAGGGGGCTTCGTGGCCGCCGCCTCGGGTTTCTTCGCGTCATCGCCCTGTTTCGGGCCCGGTTCGTTGATTCTGCTTTTAGAAAACATCGTTGGCAGCCTTAATATAAGTCATCGGATCGACGGCCTTGCCCTGGACACGGATTTCATAGTGAAGATGCGTGCCGGTCGAGCGGCCGGAATTTCCCATAGCACCGATTTGTTCGCCGCGCGAGACCCTTTGCCCGACTTTCACGAGAATTTGGGACTGGTGGCCATAGCGGGTTTCGATGCCGAATTCGTGCTGGATCTTGACGAGACGCCCGTAGCCCGATTGCCAGCCCGCGAAGGTCACGACACCATCGGCGGTGGCATAAAGCGGGGTGCCGTAGGCGGCGGCGAAGTCCTGTCCCTCATGCATCCGGCCCCAGCGCGGTCCGAAGGGAGAGGTCATGCGGAACGCGTCTTTCAGCGGCAGGGCGAAGGGTGCTTTCTGGGCGGCGATGCGGTAGAGATTGAGCCGGTCCATCTTGTCGATGATCGCATTGGCGCGCATCGAATCCGGGTCGATCATGCCGCCCTTGGTGGAGAATGTGATCGGTGTGAGGGGGCCGCCCTGACCGGAGTAGCCCTTTTTCACTGTGGCGATCAGGTGCTCGGGGTCCATGCCGGCGGATTTGAACATCTTGTCCAGAGGCGCGACGGAAATTGTCACCGCATCTTCGAGCTGGGTGAAGATCCGGTCGTTCTTTTCTTCCATCAGCTTGAGATCGGTCTCCAGATTGTCGGCCATCTGAAGGGCACGGCTGGCGGAAACCACCATCTCGTCGCGCTCGGCGGCGGTATCGGCCAGCGCTGCGGCCAGCACGTCGACTGTGGCCTCGACCTCTTCGGCGCTCATGCCATTGGCCGCCGCCGTGCCGCCGTCGCGTTGGGCGATGAGCTGGGCCTTGTCGGCCTCGGCGGCATCGCGATCCTTGAGCGCGCGGCGCAGGTTGGTCTGCACCACGTCGACGCCTTTTTCCAGCTCGCGCACCCGCTCTTCGGAGGCGAGAAGCTGACTCTGCATATCTGAGATTTGGGCGAGCGCGGTGTTGAACCGGGCCTGAGCGGCGGCGGCTTCTTCGGCGCGCATGTCGCGTTCATGGGCCAGTTCCGCCACGCGGGTCTCGAACAGGACCAGATCGCGGCTCGATTGTTCGCGCAGATTGCCGGAGCCGATGCTGTCCATCAGGAGGATCGCCGTGGCAATGATCATCCAGGTCGCGAACACCGTGGACCCGGTGATGGCCACCACTTGGGTGAGGGGCGTGATCCGCAGATACCGCGTGTCGTTGTCGGACCGCAGAAACACCCGACGCTCGGGGAATCTGCGCTCAAGCAGGTGATTGAGCTTTCTGATCATCGTCTTGTCGTTGCCGTTCTCTTATCCCGTTCCCTCGACCCGCTTTGCACCATGTACTCTCGGACGGGAGCGTGTCGCACCCGGCCTGAAACAAAGGACGATCCGTCTCATGCGGAGCTTCATGTCCGTCACTCGAAAGCGGTTGCCCCCTGTTAGCGAAGCGGGACCAAAGGGGCAACTTTTTTGCCTCCTCGGAGGTGGGATGCGGGGGATTCCAGCCGGAAAGCTCAGGATGTGGGCGGTTTTTCGCCGATGTTAGCGGTCACGCTTCGGTGCGTTGGCGAGGGGCTGCGACGGGCTGCCGCAGGCCGCGCGCTGCGCCGTGGGCGTCAATTCCAGGCAGGCGGCAGTTCATCGGCCAGGGGCCAGTAGAAATCCGGCGGCAGTCCGGCCTCGGCGCGCTTTTCATCGTTGAACGGCGGTTTGGTGCCGCCAGGGAAATAGCGCCGGATCAGGCCGTGGAATTCGTCTTTCGGATCGAGCCCCTGTCGGCCGCAGAGGAAGTTGAACCACTTCGCGCCATAGGCGACATGGCCGACCTCCTCGGCATAGATCACTTCGAGGGCTGCGACCGTTTCCGGGTCCTTGGCGTTTTGAAAGATCTTGATCATCCCCGGCGTCACATCGAGCCCGCGTGCCTCCAACACCATGGGTACGACCGCGAGGCGGCCCATGATGTCCTCCGCCGTGTCCTCGGCGGCGCGCCACATCCCGGCATGGGCGGGCAGATCGCCGTAAAACGACCCCATCGCCTCCAAGCGGTCACAGACCAGATTGAAATGCTTGCTTTCTTCATCGGCCGATTTCACCCAGTCGTCGTAAAATCCGGGCGGCATGTCGATACCGGTAAAGCGGGCGACGATGTCCCAGTGCAAATCGACGGCATTCAGTTCGATATGTGCAATGGCATGCAGGATCGCCTTGCGCCCCTCGGGGCTTCCGGGCTTGCGTTTGGGCACGTCGCGCGGAGCCAAAAGTTCGGGTTTTGCGGGGCGGGCGGGTTGCATCGGCGGATAGGCCGTGCCGAGCGGGATCGGAGCCCCGGCGGCACGGCTTTCGCGCCACATCGCGGCGTAGCGATGCGACAGTGCGGTCTTTTCCCGGCCATCGGCGGTGCGCAGCACCTCTTCGGCCATGCCTGCAAGCGTCAGTGTCATTGTGCGTGGCTCATGCCCTGGCGGCCTCGAGCACATCGGCCGCATGGCCCGCAACCTTGACCTTGTCCCAGACCTGCGCGACCTTGCCGGTCTCGTCGATCAGCACGGTCGACCGCACGATGCCCATATAGGTCTTGCCGTAGTTCTTTTTTTCCTGCCAGACACCGTAATCCTCGCAGACCGTGCCAGCCTCATCGGACAAGAGCGGGATGCCGAGGGAATGCTTGGCGCAGAAATTCTCGTGTTTCTTCACGGAATCCTTGGAAATTCCGAAGACCGCGACACCGGCGGCGGCGAACTCGTCCTTGAGCGCGGTGAAATCCAGCGCTTCGGTGGTGCAGCCGGGGGTGTTGTCCTTGGGGTAGAAATACAGCACCACCTTCTGACCACGCAGCGCCGACAGGGTGACGCTGTCGCCGCCATCGCGGAGTAGGGTGAAATCGGGGGCCATGGTTCCGGCGTCGATCATGGTGTTTTCCTCTCATCAGGCATTCGTGAGTTGCACAGGATGTTGCACAGGGAGTTGCAATGCGCTTGGCTTTCGTTTTAGGCCGCATTGCGACAAGATGAAACCGACAGTCGTCGCCGCAAGACGACCCGCAGGAAAATCAACGAGCCGATTTTGTCCGACGAGACCGAAAACCACGCCGAAGAGCCGCCGGGCACGCCCGAACAGCCTAAGCGCAAGCCCTTGAAGACCCATCACAAGATCGGGATCTGGACGGGTGCGCTGATGCTGGTCATGGTGCTGTTTGCGGGTCTGGCGGTTTTGGCCTTCACCGGGCGGGTGGTCACTTTCCCCGAGGCTCTGACGTCGCGGATCGAGGCCGGGATCAACCACAAGCTCGACGGGCCGCAGGTCTCCATCGGCCAGATCGACGCCGTGGTCGATCGCAATTTCGTGCCGCGTGTGACCGCCCGCAATGTCGGCATCATCGACGCCTCCGGGGCGGAAATTGGGCGGCTCAACAGCTTGCGTGCGGTGCTGTCGAAAGAGGCGCTGAAGTCGGGGCGGCTGCAACCCGACACGCTGCGGCTCTCGGGGGCGCAGATTACCGTGCGGCGGCGTGCCGATGGCACATTCGCGCTCGATTTCGGCGGTGCGCAGGGGGTGGCCGGGTCGGGCATCGAAGTGCTCGAAGCCATCGACACCGCCTTCTCCAGGGCACCGCTTTCGGATATCTCCCGGGTTGAGGCCCGCGAGATCACCGTGACGCTCGAGGATGCGCATTCAGGGCGGATCTGGCAGGCGACGGATGCCGGGATCGTCCTGAAAAACACAGGCCAACTGCTTGATATGGCGCTCGATTTCGAACTGTTCAACGGCACGGAAGAGCTGTCGCGCATCGCGCTTGGTTTCGCCTCCGCCAAGGGCTCTCTGGCGACGACGATTTCGCTCGACATGGAGCGCGCGCCGACCCGCGATTTCGCGCTGCAAAGCCCGGCGCTGTCGTTTCTCTCGGTGGTCGATGCCCCGCTGTCGGCCTCGATGCGCGCCGAGATCGACGGACAGGGGCAACTGTCGCAATACACCGGCACGCTGGCGATTGCGCCGGGGCGGATCGTGGCGGGCGAGGGCGCGGAGCCGATCGCCTTCGAGGGCGCGCGCGGCTATTTCGATTACGACCCGAAACGCGAGCGGATCGACTTTCCCGAGCTGCGGCTTACCACCGATGCGCTGGAGATGACCGGGCGGGGGCATGTGCTTCTGGGCGATTTCGAAAACAACTGGCCGCAGAGTTTCACCGGGCAATGGCAGTTTTCCGAACTCAAGGTGTCGCCCGAAGGGATGTTCGACGCGCCTTTGGTGTTCGATCAGGCCATGGTCGATGCAAGGCTGAGGCTGGCCCCCTTCCGGCTTGATGTCGGTCAGATAGATCTGGGACAGACGACGCCCGAGGGCGACCTCTGGCTGCGCGGCAAGGGCCGGGCGGAAGTCACGCCAGACGGATGGCAGGCGGGGCTCGATCTGTCGGTCGACAAGATGAGCATCGTGCAGCTTCTGGCGCTCTGGCCGCCTGCCGCCGTGTCCAAGACCCGGGACTGGATGGCGGAAAACATTCGGAGCGCGACCTATCGCGATCTGGATCTGGCGCTGCGGTTCAACCCGGGGCAAAGCCAGCCGGTGCTGGCGCTCGACTGGGATTTCGAGGATCTTGATCTGCGCTTCATGAAAAGCCAGCCGCCGGTCGAGGGCGGGGCGGGGCATGGGGCGATTTTCGGGCCTGCGATGGCGATCACCATGGCAGGCGGCGCGATCACCGCCCCGTCGGGCGGGGCGATCGAGGTGGCGGGCACCACCCTGCGCATCCCGGATATTTATGCCAAACCGGCGCGGATCGAAATCGGGCTTGAGACCCGCTCCAGCATCGAGGCGGGCATGGCGCTGATGGCGGAGCCGCCGTTCTCGGTGCTGAAAGAAGCGAGTTTTGGCCCGGATGTGGCGAAGGGGCAGGCGGAGCTGCACGGCCGGATCGCCCTGCCGTTGATTCAGAAGGTGATGCCGTCGGATGTGAATTACCTGCTGAACGGGGTGTTGAGCGACGTGTCCTCCGACCAGCTCATGCCTGGACAGGTGCTCTCCGCTGATCAGTTGCGGCTGACGGTGGATCCGTCGGGGCTTTCGGTCGCGGGCGAGGCGCGCATCGGCACGGCGCAGATGGCGGGGCAGTGGCGCAAGGCCTTCGGGCCGGAGAATCGCGGCAAATCCGACATGACGGGACGGGCGCGGATCAACCAGGCGCTGCTCGACACCTTCGGCATCGCATTGCCAGCGGGCATGGTGGCGGGAGAGAGCTGGGGTGATCTCTCGGTTGCCCTGCGCCAGGGGCAACCGCCGACATTCGCACTCACCTCCGATCTCTCGGGGCTGCGCCTGTCCTTTGCGCCTCTCGGATGGGGCAAACCGGCGGGGACCAAGGGGCTTCTGAGCCTTGAGGGCAGGGCGGGGACGCAGCCGGAGATCACGGCCCTGACGCTCAAGGGCGCGGGGCTCGAAGCCACGGAGGGACGGCTCACGCTGACCACGGGCGGGCAGTTCGATCGGCTGGCCTTTGGGCGCGTGCGCTTGGGGAGCTGGCTCGATGTCCCTGCGGTGTTGATCGGGCAGGGCAAGGGCAACCCCGTGAAAGTGGCGATCACCGGCGGGACGCTGAACCTGCCACGGGCCACATTCGGCGGCTCCGGTGCGGGCGCGCTTTCGGGGGCCGCTGTGCCAATCGAGGTGCAGCTTGACCGGCTGCGGATCGCTGAAGCGCAGGACCTTACGGGGTTCTCCGCGCGGCTGTCGGCCGGGGCGGGCGGCCTGACCGGATCGTTTCGCGGCCTGCTCAATGGCACGGGGCCGCTCACAGGAACCGTGAGTCCGGGCCCCCACGGCCCCACGATCACCGCCAGTTCGCAAGACGCGGGGGCTGTGGTGCAGGCCTCGGGCCTTCTGGAACGTGCTGCGGGCGGGACGCTGAACATCGGTCTCACGGCGCTGTCGGAGAAAGGTAGCTACGACGGGCGGGTGGTGGTCGGTGACATCCGGGTGCTCTCCGCGCCCTCGCTGGCGGAATTGCTTTCGGCGGTGTCGGTCGTGGGGCTGATCGAGCAGATGACGGGCGGCGGCGGTATCCTGTTTTCCCATGTGCAGAGCGATTTCACCATGAAGCCCGGACGGCTGACGGTGCGGGAGGGCTCGGCCGAAGGTCCGTCGCTTGGCATTTCCATGGAAGGGCTCTATGACAGCGGCGCCGGGACGGTGGATTTGCAGGGCGTGGTGTCGCCGGTCTATTTCCTCAATGCGCTGGGCCAGGTCGTATCGCGCAAGGGGGAAGGTCTGTTCGGCTTTACCTACACGCTCACCGGTCCTGCGAAACATCCGGCGGTCGGGGTCAACCCGCTGTCCCTTCTCACCCCGGGCGCGTTGCGGGATATCTTCCGCAAGAAACCCGCCGGGGACCAATAGTGCGACCACAAGCTCTGAGGCGTTCCATGAAACTGTCCGATTTCGATTTCGAACTGCCCGAGGGGCTGATTGCAACCCGTCCCGCCAAGCCGCGCTCGTCCGCGCGTCTTTTGGTGGCGACGCCGACGCGGATCGTGGACGGGCATGTGACGGATCTTCTGGAGTGGTTCCGCCCCGGCGACCGTCTGGTCCTGAATGACACCAAGGTGCTACCCGCACGCCTGACGGGCAAGCGGGGGCGCGATACGGCACAGGGTTGGCAGGAGGCGAAGATCGAGGTCACGCTTCTGGAACCGCAGGCCACGCCGGGCCAGTGGCGAACGCTGATCAAGCCGTTGAAAAAGATCAGGGAGGGCGAGGAGGTCCGGTTTTCCGACGATCTCGCGGCCAGGCTGATTGCGAAGGAAGACGGTGAGGCGGTGGTGGAATTCAATCTCACAGGAGAGGATTTCGACCGGGCGCTGAATGCGGCGGGGTCGATGCCGCTGCCACCCTATATCGAGGCGAAACGCAAGGCGGACCAGCAGGACAAGACGGATTATCAGACAGTCTGGGCCAGGAACCTCGGTGCCGTCGCGGCGCCCACCGCGTCGCTGCATTTCGACCAACCGCTCCTGAAGGCGCTGGCCGACAAAGGCGTCGAATTCACCTATGTGACCCTGCATGTCGGGGCGGGGACCTTCCTGCCGGTCAAGGTCGATGACGTGTCGCAGCACAAGATGCATTCAGAATGGGGCGAGGTTTCCGAAGGTGCGGCCATCGAGATCAACACCACCAAACAGCGTGGCGGGCGAGTGATTCCTGTGGGCACCACGGCGCTGCGACTCATCGAGAGTGCGGCGCCCGCGCCCGGTGTGATCGCACCGTTTTTGGGCGAGACCGATATTTTCATCAAGCCGGGCTATGAGTTTCGTGTCGCCGATGCGCTGATGACGAATTTCCACCTGCCGAAGTCGACGCTGATGATGCTTGTCTCGGCGATGATGGGCCGGGAGCGGATCAGGCAGGTCTACGATCATGCCATTGCCGAGGGCTATCGTTTCTTCTCCTATGGCGATGCATCCCTGTTGTTGCCGCAGGAGCCGTGAGACGGGTCTTTGCCGAGCTTCGGCCCCTTCTCAAAGCGTTAACCTTAATCTGATTAACCTTAACGCGACCATCCGCCCGATCCGGGCCCGGGACGGACATCACCGTTCCCGCGCCCGGGTGGTTTCCCCCTTCACCGAATCCCCCTAGGCTCTCCCCATGCGTTACGTTCTTGCCAATACTTCGCCTCTGCTGCTCGGCATTCTCCTTCTGATGATCGGCAACGGGCTTCAGGGCACGCTGCTCGGTGTGCGCGGCGTTGCCGAAGGGTTTTCGACGCTGGAAATCTCCATCGTCATGTCCGGTTATTTCGCGGGGTTCCTGGGCGGTTCGCAGGCCGCGCCGCTGCTGATCCGCCGGGTCGGGCATGTGCGGGTCTTCGCGGCGCTGGCCTCGTTCATCTCGGCGGCGCTCATCCTGTTTCCGGTGGTGACCAATCCTTGGGTCTGGACCGCGCTGCGGATCGTGTTGGGGTTCTGTTTCTCCGGCGTCTATGTGACGGCGGAGAGCTGGCTCAACAATGCGACGACCAACGAGATGCGCGGCAAGGTGCTGTCGGCCTATATGCTGGTGCAAACCCTCGGTATCATCCTGGCGCAATGGATTCTGGCGCAGGGCGATCCGTCGGGCTTCGTCCTCTTCATTATCCCATCCGTGCTGGTGTCGATCTCATTCGCGCCGATCCTGTTGTCGGTCGCGCCCACCCCGGCCTTCGAAACCACCAAACCGATGACCCTGCGCCAGTTGTTCAGGGCATCGCCACTCGGCTGTGTCGGCATGTTCCTCATGGGCGGTGTCTTCGCCTCGCAAATGGCCATGGCGGCGGTATACGGCGGGCAGGCCGCCTTCAACCTGTCGCAAATCTCCATGTTCGTGGCTGCGATCTACCTCGGGGCGCTGGTGTTCCAGTTGCCGATCGGCTGGCTGTCTGACCATTCCGATCGCCGCAAGGTCATCTTTGCTGCGGCGGGTGTCGGGGCGCTGGCCTGCGTTCTGGGCGCGATGTTCGCGGGCACATATATTCTCGTGCTGGTCGCAGGCTTCGTGGCGGGGGGCATGTCGAGCCCGCTTTATTCCCTGTTGATTGCGCATACCAACGATTACCTCGCGCCCGAGGATATGGCGGCCTCCTCCGGCGGGTTGATCTTCATCAACGGTGTCGGTGCCGTGGGGGGGCCGCTCATTGCCGGTTGGCTGATGAGCGTGACCGGGCCACGGGGATACTGGCTGTTCCAGATCGTGCTGATGGCCGGTGTGGCGCTTTATGCGCTCTGGCGGATGACGCGTCGTCCGGCGATCGCGGTCGAAGACAGCGCAAGCTATGTTCCGGTGATGCCTTCGACCACGCCGGTCGCGGCCGAAGTGGCACAGGAAGTGGCCATAGAACGGGCGGAAGAGGGCGCTTCTGATGTTCATGAGCAACATTTGGCAAAGTGACGCGGTGTCTCTGATAATAAACTTGCTTTGTGCTTTGGTCTTTGTAACGGTTTCGTAAAGGCAAGCCGTCGAAAGGAGCGAGGCTGATGGCGCACACACAGACCGAAGCACAGGACACCGCGATCGGGGGGCAAGAGAAAACCCCGGAACAAATTCTGGCCTTCTGGCTCGATGAGCTGAGCCCGGTGGATTGGTATCGGGTGGATGACGCGCTCGATCAGACGATCCGGGACGCGTTCCTCGTCACTTGGCAGAACGCGCAGGAAGGGGCCTATTCGCTCTGGCTCACCTACCCGTCGGGGGCGCTGGCCTATATCATCCTGAACGATCAGATGTCGCGCAACATGTTCCGGGGAACGGGGCGGGCCTTTGCCTCCGACCGGGCGGCGCTGGCGGCGGCGAAGGCGGCGTTGGACAAGGGGTGGGATCTGCGGATCGACGCACCCGCGCGGCAGTTCTTCTATCTGCCGCTGATGCATTCCGAATGCCTGACCGATCAGGAACGCTGCGTGCGGCTGATGTTCGAACGTCTCAAGGGCGAAGCGGGCAACCTGCTGCATGCCCGTGCGCATCGCGAGGTGATCCGTCTGTTCGGGCGTTTCCCCTATCGCAACGCGGCGCTGTCGCGGGCCACGACGGAAAGCGAACAGGCATTCCTGAGCCGGGGTGGCTATCCGGCACTGCTGCGCGAAATGGACCCTGTGGCGGCCTGATCCCTGATTTACAAGGGAAATTTACAAAGGAAACCCCAAGTTATGCGTTTCCCGCTCAAGCTATGCGTTGAGCGGGATGCAGCCTTTCGCTTGCGAAGTTCTGCCGGTCGTTGCTCCGACTCCCAAGATAGTTTAGCGTCAAACTAATTTGTGCTGCCTGCTGGTTTTCGGACCGGGGCGGAGCGCTCTAAACTGGTTTCGGGAGGATTCCTCATGTCAGACACATCATTCGACCTCGTGGTCATCGGCGCTGGCCCCGGTGGCTATGTTGCGGCCATTCGTGCGGCGCAGCTTGGCCTCAAGGTCGCCTGTGTCGAGCGCGAAAACCTTGGCGGGATTTGTCTGAACTGGGGCTGCATTCCGACCAAGGCGCTGTTGCGCTCGGCGGAAGTCTATCACCAGATGCACCGCGCCAAGGAATTCGGTCTGTCGGCGGGGGACATCGGCTTTGATCTCGACGCCATCGTCAAGCGCTCGCGCGGTGTCGCGGCGCAGATGAACGGCGGCATCAAGACCCTGTTCAAAAAGAACAAAGTCACCGCGATCATGGGCGAGGCCAAGCTCGCGGGCAAAGGCAAGGTCGAGGTCAAAACCGACAAGGGCACCGAGACTTTGACCGCCAAAAACATCATCGTCGCCACCGGCGCGCGGGCGCGTGAGCTGCCGGGGCTGGAGGCCGACGGCGATCTGGTCTGGACCTACCGCCACGCTCTGGTGCCGACGCGGATGCCGAAGAAGTTGCTGGTCATCGGATCGGGCGCAATCGGCATTGAATTCGCGAGCTTTTACAACACTTTGGGCGCCGACACGACGGTCGTCGAAGTGATGGATCGCGTGCTGCCGGTCGAAGACAAAGACATCTCCGCCTTCGCCAAAAAGCAGTTCGAAAAGCAGGGGATGAAGATCCTGCAAAAGACGACCGTGAAGAAACTCGACCGTGCAAAAGGCAAGGTCACAGCGCATTTTGAAGCCGACGGCAAAGTCACCACCGAAGAGTTCGACACGGTGATTTCCGCGGTCGGCATCGTCGGCAATGTCGAGGGTCTGGGCCTCGAGGAGGCGGGCGTGAAAATCGACCGCACGCATGTCGTGACTGACGAATTCTGCCGCACGGGCGTCGACGGATTGTTCGCCATCGGCGACATCGCGGGCGCGCCTTGGCTGGCCCACAAAGCGTCGCACGAAGGCGTCATGGTCGCCGAGCTGATCGCGGGCCTCCACCCGCATCCGATCAAGCCGAACTCGATCGCGGGCTGCACCTATTGCCACCCGCAAGTGGCCTCTGTGGGGCTGACGGAAGACAAGGCGAAAGAGGCGGGTTACGAGATCAAAGTCGGCAAATTTCCCTTTATCGGCAACGGCAAAGCCGTCGCCATGGGCGAGGCCGAGGGTCTGGTGAAAACCGTGTTCGACGCCAAGACGGGCGAGCTTTTGGGCGCGCATATGGTGGGCGCCGAGGTGACGGAAATGATCCAGGGCTACGTGATCGGGCGGACGTTGGAGACGACGGAAGAAGAGCTGATGAACACGGTCTTCCCGCACCCGACGATGTCGGAAATGATGCATGAGGCGGTGTTGGCGGCTTACGGTCGGGCGCTGCATATTTGAGGG
>NZ_LRUC01000001.1 GCF_001550095.1 Celeribacter ethanolicus | reverse complement strand
TGGACGTGTCACGGTTTGATGCCGCTCCTTTGATAGCCTTTACTGGAACAAAGGAGACTGACTATGGGACTGAAACGGACGGACGAATTTCGCCAAGATGCAGTGCGTATTGCGCTGACCAGCGGGTTGACGCGCAAGCAGGTGGCTGATGATCTGGGCGTTGGCATGTCGACGCTGAACAAATGGATCACAGCACACCGAGACACGAAGGTGGTTTCACAAGAGGATTTAGACCTCGCCAAAGAGAATGAGCGGCTTCGACGAGAGATCCGGCTTCTCAAGGAGGAGAGGGAAATCCTAAAAAAGGCCACCCAGTTCTTCGCGGGCCTAAAGCAATGAGATTTAGGTTTGTCGAGGAACACAGGAACCATTTTCCAGCCAACCGTTTATGCAGTGTCGTTGGCGTCAGCACACGTGGCTTGCGGGCCTTCCGTAGTCGCCCTGCCAGTCGCAGACAACGATCTGATATGGTCACGCTTGCACACATCAAAGAACAGTCCCGCCTGAGCCTTGGTAGCTACGGCAGGCCGCGAATGACCGAAGAGTTGAAGGAGATCGGTCTGGACGTCGGTCATCGCCGTGTGGGCCGCTTGATGCGCGAGAACGGCATCCGGGTCGAAAGATCGAAGAAATACAAGGTCACGACGGACAGCAACCATGCGTTCAACATCGGGCCAAACCTGCTGAACCGGGACTTCCACGCCGATCAACCGAACCAGAAGTGGGCGGGCGACATCAGCTATGTCTGGACGCGAGAAGGATGGCTCTACCTGGCTGTTATTCTTGACCTGCATTCTCGGCGGGTGATCGGCTGGGCAGTCAGCAATCGCATGAAACGCGACTTAGCGATCCGAGCATTGAACATGGCCATAGCTTTCCGGGCGCCGCCCAAAGGCTGCATTCATCATACGGATCGCGGGTCGCAATATTGTTCACATGACTATCAGAAGCTTCTGCGCCAGCATGGCTTCAAGGTGTCGATGAGCGGCAAGGGCAATTGCTACGACAATGCTGCTGTCGAAACGTTCTTCAAAACCATCAAAGCCGAACTGATCTGGCGCAAGTCATGGGAAACGCGGCGGCAAGCTGAAGTGGCGATCTTTGAATACATCAACGGGTTTTACAATCCGCGACGACGCCACTCAGCACTAGGCTGGAAAAGCCCCGTCGCATTCGAACGGAAAGTGGCTTAAACGAGCACATGGGGCGGCACGAAAACGGGACAGGTCCAAGAGTCTGCAAAAGGGCCCGAGGGTCACTCTCATACTTGGCGTGCTCGCTCTTGCCGTACTGGCGGTTTGCAAGTGATTTCGCTGAGATCAACGTCAAACACTTAAACAACTCCGGAGCTGAGTCAGCGAGTTGACCGTTGCCAAAGCAGGTTGAAAGAAAACCAAAATTCTCACGGACGAACGTGTCATCGGATCCATCCCAAAACTTGTCGAAGCTCAAAATGTCTTGTGGCTTGTCGCCGAAACCCCAGCGCCGACTAGCAAACATCGGTAAGACAGATAGACAAGACAATCCTTGGAGTGGAAGCTCAATGTCATATCGGCGCTCGCCTTCAGGGTCGCGATACCTGTCCTCATGATGGTGAAGGATTCCGGGAGCCAACTCTTCGTCTAGCAAGCCGATAGCGTCGTCAGTCAGATTGGAAAAACTATAAATTATGTCAGCGTCGAATGCATGCAGCCACGACGCATAAGCGGGATCAACCCCATCCGGGGATGCAGGGATAATCGGAGTGCGTCGACCAGACCAACGACTGAAACTCTCGGCAATGATTTTGTCGATCAATAAGTTTTCGCACGTAGCCAAATCTACGAGGTATGCTACGCGCAGAGGCCTTGCCGTACCTTCAATCTTCCGATGCGCGGGCTTCTCCCACATAGCCGACTCCTAAACCAAGGACCTCTTTTTTACGGCGAAGACAATGCCTTCAAACTGCATCTCGGTGAGTAAACCTGCCCGCACTTGTCTCGACAGAACCCGCAAATCAGCGCGCTCTCCGACCAAAGCTATCAGCTCGGCCAAAAACTCCGCCGACTCATTATTTGCCCTGCATTCAACATAACGATTAGCCCTATCGATTAGTTCTCTCGATGAAATCGAATTGCGCCGACGGATACTCGACCACAAGTAGGCAGCCATCTCAATACTGCTTCGATTTTCCAGTTCGGCATCAAGTTCCCGAAAAGCCGCCTCATCATTGATCTGCTTGAATGCCCAACCGTCCTGAGGGAGGCGACTGTCCAAGTGAACGGCGCGCCATGCATCGAACCCTTTCTCGTTGCATTCTTCCCAAATCTCTTCAATCAAGTGATCGTCAAAATGATCTAGGTAGGGTTCAAGGGCTTCTAGCTGCACCAAGTCAGTTATGCCTGGTCTGCTTGAATTGCGAATACCATAGGCAAAGCCGAGATGCTTGAAGTACTCTTGTTTGTCTTCAACTTTCTCAAAATGCCGCGCATGAATCTCAAGAGTCGCGGGTGTTGCAATACACAACAGAACATGAGGGTAGTTGTAGCGGTGCTGCAAGTCTTCCCAGTGGTCGAGGATAACGCGTTCTGCGAATTCATCTCGGCGATCTGCCAGAATGTCAGTTATGGTGCTGTCCGCGCTGTAGTCTGGTTTGTCGCCTGCATTCAATGCGCTACTAATCTCTTCCAGTTTTTGCACCATGAGGTCTTCGAACAACCGACTGTCGAACTGGCGAATGAACTGAAACCAGTAGACTCCGGTCGTATGGCGCTCTTCGATCTTTACTCTTAAGTCAGAAACGGCAGAGACGTCGCCAATCTGGCATCTGGAAAGAAGCAACTCGTCCTCAAGGCCTTTTGGCGGGCATTCGGCGAGCCGTTGCAGCACCTTCACGCTAGCGGATGCTCGCCAGAGCTGGAAGCAGCGCTTTCGGAAGAAGAATTCGTTTTCTGTGTTCGCCCAGTTGGTTTCTAACACTCGCAAGGCGGATGCTGAGTACCGAACATTGTGGTCCATATCGGATCCGAACAGACTAAACCTCGAGCTCGCTAGCGAGTTGAACCACCCATCCTTACCTTCGCAACGCTTGTCGATATCAGCAATGTGAGACGCAACAAACGTAGCAGCCAAGGGATGATCGACCTGTTCAAGGCAACCATACACCACATGGCGCATGGCTGCTCTATTCTCTGCAAGCCGGATGAGCGGAAGGAGCGTCCGTTCGGACTTCACCCGTCGCAATCCACCAGACAGACAGTCCTTAGCCACCCAGTATCGTTTGTCACTCAGTCCAGACTTATCCTTGCCCTCCGGATCCTCGTGGGGCAAAGCCTCCCAAGCTCTGAAAACGCTAGCCAGCGTCTCTTGATCGATGCCACTCAAACAAGACACAGCTGCGAAAAGCATCCCGCGGGACAGTTCGTCCCCTCTTTCCTGCATGTTAGTCCAGCATTGAGCGACTGCCTTGGCTGTTCGAATGTCAGCGCACTCTCCAGCAAGAAAGAGTGCTGCTTCTCTTTGTTTGTCGGTTTGAGAGGTATCAACGAGTAATACAGATAGATCTTCGAACCATTGGTCACCATGCCGCTTGCGGGCATGCCTGATCAAACGATCTCGAAACGGCGCATTGGTGTAGGGGTCCGCAATGTAGCAAAGGTTCGCCGCTGCCTTGACGCTCCCATTTAGCACTCTCGCCTCGCGACCTGCATGCGAGTCCGAACTAGTGGCCTCCACCAATTTCTTGAACTGCGCACCCATTAGGCCGGCTATCTGCCATTCGATTTCCCACCGAATTTGCTTAGGAATGCCCTCAAGAAGCCCTTCTTCAATGAGCTCTTCGCAGAGTGATTTCAAGTGCTTGTTTCTGTTTGGGTTCTCATATTGAGAGTACTTCAACGCGCTAAAGCAGATTAGCGGATTGGTGCGCTTGGCGAAAATCCAGAATTCTTCAGGTGTATTCGGTTTGATTGCAGCTTGAGCTACAAGTTTTGAGTAGTAGGGATCAAGTAAGTAGCTGTGCGAGTACTCGCCTGTTGATAATGTGTTTGAGATTTTTCCGATCAAAAGGGCGTCTCTGACACGATCATGGCGGAAACCAAGCGTTACCTGTCCGCCTTGGAGAACTTCCCTGAAAAGGCGTCCCTCACTGCAAATCGACTCCATATCTGAGAATACATCCGAAGACTCAAAATCTGCATGGAGCGCTTCAAATGAGGGCTCGTTTGTCCGGTTCTCAAGCATCCAAGAAGCTATTGCTTCGACAGAGCGGCGAAGTGAGAAAACTGAGCGCGCGCTTGACTGACTTGCTTCTGACAGCGCGTCATTGACGTAAGACGAAAGAACTTCACTCTCCTTCCCTACGTCCTCTCCTTTCCATAGCCCGATCAACAGGGGATCGTTGCCTAGTCGCTCTCTGACAACATCGGCCTCAACGTTCGTCAATTCGACGCCTGCAGCAAAGCTCCGTCTCTTAATCGCTTCTCTCGCTTCGTTATCGCTGAAATCCGCCAGGTCAACTGTCCGGCATAGAGCAGCTTTGTTCATTTCGCTCGGAAGTGATCGGAGGTTTTCGGGCCATAAAGGACAAAGGACCCTTAGCTTACTCGCACGCGACGAATCCTTTGATCCGTTGAGTTCGCGAGCAGATCGGTTAAGCTTTGATATTAGGTCGGTTGGTGATGCCGATAAGTTAATATCTTCAATCCAAATTTGGACTTCTCGCCCTTCTGAAACACGAATGATGTCACCGACTGGATCGTCCAGGTTCAAGGAGGGAAATTCTGCGACTAGACTTTTGCGAATGGCTTGTCCAAGTGAAGAGCTATTTTCTAAGGCGTTGTGAGTGACGACAAATGCCAAACCGCCGTCATTGACCAGAGTGTTGCACATCTGATGACAGAATGCTGACTTTCCAGAGCCAGAGGAGCCACTAAGAAAAACCACCGGCGATGATATCGTTTCGATAGCCGGGCATGCGGACTGGGTTTCTCGAAATATCAACTGGTCACTTGGAACCAGAGGCGCATGCCTAATGAGATGCGTCTGGGAAATCTCGATCGCCAAGTCGCGAGACAGCCTTGTTTGCGGACTGCCAAAGAACTTGGAGCGGATGTACTGGCCATCTGGATTGATGTCCAAAATATTGGCCAACTTATCACTTGGCCAAATTTCCAATTCCACTTTGTCGCGTGCAGCTTCGCTATGGGCTTCTTGCACCAGATCAGATGGAGGCGTGTTTTTGCTTGTAAGGACAAGTCTAAGTTTATGTTCAGGGTTAGATTCCCGAAACGAAGTTAGCTTGCCAACGGCTTTGAACAGGTCACCGTTATTTGGATCTAGCCACTTCTCCCTGAGGTTGGCTCGAGCAGTAATTGTATGCTCGCAGGCGATAGCATACCATTGACCGTCTAAGGCCCTACAAATTGAGATTCCGTCCAAAGGGTCTGTAACTGTTTGCCCTATGGGGTTCACACCTGTGTGAACGATGCCCTTGTACAGCGGATCCGCGACACGGAGGGTACTTGTTGCCAAACGTTCGAACTCTCCGGCGTTTGTCATCGCTGCTATCGATAATTCTGTTGAGTTACTTGGTTCAGCCATGTAGCCGCAATCGTCCCTGCTCAGTCGCGATGTTCATGTGTTGAGCTCAGCATGGCCTCTTGTCATGCGTTCTTGAGGTGCTCTACCTGCTCCCAAATAGACCACATTGTATCTGCTATCGTCCAATTTTTGTTAGCAGGGCGCCTACGCAGCGAACGACCGCTTCCAGCCAGACGCACGTTTCCGCTCGCACTCGCAGCGAACGACCGCTTCCCGCCGATTCTGTTGAAAAACTGATGTTTGCGAGCGCAGAATTTGCGGTTCCCG